>JAEWET010000043.1:0-140117 GCA_023389195.1 Pseudomonadota bacterium
GCGACAGACCATCGAACATCGGCGCTTGCAGCACCGCAAGTTCGCCGCCTAACATCAACCCCCTGACGAGGTCCGCACTCCGCTAATCTACGCCGCGAGTTGTGCCGAATGTTCTGACGACGGACAACGGAAGAATTCGATGACGTAGATCGGGTCGTCCGAGGTCACCAGCAGCAATCTGGCCGGCCGTGCCGGCGCACCCGTTCGCAATATTCGAACATTGTCATCGGCAGGATAATCCATCTGCGTCCCCCGCTTGATTTGCGAATATTTTGCCGCCAAAATATAGATCGATTATGTCTCGACTTTTCCAAATCTGGGTATGCTCTATTCCGGGGTACTTATTGTTGGTTACCCGGCAGGCATTTCAGTTGATCTCGCGATAATGGTGACGCTCGTACCGGCGCAGAGGAACCATGGTCATGACCAGTTCCGTGCGCCCGGCCATCTGGAGGTCGTGCAGGCGCGCAAGTGCGGTGCGCGTATCCTCGATCAGAGTGCGGCCCCAGCGCGAGGCGAGAACGACGCGGTCGACCAGCGGCAGGATGAGCCGCGCGTCGGCCGTCCCCGCCATTGGCGAGCCGTCGATGATTACGACGTCGTACTGGCCGCGCAAGTCCCGCATGACCCTGTCGAGTTCGCGATCCGCGAGAACGAGCATGGGGTCGATCCGGTCGACCGGCAGCGGCAGATAGTCGATGCCGAAGCCTTCGTGGCGCGCGATGACGTCGCCTGGCGGCGTGCCGCGCAGAAGGTCGAGAATGCCGTTCCCGCGCGCCGCATCGAAGCCGGGCGCCAGCCCCGGACGGCGAAAATCCATGTCGACGAGGAGCACCTTGCGGTCGATCGTGCGCAGATAGGCGGCGAGCGAAATTGCAAGCGTGGTCTTGCCTTCCCCGGGCCCGCTCGACGTGACGAGGCAGATGCAGGATTCCTCGCCGTCCGGACCCGTTTCCGTCGTCATCTGCGCGGATAAGAGGCGTACCGCACCTGTGTATGCCGAGAAGGGCTGGGCGAGACGCGCCAAAGCTCCCCGCTGGCCCGACAGCCGGCCGACATGGGGCAACAGTACGGTTTCGGGCGATCGGCCATCCGCACCGACGAGGCTTGGGCTTCGCAGCGTATGATTGCCGCGTTCGAGTATGAGTGCGACGAGCCCGCCGCTCAGGCAGGCGAAGAGCGTTGCAGGAAGAATGAAGAGCAGCGTGTCGGGCGAACTCGGTTTTTCAGGCGGCGCCGCCAGCGAGAGGACGCGTGCCTCGGGCGGCCGGGATTCCTGGGTCAGCAGGTCAGCCTGGCGGCGCAGCAGCGCGTCATAGACCTGCAGCGCCGAAGCCGCATTTCGTACGAGGTCGCGATAGGCGAGCTCGGCTTCCAGCGTCTGCGCACGGACCGACTGCAGCCGCGATTGCCAGCGCTCCAGATAGCGCACACGAGCTGCCAGAACGTCGGAGTCGGGCATGTCGGCGCCAGCCGCGTCCGTTGCAGTCTCCGGTCGGCCGGCGCTCGCAGCGAAGGGTGCGGCCATACCGGCCAGGGTTCCGGGATGACCCGCGATGCCGAGCGGATAGAGTGGCATCGGACCCGATCGCGCAGTTGTCTGGAACGTGGAGGAGTCCGCGTCGCCATCCCCTCCCGGACCTTTCGTCGCTTCGGGCCCGTGGCTTCGCTCCGCCAGGTCGAAGCGCGCGATGGCGAGTTGGCGATTGATCTCGGCTATGCGCAGATCTTCGTCGCCGGCATCCCCATCTGCCAGAAGGCCGTGGGCGGACGCGAAGCGGCGCAGCGTACCTTCGGCCGCCTCCATCGCCACCTTCGCTTCGGGAATGCGCTCTTCGAGCCGCCGGAGCGAATCGAGGCGCGACTTCGCCCTCTGGCTGCGCAGGTCGTCGACATAGACCTCGACGCCCGTATTCGCCATGGCTGCCGCAGCGACGGGATCGCGCGAGCGATAGGTCACCGAGATGACCCGCGAGCGACGCTCCCGGTAGACGTTGATTGATTTTTGAAGATCATCGAGGCTCAGCGCGGCGAGATCGGTTTCCGGTTTCTCGGGCGGCACGGCCACGCTGCCGGAGGCGCCGGTGAAGGGTGCCAGCCGCGCCATCAGCTTGGTGCGCAAAAGCTCGATGCGATCGGTCATCGATGGTGCAGGGACCGTATCGGTCGAGGCGGCGGGGTTCGCGGCGTGAGCCAGGCTCTTCAGCATCTGGCGCAGATGACCATCGGACATCAGCATCTCGACGCGCGTGTCGACCGCCGCGTCGTCGATCACGTTGCCGATCGTGGCGGCCTGCGCGTCGATGACGAGCTGTGCCTTGGCCGTGTAGGTCGGCGGAACGACCGCCGCCACGACGATCCCTGCCGCTGCGCCGAGGGCGCCGGCACCAAGGACCAGAAGCCAGCGCCGACGCAGCACGGTAGCGACGAAGCGAAACGGAGGGACGTCGGCGTTGACGGGCCTCATGCGCGCGCTCCCATGGGATGCGGCGCATCGCTGCGGGCGGCGACGCCGACGCGTGCGGTTTCCAGCAGGCACAGCATGATCCCGAACCAGAAGATCGGATGGCGGATGACGAAATGGAACATCGAGAATGCCGTGAAGCCGACCGCAAGTGCGGCCAGCGACGGCAATCCGGCGCGCCAGCATCGCGTAAAGGCGGACAGGCAGAGCCAGGCAAACAGAAGCACCGCCACCACGCCGCCCTGGGTGAAGAGATCCAGCACCGTGTTGTGCGCCTCGAACTTGTCGGGCGGCGGCCGCTTGTAGGACTTGCTGGTTAGATGGGCGCCAGGGCCGAAACCGACGAGATTTGCCTCAAGTCCCTTTTCGATCGCCTCGGTCCACAGCCCGAGGCGCGTGTCGCCCTGGTTATCGTCCTCGTAGACCGCGGTCGACTGCGTCTGCACATAGACCAACATCGTTCGTGCGAACGGGGCCAGCGCAAGCGCCGCCACCGGCAGCGCAAGCAACGCGAAGATTATCAGCGCGTCGCGGAGGCGATGGTTCGCAGAAGGCCTCGACAGCATGGTCCACGCGCCGGTCGCGATCAGCGCAAGCGCGGCGAGCGAGACGCAGACCACGTAGGAATCGCTCTTGGTCAGGAGACCGACGCCGAAGACCATGACGCCCGCGCTCGCCGCCAGAATCCGTTCTCCGGCACGATCGCTCTTCTCGACGAGATAGATCGATAGCAGCGTCAGCGTCGCGCACATGAGGCCGAGCTGGTTCGGATCGAGCGACCAGCCGCGGAAGCGATCGAAGAACCAGGGATCTGTTCCGGGCACGACGGATACGCCGAAGCCGTCCGCAAGCTGCACTGTCAGCACCGCGACGCCGCAGAACACGACCAGCCGCGCGGTGCGCAGCCGGCGGACCGGGTCGTCCAGATCAAGCGCCAGAAGCATGCTGATCGCGATCAGGAGGCTGTAGGCGACGACGTCGTGGGCGATGGAGGGAAGGTCGTGAAAGGGTTCGACCAGGAGGCCGACCACCATTCCCAGCGAGAGCGAAAGGGCGAAGATGAACCAGAAGGACGCGACCCGAAAGACGACCGGGCCGACGCTGCGCGGCACGAGCAGGCGTTCGAGGCTCGTGAGGCCGATCCAGCCGAAAAGACACGCTTCGCCCGGGCCGATCGGCAGGCCGCCGATCCTCAACTGCGTGGCCGGGTAAAGCACCAGCCCCAATGCGAACAGACCCTCACGCAACATGATGCGTCCCCGAAGCCCGAAGTCCGCGCGCGGTCGTCAGCATGCAAACGACGCGGCAAAGGTTACATTCCACATGAGACAGGCGCCAAGACAAATACTATTTGGAGGTAGTCCCTCCATAAATGTCTTAATACTTTTTAGAATTTCGATTTAATACTAGTCATTATCTGTATTGCCCATTTATTGGCAATTTCTGTACGGTATATTTTGAAGTAAAAACATCATCTTCGAATGCCGCTTCAACAAATCAACAACTGCGGCCGAACTATTCAACGTTCCGCAGAATGGCAATCGAACGGCAGGGAGGGCGAACATGAAAGTCGTGATTCAATGCGGGGGTATGGGCACGAGATTGCGGCCCTATACGATGGTCCTCCCCAAGCCGCTCATGCCGGTCGGAACCAAGCCGGTGCTGGAACTGCTGCTGCGCTGGCTGCGCCGCAACGACATCCAGGACGTCTACATCACCACCGGCTACCTCGCCCATCTGATCCGCAGTTTCTGCGGCGACGGGCGCCAGTGGGACATGCGGATCAAATATACCGAGGAGCGCGAGCCGCTCGGAACGATCGGGCCGCTCGGCCTCCTGCGCGACGAGCTCGACGAGACCTTCCTTGTCATCAATGGCGACATCCTGACCGACCTGAGCATCACGGCCTTCGCCGATTGTCACCGCTCCTTTGGCGGGCTCGTCACCGTCGCCTCGGCCCGCCGCCATACCAAGATGGAATTCGGCGTGATCGAGCAGATCGGCGGGCGCATCGTCGGCTTCAAGGAAAAGCCGGTACTGTCCAACCTGATGAGCATGGGCATCTACTGCATGGACCCGAAGATCATGAAGCACATCCCGAGCGGAATCCCGTTCGGCTTCGACGATCTCATCTTGTGCATGCTGGGCCGGGGCCTGCCAATCTTCAGTTTCCCGCATGAGGGGCTTTGGCTCGACATCGGGCGGGTCGAGGATTTCCAGAGCGCCCAACAATTGAGCTGGGACGACCAGTTGCCGGCGTTCGAGCACGCCATCGCGCCCGAACAGGTGGCGGCGGAGTGAATGATGGATACCGAACAGATCATCGAAAATGGCCGGTCGGCCCCCCTTGTCCCGCCGTCGATCGGCGCGACGGTCGAGACGGCTTCTCCATCTGGTCCCTCCCCCATGCGGGCGCCGGCGCCGAACCTTCTGGTGGCCGAACCCATTCTCGGCGACGAGGAGAAGGACGCAGTCCGCGCCGTTCTCGACGGTGGCTGGATCACGATGGGGCAGAAGGTCCGGGCCTTCGAAGAGGCCTTCGCGCACGCGCATGACGTCGAGGATGCCGTCGCCGTCAATTCCTGCACGGCCGCGCTTCATCTGATCCTCGATGCGCTCGGCATCGGCCCGGGCGATGAAGTGCTGGTGCCCTCGCTCACCTTCGTGGCGACGGCGAACGCCGTTCTCTATGTCGGCGCGAAGCCCGTCTTCGTCGACATCGCGGCGCTCGATACTCCGCTGATCTCGATGAGCGATGCCGATGCCAAGGTCAATTCGCGAACGCGCGCCATCATCCTCATGCACTATGCCGGCTATCTCACCCATGCCGAGGACTGGCGCAATTTCGCCGATCTGCACGACCTCGTCATCATCGAGGATGCTGCCCACGCGGTCGGTGCGCGAGGCGTCGGCCATGTCGGCGATGCGACGGCGTTCAGCTTCTATGGCAACAAGAACATGACGACCGCCGAAGGTGGCATGGTCACGGCCGCAAATCCTGCCGTCCTCGCGAAGGTCAAGCAGATGCGCGGCCACGGCATGACGCTCGACATGCGCCAGCGGCTGAACGGGCGGACGCCGCATTACGACGTCTCCATGCTGGGCTACAACTATCGCATGGACGAGCTGCGCGCCGCGATCGGCCTCGTCCAGCTCGCGCACCTGCCGGCCTGGAATGCCACACGCCGTGCACTGACCTCGTCCTATCGGCACGAGCTCGCGCGCAATTGCCCCGACATCGGCGTGCCATTTTTCGAAAGCGCGATCTCGGCCAATCACATCATGCCGGTGGTGCTGCCCGCCGGAACGGATCGCGATGCCGTGATCGGCAGGCTCGCCGGGGAGGGAATTCAGACGACCATCCACTATCCCCCCGTCCACACGCTCTCCTACTACGCCAGCAGGTTTCGCGACGTCCGGCTTCCGGTGACGGAGGAATTCGCCGCATGCGAACTCAGCCTGCCTCTCCATCCGCGCATGCAGGCCACTGACGTCGAGATGGTCGTCTCCAGCCTTGCAGGTGCGCTCAAACATTCATGACGGGGGATCGATCATGCGCGTACAACCATATCTCGACGCCAGGTTGCGCCGACTGCTCGATGTCGTGATCGCCGGTGCTGCGCTGGTGGTGCTGGCGCCGCTCTTTCTCGCCATCGCCGTCGCTATCATTGCCGAATGCGGTCGGCCGATTTTCTTCAGGCAGGTCCGGCTCGGCGAGGGTGGGCGGCATTTCACGATCTACAAGTTCCGCAAGTTCGCGACACGCGAAACGCGCGCCGGCTTGCCGCTGACGATGCAGAACGACGCACGGATGTCGCGCATCGGCAGGCTCCTAGCCGACACCAAGCTCGACGAGCTGCCGCAATTCTACAACATCCTGCGCGGCGACATGTCCGTCGTCGGCCCGCGACCCGAAAGCCTCGACTTCGCCGACTGCTTCGATGCGACGACCATTTCGATCCTAGAGCATCGTCCGGGCATTCTCGGGCCGAGCCAGGTCGCCTTCCGCAACGAAGGCAGCCTCTTCCCCGTCAACGCCGAGCCGACGCGCTTCTACCGGGAGGTGCTGTTCCCGGCCAAGGCCGGCCTCGACCTGCGCTACTATCGGGACCGCACGCTCTATACCGATTTCAAATGGATCGTGGTCGGCATCCTGGCGGTCGTCGGCCTGAATGCCTCGTCCGTCAGGTCGGCGCCGATGCCGGGCATGGCGACGACGGAGGGCGGTCAGCCATGAACGTCCACGAACCAATCGGCGGTCCCTTCCGTTGCCCCGAGACCTATCGCGGCCTCAAGGTGCTCGTTACCGGAGCCGATGGCTTCATCGGCTCGCATCTGACCGAGCAACTGGTGCGGCGCGGCGCCAGCGTCACCGCGCTCTGCCTGTACAACTCGTTCGACACGCATGGCTGGATCGACGAGATCGACCCGCGCATCCGCGCCGAGCTCCGCCTCGTTCGCGGCGACGTGCGCGACGCCACCTTCATGCAGCAGATCGTGTCCGGCATGGCGGTCGTCTTCCATCTGGCGGCGCTCATCGCCATCCCCCATTCCTATGTCGCCGCCCAATCCTATGTGGATACGAACGTAACCGGCACGCTCAACGTCCTCGAGGCCGCGCGACGGTCCGGCGTTCTGCGGGTCATCCATACCTCGACGAGCGAGGTCTACGGTACGGCCCTGTTCGAACCGATCTCGGAGCTCCATCCCCTGCAGGGGCAGTCCCCCTATTCGGCGACGAAGATCGCAGCCGACATGCTTGCCGAGAGCTTCACGCGCTCGCACGACCTGCCGGTCGCGATCCTGCGTCCGTTCAACACGTACGGCCCGCGCCAGAGCGAGCGGGCGGTGATTCCGACCGTGATCCGCCAGATCCTCGATCCGGCCGCCGGTCGCATCGGCATCGGCGATCTCAGCCCACGGCGCGATTTCACCTTCGTCGAGGACACGGCGGCCGCATTCGCCGAGATCGGCCTGTCGAACAGCATCGAATTCGGACGCCCCTACAATGCGGGCAGCGGCAAGGCGATCACGATCGGCGACCTTGTCGATCTGATCTGCGAGGTCACCGGATGCCGCAAGACGGTCGAGCGCGACGCGGAGCGGGCCCGCCCCGCCAATTCCGAAGTTCGTGCCCTTGTCGCCGATGCCGATCGGTTTCATACCGCGACCGGATGGCGGCCCGCGGTCGACCTGCGGACCGGGCTTGAGCGCACGGCCGAGTGGTGGCGCGAGCGGCTGTCGGTCGGCCGGGTGCGTCCGCAACTGAGCTTTGCAAGCTGAAGGAGGAAGCCATGCGGTTCGTCCTTTCCTCCCGCGCGCGACTGGCAGTCTTGGGCGGCGCGCTGCTTGCTGCCGGCGCCGCGACAGGCGCCGACTATCGCCTTCACCCCGGCGACATCGTCGAGATGTCCGTTGCCGGCACGCCGCAGCTCGGTCTGCGCGCCCCTCTGCAACTCGACGGGACACTCACCTTTCCGCTGGTTGGAACGATCGAGGCCGCAGACGCGACAATCGCGGCCGTACGCGACCGCATCCAGACCATTCTTGCCAGCAAGGTGCTGCGGCTTCACGCCAATGACGGCAGGGAATATCTGCGGGCCGTCGAGCGCGAGGACATCGCCGTCTCCATCGTCGAATACCGGCCCGTCGCCATCGGCGGCGACGTCGCCCGGCCCGGGGAGGTCCCCTTCCGCCCGCAGATGACCGTGCGCCAGGCGATCGCCTCGGCTGGCGGCACCTTGCCGCTGCTGGCAGCGGCAGCCGGTCCGACCTTCGATGTGTCCGGCCTGCGCAGCGACTATGTGACCGCCTGGCTCGCCCTCGCCGCCCAGCACGTCCGTATCTGGCGCCTCGACGGCGAACTCGAAGGCGAGGCACCGTTCGATGCGAACGCGATACCGCCGTCGCCGTCCGCCGAGGCCGATCTCGACGCCCTCCTCGCTTTCGAGACGGCTTATCGGGAAACCGAGCGTGCCGAATTCAGCGCGCAGCAGGAGCATCTCGAACGATCGATCGCCCAGGCCGACGAGCATATCGTGGTGCTGACCGAACAGCAGAAAAACGAGGAAGAAGGCGTCGCGGTCGATACTGCCGAGCTTGCCCGCTCGGGCGACCTCCTGACGCAGGGCACGGTCGTCCATGGACGCGTGACCGATGCCCGGCGCGCACTCCTGATGTCGTCCACCCGGCTCCTGCAGACCCGTTCGCAACTGATGCAGGTCCGGCGCAACCGCGAGGAACTGACGCGCGACCTTCAGCGCCTTGCCGGCGAGCGGCGACTGGATTTCCTGCGCCAGTTGCAGGAGGCGACCGTCAAGCTGACATCGGAGCGGGAACGCCTGCACAGCATCGAACAGAAGCTGCAACTGGCCGGAATCCAGGTGCCGAGCGGCGCGCAGCCGGCCGCCGAGCCAACCGTCGTCCTCTATCGCCAGCAGGCATCGGCATCGACCGTGCGTCTTGAAGCCGATCTGGATTCAGCGCTCGAACCGGGCGACTTCGTCCAGATCTCGCTTGCGGCGGCAGGCGCTCCCGTCCCCGGACAGGCGACGCCGGCGAGTGCATCCTTGAGAGCGCAGCCGGCAGGCCTGCGCATGGCCTCGCCATGATCGTCGAGATGTTCGGCCCGGCGGGCAGCGGAAAGACCAAGCTGTCCCGCGCCCTCGCGCAGGCCCTTGCGGACGACCGGATCGAGGTGCGGATCGTCGCCAGCGACCGACCGGCCGAAGCTGCGACCGGCAGCAGGCTCGGCGCCGTCCTGTCGCGCGCAACGAAGCTGCCCGAGGCGCTTCGTCTCGCATCGGGTGCCGCCCGGTCGCCGATCGCCGATCGGCTTCTTGCTCTTTATCCGCCCCGCAATCCGCTTTGGGCGCTTCGCTACCGCCGATATCTCGACCGGCTCGACGCACAATGGCGTGAGGCCATGCAGAACCCGGGGATCGTCATCTTCGACCAGGCCTATCTGTGCGCGCTGTCGTCGCTCGTCATTCTTGCCGACCGCCCCGATCCTTCGCGCCTTGCCGACGCTCTCGATCTTCTTCCGCAACCCGGCGCACTCGTGCAGATCGACATTTCCCGCAGCGCCGTTCATCAGCGGCTCGCGGCGCGCCTTGGCCGGCAGTCCATCCTGGAACGCCTGTTCGAAATGTCACCGAAGGCGAGCGCCAACCAGATCGAAATCGCCGATGCGATCGGCCGCGAACTCGCCTTGCGCAACCGCACCGCGATCCGTGTCGAAAGTGGGCCTGACACGAGCCCGCGCGCCAATGCGGCACGCATCGTGCGCTCCCTGGACGTCATTCGGCGGGAGGCGGATGCATGCGCACCTTGAGCGCTACGCTCGCGCGTGTCCCGTCGGGCAAATTCGGTGCACGCGGTCTCTCCTGGCTGCTGTCCTCCAGCGCCGGAGCCTTCGGCGTCCTTTGTGCCGGCGCCGGCATCACCTATGCCGCCCAGCTCGTCATCGCCCGCGCGATCGGACCGGAGGGGTTCGGCATCTATGCCTATGTTGTCGCCTGGGTCACGCTCTGCGCCTATGTCGCCACGCTCGGCTTCCACACTTCGCTTCTTCGGCTCCTGCCCGCCTATGAAGCGCAAGAGGCGTGGTCGCTGGCCCGCGGCGTCCTGCGTTGCGCGATGGCGACCACGCTTGCACTTGGAGCGGCGTTCGCGCTGCTGATCGTCGTTTTCGCCGACCGGCTGGCCGACGGGGACGGCGCATTGGTCCATGCGCTGCGCATCGGCGCCGTCGCCATCCCCTTGATCGCGTTTCAACTGGCGGTGTCGGCCGGCGCGCGAGCGTTCGGCGGACCCGTCGTCGCGCTCGTGCCGGAACGCATCCTGCGCGACGGCACCGTGCTCGTCATCGTCGCGGGCGCCACGCTTCTCGGCCTCGGGCGGCCTGATGCCGCCTATGCCGTGCTGGCTTTTGCGGCAGGCTGCGCAACCGCGCTCGCCTTCGCGCTGACGGCCCTGCGCCTGCTGCGACCGCAAGCGCTGGCCGAAGCGCGGGCCAAAGCCGTCTTTCGCGAATGGCTGGGGCCAGCTCTGCCGCTGACTGTGCTTCTCTTTGCCGACAACGTCCTCGTCAGATCCGGCGTGCTTGTCCTGGGCATGATCGCCAGCGTGCACGAGGCGGGATTGTTTGCCATCGCCTTCGGCTTGTCTCTCCTCGCCGCGCTGCCGCGCATGGCGATCGCCAGCGCCTTCGCGCCGCAGGTTTCGGCGCTTCACGCGCGCGCCGACATCGATGGTCTGCGCACATTGAGCGCCCGCTCGACGCTCCTGTCGTTGATCGCAACCATCTGCGTCGCGATTCCGCTTCTGGGGGGCACTCCGGTGCTACTCGGCTGGCTCGGCCACTCCTTCCTGGAGGCGGCTCCCATCGTCGCGATCCTGATGGCGGGGCAGGTCTTCGCCGCGGCTTTCGGACCGCAGCAGCATCTTCTCACCATGACCGGCAACGAGCGGGCGAGCGCGGTAATCTTCCTTATCGCGGCGACGTTCGGCGTCGCCGCCGCCCTGGCACTCGTTCCGATCCTCGGCATCCATGGCGCCGCCTTCGCGTCGGTCGGGTCGACGGTGCTGCTCAACGTGACGCTGGCCGTCGCGATCCGGCGCCATCTGACGCTGCCGCCGGGCATGGCGATCGGGCTCGGACGTTCGCTGCGACGGGGGAGAGGCGACCATGCGGCTTGAGAATCTGATCGAATTTCCGACCCGCGATGCGCGCGCCGCCATCAATCCGGTCGTCCGCGCGCTACTCGACGGAATGGCGGCTCGTTCGATCCGCTACTGTCACTGGAAGAGCAACATGCGCCTTGCGGACGCGCTGTCGGGCGATGACGACATCGACGTCCTGGTCGATCGGCGGGACGCCTGCGCATTCCACGCATTGCTTGCCGAAACCGGGTTCAAGCTCGCCGTCTCGCGCGCCCGGATCGGTCACCCGGGCGTTTTCCATGCCTTCGCGCTCGATCCGGATTCGGCACGGCTGATACACCTCCATGCCTATTCGCAGGTCGTCACCGGCGACAGTCTCGTCAAGGCGTACCGGCTGCCGATCGAGCACGAACTCCTGGACGACACGCGCCTCATGGATGGCGTGCGGGTTCCACAGGCAGACGCTGAATTGGTCCTGTTCGCCCTCCGCAACGCGCTCAAGCATACGAGCCTCGCCGAAATCGCGATGGTCAGCCGACATTATGCCGGCGTCGTGGCCGAACTCGACTGGTTGCGTGGCCAGTGCGACGTCGACCGCGCGGCGAAGCTTTGCGCGTCATGGTTCCCGGCGATCGACGAGCAACTCTTCCACGCCTTGCTGGCAGCCATCGGGACGGAGCGCGCCGCCGCGCGGCGCATCCGGCTCGGCTTTCGCGTGGCGCATGCGCTGAAGGGTTTGCGCCGGGTCGGCCGTGCCACGGCCTTCGTGGACAGGGCGCGGCGCATCGCGGCGCTCGGTCTCTCGCGCATTACCGGCCGTCGCGACCTCGCCCTTGCCACAGGCGGCGCGGTGGTCGCGCTGGTCGGGCCGAAGGCCGTCGGCAAGACTACGCTCGGCGCGGCGTTGCAAACCCGCCTCGGAGAGCATCTCGACGTGCGGCGCATCCATGCCGGCAAGCCGCCCGCGACCCCGGCGACGTGGCTCCTCCATCTGGCAATCCCCCTCGCCCGCCGTCTCTTCCCGCGAGAGCGACCGGGCGAGTACGAAAAGCCGGAGCGGCGCGAGAACAGCCCCTCGCTACTCTATGTGCTGCGCATGGCGATGCTCGCACACGACCGTCGCCACCTTTTGCGCAAGGCGATGCGCGCCGCCACGGCCGGGACGATCGTCATCTGCGATCGCTATCCGTCTCTCACGGTCGGCAGCATGGACAGCGTGCAATTCTCAAAGGCCCAGCAGGCCCGCCCAGGGTCGGCGCTCAAGCGAGGGTTGATGCGGCTCGAGGAGAAATTCTGCCTCGACCTGCCGCCGCCGGGCCTCGTGGTCAAGCTTCAGGCACCGCTCGGCACCAGCCTGACGCGCGACCGCGAGCGCGGCAAGGAAGGCGGGCCGGACGCCGACGCCGTCGAGCGCCGCCGGGCACTGGAATCGAATGGCGACTACGGCAGCGCGCCCGTCGCAGCCATCGATACGGACCGACCGATCGACGTTACGGTTCGGGACACCGTGGGCACCGTCTGGAACAGTCTTTAGCAGCGCGATTTTGCAGTCCTTGCTGCGCCATCCACCTTCAGCACTCCTCTAGAGGCTGCCGCGTCCGATCGATCTCTCCGTTCGCAGCCCGACAACCGCGCCACCCGGCTTGCATGGACAAGCTGGCCGTGTTGCTTACTTTGCACTTTTGGATGCAGGTGCGATCCAGTTTCAGGACAGAGGCGGCCGTCGAATCGCCCGGCGGTTGCGCGCAGGCAACATGGGAGAGTTTGATATGGATCTTGGCATCAATGGGCTTCACGTGCTCGTCACGGGCGGCTCGAAAGGGATCGGCCTTGCCTGCGCGAAGGCTTTTCTCGACGAAGGGGCCAAGGTGACGATCGTCTCGCGCAGTCGCGCAAACCTCGACAAGGCGGCTGCGATCCTCGGCGATGTCGGGCTCGTCGCGGCCGATCTGTCGGATGCCGCGGATGCCGCGCGCGCCGTCGGCGCGGCGGAAAGTGGCCGCGGACCGATCGACATACTCGTCAACAGCGCTGGTTCGGCGCGACGGACGCCGGCCGAAGACCTCTCGCCGGACCATTATCGCGCCGCGATGGACGCCAAGTTCTTCAGCTACGTCAATGTCATCGACCCGGTCGTCAAGCGCATGGCCGAGCGCGGCTCGGGCGCGATCGTCAACGTCATCGGCAATGGCGGCAAGGTCGCCTCGCCGATCCACATCGCCGGGGGAGCGGCCAATGCAGCGCTGATGCTTGCCACGGCCGGGCTTGCCAATGCCTATGCCGGCCGCGGCATTCGCGTCCTCGCCGTCAATCCCGGCCTGACCGAGACGGACCGTGTCGCCGAGGGGCTGGCCGCCGACGCAAAGGCGCAAGGCATATCGGTCGACGAAGCACGCCAACGCGGCGTGTCGCGAATCGCGCTCGGCCGCTATGCGCGGCCCGAAGAGATCGCCGATGCGGTAGTGTTCCTCGCCTCCGGGCGAGCGAGCTACATTTCCGGTGTCTCGATCACGATGGACGGCGTCGCGGTGCCGACGATCATCTAGGCTCGTCGAGGCGACCGACCATCCGCCGCAGCGAGTCGAGCGTCTGCTGGATGGCATCGAGGTCCGCGCGCTCGGTCTCCGCCTGGCTGCCCATGCCTTCGTGGAGGCCGCGCAGGCGCGCGAGCCTCAATTCCTCGTCGCGGATCAAGGCGCGCGCCTGCTCCAGCGCGGCATGGCATTTGTCGATTTCACCAGCGAGCCACCCGGCTTTCGAGAGGGCGAGCGTCAACCGCTTTTCGGCGCCATCGATGGTGCCTGTCTGGTTGTCGGCATCGGACACGGCCATCTGGCCGCGAATGTCCTCGAACGCGTCCGCGTCGATCTCGTCGCTGACCTGTCTTTCCGGCGCGGCGCCCCCGCCCTTCAGTTGCGCCAGCCAGTTTCCGATGCGCGGTTTGCGCAGGGAAGAAGGAGTTGCCGTCAGGATCGTATCGTCGTTTTGGCCTCGGCCGCGCAGCCCGAAGCGTTTCGCAGGCCGCGCTTCCTCACCGGAGAGCCGACGCAGAAGAGCGGGTCGCTGATCGACCGGCGATGCGGGCGCGGCCGGCGCCTGCGGTTCGATCGGCACCATTGCGGCATCGGGCTCGGGCTCCACCGACAGGAGCGACGCAGGCGCGGCCGGCACCGGTATTTCGGGTGCCGGTTCCTTGCGCCGAAACCTGTCCGCAAATCGCGCCATTGCCATGTTCTGTCCGTTCTCGAGCCGTCGGACGCGCGTCCACGACAGCAAAAACCTAGAACGACATGGGTAAGGAAGGGTTAACGACGCGTATCCGCCTCGCCTGATCATGGTGAACATCTTCTTAAGGACTGTCACTTAGCCTTGCGCGCACGGAATAGACGGCGCATCGCGCCTTTTCGACGAGCGAGGCATGATGAGCGACGTGGCACTCGGGGGCGCCGGCCGGCCGCAAGGCACCCAGGACGACGGCAAGGTCACGATCTTCGACTTCGCCGCGCTGCTGCGCACGCTGCGCCGCCGGCTCCTGTGGATTCTCGTGCCCACCATCGCCTTTCCGGTGGTCGTCGCCGCCGCGTCGCTCGCCATGTCGAACTACTACTGGGCGACCGCGCAGGTTCTGGTCGATCCCGAAGGCATGCAGGTTCTCGAAGGCGAACTCTCGGCCAACGGCCGCTCGGAACAGACCGCCCTCATCTATGCGCAGAACCAGGCCTACATCATGGGCTCGAACCGGGTCCTGATGGAGGTCGTCGAGCGGGAAGGCCTCGCGACCGATCCGGAATTCGGCGTCCCGCCGCCGGGCTTCGTCGCCTCCTTCTTCCCCGCCACACCGAGCGCGGTTCCCGCAGAACGGCTGGCGTTGCGGGCACTGCAGCGCAATTTTAACGTCTCGCTCAATGAGGCCAGTTTCGTCGTCGAAGCCTCGGTCAAGTCGGAGGACCCGCAAAAGGCCGCCCGGCTCGCCAATGCCATAGCCGCGATCTATGTCGAGCAGCGTGCCGAAACGCGCGCCGACGCCGTCGGCCGCGCGGCGGACGGCCTCTCGTCGCAGCTCGACCGGCTGCGCGAGCGGGTCGAGGACGGCGAGCGGGCCGTGCAGGCCTACAAGGTCGCCAACAACATCATCGACGCCGACGGGCGGCGCATCGGCGAGCAGCGCCTGGCCGACATCACCACCGAGATCACCCGCGTCGGCGCGCGCATCGCGGAGGACGAGGCGCTCGCGGCCGAAGTCGCGCGGCTGCGAGCCGATTCCGGCTCGTTCGGTTCGGTCGCCGAGACCAATCTGACACCCGCCATCGTGACGCTGCGTGCACGTCTCGCCGAGGCGCGGGAGGAGGAGGAAACGCTCGCCTCCTCGCTCGGCGCGCGCCACCCGTCCTACCAACTTGCCCGCACGCGCTCTCAGTCCGTCAGCCGCCAGCTCGATGTCGAGCTCGTCCGGTTCGCGACCTCCGTCGATCAGCGACTCGCCCGTTCGCGCGCCAACCTCGCCAGCCTCGAAGCGCAGCTCCAGTCTGCGGGCGCGACGGTTACCGCGGAGAACCAGTCGAGCGTCGAGCTGCGCCAGCTTGAACGAACCGCCGCCAGCGACCGGCTCGTCTACGAGGCGTTTTTGCTGCGCACGCGCCAGCTCTCCGAACAGGAGCAGGCGGTCAATCCGGAAAACCCGCAGATCATCGCCGCCGCCCTCGCCCCGCTCGAAAAGGCCGGCCCGCCGCGCACCATGATGACTGGCGGCGCGCTCGCCTTTGGTTTCCTCTTCGGCGTCGGGCTCGCCATGCTGCGCGAGCAGTTCGACCAGACAGGGACGCCGGCCACCGCCCGCCGCGCCGTACCCGCCGGGGCTCCACCGGTCTTCCGCCTCTCGCGTCGTTCGGCGACCGGCGATGAAATGGCGATGCTCGCGACCCGCCGCGAAGCGCCGGCATTCTTCGACCTCGCCGGTTTGATCGGCCGCATGCCGGCGGCAGGGCCGGTCGCCTCCATCGCAATAACCGGCGACGATCCCGACGACCGCGCTTTCGTCGCGCTCAACACCACGATCGCCGCGGCCAAGAGCGGACGCAAGGTTCTGCTGGTCGACGCCGGCCAGACCAGCAATCCGCTCACCACCGCCTTCGGCCTCGAGCGTCATCCGGGCCTCAACGACGTCCAGTCGCTGCGCCGCTTCGAGCCCGAATTCGCGCTGACCGTCGACGCCGCCGGCTTCGCCTTCCTGCCGCGCGGCCTGACCGCGATCGGTACCGGCGCACCGGCCGAGGACATCGATCTCGCGCGCTGGGTCGCGGCGTCGGGCAAGGATTTCGACCTGATCATCGTCGATGCGCCGTCGGCGGGTCGCGTTCGCCATGATGGCGCAATCACCGTTGGCGAGACCGTCGCCGCCGGGTCCGCCCCGGTCATCGCGCAGATCATCCGGGGCTGAGCGCGATGAGCGACGCCGCCTTATCGGCATCCTTCGGCCGCGAACGCGACAGGTCGCTCTGGCTCTTCCTCTTCGCCATGGCGCTCGGTGCGATCTGTCTGCGCATCCTCATCACCAATCCGCTGATGAACGAGTTCGTCGAGTACACGACCGATAAAGGCGCGATCTACGAGAAGATCCATTTCGGCACCTACGCACTTCTCGGGGTCGCGGCGATCATTCCGCTGTTCCGGCCAATAAGGCTCGAAATCTGGGAACTCGCGCCGTTCCGCGCCCTGCTCTTCTTCGGCTTCTGGGTGCTCGCCATCGCCATCGCACTCGTCGCCATCGGACGGGGCGGCTCGGCAGGCTATCTCATCGACTCCTACGTCGCGGCCGCTGCCGCCGGCCTCATCCTCTTCATGCTGCCTCTGCCGATGCGGCGCACTGCGGGACACATCATACTTGCGATCTTGATGGCCAGCGCGCTGATCGGTATCGGCGAAGTCGCGACGGGAACACGGTTCCTGCCCTATGAGGTCGGCGAACTCGATTTTCGCCCGACCGGCCTGATGGGCCATCCGCTCAACCAGGGTCTGATGCTCGCCGCCGGCATCGGCTTTCTCGTCGCCAGCCGATTCCGCCTGTCGTTCAAGCTTCTCGGCGCGGCGCTCCTCCTCATCGGCGCTGCCGCGGCCGGCGCGCGCACTGCGACGATCATGGCCGCAATCGCGATCTTCGCCTGCCTGATGCTGACGCGCTGGCAGAATGTCGACGCGGCGCGACAGGCGTCGATGAAGCTGATGGTGCTCGCCTTCGCCGCCATCGCCACCCTTCCGGCCATCGGCCTCCTTATCGGCGCCGGCTTCCTCGACCGGTTCGAGGGCGGGCTGATCGACGAGAGCGCGATGGCGCGGCTCGATGTCTACCGGGTGTTCGAGTACGTCTCGTGGCGCGACATCGTCGCCGGCACCGACATCGCGATCATCCAGAACATCATCGAGACCCGGCTCGACCTCCTCTACATCGAGAGCACCCCGGTCATCCTGACCTTCCAGCTCGGCCTACCGGGCGCGCTGTTCTTCGCCGGCCTTGTCATCTACCTTTTCGCTCACCTCATGCGGCTCAACGGACGTGCAGCAGCGATCGGAACCACGATCTTCTTCATCGTCGCGCTCTCCAACAACCATTTGTCGACCAAGATGGCGACCGCCACCATGATCGTCGTCATGCTGATAGCGTTCATGCAACGACCGGTTGCGAGAAGCTGACTTCAACCTTCTTTAAGCCGAACCCTGTATGCGGGAGGCGAGGAAACATCGCAGCGGAGAACATCGTGCGCCTTCTGGACATTGCGCGCAGTGCCTATGTCGGCAGTCCGGTCGGTTTGCGTCGGTCGATCGCGCCCCTGATGGCGATGGTCCCGACGTCGCTCAAATATGGCCGCGCCTATCGAACTTGGCGCAGCAATGTCGCCCGCAGCGTCCACGATGCCGACTTCGTCGATGCCGAGCGCCGCCGGGCCTTCGCCGAACTCCTCGCCATCGCGTCGAAAAGCCCGTTCTACCGAGGCATTCTCGGCGGCCTTGACCTCAAGCCAGAGGACATTTCCCGCCTCCCCGTTCTGACGAAGGAAGATCTCGTCGGCGCTGGCATGAACGCGCTCGCCGTTCCCAGATCAGCGCTTGATGCCGGCAACACCAGCGGATCGAACGGCGAAGCACCGTTCGGCTTCTATCTCGACCGCGATCGTTCGGTCCGCGAAATCGCCTTCATCCACCATGTCTGGAGCCGCTGCGGCTTTAAGGCCGGCGAGCCCCGCGCCATGCTGCGCGACGCCTATCTCTACGATCGCAAGGGCTTCATCCACGAATGGGAGGCGGCGCTTGGCGAGTTGCGCCTTTCCGTCTTCCCGATGACGCCGCAGGACATGGACCTCTATCTCGATCTCATCGACCAGCGCGGCATCCGCTACCTGCACGGCTTTCCGTCGGCGATGGAGATGCTCGCGCGCCACATGCTCGCGACCGGCCGCAGGCTTCGTCTGCCGCTCAAGGGCATCTTCCCGATTTCCGAGCCGATTTTCGTCCACCAGCGCGAGACGATCCGCACCGCTTTCGGCGACGTCGCCATCCTGCCCTTCTACGGTATGAGCGAGAAGGCGATCTTCGCCGGTGAGGTCGAGGACGAGCCCGACACCTATGAGTGCGAACCGCTCTACGGTATCGCCGAACTCGTCGACGACGAAGGCAAGCCGATCACCGAGCCTGGCCGCGAAGGGCGCCTCGTCGGCACCTCATTCATCACCCGCGGCATGCCCTTCATCCGCTACGACACCGAGGACCGCGCCACGCTCGTTCGCGCCGGCACGCGCGAGAATAGCTGGCGCATGCGCGTGTCGAACATCACACCGCGCCGCAAGCCCGCCTGGCTCGTCGATCGCGACGGACGGCGCATCGTGTCGACCGATTTCACCCCCTCCGACCCCGCCTTCTTCGACGGCATCAAGGAGTTCCAGTTCTATCAGGACACGCCGGGGGTCTGCGTGATGAAGTATGTGCCGAGCGAAAGCGGCACGGCCGAACAGGCCGTTGAGATCGTCGCCGCCCTCCAGCGCAAGGCCGGAGACGCCATTCGGTTCGAGCCGAAAAAGGTCGACACGCTCGTCGCCAGCAAAAACGGCAAGCGCCCTTTCATCGACCAGCGGCTATCGGTCTAGGCGGCTTTGCGCCCGCCTTCCATGATTTCGCGATAGCGCTCGATCAGCCCCGGTACCACTGCCTCAGCCGTGTAGTTCCGCGCGATCCGCTCGGCGGTACGACGCGACAGTTCGGCCCACGCCCCGCTCGCTGCGATCTCTTGCACCGCCGTGGCATAAACCGCCCCGTCCGCCTCGCGGTCGAAAACGCGCCCGCAATCGGCGACGACCGAGCGGTTGAACCCGTTGTCGGCACAAAGCGGCACCAGCCCTTCCGCCATCGCCTCGGTCAGCGCATTGGAGTGCCCCTCTCCGTCATGGCGAGTCGGGAAGATGAAGAAATGCGCGCCGCGGATCGTTTCGCGCACCTGTTCGGCATTGACCGCACCTTTGAACGCGACCGGCAGCCCCGCCGCCAGCGCATGGAGCCTTTTCGCATAGTCCGACGATGCCCGGCCCAGCACCTCCAGCCGGACATCGAGCCCGCCTTCTTTCAGCACCCGCACCGCCTCGATCGCCGTCTCGATGCCCTTTTCCGGCACGATGCGGGCCAGGAAGACGAGGCGGGTCGGAGCGGTCATTGCGTGCTTCGAAAGTCCATCCGGTCCCCGCGAAACGTAATTCGGCAGGTAATGTACCGGCGCATCGGTGAAGCGCCGGGCGTAATCGACATATTCGAGCCCTTCGACCGTCACCAGGTCCGCATGCCGCAGCAGCCTGGCCTGCACGCGCGCGCCCATCGCGCCCTCGTCCATCTCGTCGATGAAGCAGCCGGCGCGGATGTCGACGACCAGCTTGCGCCCGCGCGCCTTGGCATTCATGCAGATCACCGCCTCGGGCAGGATGAAATGGCGGCGCAGCGGCGTGATGTGGAGGATATCGAACCGTCCCGCCTCGGCCAGCACCCGCGCCGCCGTTCCGGCGAAGTTCGAGGCATAGGCAACCGCCTTGCCGGCTGGCGTCGCGCGCTCCGGCGCGTAGGGATACTCCGTCACGTTCAAGCCCTGCGCGCGCAGATCGTCGATCAGACGGCGATTGGCCGATTCATAGCCACCCCGCGCGGGCTCGCCCGGTTGGGCGATCGGGCCGCAATAGGCGATGCGTGGCAAGACGGGCATGGCGGGTTCCTTGCAAGATCGCCGCGACCCTAGCGCGAAACCATGTCGAACCCGCTAACGCGCCCGCACAGCCCTGCCGGCGGCGATCAACCGCTTGGTAACCGCGTTGTTCGATAGCCCTGCCGCGTTCACCATTGTTTGGCCCCGTCTCGCCTAGGTTGCAGCCGAAGTCGAACAGGCGCGCGCTCCCAAATGCTGATCCGATCCACGATCATCTATCTGCCGGCAATCCTTTTGCCGCGCATTTCGGCGATCCTGCTTCTGATCGTCATGACGCGGCTCGTCAGTCAGACGGAATACGGCCTCCTCGCGCTCGTCGTTGCCATCGGCGAAATGACGGATGCAGCCGTGTCCAACTGGCTGCGCATTGCGCTCCTGCGCCTCGGCGGCACCGGCACCATCGCTTCCGGCAGCCTGAAACGCGCGACGACCGTGCTCATCGGCACGTCGCTCACTGCCATCCTCGTCGCCATCCTCGCCGCCTTCCTCATCGTCCCGGAACGCGCGAGCGAGTTCGCGCTGGCGGTCTCGGCCTACATCGTCGCCGGCAGCGTCTCGCGCCACGCTCTGTGCATACTCCAGATGCAGCAGCGGCGCGTCACTTACACGATGATGGAATTCGCACGTTCCATCTGCGTCGTCGTCCTGCCCATCAGCGCGGTGCTCCTCATCGAGCCGACCTTCCTCGCCGCCTCGCTGGCGACGAGCCTCGGCACGCTTCTTTGCGGTTTGGTGGGCCTGCGGATCGCCTATTCGAAGGTCGAACGGGGCCCGGCCCGTTTTTCCTATGGCGAACTCTTATCGCTGGGCGTGCCGCTCATCGTTCTGGCGCTCATCAGCTTCGGCCTCGACGCGATCGAGCGCCCGCTCTTGAAGCTCTTCCACGATGCCGGCGTCGTCGCGGTCTACGCCGCCGCCTATGCGCTCGCGCGCCAGCCGATCGACATTCTCGGCAACGCCATCAACCAGGGCGCCTTTCCGGAAATGGTATCGATCTTCGATACGCGCGGGGCCGCGGCGGCAGGCGCGTTCATCGTCCAGCAGCTCAATCTGATCGCCATGCTGATCCTGCCGGCGGCTGCGTTTCTCATCGTGCTCGGCCCAGACATCGTCGGCCTCGTACTGCCGGAGAGCTACCACGCCGACGCATCCGCCGTGTTCCCGGTCGTCGTCGCATCGGTCGTGCTTTTCAACTTCAAGGTGTTCGTCTTCGACAACGTCTTCCACGCGCACAAGCGCAACTGGCTGCAATCGGCGTCGCTTCTGCCGGGCGCGATCATCGGCATCGCGCTCAGCCTCTATTTGATCCCGACCTATGCTGCGCTCGGTGCGGCGTGGGGCTATCTCGCGGCCTGCGGCATCGGGCTTTTGACCAGCATCGCGATGTCGTCGCGCCTTCTCAGACTGCCCATCGCGTTCGGCGATCTCCTGCGCGCCCTCGCCGTCGCGCTCGGCGTCTTCGTCGCCACCGCAATCGTGCGGCAGTGGACGGCAGACGAATGGGTGCTCATCCGCCTCGTCATCGCAGGCGCTGCCGGCGGCGTCACGTTTCTGGCGCTCGTCGCGCTTCTCCATCGGCAGGAAGCGCGGTTGCTGATGACCAATCTGCGGCTGAGGCGGGCATAGATGCGGATCGGGCTTTATCTTCCCAGCCTTGAAGGCGGCGGCATCGAGCGGCTCTACCTGGGCCTCGCCCGCCAGTGGATCGAACGCGGCCATCTGGTCGAACTGGCACTCAACGAACGGCGCGGCGAGCTTCTGGGCGACGTGCCCCATGGCGTACGCATCGTCGATCTCGGCGTGCGCCGGCAGGCAGCCTCGGTTCCCGCTCTCATCCGCTATCTGCGGGGCTCGCGGCCGAACGTCGTCATGGCCGGGCACGACCACAACAACATCATGCTGTGCGCCGCCGGCTTCGCGCGGACGGGCAGGACCCGCATCGTCGCAAGCCAGCACAACACGCTTTCGGCGAACGACACGCGCGGCGCGAAGTTCGGGCCGGTGCCGCTGCTCTACCGCGCCCTGTTCGGCCAGGCCGATGCCATCGTCGCCGTCTCTTCCGGCGTCGCCGACGATCTCGCCGTCAGTTGCCACCTGCCGCGCGAGCGCATCGACGTCATCCACAACGGCATCGTGCCGGACGATCTGGCGGCACGCATGGGCGCGCCCATCGACCTATCGCTCTATCCGGCAGGCGTCCCCACCATCGTCGCCATGGGCCGTATGGTCGAGCAGAAGGATTTCGCGACGCTGCTGACGGCTTTCGCGCAAGTCCGGCAGTCGCGTCCGGCGCGACTCGTCGTTCTTGGCGACGGGCCTTTGCGGCCTGCGCTCGAAGCTCAGGCGCATGACCTCGGCACCACCGCCGATGTCGCCATGCCCGGCTTCGTCGACACGCCCTTCGCCCACCTCGCCCGCGCCTCCCTGTTCGTCCTCTCCTCGCGCCACGAGGGCTTTGGCAACGTCATCGCCGAGGCGCTGGCCTGCGGCACGCCAGTCGTTTCGACCGACTGCAAGCACGGCCCCGCGGAAATTCTCGAGGGCGGCCGGTACGGAACCCTGGTTCCCGTGGCTGATCCAGCAGCCATGGCGTCCGCAATCGGCGACGCGCTCGACCGCTCGTGGGACCGCGAAGAGCTGCGTCAACGCGGCGCATCCTTCTCCGAAGCCGCCGGCGCGGCCCGCTATCTCGAACTTTTCCGGCGCATCGCCCAGCGAGGCGTTTCCGAACAGACCCGCAAGGAGGTCGCATGACCGCTCTTCCCAGACAGGAACGATCGACGACGATCGTCGCCAAGCCGACACCCTCGGCACGCAGCGCCGCCGAGGCGCGTGAGCGCGCCGAGTCAATTCTTGCCGCCAAGCCGTTGACGGGAAAAGGCATTCTCATCATCGTCGAGAACCTGCCGGTGCCGTTCGATCGCCGCGTCTGGCAGGAGGCGACGACGCTGCAGAAGGCCGGCGCGACGGTCAGCGTCATCTGCCCGACCGGCAAGGGTTTCGATGCCCCGCACGAGACGATCGACGGCATCCACGTCTATCGTCACAAGCTGCCGCTCGACGCCCACGGCGCGCTGGGCTATCTCGCCGAATATTCGGCAGCCCTCTTCTGGGAAACGTTTCTCGCGTTCCGCGTGCTTCGCCGGCACGGCTTCGACGCCATCCATGCCTGCAACCCGCCGGACCTGATCTTCCTCGTCGCCGCGCTCTTCAAGCCTTTCGGCAAGAAGTTCATGTTCGACCATCACGACATCAACCCGGAACTCTACGAGGCGAAGTTTGGCAAGCGCGGTTTCTTCTGGCGGCTAATGGTGCTCGCCGAGCGGCTGACCTTCGGCCTCGCCGACGTATCCATCGCGACCAACAATTCCTATCGCGACATCGCCATCGAGCGCGGCAACATGGCGCCGGACGACGTCTATGTCGTGCGTTCCGGCCCCAATCTCGACAAGCTGCAGCGCGTTGCACCGAACCCGACCTGGAAGAAAGGCCGCGCCCATCTCGTCGGCTATGTCGGCGTCATGGGTCAGCAGGAGGGCATCGATCTGCTGCTCGAATCCGTCTCGCATCTCGTCCACGACAAGGGCCGTACGGACATCCAGTTCTGCCTCGTCGGCGGCGGGCCGGCGCTGGAGGAGTTGAAGGCTCAATCCACGGCCATGGGTCTCGACGACTTCGTCACCTTCACCGGCCGGGCCAGCGACGAGACGCTTTTCGAGGTCCTGTCGACGTCCGATGTCTGCGTGAACCCCGACCGGGTGAACCCGATGAACGACAAGTCGACCATGAACAAGATCCTCGAATACATGGCATTCGAAAAGCCGATCGTGCAGTACGAGGTCGTCGAGGGGCGCTATTCGGCGCAGAGCGCGTCGACCTATGCGCGGCCCAACGATCCCGTTCACATGGCCGAGCAGATCGAGCTTCTTCTCGCCGACCCGGAACGTCGCGCCGAAATGGGCCGCGTCGGGCGCGCACGCGTCGAGAACCAGTTCAGTTGGGATCATCAGGTGCCCGCGCTGATTGCGGCCTATCGCAAGATCTTCGGGCTCTGAGGCACCAATGTCGCTCGGCTGGTACGTCAATCGCCTGCGCAACATGAGCCCCGGTGAGGTCGCGCACCGGGTCGTCGAGAAGCGCCGCAAGCTGTCCTCGAAGGGCCGGCACGAAGGCTGGGCGCGATTTGCGCAGCAAAGCGACGAAATCCCCCGCATCCCGGGGCTGAACGAGGTCGTCCTGCAAGCCTCGCCCGCCGTACGCGAAGCGCTCGATCGCACCTGCGCGGCGCTGCTCGATGGCCGCTTTTCCGCGCTCGGCGTCGACTGGCCAAAACGACCGGCAGATGCGCTCTTTCCGGTCGAAGTCTGGCGGCTGGACCCTGTCTCGGGTCTCTCCTGGCCGGGCGCAGACGCCTACTGCTTCGACATCGCCTATCGGCACGAAAAGCGCCTCGGCGACGTAAAATATGTCTGGGAGTTCAACCGGCTCCAGTTTCTCCAGCCGCTTGCAGCCAAGCTGGCACTCGACGACGATGCCGATGCCCGCCGCGCCATCGAGGCGGCGATCGAAAGCTGGCACCGCGCCCATCCGCCGTTCCGCGGGCTGGTGTGGAACTCCGGCATCGAGCTTGCGCTGCGCGCCATCTCGCTCCTGATCGTCTCCAGCATCTGCGGCTCGCACCTGTCGCCCGACACGATCCGCCGCATCCGCGAAATCCTCGCCGCACACGCCTTCTGGCTGACGCGCTTTCCCTCGCGCTTCTCCTCAGCCAACAACCACCTCATTGCCGAGGCCGCAGGCGAATACCTGATCGGCATCACCATGCCCGACCTCGCCGGGTCCGACACTATGGCGGCGAAGGCGCGCAAAACCCTCGAAACCGAAATCGAGAAGCAGATTCTTCCAGACGGCGTCCCGGCCGAGCAGTCGCCGACCTATGGCGCGTTCTCGATCGAGTTTGCGCTTCTCGCCGCGCTCGCCGCGCGCAATCTGGACGAGCCGTTCGGCCCGGTCTTCGAAACACGGCTGATCGCCTTCGCCAACTGGCTCGCCGCGACCTCGTCCAACGGGATCGCGCCAGCGTTCTGCGACGACGACGAAGGCCGCGTCATCGCCATGTGCGAGCCTGAGCCGCGCTACCCCGCCTCGATCGCCAACGCCGCGATGGCGTATCTCGGCACGCCCTCGCCCGTTGCCGCCTCCGAACCACACCTGCGCGATGCGATCTTCGGCGAAGCTGCCGAAGGCGAGGCTCGGACCGCAAGCGGTCTGACCACATTCCCCGACGGCGGGTACAGCGTCCTCGACGGCACCCGCTTCAAGCTGGTCATGGACCACGCCCCGCTTGGCTACCTCTCCATCGCCGCTCACGGCCACGCCGACGCGCTCTCCATCCTGCTCTCGATCGACGGCGAGCCGGTGCTCGTTGATCCGGGCACCTATCTCTACCATTCGGGCGGCGCATGGCGGGACTGGTTCCGCTCGACCCGCGCGCACAACACGCTGACCATCGCCGGTGCCGACCAGAGCGTCATGTCCGGCGCCTTCAACTGGTCGCACAAGGCCAAGGCGCGGCTGGTCGATGCATCCGATACTGCGCTCCTTGCCGAACATGACGGCTACGCTAAGCGCCTCGGTGCCACCCATCGTCGGCACGTCCGCGTCACCGACGACGGGCTGCGCATCGAAGACGAGGTTTCAGGCAACCCCCAACCCGTCGAACTCGTCTACCAGTTCGCACCCGGCCTCGACATTCGTGTCGATGGCGCGACTGCGACCGTATCGAAGGACGGGACACCAATCGCGGTCTTCACCCTGCCCGATGCCAATATCGAAATCGCCACCGGCGAAGACCGCTTCGATGGCGGCTGGGTCTCGCCGTCCTTCAGCCTCAAGGTCCCTGCCCCGCGCCTGTCCTGGCGGGGCAAATCTGACAAACAGCTCGTGACCCAAATCCGTCTTCTCGATCAACAAGGGAGCCGCGCATGACCGACATTTCCGTCTCTCCCGCCCGGATCGCCGCTTCATCGCAATCAGAACCGATCGCCATCCGCCCGATCGTCTCGCTCGACGACTGGCAGCGCCTGATGGCAGGCATTCCCGCGCCGCACCTGACCCAGGCCCATGCCTATGGCGAGGCGCGGCGCACCAATGGCTGGACCCCGACCCGCGTCGCCTTCGAGGCCGGCGGACGGACCGTCGCGATCGCCCAAATCCTCGAAAAGCGCATCGCCGGCATCCGGCTCCTTTCGCGCGTCAGCCGCGGGCCGCTCTTCCTCGACGCCGCGCCGCCGCCCGAAACCATCCTCGCCGTCTACCGGGCCCTGAAACGCGGCTGGGGGCGGCTCGGCAAGGGTGCGCTCGTCGTCGCGCCGTCGCTCGAAAGCACGCCTGAAAACCTCGCCCTGATGCGCGCCGCCGGGTTTCGCATTCACGGGGAAACCGGCTGGGTTTCGGCGCAGGTCGACCTCACCCGCAGCGAGGAGGAAATCATCGGCTCCTTCCAGCCGAACTTCCGCAACAAGCTGCGCAAATGCGACAAGCTCGACATTTCGCTTCGCGTCGGCAACGAGCCCGAACTCGTCGAGTGGATGATCGCGCGGCACGAGGAGAACAAGCGCGACAAGGAATTCTCCGCCGTCGACGACCGCTTCCTGCGCGTGCTGCGCGATGCGTCCGGCGCCGATTTCACGATCCTGCAGGCGATCCACGAAGGCCGGCCAGTCGCCGGCATCTCCGTCATTCGCTACGGCCTCGGGGCGGAATATTTCGTCGCCTGGTTCGGGCCCGACGGGCGCGCGATCAATGCCGGCAACTACCTCCTCTGGCAGGCGATCCGGCACATGAAATCGCAAGCCGTCGCAACGCTCGATCTCGGCGGTCTCGACCCCAATACCGGCTATTCCACCTTCAAGCGGGGCCTTCGACCGCGCGAGTACACGCTCATCGGCGAGTGCATCGCCTTCCTCTAGCTTAGCCGAATCTTAAGCGCGCGATGACAGATTGGTGATCGCATTCTTCAGGGGGAACGGCCTTGCGCCTGCTGGACATCGCGCGCAGCGCCTATGTGAAAAGCCCGCCGGGCCTGCGCCGGTCGGTCGCGCCATTGATTTCCATGATGCCGCTCTCGATGCGCTATGGTGCGGTCTATGAGCGTTGGCGCCGCGACATTGCACAAGCGCGCATCGATCCCAGCTTTTCCACCGCAGCGACGACTTCGGCCCTGCGTGCGCTGGCGCGTACCGCCGTTCATGCGAGCCCTTTTCATCGCGCTCGCTTTGCGGCCGTGTTGGGTTCAAGTTTCGACGTCCGGCACATGGAGGTCGAAGACCTCGCTCGCCTGCCGATCCTGACCAAGACCGACCTGCGTGCCGCCGGTGAGGCCGCCCTCACTCGCCCCGCGAAAAGCCTCGTGCGCAACTGCACCAGCGGCTCCAATGGCGAAGAGCCTTTTGCCTTCTATGTCGACCGCGATCGCTCGGTGCGCGAATTCGCTTTCGTCAACGATGCCTGGGCACGGGCCGGCTACACGCGCGATGAGACACGCTGCGTCCTCAAGGGCTTTCGCATGAAGGGCGCGGAGGATCGCCTGTTCGAATGGGAGCCGGCGCTGAACGAACTGCGCCTTTGCGTCTTCCCGATGAGCGAGGCGGATGTCGCGCTCTACATCGACCTGATCGATGCGCGCCAGATCCGATTCCTGCACGGTTATCCATCGGCGATCGAACTCTTCTGCCGCCACATGCTGGCGCTCGGCCGCAGATTCCGCACGCCGATCAAAGGTATCCTGCCTATCTCCGAGCCGCTCTACGAGCACCAGCGCGCCACGATCCGCCAGGCGCTCGGCGACGTCGCCTTCGCTCCCTTCTACGGCCTCAGCGAAAAGGCGCTCTTCGCGCGCGAAGTGGCTGACGACATCTACGAGTTCGAACCGCTCTACGGCCTTGCCGAACTGGTCGACGACGAGGGTTCGCCCGTCACCGAACCGGGCGCAGAGGGCCGCCTTATCGGCACCGGCTTCATCACCCACGGCATGCCCTTCATCCGCTACGATACCGAGGACCGAGCGCGCCTCGTCGAGCCGGGCACGCGCGCCAATGGCTGGCGCATGAAAGTCGAGGCCATTTCGCCGCGCCGCAAACCCGGGTTCTTCATTGGCAAGACGGGCAACCGCATCGTCGCGACGAACTTCCCGCCGCAGGACCCGGCCTTCTTCCGCGGCATGAGCGAATTCCAGTTCGTCCAGTCGGAGCCGGGCAAGGCCGTGATCCGCTATGTGGCGGCGAAGGATAGCGCCCAGGCAGATGCCGAACGTATCCGCGCGGCGCTCGAGGCGAAGGCCGACGGTCATTTGACGTTCAAGCTGGAGCGCGTGGACTGCCTCGCCTGCGGCAGCCAAGGCAAGCGCGCTTTCATCGACCAGCGGCTGGATTTGGCGAGGTATTAGCGACCCCCTCTCCGTCTCGGGCTTCGCCCGATCCACCTCTCCCCCGCAATGCGCGGGCGAGGAACCCAAGCTGGAATAGCGCCGCCGCTGTAGCTGCGTTTCCTCGCCCCTTTGGGGGAGAGGTGGCTCGGGCACAGCCCGAGACGGAGAGGGGGGCGACCTCAGCGTCGTTGCGCTACCAGTTGATCCCGTCCACACGGCCCGTCGCGGCGGCGACGTTTGGCAGGCGCGCCATGTCCAGCAGCACCTGCTCGGGGCGCATCGCGGTGACGATCGACTCGTATTCGGGTGCGCGGTTGGTGGCGACGATGATCTCGGAATGGTCGACGATTTCGTCGAGCGATGACACCATCAACTGCGTGACGTGCGGGATGGCGTTCATCAGATAGGCCTTGTTGGCGCCGACAAGGCGGGCCACGGACACGTTCTTGTCGAAGACGCGTACGTCACAGCCCTTGCCGATCAGGCGCTCGATCAGTTCGAGATACGGGCTTTCACGCAAATCGTCGGTGCCCGCCTTGAAGGAGAACCCCAGGAAGCCAACCTTCTTTTTGCCCTGCCGCAGCACCCAGTCGAGCGCGCGTTCCACCTGCTGCTTGTTGGACGGGATCAGCGAACGCAGGAGCGGCGCTTCGACATCCTTTTCCACTGCGAACGCGTTGATGGCGCGGACGTCCTTCGGCAGGCACGAGCCGCCGAATGCGAAGCCGGGCAGGAGATATGCGTTGGAAATGTTGAGCTTGTCGTCGGCAAAGAAAATCTGCATCAGTTCGTGGCTGTCGACGCCGGCCGCCTTGCACACATTGCCGATCTCGTTGCCGAACGCGACCTTCAGCGCATGCCAGGTGTTGTCGGTGTACTTGACGAGTTCGGCAACGCGCGGATCGGTCAGGATCAGCTTGCCCGGCAGGCCTTCATAGAGCGCCTTCAGCCGGTCCCGCGTCTCGTCGTCGCTCGCGCCGATCACGGTCTTGGCTGGATTGTCGAAGTCGGAGACGGCCGAACCCTCACGCATGAATTCCGGGTTGGACGCGACGCCGAAACCCTCGCCGTTCTTCTTGCCCGAGCTTCGTTCAAGAGCGGGCACGGCCAGCGTTTCCAGGGTGCCCGGCAAGACGGTCGAGCGCATGACGACGGAGTGAAATCCGGCTTTTGCCTTTAGAGCCTCTCCAATCTGCTCGCAGACCGCTTCGACATGGCCAAGATCGAGCGAGCCGTTCGGCTTGGAGGGCGTGCCGACGCAGAGCAGCGAAATATCGGAATTCGCGATCGCCTCGGCGGTCGACATGGTTGCGCGCAACCGGCCGGAGGCGACGTTGGATGCGACGAGTTCGCCGACATCTTTTTCGATGATCGGGCTTTGGCCTGCATTGACCAGATCGACCTTCGTCTCGCTGACATCGCAGCCGATAACCTCGTGGCCGCGCTCCGCCAGGCATGCCGCGCAGACGGTGCCGACATAGCCAAGTCCGAATACCGAAATTCTCATCGCATCACCCCGCCCGAACACCGTCATCCGTCCGGCCGCGCGAATGCGCCGGAACTTCGCGTCGCCGTGACTATCATCCGGAGGTAAAGGTCGCCTTATCGCGACGCGGCAAACTTGCCCGATCGCCTGGACCAATGCCGGACGACTTGACTGGGGCGGGCTGTTGCGCGTTTGACGGAACGACACAGGACGGAGAAGCAGATGACGATCGACCAGGTTTCGCGCAACGAAGTGACGCTCGCCAATTGGCGCGAACATCCATTCAGCACGTTGAGTTTCCAGTCGGTCAGCGAATTCGTCCCCACTGCCATGATGACCTCCGCGCACGAGCGGCCGCGCGATCTCGTCGGCAGCGCCGCGATCGACGGCATCACCTTGCAGATCGACGGCAACGCCACGAACCTGCCCGACTATCTGCGTGCCTCCTGGACCGATGCACTTGTGGTGCTGCGCGACGGCAAGGTCATCGCCGACTGGCATGCGCCCCATGCCGACCTCAACCGACCGCATGTCATCTTCTCGATCTCGAAATCCGTAACGGGAATGCTCGCGGGCATCGCCGTCGATGACGGGCTGCTCGACGCCGACGCGCCAATCACCGACTACGTTCCCATGCCCGCCTCCAGCGCCTATGGCAGCGCCCGGGTGCGCGACCTTCTCGACATGACGGTCGATCTCGATTTCGACGAGGAATACACGGACAAGGACAATACCTTCGATCGCTACCGCCGCGCGATGCTCTGGAACCCGGAACGGGCGGACACCGTCGCGCAGACGATGGAACAATTCCTCGCCACCCTGCCCGCGCGCAATAGCGGCGATCATGGCAAGCGCTTCTACTACGCCTCGCCCAACACCGATCTTCTTGGCCTCGTCATCGAACGGGCGGTCGGGCGGCGCTATCACGACTATCTCGCCGAACGCCTGTTGAAGCCGATGGGAATGACCGGCGCTTCCTATGTCACCGTCGACCGGGTTGGCACGGCGCGCGCCGCCGGTGGTATCTGCATCACCGTCGAGGACCTCGCGCGGCTGGGCGATCTCGTGCGCATGGGCGGGCGCAATGCAGCGGACCAACAGATCATACCGGCCGGCTGGATCGAAGACATGCACGCCAACGGCAACCGCCAGGCATGGGTCGACGGCAATTTCGCGGACATGTTCGCCGATGGCCGCTACCGCTCCTGCTGGTATCAGGTGGGCGACGATCGCGGCTCTTTCTGCGGAGTGGGCATTCACGGTCAGTGGGTTTGGGTCGATCCAGTCAGCCGAATCACCATCGCGAAAACGTCCTCAGGGCCCGATGCAAGCGAGGATCTGGCGACTGCACGGGAAATTGCCGCGCTCGGGCAGCTCGCGCGCAGCCTGGATATTGCCTAAGCGATCGGCAGATCGGTTAGCATTTTCCTAACGCAGGGGCCTACTGCCTACTGGGTGCGCAGATTTCGTTGCAGCAACGCAACACGGCACTGCAACGCAATATCCTACACCTGTTCGCAATTGCGCCGACGAAGTTTTGCGCCACAGTTGGCTCAGCGACATGGCGCAGAAGACCGGAGGGGTTGGCGAGCGTGATGTCATCATGACAGCTCTCTGGGGGTCCAATGAACCTGATCCGTACTTCGGCGGCAGCCATCGCAATCGCCGCCGTTTCCGCCCTGCCCGCCTTCGCAGCCGATGCCGTCGTCTATGAGGCGCCGGTGGTTCTCGAGGAAGAAGTCGCTTCCGCGATCGACATCGCCTTCGGCGCGACCTTCACCTCGCGCTATGTCTCGCGCGGCGTCGCCTACACCGACGGTCCGACATTGCAGGGCTATGTCGAGGCTTCCTACGATTGGGCGTATGTCGGCGTCTGGGCATCGGGCGTTTCCGGCATCAATGCCGATCCGGACAACGTCGAGATCGACGTTTACGGCGGTATCCGCCCGACCTTCGGCAATCTGACGGTCGACATCGGCTACGTGCACTACTTCTACGACGAGACCGGCGAGTGCTGCGGCGAAGCGTATATCAAGCCGAGCTACCAGTTCACCGACGAGTTCTCGGCAGGTCTCGAACTCTACCATGACTTCGAGAGCGACGCGACGTACGGCGTTGCCACCGCGGCCGTCGAACTGCCCTACGACTTCACCTTGTCGGGCGGCATCGGCCGGCAGTTTCAGGACGGCAACGAAGTCGACTGGAACGTCGGTCTTTCCTACACCTACGCCGACCTGATCACCTTCGACGTCCGCTATCACGACTCCGATTTCAACCGCGAATACTTCGTGGCATCGGTGTCCTTCGACACCTCGTTCAACTCGGTTCGCGAGATGTTCGCCGGCGGTCAGTTCGGCGGCGGTCGCTGATTTCTTAGCCTGCACCTCCCAGACCTGGCCCGCCGAGACATCTCGGCGGGCCTTTTTTGTTGTCATTCAACATGTTGGGGAGTAGTGCGACGGCACAGATTCAGGAGCCCGACGCATGATCCGCCCTCACCTCACACCACTCGCCGAAACGCTGCCTGCCACCGTGCCGTTCGTCGGGCCCGAAGCGCAGGAACGCGCCCGCGGCAAGGCCTTCAAGGCGCGGATCGGGGCCAATGAAAGCGGGTTCGGACCCTCGCCGAAAGTGCAGGCCGCCATCGCAGCCGCAGCGGGCGAAATGTGGATGTATGGCGACCCGGAAAGTGCCGAATTGCGCAAAAAGCTGGCTCAAAAGCATCAAGTTTCAGCCCAAAACATCGTCATTGGCGAAGGTATTGACGGGCTTTTGGGGCTGATCGTGCGACTTTGGGCCGATAAAAACGCCTCCGTCGTCACTTCGCTCGGCGCCTATCCGACCTTCAACTACCATGTCGCCGGGTTCGGCGCGCGCCTCGTCAGCGTGCCTTACGAGGACGACCGCGAGAGCCTTTCGGCGCTCCTCGACGCCGTGAAACGCGAAAACGCCCCGCTGGTCTATCTGGCCAATCCCGACAACCCAATGGGTACGTGGTGGCCGGCTGAAGACATCCAGCACTTCATCGACGCGCTGCCGGAAACGACGATGCTTGTCCTCGATGAAGCCTATGGCGAGACGGCACCCGAGGGCACCTTGCCGCCGCTCGACGTAACGCGGCCAAACGTGCTGCGCATGCGCACCTTTTCAAAGGCTTACGGCCTTGCGGGCCTGCGCTGCGGCTACGCGATCGGCGAGGCGACGACGATCAATGCGTTCGAGAAAGTGCGCAATCATTTCGGCATGACGCGCATGGCGCAGGTTGCCGCCCTGGCGGCGCTGGACGACGAGGACTACCTGCAAAGCGTCATTTCGCAGGTCTCTTCCTGCCGCGACCGGCTGACGAAGGTCGCCGCCGACAACGGCCTCGCGTCGATCCCATCCGCCACCAATTTCGTCGCTATCGACTGCGGTAGCGACGGTCCCTTCGCGCTGAAGGTCATGCAGGCGTTGATTTCGCGCGACGTTTTCGTGCGCAAGCCGATGGCACCGGGGCTCGACCGCTGCATCCGCGTTTCCGTCGGACCGGCGGCCGAAATCGACATCTTCGAGCGCGAGTTGCCCTTTGCGCTGGCGGAGGCGCGCGGCTGATCAGCCGGTGGCGAGGTCGGCGAAGAGGGCGCGGAGCTTCGTCGGCCCCTCGCCTGTCGCATCGCTCGCATCGATGCGGCTGACCTCCAGCGCCGCGGCCTGCTGCCGGTCGGCGTCGGCGGGGAGCCACATCAGCCAAGCGAGGAAGACCTCCTCGGGCTCCGGTTGCGGGCGCGGGACGAGTGCCGGGCGCGAGGGTGCCGGCGTCAGGCCGAACTGGCGTGCCTGACCCATCCTACGCCTCCACCGTGACAGGTCCGAGCGGGCGCGAGCAGCAGGCGAGGATGTAGCCTTCCTCGATCTCGTGATCGAGGATGCCGCCATTGTGGCTCATTTCGACCTCGCCGGCAGTCTTCATGGTCTTGCATGTGCCGCAGAGACCGAACTCGCAGGCCGCAGGGATGCGGATGCCGGCCGCGCGGGCTGTCTGGAGCACGGTCTGGCCGGGCAGGCACGGCGCCTCGACGTCGGAGAGCGTAAAGCGCACCGGCTGTGCATCGGCCGGCGGTTCGGCGGCGATTTCCTCCTCGAACGGCGCCTGGATACGCTCGATCGCCGGCGCGCCGAAGCTTTCCTGGTGATAGTGCGCCATGTCGAAGCCGGCCGATTCCAGCATCTCGCGCACCGCGCGCATGAAGGGGTCGGGGCCGCAGCAGAAGATCTCGCGCTCGCGGAAATCCGGCGCCAGCAGGGGCAAACGCACGGCATCGATGCGGCCCATGTGGCCGAACCAGCTTTCGCGGCTCGACCGCTCCTCGATCAGGAAGCCGAGCGAGAGGCCCGGCATGTGCGCGCCCAATAGCTCGAGCTCCTTGCGAAAGATGATCTCTTCCGGCCGGCGCGCGCAGTTGACGAAGGCGACATCGGTCTGCGGGGTGAAATCGTTCAGCCAGCGCAGCATCGACATCATCGGCGTGATGCCTGAACCGGCCGAGATGAAGAGGTATTTTGCCGCCGGGTGATTGTGCAGCGAGAAGGTGCCGGAGGGGCCGAAGGCGCGGATATGGTCGCCGGGCCGCAGGTGATTGAACATCCAGCGCGTGCCGAGCGAATCCTTTTGCGCCTTGACCGTGACAGCGATGGAGAAGGGTCGCGAAGGGCTGGAGGAGAGCGTGTAGGTGCGCATCAGCGGATCTGGCGCGGCAGGCAGTTCGAGCGTGATGAACTGGCCGGGCTGGTAGCGGAACCAGGTCTGACTGTCGGAGCGGAAGGTGAAGGTCTTGACGTCGGGCGCCTCGTCGACGACGCGCAGGCATTCGAGCACCTGCAGCCGGTCGTCCCAGGGCGTCATTTCGTCGAGGTGTTTGTAGAGGTGGGCGGTCATTTCTGTTCACCTCGAAGGTGGAGCCCTGTCGCGCCCCCCTCTGTCCTGCCGGACATCTCCCCCGCGAGGGGGAAGATCACGCGGTGTCGATGACGAGAATAATCTCCCCACTTGCGGGGGAGATGGGCGGCAGCCCAGAGGGGGGCAACGTCGAGCATCATGGTTTCCCTCAAGCCACCGACCGCAGCGCGGGCTTGGCGTCGCCCGTCAGCCTCTCCTCGGCGAAGCGGCAGTACCAATCCACGAACTGCATGACGCCGCCTTCGTGCTCCTCGGAATACGGCCCCGGCCGATACGCCGGCGAGGCGATGCCGAAGGCGTTTTCTTCGACGATGCGGCGGTCCTGGTCGTTGGTTTCGGTCCAGACATGGGTGAGTTCGGCAAGGTCGTAGTCGACGCCCTCGACGGCGTCCTTATGGACGAGCCATTTGGTCGTGACCGCGGTCTCCGTTGCGCTGATCGGCAGGACGCGGAAGGTGACGGCGTGGTCGCCGAGGACGTGGTTCCAGGTCGTCGGATAGTGGAAAAGCAGGAGCGAGCCGATGCGGTCGGTGGTGACGATGTCGGAGAGGTTCTTCTTCACCGCGCGCTTGCCCGTCATCGTGTAGCTGACGGCATCGCGCAGGAGCGGGACACGGGTGACGCGGTGCTGGCCGGTCGCGGCGATCTCGAATCTGGACGGCAGGCCCGCTGCCTCGCACTTCTGCCAATGCGCGACGATCTCGGGATCGCTCTCGGCGGCCTGGACGCCGGTGACGGTCGGCGCTTCGGGGAAGGTCTTGCAGAGCTCGGGGTGGTTGCCCGCGCAGTGATAGCACTCGCGGTTGTTTTCCCAGACGAGCTTCCAATTGCCCTTTTCGATGATGGTCGATTCGAAGGCGATCTTCGTTTCCGTCAGCCGGTGAGGCGCAAGATAGGGCTCGACCTGCGCGCGGACGGGCGCGAAGTCGGCGGGCTCATCGGCGAGGCAGATGAAGAGGTATCCGGCCACGCTTTCGCAGGCGACCGGCTTCAGGCCGAATTGCGACGCGTCGAAATCCGCACCCATCTGGCGGGCAAAGACGAGACGGCCGTCGAGATCGTAGGTCCACTGATGGTAGGGGCAGACGAGCTTAGCCGCCGTTCCCTTCGCCGCCGTGCAGACGCGTGAACCGCGATGGCGGCAGGTGTTGTGGAAGGCGCGGATCGCGCCCTTGGCGTCGCGCACCACGACGACGGGATAATCGCCGATCTGCACGGTGAAATAGCTGCCGGGCTTCGGCAATTCGCAATCATGACCGATGAAGAGCCAGTCGCGGTACCAGATCAGATCGAGATCAAGCCGGTAGAGATCCGGGTCGGTGTAGAACGCCTGTTCGAGGCTGTAACCGGGTTTGCGGCGCCGGAGCCGGTCCAGCATTTCGTTGCGCGCATCCATGTCCTGTCCTGCCTTCATGCAAGGACTGAACTGGTGGAGATTTCGAAGGAGAAAGGCGCAACGGAGCGATCCGCGCGCGCATCCGCCCCTTGACCGCCCACCGCGATCAGTCGGTTTTTTACAGGTTCAGGCTGGTTTCCGGGCTCAAGAGCCGGTCTATGGATCGCTCCATCGACCTGCCGCAACACCTTCCCAGGCAGACATGCCCAGTGGCTCCCGTTGCGACGTCACTCCACTTACCGTTGCGGGGGCAGCGCCGGCTTTTCACCGGCTTCCCAATTCTCCGCCCCCATCATCCGGAGGCGGCACCTGAACTGGCTGCATTGAAGCATTCGCGCGGCAGCTTAGGAAGCTGGAATGCGACATGGGATGAGCATGTGGCGACGCGATGAAAAATCGACGTCAGCGTGTCTCCCGCTCGACCTCGCGCCAGCCGATGTCGCGGCGGTAAAAGCCTTCGGGCCAGTCGATCCGGTCGATGGCGGCATAGGCCTTTTCGCGTGCTTCGCGAACGGTCCTGGCCATCGCGGTGACGTTGAGGACGCGGCCGCCATTGGCGACGATGTCCTCGCCTTTCCTGGCGGTGCCGGCGTGGAAGATTTCGACGCCGTCGCCGACCTTGTCGAGGCTGCGAATGACGCTGCCCTTCTTCGGCGTCGCCGGATAGCCTTCGGCGGCGAGCACGACGGTGAGCGCGACCTCATCGCGCCAGCGCGCCGACATGTGGGCCAACTGGCCGTCGGCGGCGGCGTTGAGCAGAATCAGGAGATCCTCCTTCAGCCGCATCATCAGCACCTGGCATTCGGGATCGCCAAAACGGGTGTTGTATTCGATGAGCTTCGGGCCGTCTTTCGTCAGCATCAGCCCGGCATAGAGCACACCGGAGAACGGCGCACCCATCTCGGCCATGCCCTTCATGGTCGGCTCGACGATGGTGCGCATCACCTCGTCGATGATGGCGGGCGTGAGGATTGGCGCGGGCGAATAGGCGCCCATGCCGCCGGTGTTCGGCCCGGTGTCGCCATCGCCGATGCGCTTGTGGTCCTGCGCGGTGCCGAAGGACAGCGCGGTCCTGCCGTCGCAGAGGCAGAAGAACGAGGCCTCCTCGCCCTCGAGGAACTCTTCCACGACGACTTCCGCGCCCGCCTCGCCGAACCCGCCCTCGAAGCAATCGTCGATGGCGGCCAGCGCCTCTTCGAGCGTCATCGCGACGGTGACGCCCTTGCCGGCGGCGAGGCCGTCCGCCTTGATGACGATCGGCGCGCCGAGCTGGCGGATATAGGCTTTCGCCTTCGGGGCGTTGTTGAAACGCTGGTAGGCGGCGGTGGGGATGTCGTAGCGGGCGCACAAATCCTTGGTGAAGCCCTTCGAGCCTTCGAGACGGGCCGCGGCGGCGGACGGGCCGAAGACGCGGATGCCGTGTGCTGCGAGCACGTTGGCGAGGCCCGCGACGAGCGGGGCTTCCGGGCCGACGACGACGAGATCGATCGCCATCAGCTTGGCAAAGGTGGCGATGCTTTCGTGATCATCGAGGTCGAGCGTCACGCATTCGGCATGTTCGGCGATGCCGGGATTGCCGGGCGCGGCGTAAAGCTTGGTCAGCATCGGCGAGGCGGCGATCTTCCAGGCCAGCGCGTGCTCGCGTCCGCCCGAACCGATGAGAAGAATGTTCATGACCGCCCTCGTTTCAGCTTCAAGAGGCGGCGATAGGGGGTGGCGGAAGCGAGGTCAAGTCAGCGGCCGTAATGGAAGCGGCAAGCTGCGATTTCCAACGCCTGCGCATCGCCCTTGCCGGTGACGCGGTAGACCAGGCGATGCTCGTTGTCGATGCGACGCGACCACCACCCGGCCATGTCGTTGCGCAGAGGCTCGGGCTTGCCGAGGCCACGAAAGGGGCTGCGGCGTGCGTCCTTGATGAGCGTGTTGATCTTTTCGAGAGTATCCTGGTCGTGGGATTGCCAATGGAGGTAGTCTTCCCAGGACCGTCCGGAGAAGATGACGATCACGGCTCGATCAGTTCGCGCTCGAAGCCTCTGCCTGCGTCGAGTTCAGCCATGGACGCGCGCAGGCGTTCGGCATTGGCGGGAGAGGACAGGAGATGCAGCGTCTCCTGCATTCCCTCCCATTCCGACAAGGGCATGACGACGACCGGCTCGCGATTTCGGCGGGTGACGATGAGCTTGTCGCGATCGTCCAGCACCTTCTCGATGTATCGGGCGATGTTGGCGCGGAACTCGGTGAGATTGGCGACGATCATGGCGGTGGTCTCCGATTAGATGTACATATAGTCGTACATTGGAAATCGCGCAAACGGATTGCTTGACGGTGCCGGCCTGCCCTGCCAATCGAAGGCGATGGAAACGATCCAATCCAAAGGCGCGCGCGGGCGCGTGGCCGACGCGCCGTCGGGCCACTGGGTCTATCGCGCGCTGCCGCAAGGACTCTGGCCCTATGCGCAGTTGGCGCGGTGGGACCGGCCGATCGGCTGGTGGCTTCTCTTGTGGCCCTGCTGGTGGTCGGCGGCGCTGGCGGGGGCGGCGTATTTCGACGCGGGCGATGGGGTCGCGGCGCAACTGCCGTCGATCTGGGATCTGGCGCTGTTCATGATCGGCGCGATCGCCATGCGGGGCGCGGGCTGCACCTATAACGACATCGTCGACGAGGACATCGATGCGATGGTGGCGCGCACGCGTTCGCGGCCGCTGCCGTCCGGGCAAGTGACGCGCCGGCAGGCCTGGGCGTTCCTTTTCGGCCAGTGCCTCGTCGGGCTGATCGTGCTCTTGCAGTTCAACTGGTTCGCGGTCGGGATGGGCATCGCCTCGCTCGGTACGGTTGCGATCTATCCGTTCATGAAGCGCTATACGGACTGGCCGCAACTCTTTCTCGGCTTTGCGTTTTCATGGGGTGCCTGGATGGGCTGGGCGGCATATTTCGGCAGCGTTTCGCTGGCGCCGGCGCTGCTCTATCTCGGGTCGATCCTCTGGGTGATCGGCTACGACACGCTCTATGCGCATCAGGACCGGGAGGATGACGCGCTGGTCGGGGTGCGCTCGACTGCGCGGTTGTTCGGCGAAAATACGAAGCCGTGGCTGGTGGCGCTTTACTCGGGCGCGTTGGCGCTGTTTGCCGCTGCATTCGTCGTGGCGGAAGTGGCGTGGCCGGCCTATCTCGGGCTTGCGGCGGCGGCCGCGCACATGGCGCGGCAGATCGTGGTCGCCGACATCGATGACGGCGACCAGTGTCTCCGGCTGTTCAAGTCGAACTCGACGGTCGGTTGGCTGATCTTCGGCGGGCTGGTGCTGGGGAGCGTGGCGGCGACCATCTAAGCTGCGCCCCCTCCGGCCCTGGCGGGCCACCTCCCCCGTAAACGGGGGAGGATCAGCGCTCTATCGACGCGCGATGATCTCGTTACCGTCGACGACGAGGCGCATGCCGAGATTGCCGAATTTGCGGCGGGCGAGGAAGCGCGGGCGCTTGTGCATGGAGTCGCGGCGCTTGCGGCGGTCCTTGACCGGGGCGGTCTTCACGGCGCCGAGCGATTCTTCCAGCGAACGGGCGATGCCGTCGGCCTCGAAGAGGAGCATGGGAAGCTGGTAGGCTTCGGCCCAGGCGCGCCAGTCGGCGGCGACGTCGTCGAGGTCGTGGGCGACGAGCAGCGGGACCGAGAGCATCGGGTCGTTGTGCATCAGTTCCAGCGTGACCGTGACCGCGCCCTCACCGTCCTCAATCGCGCGGGCTGCGACGCCCTTGAAGGCGTTGGCTGGCAGCACGACGGTGACGGGAAGCTGGCTCTTCTCCAGAATCCGGTGGATGGTCACGCGGCGGCGGTCGATCTCGAAGGCGACGTCGCCGAAGGCGTCCTGCGTGGCGTAGGTCGTCGATTGCGGCAGCCTGAAGGGATCGAGCCGCATGTCGCGGCCCGCCCAGGCTGGTTTCAGCCCCGTATTCATGTTTCGCCTTCCTGTCTCTCCTGAGAGCCGCCGGTGGCGGTTTCTCGCGGGCGGTTTTCCGCCTCGTTGGATTGGAGACTAGGCGCGGGCTGTTACCGTCGGCCTTAGATTTTCGGTTAAATTTGTCTGGATGCGCCGGATGGTTATCGCTTTCCAACCCCATGAAAGGATTGGGAAAGCTTTGTTTACATCCGCTTAGCGTCAGATGATCTTGCCCGGATTCATGATGCCGGCGGGATCGAAGGCGGCCTTGATGCGGCGCATCAGGTCGATGGCGACGGGCGGCGCGGTGGCGATCAACTCGTCGCGCTTCATGCGGCCAATGCCGTGTTCGGCGGAGATGGAGCCGTGCATGGCGCGGACGACGGCGTGGACGGCGTCGTTCATCTCGCGGTAGCGGGCGAGGAACGCGTCCTTGTCGCCGCCTTCCGGCTGGGTGACGTTGAAGTGCAGATTGCCGTCACCCATGTGGCCGAAGCAGACGAGCCGCGCGTCGGGCACGACGGAGCGGACGGCCCCAGTGCCCTCTTCGATAAAGGCAGGGATCGCCGCGACGGGGACGGAGATGTCGTGCTTGATCGAGCCGCCTTCGGGCGCCTGCGCCCATGACATGGATTCGCGCAGCTTCCAGAAGGCCTCGCCCTGGGCGAGGTTCATGGCAAGCGTGGCGTCGGCGACGAGGCCGGCTTCAAGCCCCTCGCCGACGATTTCCTCGATCAGCGTGCGGGCGTCCTCCGCCGAGCGGCCGGAGGAGATTTCCATCAGGACGTGCCAGGGCTGCGGACCGGAGAGCGGGTCGATCGTGTCGGGGATGTGCTTCAGGGTGAAATCGAGCGCGCGCTTCTGGATCAGTTCGAAGGCGGTGAGGCCTGCGCCGGCGCGGTCGGACGCGATGGCGATGAGGTCGAGCGCGGCTTGCGGGCTTTCGAGGCCGATCCAAGCGACTTCGCGGCCCTTCGGCTTCGGAACCAGCTTGACGACGGCGGCGGTGATGATGCCGAGCGTGCCTTCGGCGCCGACGAAGAGGTTCTTCAGATCGTAGCCGGTGTTGTCCTTCTTCAGCTTGCGCAGGTCGTCCAGCACCTCGCCGGTGGGCAATACCACCTCGACGCCGAGGCAGAGTTCGCGGGCGTTGCCATAGGCAAGGACGCCGGTGCCGCCGGCGTTGGACGAGAGGTTGCCGCCGATCTGGCAGGTGCCCTGCGAGCCGAGCGAGAGGGGGAAGAGGCGCCCGTTCTCGTCCGCCGTTTCCTGGATGGTCTGGAGGATCACGCCCGCCTCTACCGTCATCGTGTTCGACTGAAGATCGATCTCGCGGATGCGGTTCAGGCGGCCGAGCGAGAGGATGATCTCGCGGCCGGTGCCATCCGGCATCTGGCCGCCGACGAGGCCGGTATTGCCACCCTGCGGGACGATCGGCGTGCCAGTCTCGGTGGCAAGCTTAAGGATCGCCGAGACCTCTTCGACCGTTCCGGGGCGCAGAACGAGCGGCGACGTGCCGGCATAGCGTCCGCGCGGCTCGACGAGATAGGCCGCGAGCGCATCGGGATCGGTGATCGCGTATTTCTCGCCGACGATGGCGGTGAATCGGGAAAGAAGGGCGGAATCGATAGGCGGCGTGGTCAACATGGCCGGAGCCTATTTGGCGGTGGCCGGATTGTCACGCGGGGCGGCGGCGCGGGCGAGACGGTCGTTGATCGCCTCGCCGAGACCATGTTTGGGAATCGGCGTGACGGCGATGGTGGACGCGCCGGAGGCGTCGAGCTCGGCGAGGTGGGAAAAGAGGTTCGCGGCCGCCTCGCGCAGATCGCCGGAGGGCGAGAGATTGCGGGTGGCGAGCGGGCTGCCGGATATGGCGAAGGAGCCGAAGGCGAGCAGCGCCTCGCCCGGCATGAGCGCGGTCGCGCCGAGCCGGACCGCAGCGGCCGGCGCATAATGCGAAGCGAGCATGCCCGGTGCCTCGATTTTCTCGGACGGGCCGCGCAGGAGCGGCGTGTTGACGACGGCCTCGATGTCCTCGGCCGAGACGCCGCCGGGGCGCAGGAGACGCACCATGCCGTCCTCGATCTTGACGATGGTGGATTCGACGCCGACCGGCGTTGGGCCGCCATCGAGGATGAGCGGGATTTTCGGACCGAGATCGGCTTCAACCGCGGCAGCGCTGGTGGCGCTGATGCGGCCGGAGGAATTGGCGCTGGGGGCCGCGAGCGGTCGGTCGAGCCGGGCGATCACCTCATGCGCGAGCCCATCGGGCATGCGCAGGCCGACCGTATCCAGCCCGGCGGAGACCAGCGGATGGATCTTGTGGCCGATGCGCAGCGGCAGGACGATGGTGAGCGGACCCGGCCAGAAGGCGGCGGCGAGCCTGCGCGACAAGCTGTCGAAGATCGCGATGTCAGCGGCCATCTTCATGTCGGCGACGTGGACGATGAGCGGATTGAAGCGCGGGCGGCCCTTGGCCTCGAAGATCTTCGCAACCGCCTCGCCATCGGTGGCATCGGCGGCAAGGCCGTAGACGGTCTCGGTCGGCAGCGCGACCGCCTCGCCCGCCGCCAGAAGCTCCAACGCGCGGGACAGCCCCGCCTCGCCTCTCACGATGTCCGCCAAATCAATTTTCCGATTCATCTTTCCCGGCGAAGTCGTTGATCCGGGATTCCTTTTCGGCGACGGGCTTAAACGCGCAAAATCCATGCCGCAAGGGCAAAGCGCACCGCAAATGTTAAGGAGTTCGTGCCGTGATGGCGCCTTCAGCCAGTCCGATTGCCGGGAAGCCCATGTCACGCGTTCTTCTTGCCACGTCCCTTCTTGCCGCCCTACCGATCGCCGCCCAAGCGGGGTCGATCAGCGTTCTTCAGGAACTGAAGGGGGGCACGCCATCGATTATCGAGCGCGGAACGGCGGCAGAGCCGACAGTCGAGGTGGTGGTTCCGACGAAGGCCGAGAAAATGCGCGTGGTGACGCCGATGGTCATGCGCGGCGGGATTTCCGGGGATGCCTCGCCGGTTCTGATACCCAGCGCTTCGCAAGCGCCGGAGGCCGAGTTCGACGCCGAGACGGATGGGGGCGAACTCGACTAAGGTTCAACCTGCAATCTTCGAGAAGTCAGCAACGGCACCCGTCGCCGCGCGGATGCGGGCGAGCAGCGCGAGGCGATTGGCGCGCACTGCCTGATCCTCGTCATTGACCAGCACCGCCTCGAAGAAGGCGTCGACCGGCGCGCGCAGCACCGACAGCGCCAGCATGGCGGCGGAAAAGTCCTGCGTTTGAATCGCTTGCGTCGCGTTCTTCTCGGCGTGGTTCACTGCTTCGAAGAGCGCGGTTTCCTCCGGCTGGCGGAAGAGCGACGGATCGACGGCGGCGGCGATCGCGGTCCCCTTCTTTTCCTCGGCAGCAAGGATGTTCGCGGCGCGCTTGGTGCCGGCGAGGAGGTTCTTCCCGTCTTCGGAATCGAGGAAGATACCGAGGGCTGCGACGCGCGCCGTGATCAGGAGAAGATCGTCGGCATCGGGCGAGATGACGGCGTCGATGAGGTCGTGGCGCGCGCCCTTGTCGCGCATGTAGACCTTCAGGCGATCGTGGAAGAAGGAGAGAAGGTCCGCGGCGGTGGGCGGATCGATTTCGATCCCGGCGACGAACGCACGCGTCAGCGGAAGATGAACCCCATTCTCCACCACGATCCTGATCACGCCCAGCGCCGCCCTGCGCAGCGCATAAGGGTCCTTCGAGCCTGTCGGCTTTTCGTCGATGGCCCAGAAGCCGACCAGCGTGTCGAGCTTGTCGGCCAAGGCTACGGCGATGGCGACGGGGTCGGTGGGGACGGTGTCGGAGGGGCCTTGCGGCTTGTAGTGATCCTCAAGAGCGGCGGCGACTGACGCATCTTCGCCTTGGAGGAGCGCGTATTTGCGGCCCATGGCGCCCTGGAGTTCGGGGAATTCGCCGACGATCTCGGTCGTGAGGTCCGCCTTGGCCAAGACGGCAGCGCGGGCGGCTAGGTCGGGATCGGCGCCGACGATCGGGGCGAGTTCACGCGCGAGCCTTGCGATACGCGCGACGCGTTCACCCTGGGTGCCGAGCTTGGCATGGAAGGTGACGCCGAGATGGTCGAGCCGGGCCATGCGCTGGTCGAGCGGCTTTGTGAGGTCGAGGCCGAACTTTTCGGCCGATGCGCCGAGCTGCTTCAAGTCCGGCAGGTCGGCCTGGTCGGTCTTCCAGAAATGGACGGCGTCGGAGAGGCGCGCGCGCACGACTTTGCCGTTGCCGTGGACGATCTCCTTGCCGCCATCCGTCGCTTCGATGTTGGCGGTCAGCAGGAAGCGGTTCGCGAGGCCATCGGCAGCACCCTGCGGGCGGACGACGAAGCATTTCTGGTTGGCGCGGATGGTGAGGCGGATGACTTCCGGCGGGATGGCGAGATAGTCTTCCTCGAATTCGCCCATCAGCACGACCGGCCATTCGACGAGGCCGGAGACCTCCTCCAGAAGCCCCTCGTCCTCGACGAGTTCCAGCCCGGAGGCGAAGGCGAGGTTCTTGGCGTCGTCGAGGATGATGCGCTTGCGGCGCTCGGCGTCGAGCACGACCTTGGCGGCTTCGAGCTTGGCGACGTAGTCATCGAAACGGCGCACGGTGATCGCGTCCGGCGCGTGGAAGCGGTGGCCGTAGGTGACGTTGCCCGAGCGGATGCCGTCGATCTCGAAATCGACGACGACCGGCTCCTCGGTTTCGGGGCCGAAGGTGCAGACGATGGACTGCAGCGGGCGGACCCAGCGCATCGAGCCCGGCTTCGAAGAAGCCGCGCCCCAGCGCATCGATTTCGGCCAGGGGAAGGCGCGCACGATTGCGGGCACGATCTCGGCGATGATCTCCTCGGCGGCGCGGCCGGGCTTGACCAGATGGGCGACGTAGAACGCGCCCTTCTTCGGATCGGTGTGGGTGTGGGCTTGTGAGACGTCGGCGAGGCCCGCCTTGCGCAGGAAGCCCTGGATCGCCTGTTCTGGTGCGTTGACCGACGGGCCCTTGATCTCCTCGCGCACGTCCTTCGACCGGGCGGTCAGGCCGCGAATGTCCAGCGTCAGGCGGCGCGGCGTCCAGTATTCGGTCGCGGCCTCGTAGCTCAGGCCCGCCTCGACCAGACCGTCCGTGACCATCTTCTTCAGATCGCCCGCCGCCTTGCGCTGCATGCGGGCAGGGATTTCCTCGGAGCGGAGTTCGAGAAGAAGATCAGGCATTGTCGGGGTCACATGTTTGATGAGCTGAATTGAAACGCGGCTCTACCAAGCTTGCCGCGTTTTGTCATGCGCTGCGGCGGAAATTACCAGCCGCCGCCTCCTCCCCCGCCGCCGCCGCCGCCGGAAAAGCCGCCGCCACCTCCCCCGCCACCGAAGCCGGATGACGAACTGGACGGTGCGGGCAACGAGGCGGTGAAGCTGTCGGAGAGCGAGCCGGCAAGGCCGCCCATGGTGGAGCCGATGGACCCGCCCTCGAAGCCGTGGCCGTGATACCAGGACGGCGCGAGATAGCCGGCGGCGGCGCCGGTCGCGGCCGCGGTCGCCAGCCAGGCGTCGAAGGCGCGCGACCACGGCTTTTCGACGCCAAGCGCGACGGCATAGGGAAGCAGGGTTTCGAAATGGCGCGGCGACATCTGCGGCGCGCCCTGCATGTTCATGCGCTCTTCCTCGGCGACCGTCAGATATTGCCTGAGACCGGCGATCTCATCCATCGACTTTCGGCCGAGCGGGGTCGGCGCGCCCATCAGGAAGAGGAAGATGACGTTGACCATGACGATGCCGAGGATGGCCGCGATCGACATCACGTCGCCGGGATCGAGGATGACCGAGAGGATCGTGGTGCTGAGGCCGGAAAAGACGACGAAGCCGGCAAATCCCATCATGACGACCGCCATCAGACGACCGCCGAGCGAGGTCGCGCTGCGCAGGCGCCGGCCGAAATTGACGGCGAAGACGGAGAGCACGATGGCCGGGATGGCGGCGGCGAACATCAGGCCAAGCAGGCCCTCGCTGAGCCCGCCGAAGGCGATGAAGGCGACCAGCGTCAGGACTGAAAGCGCAATTCCGGCAAAGACATAGAAGCGATTGTGACGGTAGAAGCGGTTGCGGTGCTCTTTCTCCATCGCGGATCGGAAGGACGAGCCGACGGCGATGACGCGCGTGCCGTTCGCCTTGTCGACCGTTAGGGTGTCACCTTCCTGCGGCAGATGGCCGAGGATGGCCGCTTCGCCGACGGGGAGGTTCGCGGCGGGCTTGGCGGTGCGGCGGATGGTGAGGTCACCGTCGAGGTCGTCGAGCTCGACATGGCCCTTGACCGCGAGGTTGATCGTCGCGGCGGAGAGCGCGTCCCAGCCCTGCCCGCGAAAGCCGCGTCTGTCGATGTAGTTGGTGAGCGCTGGCGAGATGCCCCGCGGCGGCTCCCAGCGCGGCACGACGACACCTGCCGGCGGATCGCGGCCGACGCGGGTCCAGGCCCAGAGGTAGTAGGCGAGCACCACGGCGAGGCCGAGCGCGCCGATGAGAAGCGCGCGGTTGTCGCGCAACCACCATTCGCGCTCCTGCGCGGCGGTGGGCGGCGCGATGGAGCCCTTTGGCATGGCGATGGCGACGGTCAGGCCTTCGCGCGGCGCCATGGTCTGATCTGCCTCGACGACGATGCGGCTGCCGCCATCTAGCGTTTGCGCGGAGGCGTCCTGTGCCGTCGAGCCGAAGGCGCCGGTGTAGAAGGTGACGTCATCGGCCGAGACGCCGTCCGGCAGGCGGATGTCGGCGACGGCGTCGCGGATCGGGAAATCCCAGCCATTGCCGGTGACGTTCCAGTAGAACTCGTCGTGGGTGTCGAAGAAGCGGATCTGGCGGCTGGTCGCGTAGGTGATCTCGTAGGTGTGGAGGCCGGGGGCGAGGAGCGTGTCGGCGTCGCCGATGCGGATGCGCACGATGCCGGAGCCGCGCTCGGTGGCGTAGGGCTCGGCATCGCCGTCGCGGGTGACCGAGAGGATGTCGAAGTCGACTTCGCGCTCGTTGCCGTCCGCATCCTCGAAGCGCAGCGGGAAGTCCCGGAAGATGCCGCGGCGGATCTGGTTGCCCTCGGCGTTGACGGTGATCGTCTCGGTGACTTCGATCGTGCCGTCGGCGGCGAGGTCGATGTCGGCACGGAAGGTGGTGATCTCTTCTTGCGCCAGCGCACCGGAGGCGAGCGCGAGGAGGACGAGGAGCAAGGCGAAGATGCGCGTCATGCCAGGGCTCAGGAGAAGGAGACCTTGGGAACGACGCGATCTTCCGGGTTCTCGATCTCGAAATATTCGGCCTTTTCGAAGCCGAAGGCGCCGGCGACGAGGTTGGAGGGGAAGCTCTCGACCTTGATGTTCAGGTCGCGGGCGGCGCCGTTGTAGTAGCGGCGGGACATCTGGATTTCGCCTTCGAGCGTTTCCAGCGTCGTCTGAAGCTGCATGAAGTTCTGGTTGGCCTTCAAATCCGGATAGGCCTCGGCGACCGCGAGCAGGCGGCCGAGCGCCTGGGAGAGCATGCCTTCGACCTGCGCGCGGCCGGCGACGTCGCCGGCGGGCAGGCTCTGGGCGCGGGCGCGCAGTTCCGTCACATCTTCGAAGGTGCCGCGCTCGTGGGCGGCGTAGCCCTTCACGGTTTCGATCAGGTTCGGGATCAGATCGGCGCGGCGCTTCAACTGGACGTCGATGCCGCTCCACGCCTCGCGCACGAGCTGGCGGGCACGCACGAGACCGTTATAGGTGACGATCGCGTAGCCGGCGACCAGCACCAGAAGAATGAGAAGTATCGTGCCGATGCCGAAATCCATGCTGCGCGTCCTCGTTGGCGAGGGGCGCAGGCTAGATCATCGGCAAGGGCTTGGAAAGCCGGGCTTTCAGCCTGCCAGATCGTCCGTGGTGCAGATGATGGCGAAGCGGTCCGCGAGCATGGCGAGCTCGGCGCGGTGGAGATCGTCGGCCGTGAGCACCTCGCCTTCGGCGCCGGGAACCGGCAGGTCGCGGGTGGCGGAGGCATCGGAGACGACGACCGTCTGGAAGCCGAGGTCGAGCGCGGCGCGGGCCGTCGACGAGACGCACATATGCGTCATGAAACCGGCGAGGACGAGGCGCTTGCGGCCTGTCGCGTCGAGCACGTCCTTCAAATTGGTTCCGGCAAAGGCATTGGGCAGGCCCTTTTCGACGACCGTTTCGCCGTCCGTCGCCGCAGCTTCATCGGCGAGCGCGAAGGAGGTCGTCGCGGGATCGAAGAGGCCGCCCGCCTTGCCCTTGTGCTGGACATGGATGACCGGTGTGCCGGACGCGCGGGCCTTTTCCAGAAGGCGGGCGATGTGCGACAGCGCGGGCGCCGCGCCCGGCAGCGGCAGCTTGCCGTCGACATATTCGCGCTGAGCGTCGATGACGACGAGCGCGGTTTCGGACAGAGCGGGCGGCGTCAGGTTGGCGCCGGCGAGTTCGAGCAGGGTCTTTGCCATCTTATGCGACTTCCAGGTTGAGATTGGCGCCACCGGCGTCGGTCAGGAGAAACGCTTCGCCGCAGGCCTTGGCCAGATTGCGCACGCGCAGGATATAGCTCTGGCGCTCGGTGACCGAGATCACGCCGCGCGCATCCAGAAGGTTGAAGACGTGGGAGGCCTTGATGGCCTGATCGTAGGCCGGCAGGACCATTTTGTGCAGCGTCGTATTTTCGCCTGCCTTGGGTGCGCCGGCTTCGAGCAGAGCCTGGCATTCGCCTTCCGCATCCTCGAAATGCTTGAACAGCATCGCGGTGTTGGCGTGCTCGAAGTTGTGGCGTGAATATTCCTGCTCGGCCTGCAGGAAGACGTCGCCATAGGTGATCTTCTCCGCGCCCTCGCGGCCGTTGAAGTTCAAATCGTAGACGTTGTCGACACCCTGCACATACATGGCGAGGCGCTCGAGACCGTAGGTCAGTTCGCCGGAGACGGGCGCGCATTCGATGCCGCAGACCTGCTGGAAATAGGTGAACTGCGAGACTTCCATGCCGTCGCACCAGCATTCCCAGCCAAGGCCCCAGGCGCCGAGCGTGGGGCTTTCCCAATCGTCCTCGACGAAGCGGATGTCGTGGAGGAGCGGATCGAGTCCGATGGCCTTCAACGAACCGAGATAGAGCTCCTGCAGGTTCGACGGGTTCGGTTTCAGGATCACCTGATACTGGTAGTAATGCTGCAGGCGGTTCGGGTTTTCGCCGTAGCGTCCGTCCTTCGGCCGGCGCGAGGGCTGGACATAGGCCGCGTTCCACGGCTTCGGGCCCAGCGAGCGCAAGGTGGTGGCCGGATGGAAGGTGCCCGCGCCGACCTCCATGTCGTAGGGCTGCAGCACGACGCAGCCATACTCCGCCCAGTAGTTGTGCAGGGCTAGGATGAGCCCCTGAAAGGAGCGCGAGGGGTTCATATGGGGAGCTGTCATGAAACTCTTCGTATTCGCCAGCGTGATTGCGGTGAGGTCTACAGCATCGAGGCGGCGCACGTCCAGTTGATCGCGACGGCGCTTGCAAGTTGAGCCGACCGCGCCAATTCTGGCGGGACAGACAGGAGGCATCCAATGAAAACGACATTTCTCGCGACCCTTGCGGCCGGAATCCTGATCGGTGGCGCAGTGCTGGCGCAGAACTTTCCGTCGGGCGGCACCGATGGCTACCAGAACGACCCGGTCACCGGTTATCTATGCGTGACGCCGGCCTGCGACGTGGTGCGCCTGCCGGAAACGAATTGCGTGTGCTCGAAGACGAATCCGGCGGCGCGCAATCTTTCCGAGACACGGCTTCAGTGCTCGATCCGCGAGAATGGGCAATGGGTGCAGTGCCCGGTTCCGCCGCGATATGGTGGGTAGGTAGCGGCGCGAGGTTGGAGCTGGCGCGAGTTCGGAGCCGCCGAGTGGGCGGAGAGCGTATCGCATGGATTCCTGTGACGAGCACAGGAATGACGGCATCAAGGGATTCTACAATCTCGGACGTCGACGGTTGGTTGCAACGTCAAGTTTAAAATTGGCAGCGCAAATTCAAGCACGTCATTCCTGTGCTTGTCACAGGAATCCAGGCCTCGTCACCTCAGCCGCACCTGGTATTTGACCCGAGCGCCACCTTCAATTCTGCGGAAGCATCAACGTCTGGCCGGGCCGAAGCAGGTTGGGGTTGCCGCGCAGGTCCGGGTTCAGGTCGAGGATTTCGCCGTAGCGGTTGCCGTCGCCGAGGCGTTCGCGGGCGATGTCCCAGAGGGACTGGCCGGGACCGACTGCATGGGTCGCCTGCGTTGATGCGGGCGCGACGGGGGCGGTGGTCGCGACCTGCGCGGCGGGTGTTTCGGGCTCGGCCGGGGCTTCGGGTTCGGGCGCGAGGCTGGCGAAGTCCTGCTCCTCTTCCGGCTCGGCTGCCGCCTCGACAAGACCTTCGCGCAGCTTGCGATTGATGTCCTCGAGCAGGTCTTCCTCAGGCTCCAGGTCGCGTGCGTGGCTCCATTGGAACGTCGCTTCGAGGCGACGTCCGACCTGCCAGTAGGCATCGCCCAGATGGTCGTTCAGGATCGCGTCGCTCGGCATCAGGCTGACGGCGCGCTCGAGTTCCGTCACCGCCTCTTCGTAACGGCCGAGACGATAATAGGCCCAGCCGAGAGAATCGACGATGTGGCCGTCACTCGGGCGAAGATCGACAGCCTTCTGAATGAGGGCGAGCCCCTCCTCCAGGTTCATGTTCATGTCGACCCAGGAATAACCGAGATAGTTCAGCACCTGCGGATGGTCGGGATAGAGTTCGAGCGCCTGGTTGAAGTTTGGCTCCGCCTTGTCCCACTGCTTGATGCGCTCATAGGCGATGCCGCGCTGGTAGTAGAGGTTCCAGTCGGCCTCCTCGGGCGTATCGATGCGGGCGACCGCGCGGTCATAGACCTCGGCCGCCTCCGCGAATTTCTGCTGCGAGGCGTAGACGCCGCCGAGCGCAAGATAGGCGCGGCGGTCGTCGGGCGCCGCCTCCAGAAGCGGTTCCAGATGTTCGACCGCCTCGTCATGCCGGTCGAGATCCGCGAGGTTCAGGCCCACCTGCAATTCTGAGATCTGCCGGATCGGCGAATCCTGCGCGATACGACCGTAAATTTCGATCGCCTCCTCGGAATTGCGCTGCATTTCCGCGATGCCGCCGAGTTGGAGGAGAACCGCGTCGCTCGATGGTTGAAGCGCCAGCGCATAGTGCAGATAGAGGCGCACGAATGCCTCGCCGCCACCGCGGTTGAGCGCGGTCGACAGGTTGAGCAGGATTTCGGCTGTGCCAGCTTCGGTGCCGGCGACCAGCGGATCGATTTCCTCGCCGGCCTCGATCTGCTGGCGCAAGGCGACGACCGTCACCCGGTCGGGCGCGAGTTCGTCGGCCTTGGCAAGGATGTTCAGGGCGGTGTCATTGTCGCCATTCGCGGCACGGAAGCGGGCGTAGGCCTCGTGGGCGCGCAGGAACACTTCGGGCGCAGCGCCGCCGGCCTCGAGGCTGATCGTGGTCGCGGAAAAGGCCTGCTCGGCCACGTCGACACGGCCTGCCTCGGCGGCAATCAGCGCACGATGATAGTTCACGAAAAGCGCATACCAGGGCGGACCTTCGACACCGTCGAGCCGGGCCAGCGCCGAATCGACCTCGCCCGAGCCAGCCTCGACCCAGGCGCGCATGATCGAGGTGATCAGCCGGTCGAGATCGGATTCCTGGGAGAATTCCAGCAGTTCCAGAGCGTCGTCGGGCCGGTCCGTGCGAATCGCTTCGACGGCCAGCGCAAGCCTGGAGAAGCGTTCGATGTCGGGAGTATCGCGCAGATCCTCGGCGAGCGTCAGCGCGTCCTCGAAATCGCCCTGCGAAATCAGAAGCACCATGAGGCTTTGCTGGATCGCCTCGTCGGTCGGATTGAAGGCCAGCGCGCGCTGGTAATAGGCGATCGCGCGGTTCACGTCATTGTCGACCTCGGCTGCGCGGGCAGCGAGATAGGCGCCGGAAAAGGAATTGACGCTGATTCGGTCCTGCCCGGCGGCGCCGTCCTGCGCGAATGCAGGGATCGCAGTCGTCAGCCCGAATGCAAGTGCAAGGGCTGCAAGGACTTTATCGGTGGAGCGCGGCATCGCTTCCCTTCCTGATCGAGTTACCCAGTCCGAGGGCTAGGCGTTCATGCAAAGCATGGCCTTTTTGGGGTCGCGCTTCAATCGCCCCTCTTTCACGTTCCGGTCACCCGGGCGCGAAACGAACTCAGGAAACGCGGCTGATGCAGAAATCGATCACGTCGACCAGCGCGCGCTTTTGCGGGCCGTCGGGAAGTGGGGCGAGCGCGTCGTGCGCGATGGCGCCGAAATGGCGGGCGCGGGCAATGGTGTCGTTGATGGCGCCATATTTTACCATCAGGCCGCGCGCCTTTTCGAGCGCGGCATCGTCGCTTTGCGCGTCCTCGATGGCGCTCTTCCAGAAAGCGCGCTCTTCGGGCGTGCCGCGGCGGAAGCTCAGGATGACCGGCAACGTGACCTTGCCCTCGCGGAAATCGTCGCCGACATTCTTGCCGAGATCTTTGGCGTTGCCGCCATAATCGAGCGCGTCGTCGACGAGCTGGAAGGCAAGGCCCAGATTGACGCCATAGGAGCGCAGGGCCGCGCGGTCCGCCTTCGAGGCGCCGGCGATGATCGGGCCGACTTCGGCGGCTGCCGAGAAGAGCGCTGCGGTCTTCGCCTTGATGACGGCGAGATAGTCGTCTTCGGTGGTCTCGAGATTCTTGGCGACGCCGAGCTGCATCACCTCGCCCTCGGCGATGACCGAAGCGGCCGAGGACAGGACGTCGAGCGCGTCGAGCGAGCCGACATCGACCATGACGCGGAAGGCCTGGCCGAGCAGGTAATCGCCGACGAGGACGCTTGCCTGGTTGCCCCAGATCATGCGCGCCGTGCTGCGGCCGCGGCGCAGCGCGCTTTCGTCGACCACGTCGTCGTGAAGAAGCGTCGCGGTGTGCATGAACTCGACCGCCATGGCGAGCTTGACGTGTCCGTCTCCGGCGTAGCCGAACATCTGGGCGGCGGCGAGCGTCATCATCGGCCGCAGGCGCTTGCCGCCGGACGAGATGAGGTGATTGGCGATCTGCGGGATCATCTCGACATTGGAGCCGGCCTTGGCGAGGATCAGCTCGTTCACCTTGGCCATATCGGCGCGCGTGAGTTCCAGCAGCGCATCGATCGATGCCGTGTGCCCGCGCGTGCTGCCGATATTCACTACTACGCTCAAAATCGTCTCCCAAGGGATCTGCCGGACGGCCTGCCGGGGTCGGCGCGGACCTTATGGCGGCGCCTTATTGCGGGCAAGAGGCGAATTGGCGCAAGGCCGGGGTTTCGGGCCACCCGGACGCCCGCTACATAGAGTGGAAACGAGCCGAGGGAAGCCATGAAGGAACTGATGCGCACCAACGATATCGTCCTGATCTCGTTCGTGGAGAGTCTCCTGCGCGACGCCGACATCGATTTCTTCGTCGCCGACCAGAACATGAGCATCCTGGAAGGCTCGATCGGCATCCTGCCGCGCAGGGTGATGGTGACGGATGACGACCACGCACAGGCACGGCGCGTGCTGACCGATGCCGGCATCGTCGATGAACTGAAGCCGTGACATCGAAGACGGTCGACGCCTTCCACCGGGGGCGCTTTCATCTGGTGCAGCCGGCCGGTCGCGGGCATCGCGCCGGGCTCGACGCCATGCTGCTGGCGGCGGCGGTGCCGGACGGGTTTGGCGGGCGCGTCGCCGATCTCGGCGCCGGCGCCGGAGCGGCCGGGCTGGCGGTGCTGGCGCGGTGTCCCGATGCTGCGGCGATGCTTGTCGAACGCGAAGGCGACATGGCGGCATTTGCGCGCGCGACGCTGGAACTGGCGGAGAATGCGGCACTTGTAAGCCGGGCGACGGTGATCGAGGCCGACGTGACCTTGCGCGGCAAGGCGCGGATCGCGGCCGGGCTCGGCGACAATTGCTGCGACTTCGCCATCATGAACCCTCCCTATAACGACGCCGCCGACCGGGCTTCGCCGGATACGCTGCGCCAGGCGGCGCATGTGATGACGGACGGGCTGTTCGAGGAATGGGTTCGCACGGCAGCGGCCATCGTGCGACCGCGCGGGGGGCTTGCGATCATTGCGCGCCCGGCGTCGCTCGCTGCCATGCTGGCGGCGATCGACGGCCGGTTCGGCAGCGCGGAACTGATGACCATCCACCCTAGGCCCGGCAAGGCGGCGATCCGCATCGTGATGCGCGCCTGGCGGGGCCAGCGCGGCGCGCTCTCGATGCTGCCACCGCTGACGCTGCACGGCGAGACGGGCAACGGGTTCACGCCCGAGGCCGAGGCGGCGATCAATGGCGAGCGTGCGCTGTTCGCCTGACGGGCGCATCCCGACGGCTCCCCATGCGTTGCATTGCGCAACCGTGCGTCAGCCCTACATGGAGAGGGCAACAGGAGACCGACCGAACGTGCGACGCCTCGTCAACAAGATCCTTCCGAAATCTCTTCGCTCCACCGCCGTCACCATCCCGGTGATCCGGTTGCATGGCGCTATCATGTCAGGCGCGAGCCCGCTGAGGCAGAACCTTTCACTGGCGACGACGGCCGGGCTGATCGAAAAGGCGTTTGCCGTGCAGGACGCGCCGGCCGTTGCGATCTCCATCAACTCGCCGGGCGGATCGCCCGTCCAGTCGCGGCTGATCTACAAGCGCATCCGTGACCTGGCGGTCGAGAAGAACAAGACCGTTCTCGTCTTCGTCGAGGACGTGGCGGCATCCGGCGGCTACATGATCGCATGCGCCGGCGACGAAATCATCGCCGACCCCTCCTCCATCGTCGGCTCGATCGGCGTCGTCTCCGCCTCGTTCGGCTTCCAGGACCTGATCAAGAAGATCGGCGTCGAACGGCGTGTGCATACTGCCGGGCAGAACAAGTCTGTGCTCGACCCGTTCAAGCCCGAGCGGCCCGAGGACATCGAGAAGCTGAAGGCGTTGCAGCTCGAGGTTCACGAGACTTTCATCGACCTAGTGCGCGAGCGGCGCGGGGCAAAACTGGCCGACCATCCGGACCTTTTCACCGGGCTCTTCTGGACCGGGCGCAAGGGGCTGGAGCTTGGGCTCGTAGACCATCTGGGCGATATGCGGCAGGTGCTGAAGGACCGCTACGGCGACAAGACGCGGATGCAGCTCATCACCATGCCGCGCGGGCTTTTCGGCCGGAAGCTCGGCATTGGCGGGCTTAGTCAGGAGATCGCGCACTCGGCAGCGCAGGGCATTGCCGACACGGCGAGCGAACGGGCTCTTTGGAGCCGCTACGGGCTTTGATCGCGATCACGAAAATGCCTAGTATGTGTTCTGTCATGCCCACTGCGTGATGATCGGAGCGGATGAACGCGATGCCCCAGCTACTTTTCTTCGCGGCCGTCGGAGCCGCAGCGGTGCTCGGCTACCGGCGCTTCATCCGCGAAGCCGAGAAGATCACGGCGCGCGCGCGGCGCAATGAGAGCGAAGCGCGTACCGGCGCGATCGGGACGCTCGTCAAGGACCCGGCGACCGGCGAGTACCGGGTTGCCAAGGACTGAGCCTGACACGGCCGGCGTGATCGAGCGGCTGCGCCTGCGCGCCCCGGCGAAGATCAACCTTGCGCTGCATGTGACCGGCAGGCGGGCGGATGGATATCATCTTCTTGATTCGCTCGTCGTGTTTACGCGGTTCGGCGACGAACTGGAGATCGGGCCGGCTGCTGCGGACAGTTTCCATGTCGAGGGGCCGTTTGCGACAGACGTTCCGACGGACGCAAGCAATCTCGTCATCAAGGCGCGCGATGCAATTCGCCAAGCACAAGGCGTGCGCGGGCCGCTGGCGTTGCGGCTGACGAAGAATTTACCGCCGGCTTCGGGCATCGGCGGCGGGTCGAGCGATGCGGCGGCTTGTCTTGCCGGCATGGCGAAGGGCGATCTTTCGGAGATCGGGCTGAGGCTGGGTGCTGATCTGCCGATGTGCCTTGCTGCCGAGCCGCTGCGCGCGCGTGGGATCGGCGAGCGGATCGATCTTGTGCAGAAATTTCCCGCCCTGTCGCTGGTGCTTGCCAATCCGGGCGTCGAGGTGCCGACTTCGGAAATCTTCCGCCGCCTGCCCTCGCCCGACAATGTGCCTTTGCCAGGTCTTCCCGAAGGCGACGTGGTCGAATGGCTGCGTGGAACGCGCAACGATCTGCAGGCGCCGGCCATCGCCTACGCGCCGCAGATCGGCGAATGCCTGGATATGCTCGAGCGTTCCAGCGCGGCATTCGCGCGGATGTCGGGATCGGGAGCGACCTGTTTCGGGATATTCGCAGACGATGACGCGGCCGAACGGGCGGCGGAACGAATGCGGGCCGCGAGGGGTTCGTGGTTTGTGGTCGCCACGCAAAGCCATGCCTCGGGAACATTCAGGAGACGGATCGAACCATGAGCGAACGCCCCTTCATCGCCGTCACCTTCGCCGTGCTCACAATTTCGGACACGCGCAGCCTCGACGAGGACAAGTCCGGCGCGACGCTCGTCGAGCGGATCATGGCCGCGGGGCACGCAGTGGCGCAGCGCGACATCGTCAAGGACGACATCGCCGCCATCCGCGCGAAGGTGAATTCGTGGGCTAGGGACGAGGCGATCGACGCGATCATCACCACGGGCGGGACCGGCTTCACCGGGCGCGACGTGACACCCGAAGCGCTCGAGCCGCTGTTCGAAAAGCGCATGGACGGGTTCTCGGCGCTGTTCCACAAGATCTCGGCCGACAAGATCGGCACTTCGACGATCCAGAGCCGCGCGACGGCGGGGCTCCTGAACCAGACCTTCGTCTTCGTCCTGCCGGGCTCGCCCGGCGCCTGCCGCGACGCCTGGGACGGCATCCTGAAGGACCAGTTCGACTATCGCCACATGCCGTGCAATTTCGTGGAGATCATGCCGCGGCTGGACGAGCACCTGAAGCGCGGCGCCGGCCAGGTCACCTGATCAGACGGCGTGGATTTCGGCGCGCAGACGAAGCGGCCTGCCCTTTGCCGGCACGCTTTTTCGCATGAGAAGGCCCTCGGCGATGCGTTCGCGCCGCGTGAGCCAATTCGACCAGAACGGCAATTCCGTCTGACGCGAGCGCGAGAAGGTCGCCGGGCCGTTGGCGACCGCAACATGCTCACGCGCCGCCTCGACCCAACCGGGAACGAGACGCGCGCCGGGCTTCAGCAGCAGGACCCAGTCGCTGCGCGCCTTGGCCAAGGCGTCTTCGCCGCGTGTTTCCGCAAGGAAGATGCAGCCCGCATGTTCGGCCACCGTTTCGGTGCCGTCGGACGAGCCTAGATCGCAGACGATGACCTCGCGCACCAGACCCTCGACGGCGCCGGTCACGAGCGAGGCGAGCGTCTTTGCCAGGCGCTCCTCGTCGTTCTTCGTCTCGATCAATACGGAGATCATGCACTTCATTAGCGCAGTCTGAATGAGGTGGCCAGATGCGCGAACGCGAAGAAAGTTCTTGCTTTGTTCTTATTGCATAGATAGGAATTGTTTCATCGAAACGCCGATTCCCAGAACGCCCGCGACACGGCGCCAGGAGAGCGACATGGAACAGATCAGACGAGCTGACGTTGCCGCTTTCACAAGCGGAGATGCGCATATGGCCAATGCGATGATCGAGGAAAGCGGCCTGCGCGTGGTGCCGGACAGGCGGCGCGGGCGTGGAGCCGGCGTCAATCCAAGCGGGCGCTTCGAGAAATTCGAGCGCCACGTCTTCGACGATGGCTGGAATTCGTTCGAGGAACTACCGCCGTTCAAGACCGACGTGCAGATCGAAAAGCCGCGCACGATCATCACCCGCAACGATTCGCCCGACATCTCCTTCGACCGCTCCATCAATCCCTATCGGGGTTGCGAGCATGGCTGCGTCTACTGCTTCGCTCGGCCGACACACAGCTATATGGGTCTTTCGGCGGGGCTGGATTTCGAATCGAAGCTCTTCGCCAAGCCTGATGCGCCGCGCCTTCTGGAGAAGGAGCTGGCGAAGGACGGCTACCAGCCGAAGACCATCGCGATCGGCACCAACACCGACCCCTACCAGCCGATCGAGAAGGAATGGCGCATCATGCGCGAGTTGCTGGAAGTGCTCGAGCGGCACAACCATCCGGTCGGCATCGTGACCAAGTCGGCGCTGGTCATGCGCGACATCGACATCCTGTCGCGGATGGCGGAGAAGGGTCTCGCCAAGGTGGCGCTGTCGGTAACGACGCTCGACCGCAAATTGGCGCGGGCCATGGAACCGCGCGCAGCGACGCCGCCGCGCAGGCTGGAGGCAGTGCGGGCGCTGTCGGAAGCCGGCATCCCGACTTCGGTGATGATCGGCCCGGTCATTCCCGGCCTCAACGATGCGGAGATAGAGCGCATTCTCGATTCGGCCGCGGCTGCCGGCGCGAAGGAAGCGGGCTACGTCATCCTGCGGCTGCCGCTGGAAGTCAGCTCGATCTTCAAGGACTGGCTGTTGCAGCACTATCCCGACCGCTATCGGCACGTGATGTCACTGGTGCGCTCGATGCGAGGCGGCAAGGATTACGATGCCGAGTTCGGCAAGCGCATGAAGGGCGCGGGCCCCTATGCCTGGCAGATCGGGCGGCGGTTCGAACTTGCCGCCAAGCGGCTCGGGCTCAACACGCAAAGGCTGAAACTGCGCACCGACCTGTTCGTCCCTCCCCTGAAGCAGGGGGAGCAATTGTCTCTCCTTTAAAGCTCGGCACTTCTATCGTCGTTTTCTGTTCCGTCCGGCTTGTCCCCAATCATTGCCCGACGGTGTCCTTCCCGTCCCGCCCCACGGCCGGGAAGGACTTGCGGAGAATCGGACGCAATGCGAGCATTGCCGCAACATGGCTCGCCCGCGCTCCGATTCTCCGCTGCTTTTCGACCTGCCCGTCCGTCCGGATTTTCGGATGGAACGTGCGGCGGAGCGCGAGGGTCTCTGGCCCGTCTGCGGGACAGACGAGGCCGGGCGCGGGCCGCTCGCCGGACCGGTGGTCGCGGCGGCGGTGATCCTCGATCCGAAGCGTATCCCCAAGGGGCTCGACGATTCCAAGCGGATGACGCATGGCGAACGCGAGACGCTCTTCGACGAAATCCTGAAGAAGGCGCTGGCGGTTTCGGTGGCGTCTGTTTCGGCCGATTCGATCGACTGTTCGGACATCCGCAAGGCGAGCCTCGAAGCGATGTGCCGGGCAGTGACGCTTCTGGCGGTCGAGCCCAGGCTGGTGCTCGCCGACGGGCGCGACATCCCGCCGGGGCTCAAGTGTGACGGAAAGGCCGTGGTCAAGGGCGACCAGCGCTCGCAGTCGATCGCGGCGGCGTCGATCATCGCCAAGGTGACGCGTGACCGGATGATGTCGCGGACGGCGACGATCCATGTGTCGTACGGGTTCGAGGTGCATATGGGCTATGCGACGGTGCGGCATCGGACAGCCATCGAGGTGCACGGGCCGGCAGCGCGGCTTCACCGGCTGTCGTTTGCGCCGTTCAGATTGGACGCTGCGGAGTAGCGTCGCTTTTCGGCGGAGGTCGCAGGCCCCCTCACCGTCTCGGGCTTTGTCCGAGCCACCTCTCCCCAATTTCATGGGGGCGAGGAAACGCCTTCATCGAATCGCGCAACTGACTAGGCAACAAAAAACCCCGCCGGAGCGGGGTCTTTCAACGTTCTGCTCTGACCCGGGTCAGTTCATGCGGGCCTTCACGTCGTCGAGCGACGACTTGAACAGCTGCGCCTTGACGTCGGCGTCGGCGCGTTCGTCGAGCAGCTTGGCCGCAGCGGCGACCGCGATGTCGACGGCGTTGGAGCGGACGGCGTTGACGGCGTCGCGCTCGGCCTGGGCGATCTTCTGTTCGGCGAGCGTGGTGCGACGGGCGACGTATTCCTGCGTCCGTGCCTTGGCTTCCTCGACCAGATGGTTGGCTTCGCGCTTGGCGGCGGCGACGATGTCGCCCGCTTCCTGCTCGGCTTCCTTGCGCTTGCGCTGATACTCGGCGAGAAGCTGCTGCGCTTCTTCACGCAGGCGGCGTGCCTCTTCGAGTTCGTTGCGGATGCGCTCGGCACGCTGGTCGAGCGTTCCGCCGATCTTGCCCGGCACCTTCAGGAAGACGATCAGTCCGATGAAGATGACGAGGGCGACTGTTGCCCAGAAAGTGGCGTCCATGGCGGGCTCCTATCGAACCTGGCCGACGGCTGCGGCAACGGCCGCGTCATCGGGCTTGCGATCGATGAGCGCCTCGACGATGGCGCCGGCTGTTTCCTCGGCGATCGTGCCGACATCCTTCATGGCCGCTTCGCGGACAGTGGCGATGCGACGCTCGGCTTCGACGAGCTTGCGCTCGAGATCGGCCTCGACCGACTTGCGCTCGGCTTCGGCGTCTGCTTTGGCAGCGTCCTGCGCCGTCTGCGCGATACCGTGCGCCTTGGCGCGGGCATCGGCCAGTTCCTGCTCGTAGGCAGCAACCGCAGCGTCGGCTTCTTCCTTGTTGCGCGCTGCCTGATCGAGATCATGAGCAATGCGGTCGCGACGCACCTCGAGGATATTTCCGATCCTCGGGAGGACGACCTTCTGCAAGAAGAGGTAGAACAGGCCGAAAGTGATCGCCAGCCAAAGAAGCTGGGACGGGTAGGTCGACGTGTCGAAGGGGGGGAAACCCGCTTCGCCGTGGCCTTCCTCGTGGACGATCTCGGTCTGCAATTCGCCTTCGGCGGGAGCGGTCTCCTGCGCGTATCCAGGCGTTACGAACATGTGCATCCCCTGCTCATGTTGCCGGCCAACGATGTCGACCGGCGGGTCTCAGCACTCGCAAATGACGGCGCGAGCGGGCGCGGATGCGCCCGCCGGCCGGACCTCATCTTACGTGAAGAGGAGGAGGAGAGCGATGAGGAGCGAGAAGATGCCCAGAGCTTCCGTCACGGCGAAGCCGAAGATCAGGCGGCCGAACTGGCCGTCGGCTGCCGACGGGTTGCGCAGTGCGCCCGAGAGGTAGCTGCCGAAGATGTTGCCGAGACCGAGGGCGGTGCCGGCCATGCCGAGGCAGGCGATGCCTGCGCCGAGAGCGCGTGCTGCTTCTACTTCCATTTTGAAACTCCTTTTTGGATTCGCTTTGGCATCATTCATGCCGGTTGGAAGATGGTCGGCCCGGGGGCCGGTGATGGCTAACCCCGTCCGATCAATGCTCGGGATGGACGGCGTCGTTCAGGTACATGCAGGTCAGCACCGCGAAGACGTAGGCCTGCAGGAACGAGACGAGGAATTCGAGACCGGTGATCGCGATGGTCAGGAGCAGCGGCAGCACCGCGCCGATGACGCCGAACGCGCCAAGGCCGCTCAAGGTGGTGACGAAGCCCGCGAAGACCTTCAGCGTGATGTGACCGGCAAGCATGTTGGCGAACAGACGAACCGAAAGGCTGATCGGGCGCGACAGGAACGAGATGACCTCGATCGAGGCGACGAGCGGCACCAGCACCCCTGGTACGCCGTCTGGCACGAACAGCTTGAAGAAGCGCGCGCCATGGGTCTTGAGACCGTAGCCGACGAGCGTCAGCATGACGATCATGGCAAGTGCGAAGGTGACGATGAGATGGCTCGTCACCGTGAAGAAGTACGGCACCATGCCGAACATGTTCGCCACGAGGATGAACATGAAAAGCGAGAAGACGAGCGGAAAGAAGCGCATGCCCTGCGGGCCGGTCGCGTCGCGCAGCATGTTGGCGACGAACTCGTACGACATTTCCGATACGGACTGCGTGCGGCTCGGCACCAGGCCGCGGCTCGACGTCGTGAGGTAGAGGAACGCACCTGCGGTCACCACGGTGGCGACCATGAAGAGCGAGGAATTGGTGAAGGAGAAGTCGAGCCCACCGATCTCGATCGGAATCAATCTGGAGATCTGAAACTGGTGGATCGGATCTTCGGCCATCAGGCGCCCCTCGATATAGATGTCGGCGCCAGCGCGCCGGATAAAGCTACGTTTCGTGTCGGTCCCGGCCGCTGTCCGGCGGCTCGACCCCGCGCTCTGCCACGACACCGGCGGAACGAAGGACGTTCAGGACCCCGGCGGCAAATCCGAGCAGCAGAAAGACGACGAGACCCCAAGGGGTCGTACCCGCCGCCGTGTCGATGAACCATCCGATGGCCGCCCCGACCACGATGCCGGCGATGAACTCGCTCGACAGTCGCAGGGCCTTGCCTATCCCGGCCATTCCGCCGGTTCTCGGACCGCTCTCCTCGACGCCTTTCGCCGGTCGCTTCACCGCCAGCCTGGCGTCGAGCTCGCGGCGGCGACGTTCGAGATCGTCTCCGCTGCCATCCGGCTCCGGGCCGGTCCGGCCGGTTCCGCCTGGCCCGTTCATGTCGGCCATCGCAACCTCCTGACCCGCCTGGCATCCATATTGGCTTACCGCTTCAAAGTCGCGCGCAACATATTCAGGGCACCCGCGCCAGTCAAGCCACGGACGGGGATTGAATCGGGCGCTATTTTGGCAGGAAAATCATGAGATTAGCAGGCTGCGACAATGCGCGCAGGCGGCCGCGGAGAGAATCGCCCCGCCGGACCGCGCGAGCCTGCCCGCAATCAGCTCCAGCCGCCGCCCTTAGTGCGGTAGAAGATGTGGAGGCCGATCTTCTTCACCTTGTCCATGGTGCGCGCCCAGCGGGGGCTGACATAGGTGGCATGGTAGTGCGTGGAGGAGCCGACCTCGGGCAGGAAGATCTTGCCGGCCGTGACCGCCATCGCGACGTCCGAGGCAAGCTTGTAATGTCGCTGGCTCGTCACGCGCGGCGTGGTGCCATCGCAGGCGAACGAGAACTGGCAGCGGTTGCGCCAGGAACGGTTCTGATAAACCACGCCGCAGATCGTGTTCGGATAGGCCGGCGCGCGAACGCGATTCAGAATCACCTGCGCAACGGCCGCCTGTCCCTTTACTTCCTCGCCGCGCGCCTCGAAATAGATGCCCTCGGCGAGGCATTTCTGTTCCTTGTCGGAAAAGACATGCGCGGGAAGCGGCATCTTCATCCAGGCGTGATCGCCCGGCGCCATCGGCGGAATGAAGCGGCCGTCGGACGGGTCCTCGCCCTTGAGGAGGCTCGCGAAGGGCGACGCTGTCGCGTAGTTGGGCTCGGCCGGCGCATAGGCAGTCGCCAGAATGTCGGCCTTCTCGTTGGTGACCAGCGAGGCGAGCATCACCGGCATGTCGTTGTCGATGGGCCGGTGCGTCGGGTGGAAGGCGAACGCGATGTCGAGTTCCTTGCCCTCGATCTCGGGCTTCACGAACGCCATCGCGAATTCGGGTTCGACGTCGTGCAGCGAGGAGGTGCGCTCCAGGATGGAGCCGGCATTGAAGAATTTCGGGGGCGATACCGGGGCGATCTTCAACAGACGGCCCTGCTTGCCGGTGCGATTGACGCGGTCCTCGTCGGGCCGGCTGTTCTTTTCACCATCCTGCGAGCGCAGCGCGACGGTGCCAAGGCCCGGGACCTTGAAGCCAGCGCCGGCAATCGCGCCGGTCACGGTCGCATCGACGAAAGGAAGTTCCGCCTGCTGGACCGAGCCGGCCTGCGCCTGCTCGACCACCGCACCCCACCGACCGGAGCCGGTCTCGAGTCCGGAAACGAAGCTCGTCATGTCCTGGAAGGCGGATGCGGTGGGAAAGGCCAGCCAGATGCCGATGCCGAACAGCGCAGGTGTCAGAACCGACCTGCCCTCCAACATACGCTTCAAGCGACGCGACAAACGCCCTACCTGCAATGGACCCGCTCCATACGCATTCAAAAAAACCGAAACCGGCAAATACCAAGACCGGCCAAAAATGATCGATTAACCTTTATGGGCGGTTAATGCCGCAGGGTCAGCGCCCGGCGTCCAGATCATGTCCCCGGTGATCATCGACGGTCGCCCGTCCCCTCAAATCACCCGATGGATGGCGTTTCGCCAAGGAGTAAGGCGTGAATGTGACCTAGAGGCAGTAGAGGCCATGAAAGGGCGAACGGCCCGTCATGTTCTCTTTTTGGCCCGGCCCGCGAAGGGATTTTCCGAAGCGCGCAACACCATGCGAATCGGAACGCCGGGCAAGTCGAATGCCTGGCGAAGCTCGTTTGTCAGGTAGCGGATATAGCTTTGCGGCACGGCTTCGGGGCGCGTGCAGGACAAAACGAAGCCAGGCGGGCGCGTCTTGATCTGGGTGATGTACTTGATCTTGAGCCGACGACCGGCGACGGCCGGCGGCGGATGGTGCGCCGTGACGCCCTCCAGCCAGCGATTGAGGCGGCCAGTGGAAATGCGCGTGTTCCAGACCCGGTGCGTCGTCTCGATCGCGGCCATCAGCTTGTCGAGACCACGCTCGGTCTCGGCCGAGATGGTGACGGCCTGAAGTCCGCGCACCTGCGGCAGGAGCCGGGTCGTCTTTTCGCGTAGTTCGGCCAGCAATTCCTGCCGGTTCTCGATCAGGTCCCACTTGTTGAACGCCAGCACCGGCGCCCTGCCCTCGCGGATGATCAGATCGGCAATGGTCAGGTCCTGCTTTTCGAACGGAATCGTCGCATCGAACACGATGACCACGACTTCGGCGAAGCGGATCGCGCGCAGGCCGTCGGCGACGGACAGCTTTTCCAGCTTCTCCTGAACACGCGATTTGCGCCGCAGACCGGCCGTGTCGAACAGCTTGATCTTGCGGCCGTTCCAGTCCCAGTCGACGGAAATGGAATCGCGGGTGATGCCGGCTTCGGGGCCGGTCAGGAGGCGGTCCTCGCCGACGAGCGAATTGATCAGCGTCGACTTGCCGGCATTCGGCCGCCCGACGACGGCAATGCGCAGCGGCTTCGTCGCGTCATAGGCAGGGATCGATTCCTCGTCCTCATCGGACACGTCTTCACCGATCAAGGGCTGAGCCGCGAAGACCTCGTCTTCATCCTCGTCCTCGCCGAAGGCCCGCTCCTCGCCGATCGCCGCGACGATCGCATCGCGCAGGTCGACCATGCCGACGCCGTGCTCGGCCGAGACGCCGATAGGCTCGCCCAGACCCAGTTCCCAGGCTTCGAGAAAGCCGGATTGCGCACCCTTCGCTTCGGCCTTGTTGGCGACCAGCACGACCGGCTTGCCGAAACGCCGAACGATGTCGGCGAAGGCACGATCGTCGGGCATCAGACCGGTCTTGGCATCGACCACGAAGCAGATGACGTCCGCCTCCTCGATGGCCGTTTCCGTCTGCTGACGCATACGGCCGGCGAGGCTCGCCGCCTCGGCGGTTTCGAGGCCGGCCGTGTCGATCACCTCGAATTCGAGATCGTAGAGCTTGGCGGTGTGCGAGCGGCGGTCGCGCGTCACGCCAGGCGTGTCGTCGACGAGCGCGAGCTTGCGCCCGGCCAGCCGGTTGAAAAGCGTCGACTTGCCGACATTCGGCCGGCCGATGATGGCGAGTTTGAAGCTCACGAAGGTTCCTGCGTGCCGCGGATGAGTTCGGCCATCATCTGGGCGCGCTGGCGCATATTGCCCGAAACGCGCTCGTCGCCGACGATGAGATCGAAAAGACGCAGGGCTTCTTCCGACTGGCCGTCCTTCCACGCCGCGAGCGCAAGCGCCTCGCGCGCGGAATGGCGCATTGCGTTGTCGTCGGCGGTCATCGCCTCGACGCGGGCGGCGACGTCGTCATACGAGCCGTGATCGATAAGAAGATAGCCGGCACGCAACCGCGCCGTATCGCGGATCGCCTGCGGGATCGCATTGTCGCTCGCCACGGCGTCGAACGAAGCGATGGCTGCGGCATGGTCACCGGCGTCGGCCTGCACCGTTGCAGTACGGAAACGGGCGAGCACCGGATAGGCGCCGAAGCCATCTTCCTGAAGGGCGGAAAGTTCGGCAAGGGCCTGCTCGTTCTGGCCGCTATTGGCGAGGTTCAGCGCCTGAGAGAAGCGGTCACCGGACGCATTGGCCTGACGTGTCGTCCACCAGTCCCACGCGACATAGAGCACCGTGGCGGTGATGACGACTGCGGCGACACCGAGCGCGGCGAGGCCGTAGCGGTCCCAGATCTGGCGCGCGCGATCCTGTCGAAGCTCCTCGTTGACCTCGCGGATGAAACTGTCGTCGGACATCAAGCACAACCATTTCCAGAGACAGGGCGCGACGGCGGCGCCCACATTGGCGAGCGTTTTAGCCGAAAATCGCATTCATGGAAGGGGAAATCCCTGCCACTGGGGAAAGGGCGGCAAAATCACGCGATGACGGGAACGCCGATCAGCCATTCGTGCAGCACGAATGCGAAGAGTGCATAGGCGACGAGGCCGATGACGATCGCGGCGACATCCCATTTGACCGGTCCGGGCAAGGGACCGGCGTCGCCGCGCCGCTTGACCGAAATACGGTCGAGGACCGCCCATATGAGGAACGTGCCGAACAACAGGAGCGTCGCCAGATCGCCGTTGGCGAGAAGATGGCCGAGTGCCCAGATCTTGACGGCGACCAGCATCGGATGCCTAAGCACGGCCTTGATGCGGCCGGCCGGCAATTGCGAGGCGGCGAGCGCGATGAAGGCGAAGACCATCAGGAGAAGGTTGAGATGGCGCGTCCAGACCGGCGGCTCGTAGAGGATCGGTGCCGTCTGCCGGGCGATGCCATAACCCCAGATGATGAGCACGAGACCAGCGAGGGCGACCAGCGAATAGAGCCCCTTCCAAGGGCCGAGGCCCCGGGCGGCGATCTGCGTATCACGAAGGCCAGGCGCGAATATTCGCACCGAGTGGATGCCTAGAAAGAGGATCAATCCGAGGATGAGAATCAGCATCGCGCGCCCCTTTTCCTGACCATTCTAGAGTGTCGTTCGCGCCGGCGACAGGGTCAGGAGCGCGCTGCCGTCTTCGACGACAGGGCCAGCCACGCGGAAATGGCGAGCGCCAGCGCGGCGAGGACGGACGGCCAGAAGAAGCCGCCGGTCCAATCGGCGACCATGCCGGCAACGACCGGGCCGACGATCTGGCCGAGGCCGAAGGCGGCGGTCATGACCGAGAGCACCTTGCGCGGCGATGGGCCGGCGAGGTTGCGGCCGATCTGGATGCCGAGCGCGGTGATCGCGACGAAAGTGTTACCTAAGAGGATGCCGCCGAGAAGCGGGCCGGTCATACCGCCGAGCGCGACGCTCGCCATGACGCCGGCCGCTTCCACGCCGCAGCCTACCGCGAAGACCGGCCGCAAGCCCCACCGGCGCGCAGCCAGCGCCCACAGATAGACAGACGGGATGACGGCCAGGCCGGTGACCAGCCAGACGACGGCCTCGAGCACCGCGCCGCTTTCGTTGTCGCGGACGATGGCGATGAGAAAAGTGGCCGTCACGACATAGCCGAAGCCGAATATGCCATAGGCCCAGACGATACGCTTCAAGGCGGGCGAGAAGACGAGCGCCGGCTCCTTGGGTGCGGAGCCGCCCTGCCCGCCTGCGCGCGGAAGGAGCAGCCAGACGGCCGCCAGGGCCGCGAGCGACAGGCCGGCCGCGCCGATCCAGTTCGCCCGCCAGCCGAATTGGCCGAAGGCGAGCAGCGCCACCATCGACGCAGACAGCGCGATGCCGACGCCGACGCCGCCGAAATGCATCCATTGAAGATCGCTGCGATCGAGCCGCGCGAGGCCGGCGAAGACGATGCTCGACAGGAACACCATGACAAAGGCGCTGGCGACGCCGGCCGCAAAGCGGATCGCCAGGAAGGCGGCGAAGTCGTCCGTCAGCGCCATGGCGAGGCACAGCGCGGTGCTGAGCGCCAGGCTCGCCAGCGACAGGACCCGCTCCCATCCATGCGCCCAGCCGCCGCCGGCGATCAGCGCGCCGACGAGATAGCCGGTGTAGTTGGATGCGGCGATGAAGCCGGCCTCGGACGTCGTCTGACCGAGCGCGGCCATCATGCCCGGCAGGATCGGCGTGTAGACGAACCGGCCGATGCCCATCGCAACCGCCATGGACAGCATGCCGGCGACGGCCAAACGGACGGGGGATACGGGGAGAGCGGGTGCGTGCATTCTGGAAGGAGATTAGCGGCGGGCGGCAAGGGCGCAATGCAAAAACTTCGCGCAGATCGGCTTTGGCGCGCCGGCCGCGCCTGTGCCGCATGTAGGCTGGGCGTTGGATTGAGGCGACTGCGGCGTCAGGCCGTGACTTTCGCCGCCAAGAGGTCGACCTTCTCTATCTTCGGCGGGCTTGCCAACAACGCGTCGGCATTGGCCATCAAGGCGGCGGCTATGTCGCCGTTCAAATGCGCCTCACGGCCCGCCTCGTCGGCGAACGCGTCGAAGACGCCGAACGTGCTCGGGCCGAACTGGAGCGCGAACCAGACTGGCGTCGCCGGCTCGGCCTCGGCGAGCGGTAGCGCCCCGGCGAGAAATGATTTCAGGGCTTCTTCCTTACCGGGCTTGGCTTCCAGGCGAACGTAAAGCGCGAGCTTGACTATCGATCTTCTCCCGAGGCTGTCGAATGCCGCTTCCTTGGCACACGGAAAGCTTGCAGACGGCGACCGCCACGCAAGGCGGTAACGCCTCAAACGTTCGTGTTTCTCAAATCCATCCATCGGTGGACCGCCTAAACGAGAGTTCTCCGTTAGCGTGCGAACAGCTCCGCATAGCACGCGGGCTTGAAACCGATCTCGATCGCCTTGCCCGTTTCGAGGACGGGGCGCTTGATCATGGTCGGCTCGCCGGCCATGAGACCGATGGCCTTCGCTTCGTCGAGATTCTCACGCGCTTCGGCTGGCAGGGCGCGGAAGGTGCGGCTGCCCTTGTTCAGCACCTTTTCCCAGCCGGCGGCCTGACACCAGCGGGAGATGTCGTCCTTGCCGATGCCGTCGACGCGATAGTCATGAAAGGCGTAGGCGACGCCATTGGCATCGAGCCAGGCAAAAGCCTTCTTCATCGTGTCGCAGTTGCGGATGCCGTAGATCGTGACGGTCAACGGCTCATTCCCACTCGATCGTGCCGGGGGGCTTGGAGGTGACGTCGTAGACGACGCGGTTGACGCCCTTGACCTCGTTGATGATGCGGGTTGCGGCGCGGCCGAGGAATTCCATGTCGTAGTGGTAGAAATCCGCCGTCATGCCATCGACCGAGGTGACGGCGCGCAGCGCGCAGACGAATTCGTAGGTGCGCCCGTCGCCCATGACGCCGACCGTCTGGACTGGAAGCAGCACGGCGAAGGCCTGCCAGATGGCGTCGTAGAGGCCGGCCTTGCGGATTTCGTCGAGATAGATCGCGTCGGCCTCGCGCAGGATTTCCAGCTTGTCGCGGGTGATGCCGCCGGGGCAGCGGATGGCGAGGCCCGGTCCGGGGAACGGATGGCGGCCGATGAAGTGTTCGGGCAGGCCGAGTTCCTTGCCGAGGACGCGGACTTCGTCCTTGAATAGCTCGCGCAGCGGCTCGACGAGCTTCATGTTCATGCGCTCGGGCAAACCGCCGACATTGTGGTGCGACTTGATCGTGACCGACGGGCCGCCGGTGAAGGAGACGCTTTCGATGACGTCGGGGTAGAGCGTGCCCTGCGCCAGGAAATCAGCGCCGCCGAGCTTCTTCGCCTCTTCCTCGAAGACTTCGATGAAGAGCCGGCCGATGGTCTTGCGCTTTTTTTCCGGATCGCTCTCGCCCTCGAGCGCGCCGATGAAGCGGTCCTGCGCGTTCACGAGGATCAGCGGCAGATTGTAGTGCTCGCGGAACATGGCGACGACGTCGGCCGCCTCGTTCTTTCGCATCAGGCCGTGGTCGACGAGAATGCAGGTCAGTTGCTCGCCGACCGCCTCGTGGATCAACAGCGCGGCGACGGAAGAATCGACGCCGCCCGAAAGCGCGCAGATGACCTTGCCGTCTCCGACCTGATCGCGGATCGCCTGCACGGCCTGCTCGCGATAGGCCGCCATCGTCCAGTCGCCGGCAAGGCCTGCGATCTTGTGCACGAAATTCGACAGGAGCTTCGCACCGTCCGGCGTGTGGACGACTTCCGGGTGGAACTGGACGGCGTAAAATTTGCGCTTCTCGTCGGCTATGGCCGCAAAGGGCGCGCCGGTCGAGGTGCCGACGACGCGGAAGCCCTCGGGAATGGCGGTGACGCGGTCGCCATGGCTCATCCAGACCTGATGGCGGGTTCCCTTGGCCCAGACGCCGGCGAAGAGCGCGCATTCGTCCTCGATGTCGAGGAAGGCGCGGCCGAACTCGCGGTGGTGACCACCCTCGACCTTGCCGCCGAGCTGGGCGCACATGGTCTGCTCGCCATAGCAGATGCCGAGCACCGGGATGCCGGCGTCGAACACGATCTGCGGCGCGCGGGGGCTGCCCATCTCCGTCGTCGAGGCAGGGCCGCCCGACAGGATGACGGCCTTGGGGCCAATCCGGTGGAAGGCGTCTTCAGCAAGCTGGAAGGGGACGATCTCGGAATAGACGCCGGCTTCGCGCACGCGGCGCGCGATGAGCTGCGTGACCTGGGAGCCGAAATCGATGATGAGGACGGTGTCGGGATGGGCTTCGTTCGTCATGACGGGCCTTTAGAGAAAAGCGCCCTTTGGCGCAATGGTGTTCACCGGCTTTCCAGCGTTCCTGCAACGATGGCAGTCTCTAGCCGGTCGACGGCATCGGCGAGCCGTTCGTCGACGAGATGGAGATAGTCGGTCCAGTCGGAGAGCTTCGACAAATCGTCGCGGCCGTCGGAGATGCCGCGCAGTGCGACCAGCGGCAGGTCGAAGGCCTGGCAGGCGCGCAGGATCGCGAAGGTTTCCATGTCGACCATGTCGGCGTCGATTACGTCGTAGGCAGCGCCGGAGACGACATTGGCGCCCGTCGACAGTCGTGCTTCGGCGATGCCGGGGATGCGCAGGGGCAGCGTGATCTCGGCCGGCTGATCGAGGAAGGGCGTGCAGCCTTTGTCGAAGCCGAGGGCGGACGCGTCCATGTCGCGATAGGAGACGGAGCGCGCCTGATAGATGCCTGCGTGATCGAGCGTGCGGCTGCCGGCGGAACCCAGCGAGACGACGAGCGCAGGCAGACGGTCGTGCATCTTGAGCGTCGCGAGCGCGGCGGCGGTGGCGACGGCAGCCTCGACCGGACCGACACCTGTCATCAGCGGTGTGAAGCGGCGTTTCAGATGCGGGCCGTATTCGGCCGATGCCGCCATGAGGAAAAAGACGCGCGTGTCGCCGATCAGCGTCTCGGGGATCGGCCGCGCCGCGCTCATCCGCGAATGCCGGCGCGGCCCGACACGACCATGATCGTCGCGGTCATCGTGGCGATGAGCTTGGGGTTGCGGTCACCATCGATCGCATAAGCCTGTCCGTCGGCGACGATGATGGTGCGGCCCGGCTTGGTGACGGAACCGCGAAAGAGGAAGCGGTCGCCCTTGCCGGGCGACAGGAGGTTGACCTTGAACTCGATCGTCAACACGGCGGCGTCCGCCGGCATGAGCGAATAGGCGGCATAGCCGCAGGCCGAATCGAGCGCGGTGGAAATCATGCCGGCGTGGAGATAGCCGTGCTGCTGGGTCAGCGCGTTGTCGTAACCCATTTCGATCTCGACGATGCCGGGCGTGACACTCGTCAGCTCGGCGCCGATGGTGCGCATCACCTCTTGCCGTGCGAAGCTCTCGCGCACGCGTTCCTCGAAATCACCGTCCGGCTTCAGGAGATCGGTCATGTTCCACCTTCCTGCTGTGATGCGCTTATTGCAGAGCAGCATGGGACTGGCAATCGGGCTTCCGTCACGTCCCGGCGCCTGTATCATCCGCCAGTTAGAACAGGGAGCATCGACATGGACCGAGTTACCGGAGGCTGCGTGTGCGGCAAATTGAGGATCGCCGCGACGGGCCGTCCCTACCGCGTCGGCCTTTGCCATTGCCTGACCTGCCGCAAGCACCACGGCGCGCTGTTCCACGCCTCGGCAATCTTTCCAGCCGATGCCGTGACGGTCGAGGGCGAGGCGCGCGACTACAATGGCCGCTTCTTTTGTCCCGAATGCGGATCGCCCGTCTTTGGCCGCAGCGGGGACGAGGTGGAGGTCAACCTCGGAGCACTCGAGGCGCCCGACCAGTTCGCGCCGACTTATGAATTGTGGACCGTGCGGCGCGAATCGTGGCTGCCGCCCTTCCCGCTCAAGCGTCGATACGAGCACAATCGGAAAGGCGAAGGCCGGACGGAAGAGTGACTGGCGGCGGCGCGTTGCGTCAATTCAGGAGCCAGATCGAACCATTGAGGAGCGTGGCGAAGGCGACCCACGCGGCGTAGGGCAGGAACAAGACTGCAGACGTGCGGTCGCGGTGCCAGTTGATGCGGATGAAGGCGAGGATCGAAGCCAGCAGCACGACGATGATGAGGAACGCCAGACCGATCTGGTTGAGGGTGAAGAAGACGGGCGACCAGAGAAAGTTGAGCCCGAGTTGCAGCCACCAGACCGACATCGCGCCGCCGGTGCGCTGGCTGTTCCAGACCCGCCAGCCGGCGACGGCGGTCAGGACGTAGAGGATCGTCCAGACCGGGCCGAAAATCCAGTTCGGCGGGTTGAAGGGAGGCTTTGCCAGCGCCTGATACCATTCGCCGGGGACGTTGTTGATGCCGATCAGCGAGCCGCCGCCGACAACGAGAATGACGAAGAGGGCAAGGGTGAGGAATCGGGTCATGATGGGCTCCGGCGATGGTTGCCGAGCATCTGGCGCTTTCGACGGAAAGGTCAATTGGGGGGGTGGGGATCGGAAGGGGTGAGAGGTCACGGGATGGGTCCCGGCTCTCGCCTCGCTGCGCTCGGACTTCGGCCGGGATGACGCCCGCCCCGCTAACGCCTTGTCTGAGCATTGATGACGCCCAGACCGGGCGAGCCATCCCGGCCAAACGGGCGAAGCGGGTGCAGAGCCGGGAGCCATTTCGTGGATGTGAGACGCGTCAGGCGCTTCGCTCAAGCATCGCGACGAAGAAGCCGTCCGTGCCGGTACGGTGGGGAGAGAGGACGATGCCCCGCGCCGTATCGATGCGGGCCTTGTCCCCTTTGCCCGGGAATGTCTGCTCAAAATGGGCGGCGTGATCGATCGGCGCGAATTCGGGATTTGCCGCGACGAAGCGGTCGATCTGAGCGCCGTTCTCGGCGTCGAAGACCGAGCAGGTGACGTAGACGAGACGGCCGCCCGGCTTCACGAAGCGGGCCGCCTTCTGCAGGATTTCGGCCTGTTCGCCGGTGCGGATTTCGAGCTGGCGGTCGGTGAGGCGCCATTTGGCGTCGGGGCGGCGGCGCCAAGTGCCCGAGCCGGTGCACGGCGCATCGATGAGGACGAGGTCCATCTGGCCTTCGTGGCCAGCAAGCCCCGCAGCGCCCGCGACGACCTGCGCATTGCGCACCCCTGCCCGCTTCAGCCGGTCGAAGATCGGCGCGAGGCGGGACTTGTCGGCATCGTGCGCGAAGATCTGGCCCTTGTTCGCCATGGCGGCAGCGAGCGCCAGCGTCTTGCCGCCGGCACCGGCGCAATAGTCGAGCATCTGCATGCCTGGCGCGGCGGCGGCGAGCGCGGCGGCCATCTGCGAGCCCTCGTCCTGCACCTCGAACCAGCCCTTCTGGAAAGCGGGTTCGACCTGCACGTTCGGGTGGCGCCCTGCCCCCTCGATCGGCGCGATGCGCAGGCCGAGCGGCGCGATGGCCGTCGGCTGTGCGCCGGTCGGCTTCAACTCGGCAAGCACGCGCTCGCCGTCGGACTTCAGCGTGTTGACGCGCATGTCGAGCGGCGGGCGGGCGGCGAGCGCCGAGGTTTCGGCGATCCAATCGTCGCCGAAGGTCTCGCGCAAGAGCGGCTCGCACCAGTCGGGACAGTCGGCCTGAACCAGCGCGGGCGCGTCAGTGAGTTTGTGCTGCGACAGAGCCGCTGCCTCATCGGCGGTGGGCGGTTCGGGCGCGAAGCGGTCGCCCTCGACGGCGGCAGTGATGTCGGCGGCGGACATGCCGTTTTCGAGCGCCAGCGCGCCAAGCGCCATGCCGCGCGGCGTGTCGGAGCCCGCGAGCCAACCAGCCGAGCGTTTGCGTCGCAGCGCATCGTAGACGATGTTGCCGATGGCCGCTCGGTCGCCGGCGCCGGCGAAACGATGCGACAGGCCCCAATCCTTCAGCGCCTCGGCCGCCGGCCTGTGGCGGGCCTCCATGTCGGTCAAAACCTCGATGGCTGCTGCCAGCCTGCCGCCCAAACGCATGTCGTCTTCCTGTAATCGGTTGCCCGGGTGCGGCCTTGACTAATGCGTCGCCGCGCCGATCACAAGTCCGAAGCCTGGGCGGGCCGAACGAGCACCAGTGCAGCCAAGGCGAGAACAAGGCCTACCGCCGACGCCAGCCAGAGCGCCTGCATGGCGTATGCGCGAAACGCGAACGCCCCGGCGACGGCCCCCAATGTCAGGCCACCCCACAGGCACAGGTGCCAGAACCAGCCGGAATGCCCGTTGCCGCGGATGGCCGATGCCATGCCCTGCCCCATCTTGACGAGTGCGCCGGTCATGTAGGTCACCCCGATCGACACTTCGCCATTGCGCTGAAAGACCGCGTTCTCGCTGCCCATCGCCAGCGCCATGCAGGCAATGGCGACCGCGGACCAGCCTTGCCCGGCGGCATAGGCGGCCGTGGACAGGAGGGCGGTGACGAGCAGGAGCGTCAGGGGTGCCCGCCACCGCCCCGCCTTGTGGACAGCCAGAGAGCTTGTGACCACGCCCGCCACAAAGAGCGCGACGAGCGATAGCGGCAGGATCGCTGCGGCTGCATAATCGGCAAGGCCGGTACCGATCTGCACGGAATTGCCCGTCATGAACGAAACGAAGTAGCCGCCGAGTTCGATGAACGCGACGGCATCGACGAACCCTGCAAGGCCGGCGAGTGCGACTGCCAGCAAGCGCTCCGCAACGGGATGGTCCTTCATGCCGCCCCCAAAGGAAAAGGCCGGGCACTGCCCGGCCTCCACCATGTATCTGATTCGAAGGCGATCACGCGGCCTTGCGACGCGCTTCTTCCTTCAGGTCGAAGCGGTCGAGTTCCATGACCTTGACCCAGGCGGCAACGAAGTCCTTGACGAACTTCTCCTTCGCGTCGGCGCTGCCATAGACCTCGGCGAAGGCGCGGAGCTGCGAGTGAGATCCGAAGATCAGGTCGGCCCGCGTTGCCGTCCAGCGCTTCTCGCCGGTCTTGCGGTCGTTGCCCTCGAACACGCCGTTCGACCCTTCGATGCCCTTCCACTTCGTGCCCATGTCGAGGAGGTTAACGAAGAAGTCGTTGGTCAGCTTGCCCGGGCGGTCGGTGAGGACGCCATGCTCGGGGCTGCCGACCTGCAGGACGCGCAAGCCGCCGACGAGGACCGTCATCTCCGGCGCGGAGAGCTGGAGCAACTGGGCGCGATCGACCAGGTGTTCCTCGACCGACATGATCGGGTTGCGCACGTAGTTGCGGAAGCCGTCGGCCTTGGGCTCCATGTAGTGGAAGGATTCGACCTCGGTCTGCTCCTGCGTGGCGTCCATGCGGCCCGGCGTGAACGGAACCGTCACATCGTAGCCGGCATCCTTCGCCGCCTTCTCGACCGCGACCGAACCGGCGAGCACGATCAGGTCCGCCAGCGACACCTTCTTGCCGCCCGCGTTGAACTCGCCCTGGATCGCTTCCAGCGCGCCGAGCACCTTGGCGAGTTCGGCCGGACGGTTCACGTCCCAGTCCTTCTGCGGAGCGAGGCGAATGCGGGCGCCGTTGGCACCGCCGCGCTTGTCGGATTCGCGGAAGGTCGAGGCGGATGCCCATGCGGTCGATGCCAGTTCCGACACCGTAAGGCCGGTGGCGGCGATCTTCTGCTTCAGCGCCGCGATGTCCGATGCGTCGACGAGCGGGTGGTCGACCTCCGGGATCGGGTCCTGCCAGATCAGCGGCTCCTTCGGAACCAGCTTGCCGCGATAGAGCTTCAGCGGGCCCATGTCGCGATGGGTCAGCTTGAACCACGCCTTGGCGAAGGCCAGTGCGAATTCCTGCGGATTGGCATGGAAGCGGCGCGAGATCCGGTCGTATTCGGGATCGGTGCGCAGTGCCATGTCGGCCGTCGTCATCATCGGCGCATGCTTCTTCTGGCCGTCATGCGCGTCCGGCACCTTGCCGTCGCCGGTGGTGCCGACCGGCTTCCACTGATGCGCGCCGGCGGGGCTCTTGGTCAGCTCCCACTCATGGCCGTAAAGCGTGTCGAAGAAGGTCATGTCCCAGCTGATCGGCGTCGGCGTCCACGCGCCTTCGATGCCGCTGGTGATGGTGTGGCCGGCCATGCCGCTTTCGAAGGTCGATGCCCAGCCGAGGCCCTGGTTCTCGATCTCGGCGCCTTCGGGCTCGAAGCCGACATGGTTCGCCGGACCGGCGCCATGCGCCTTGCCGAAGGTGTGGCCGCCGGCGACCAGAGCGACGGTCTCCTCGTCGTTCATCGCCATGCGGCCGAAGGTCTCGCGGATGTCGCGCGCCGATTTCATCGGGTCCGGATTGCCGTCGGGGCCTTCCGGATTGACGTAGATCAAGCCCATCTGGACGGCGCCGAGATCGCCATGCAGTTCACGATCGCCCGAATAGCGGCTGTCGGCATGCGAGCTGTCGGCCAGCCACTTGTCCTCGGCGCCCCAGTTGACGTGGTTCTCCGGCTCCCAAGTGTCGGCGCGGCCGCCGCCGAAGCCATAGGTCTTGAAGCCCATCGATTCGAGCGCGACGTTGCCGGTCAGGATCATCAGATCCGCCCAGGAGAGCTTGCTGCCGTATTTCTGCTTGATCGGCCAGAGCAGGCGGCGGGCCTTGTCGAGATTGCCGTTATCCGGCCAGCTATTGAGCGGCGCAAAGCGCTGCTGGCCACGGCCGCCGCCGCCACGCCCGTCACCGACGCGGTAGGTGCCGGCGCTGTGCCAGGCCATGCGGATGAAGAACGGGCCATAATGGCCGTAATCGGCCGGCCACCAATCCTGCGAATCGCGCATCAGCGCGTGCAGATCGGCAATGACCGCATCGAGATCGAGGCTCTCGAAGGCTTCGACATAATCGAAGGCCTCGCCCATCGGATCGGCGTCCGGCGTGTTATGGTGCAGCACGCTGACATTGAGCTGGTTCGGCCACCAGTCGCGGTTCTGCCGGCCTTTCGAATGCGGAACGGGGCACTTGCCTGCGCCCTTGTCGTCAACCTTGGCGTCCATGGTTCTATCTCCCTGGCGAAATTGCTCGGTAGCCGGGAACGAGAGTTCCAGGCGGCTTTGACAAGGGAGATATTCGACCAGAACGATAATTTCAAATTGCGATTTCTAAGAATGACGATAGTTTCCGCTTATGATCAAGGTCACCATCAGGCAGATGGAATATTTCGTCGCGCTCGCCGAGACGCTGCATTTCGGCCGTGCGGCGCAGCTTGCCGGGGTCACGCAGCCGGCGCTTTCGGCGCAGATCGCGGAGATGGAGGACAAGCTCGGCACGCGGCTCTTCGAGCGCGCCCGGCGCGGCGTCGCCTTGTCCGAAGATGCAAAGCTCATCCTGCCGCGCATCGAGCGGGTGCTGGCCGAAATGCAGGAGATCGAGGCGCTTGCGCGGCGCGAGCGCGCGGCGATGTCCGGGCGTCTGCGGCTCGGCGTCATCCCGACCGTGGCACCCTACCTCCTGCCCGCGATCCTGCCGGCGATCAGCGCGCGCTTTCCGGATCTTGCGCTCGAATTGAAGGAATCGGTCACCTCGACGCTCGTCGAAGAGACCCTCGCCGGCCGGCTCGACGCATTCATCGCCGCCCTTCCCCTCGAGGACACGCGGCTGGCGTCCGAGCCGATGCTGGAAGACGGCTTCCTGCTTGCCGTCCCGGCGAACGACCCGAACTTCGTCGAGCCGCCGGTTGCGCCGGAGAGCCCGGAATTGGAGCGGTTGATTCTTCTGGAGGAAGGGCACTGCCTGCGCGATCAGGCGCTCGCGATCTGCGGATCGGTGAAGCCGCTCGCCATGTCGAATTTCGGCGCAACGAGCCTGACGACGCTGTTGCAGATGGTGGCGCACGGCCAGGGACTGACGCTGGTGCCGGAAATGGCATTGACTGCGTCGCGGGCGCTGCCGGGCGTCAAGTTCGTTCCGTTCTCGGCGCCCATTCCCTCGCGGACAATCGGCATGGCGTGGCGAAAAAGGGCGGGGCGCGAAGCGGATTTCCGCGCGCTCGCCGATACGATCGGCAAACTCGCTGGGGTGCGTTGATATTCAGGCCTGAGCGGCCTGCAAATGACGGGTTTCTGCGCTTCCGGTGCTCATGTACCCGAACGTACATTCCGCTCCGGTTCTCGAAACCCATCATTTTCGGCACGCACAGCCCTGAATCTCAACGCACCCTAGATGATGGCGAGCGCCAGCCAGATCCACATGATCGCCAGGACGAGGAAGCCCAACGAAAAGGCCGGCTGGCGGTAGCGGATGCGGTTCGAGGTCACGTGGATATAGGCGTGGACGTAGCGCGAGAGGACGAAAATCCAGGCGAGGACGACGGCGAAGAGGCCGGCAGCGGTGACCGAGTAGAGCGCCAGGCAGCAGACGTGAAACAGGACCGGCAATTCGTACTGATTTGCCAGATTGTTGCGCACGAAGAGACTTTCGGGCGGCTCGTTGGTGTTTTCGCGGAACTGCGAAATCTTGGTCGAACCGGCCTGAACGGCCGCCTTGCGACGCAGGAACATCAGCACATAGATGCCGTAGACGAGCGCGACATGCGCCAGCATCGGCCAGAAGATTGCGGTCTGGTTCATATCAGCGCCTCTAGCTTGAAAGAATCATCTGTCTGCCGCCACAAGGACCGAAAACAGCGATTGCATCAAGCGGCGGGCGGACGTATCATGTGATGATACGCATGAGAAAGTCCTTTGATCGGTTCCTGCAAAGACAAGCGCATACCATTGCTGATCGCGGGCAAGTCGGTGAAGGGCTTTCCGGCCGATCTCGTCAAAGCGGCGCGTCGCAAGCTTTTCATGCTGCATACCGCGACGGCGCTGGACGATTTGCGATCGCCGCCGGGCAACCGGCTGGAGACCCTCAAAGGCGACCGAAGCGGACAGCATTCGATCCGGATCAACGACCAGTTCCGGATTTGCTTTCGCTGGATCGACGGTCATGCAGACGACGTCGAAATCGTCGATTATCACGATTGAGGTGAAGCCATGTTCGAGTTCAATCCCCCGATCCATCCCGGTGAAGTGCTGCGGGAAGAGTATCTCGTGCCGCTTGACATGAAGCCATACACGCTTGCCAAGCGACTGCATGTCCCGCGCACGCGGATCGAACGCATCGTCGCCGAAACCTCGCCCATCACGCCGGACACCGCGCTCCGGCTAGCGAAGTTCTTCGGCACGACGCCCGCATTCTGGATGAACATGCAGACGGCGTTCGACCTGGCGATCACCGCTTCCGCGAAGCAGTCGGAGATCGCCAGTATCGACGAATTGAAGGCCGCCTGACGGTCAGCTCATACCCGGATAGTTCGGGCTTTCGCGGGTGATGGTCACGTCGTGCGTGTGGCTCTCGCGCCAGCCGGCGTTGGAGATGCGCACGAAGGTTGCGCGGTCGCGCAACTCGACGAGGTTTGGCGCGCCGACATAGCCCATTGCTGCCTTGAGGCCGCCGACGAGCTGGTGGAGGACGCCTGCGACCGGGCCCTTGTAGGGCACCTGGCCCTCGATGCCTTCCGGCACGAGCTTGAGCGTATCGCGCACTTCGGCCTGGAAGTAGCGATCGGCCGAGCCGCGCGCCATTGCGCCGACCGAGCCCATGCCGCGATAGGATTTGTAGGAGCGGCCCTGGTGCAGGTAGACCTCGCCGGGGCTTTCATCGGTGCCGGCCAGGAGCGAGCCGACCATGGCGGCGGATGCGCCGGCGGCGAGCGCCTTGGCGAGATCGCCCGAAAACTTGATGCCGCCATCGGCGATGACGCCGACGCCGGACTTGTCGGCCTCCTCGGCCGCGCCCATGATCGCGGAAAGCTGGGGCACGCCGACGCCGGCGACGATGCGGGTGGTGCAGATCGAGCCCGGGCCGATGCCGATCTTGACCGCGTCGGCGCCCGAATCGATCAGCGCCTTCGTTGCCTCGGCGGTCGCGACATTGCCGGCGATGATGCGCACGGAGTTCGACATCTTCTTGGCGCGCAGGACGGCGTCGAGGACGCGCTGCGAGTGGCCGTGGGCGGTGTCGATGACGATCAGATCGACGCCCGCATCGATCAGGCGCTCGGCGCGTTCGAAACCGTCATCGCCGACGCTGGTGGCGGCGGCGACGCGCAGGCGGCCCTGCGCGTCCTTCGAGGCGTTGGGGTTGAGCTGCGACTTCTCGATATCCTTGACGGTGATGAGGCCGACGCAGCGGCCGTCGCCGTCGACGACGAGCAGTTTTTCGATCCGGTGCTGGTGAAGAAGGCGCTTGGCTTCGTCCTGATTGACCGTCTCCTTGACCGTGATCAGGTCGCGATGGGTCATCAGTTCGCGCACGGTCTGTGCCGGATCGGAGGCGAAGCGTACGTCGCGGTTGGTCAGGATGCCGACGAGACGCCCGGTGCGGTGACCGCCAGTGCCGCCATTCTCGACGACCGGAATGCCGGAAATGCCGTGGGCGCGCATCAGGGCCTGCGCGTCGCCGAGCGTCGCGTCAGGGCCGATCGTGACCGGATTGACGACCATGCCGCTTTCGAACTTCTTGACCTGGCGCACTTCCTCGGCCTGCTCGGCGGGCGAGAAATTGCGGTGGACGACGCCAATGCCGCCAGCCTGCGCCATGGCGATGGCGAGACGCGAATCCGTCACGGTGTCCATGGCGGCTGACAGGATCGGGATGTTCAGGTCGATGTCGCGGGCGATGCGGGTGGAGACATCCGTCTGTCCCGGCATCACATTCGAATGGCCGGGCTGCAGGAGCACGTCGTCGAAGGTGAGCGCGATTGCGCCGGTTGCGGATTCGATGATTTTCGCCATTGCCTTGCCTCGCCCGGGAAACTGGGATTGGCGGCGGCTGGTAACACGTCCCCTAACATATGGGAAGCGCTGCAGTGCAAGGCAGCCATGCAATCGGCGAGGCAATCCTCGCCGCGAGAGATCAGGCGGCGAGCACCATCGCCCAGTAACGCTGCGCGGGGTCACGCGGATCGGTGACGTAGCCGAGCCCGAAACGGGCGAATTTCGGATCGAGCATGTTGCGGCGATGGCCGGGCGAATTCATCCAGATGTCCATCACGCGGGCAAGGTCCATGCGGCCGCGCGCCAGATTCTCGGCCGCCGCGCCATTGGTCTTTACGCTGCCCATCCGGGTCTGGAACGAGCGGCCGATGCCCGTGTCGTGCGCCATGCGGCCCGATTGCGCCATGTAGCCGGCCTGCACGACAGCCGCGGTTTCCAGTTCACGGTCGGCACGGATCGCGCCGAGTGAATTGGAACTGCGAATATCGGCGAGGAGCGGAGCGCCGTCGCGGGTCATGCGGACGCTGTCGCCAGAGGGGCCGCGCGACATGCAGCCTGCAAACGGCGCGAGCGCAAGAGAGCCGCCGCCGAGAATGAGAAGCCGGCGGCGGTCGATCGTCGTTTCGGTCATGATGGCCCGTTCGCAATGTCTGTCATCGCCTCGTCCTTTTCCGGGCGATTGAGGCGAAGCTTGGGCAATGCGACCAGCCGCGTGGCTCAGAGATCGAACTGATAGGTCGCCGGAACGTAGCGATAACCCGGCTCGATCTTTTCGACGAAGCCGACGGCGGGGAACGGCATGTGATAGCCGATGAAGGGAATCCGGTCCGTCGCGATCATGTCGAAGAGGCGCATGCGGGTTTCGGTCGCCACCTCCTTGTCCATGTCGAAGCGAACATGCCAGTCCGGCCGCATCAGCGAGGCGACGTAGTGGTTGGCCGCATCGGCGACCAGCATCAGGCGGCGACCGCCGCTTTCGACCGAGAACGCCATGTGGCCCGGCGAATGTCCGAAGGCAGCAACGGCGGATATGCCCGACACGACCTCGTCGCCATCGGCAAGAAAAGTCATGTTCTCCGCCAGCGGCACGACGTTCGACGCAACGGCTTGAGCAGCGTCGGCGGTCTGGCCCTCGGCACGTTCGGGCGCCGTCCAGAAGTCGTATTCGACCTGCCCGGTGACATAGCGGGCATTGGCAAATGCCGGCTCGCCGCCCTCCATCAAGCCGCCGATATGGTCGCCATGGAAGTGCGTGAGGACGACGACGTCGATCTCGTCCGGCTGATGGCCGGCTGCCTGCATGCGCTCGCGCAACTGGCCGAGCCCGTTGGCGCGGGCGCCCTCGCCGAGGCCGGTGTCGAACAGAATCTTTTCCGCTCCGGTGTCGATGATGACCGGCGCGAAGCCGTTGACGAACTGATCGGAAGGCAGAAAATTCGCCTCCATCAGTTCAGCGACGGCCGTGGCTTCCTGGTCCTCGCCGAAGATCGGATGCGGGCCATCCGACAGACGTCCGCCATCGAGGATCGTCGTGACGCGAAAATCGCCGAGCTTGAAATTGTGGAAGCCGGGATTGGCGACTTCGGAAGCGGTCGCGATCTGCGCGCTTGCGGCGCGGACCATGATTTTCGGTGCGGTCAGAGCCATCGCGGCGCCTCCAGCCAGCTTGAACATCGTTCGACGATCGGTCTTGCCCGTCATCGGCCTTCTCCCTGCTTTGTTTAGCGATGCCGCATCAGATGGACCAGAGCACGAGCGCGGCAAACGCTCTCACACAGAAGTGAACCGTTCACATGTGCAATTGTGTGCGCGGGGCGAGGCATGCTAGGTGCCCGGCCATGCATTCGCATCTGCGATCTTCCATCGGACGCCAGCCTTGAACCGCACCATTCCGCTCATTCTTGCGGTCGCGCTGTTCATGGAGCAGATGGATTCGACCGTCATCGCCACGTCGCTGCCGGCGATCGCGGCCGATATCGGCACGAGCCCGATCACCCTGAAACTGGCGCTGACTTCGTATTTCGTGGCGCTGGCGATCTTCATTCCCGTTTCCGGCTGGATGGCGGATCGGTTCGGCGCCAAGCGGGTGTTTCGCATCGCGATCGGCGTCTTCGTCGTCGGGTCGATCTTCTGCGCCTTCGCGAACTCGCTCGAAGCCTTCGTCGGTTCGCGCTTCCTGCAGGGCATGGGCGGCGCGATGATGACACCGGTCGGCCGTCTGGTGCTGGTGCGCGCGACGCGGCGCGACCAACTCGTCTCGGCCATGGCCTGGCTGACCGTCCCGGCCTTGATCGGGCCGCTCATCGGCCCGCCGGTCGGCGGATTCATCACCACCTATTTCACCTGGCACTGGATCTTCCTGATCAACGTGCCGATCGGCGTCCTTGGCATCATCGTCGCCGGACGCGTGCTGCCGGAAATGCCGGGCGGCATCGCCGCGCCGATCGACTGGCGCGGCTTCGCGCTGGCTGCCATCGCCGCAGCGGGCATCGTGTTCGGACTTTCGGTTGTCTCGCTGCCGGCGCTGCCGCCTGTCGTCGGCATCGCGACGCTCGTCGTCGGCATGCTCGCATCGGTGTTTTACGTGCGCCATTCGCGCGTCACCTTGTCTCCGATCCTCGATCTGAGGCTCTTCAACAATCCGGTGCCGCGGATCGCGATCCTCTCGGGCTCGATCTTCCGCATCGGCGTCGGCGCGACGCCGTTCCTGTTGCCGCTGATGTTCCAGCTCGCCTTCGGGCTCGACGCGTTTCAGTCGGGCCTATTGACGTTTGCCAGCGCCATCGGCGCCATCTCGCTGAAGTTCGTGGCGACCAAGGCGCTGCGCACCTTCGGCTTTCGCACGGTCTTGCTTACGGCGGTCGTCGGCGGGGCCAACCTGATCGCCATCAACGGGTTCTTCACGCCGCAGACGCCCTATGCCGTGATCATCGGGACTTTGATCGTCGCGGGTTTCCTGCGCTCGCTGTTCTTCACCTCGAACAATGCGCTCGTCTTCGCCGAAATCGACGACAGCCAGGCCAGCCAGGCGACGGCGATCGCTGCCGTGTCGCAGCAGATCTCGATCGCGCTGGGTGTGGCGGCGGCGGGCATGCTGCTTGAAGCGCATCATTTGTGGACTGGTGAGCCGATCGGGCTCGAGGCCTTCTCGTTCGCCTTCTTCGCCGTCGGCGGGCTGGCCGCGCTCGCCATTTTGCCGATCCTCGGCCTGTCCAGGACCGCTGGCCGGACGGTGTCCGGCCACGGCCTTGAGAAGCACAAGGACGATCAGGCCTCGCTGCCGGGGGAGTGATCTTTCGCTTCCGACGGTTCCTGCCTGCCCTTGAAGTCCTTCGCGAGGATGAAGAGCTCGACGGATGCATCGCGCGAGGCCGGCGGCTTGACGTGATGGACGGTGCGGAAGTTGCGCTTGAGGAGGTCGAGCAGGTCGTTTTCCGTGCCGCCCTGGAACGTCTTGGAGAGGAAATGGCCGCCCGGCTTCAGCACCGAAATGGCAAAATCGGCTGCGACTTCGCACAGGTGCATCGTGCGGATGTGGTCCGTCCGCCGGTGGCCGGTGGTCGGTGCGGCCATGTCCGAGATGACCAGATCGGGCGCGCCGCCGAGTGTTTCCATCAGGCGCTTCGGAGCTTCATCGTCCAGGAAATCCATCTCCAGAAGCGCAGCGCCGGGAACCGGATCGACATGCAGATAGTCGATGCCGGCGACCGTGGGTGCGTCGAGGGGCGACTGCACGCGGGCGGCCGCCACCTGGCACCAGCCGCCGGGCGCCGCCCCCAGATCGAGGATTTTCTGGCCGGGCTTCAGAAGGTTGTACTTGTCGTCGATCTCGATGAGCTTGTAGGCCGCGCGCGAGCGGTAGCCGTCTGCCTTCGAACGGTGAACGTAGGGGTCGTTGAGATGGCGTTCGAGCCAGCGGCGGGACGAGTTCTTGAGGCCGCGCTTCTTCTTGACGCGGGTCTTGAGCGCGCGTGCGCCTGTCGGGCCGGAGCCGGGTTTGACGGGTTTCGTCATGCGTTGAGCGGTCTCCGCTTGCGGGCCCGGCGCCAGACGCCGTCATCAGCCATGAGTTCGGATAGCATGCCTTCGCGCAGGCCCCTGTCGGCGACGCGCAGGCGTTTGGACGGCCAGACGCGGCGGATGGCCTCGAGGATGGCGCAGCCGCCGAGGACGAGGTCGGCACGGTCGGCACCGATGCAGGGATTGGCGACGCGCTTTTCGAATTCCCAGTCGAGCAAAGTCGCGATCATCGCGTCGACTTCGTCGTTCTGAAGCCAGAGCCCGTCGACCCGGCGCCGGTCGTAGCGTTCGAGGCCGAGATGGATGCCGGCGAGCGTTGTCACCGTGCCGGAGGTGCCGAGAAGGTGGAAGCCGTCATCGGCGAGGACGTGCGAGAGCCGGTCGCGGCCTTCGAAACGGTCGAGCATGTCGGCGACGTCGTCCACCATCGCGTCGAAGACGTCGCGGGTGACGTGCCGCCCGCCGAAGCGTTCGGCGAGCGAGACCACGCCAACGGGCAGCGACGTCCACGAGACGATGTGGTTGGCAAGGCGGGGCGTGCGGTGGCGCGAGACGTCGACCAGCGCGATCTCGGACGAGCCACCGCCGATGTCGAAGAGGACGACGCCCTTGGTGCCGCGTTCGACGAGCGAGCCGCAGCCGGACACCGCCAGCCTCGCCTCGGTCTTGCGGTCGATGATTTCCAGCGACAGGCCCGTCTCGCGCCTGACGCGGGCGATGAATTCCGCGCCGTTCGCTGCCGAGCGGCAGGCTTCGGTCGCGATGAGGCGCACGCGCTTCAGGCGCCGGTTGCGCAGCTTTTCGGCGCAAACCTTGAGCGCTTCGACGGCGCGGTCCATTGCGGCATCGGAAAGGCGACCGGACGCCGTCAGCCCCTCGCCCAGGCGGACGATGCGCGAGAAGGCGTCGACGACGCGAAACTGGCCGCCCTTGCCGGGGATGGCGACGAGCAGGCGGCAATTGTTGGTGCCGAGGTCCAACGCGGCATAGACCGGCGCATCGCCGCCGCTCGCCACGTCGCGACCGTTGAAGCGGCTCGCGGCAGGTGCGGGAGGAGGTGCCAGCGGCTTTGGTTGCGGCTGGATGGATTCGGGCTGGGCTGGCTTGTTCTGGGGCGCGTCATCGCGTGCGAAAACCTTGCGGCCACGCTTGCGCTTGCGCCTTTTGCGCGATTTGCCGGGCTTCTCGCCCGTCTTATCGTCGGGTCGGCCGTTCGCATGAGGCTGCGCATTTGCATCGCGAACACCTGGCGGTGGCCGCGAATGCCTTTTGCCGGCGTCGCCGCGCGGCTGGCGCGCCCCGTCCGACGGCACGTCATTGCCGTATTCGGGGTCCGTCACTCTATTCCCTTCGGCGCCGCGCCAGCAAACAAAGCCGGCAGCAGGCACTCCTGTCTTTCACGTTGACCAAACTGTAACAGCCCTTGGGGCGTTCACCAAGCCCGCCAGACACCGGATGTCAGAATGAAAAGGATCGCGAGGATCGCGAGCGAGGCGATGACGAAGATCGCGTCTGCCGGACGCGATTGCGGCGCGCCGACGATGGTTCGCGTGCTTGCCGCCCCCAGGCCGCGTGCTTCCATGGCGATCGCGGCGCGGTTGGCTCTACGGATTGCAAAGGCGAGAAGGGGAACGACGAGCGACGCGGTCTCGACGGGGCCGGGAATGCGGCGCGGGGTCCGCCCCTTCTTCATCGCGCGGGCGAGGCGAATCTGCTGCGCCTCGGAGGCGAGGTCCGGAACGAGGTGAAGCGCCGAAAAGAGCGCATAACCGATGCGCGGCGACAGGCGCCAATTCGCCATCAGCGCCTTGATGAAGCGGCCAGGTTCGGTCGTCAACACGAAGACGGCCGAGACCATGCCGCAGGCGATTGCGCGCAGGAACAGGACGATGCCGGCGGAGAAGGCGGGCGAGCCAAACGGCGTTTCGGCGGCCACGCGGGTGGCGAAATCGCTCTCCTCGCGAAAGAGCGTAGCCGTTGTCAGGAAGCCGAAGCCGAACAGCGCGAAGGGGATCATCAGTGCTAAAACGAGAAGCGGCGAGCGGCGCTCGACGATGATCAGGATGAGCGCGGCAAGGACGACGATGCCGGCCTGGAAGCGGGGATCGAAGACGGCGATCGAGGCGGCGAGCCAGACGAGGCAGACGATCAGCTTGGGCAGCGGATGAAGCGTGCTCAGCACGGCGCCGCCTCCATCCATTCGGCGAGCTTCAGGATTTCTGGCGCGACCAGACCGGTATGGGCGAGAAGCTGGGTGTCGGGCAGGAGGTCGAGGAGCAGCGCGTCGGCAGCGACCGATCCACCTTCGAGAACGATGCCGCGCGAACAGGTCTTGAGGGCGAAATCCATGTCGTGGGTGATGACGACGACCGCCCTGCCCGCCGCCGCGATCTTTGCAATGCGCGATGCGATCTCGTCGCTGGCAGCGGCATCGAGGCCGGCTGTGGGTTCGTCGAGGACAAGGAATGGCCAGCGCGTGTCCGCCGTCAAGGTCGCGAGCGCGAGGCGGCGTTTCTGGCCTTGCGAGAGTTCGAACGGGTGCTGGACGGCCACGCTTTCGAGCCGCCAGGCGGAAAGGAGCGTGTCGACATGCGCCGAGCCCTTGCCGGCGATCGATTCGAGTTCGGCCCGGACGCTGGCTTCGGTGAACTGCGTTTCGGGCCGCTGAAAGGCGAAGCCGCCAGCCGGGCCGGTTCGGGTTCCGGCCTTGAGGCGGAGCAGGCCGGCAAGTGTCGCGCCGAGAGTGGACTTGCCCGCGCCGTTGCGGCCGAGAAGCGCGATGGTTTCGCCGGGGCGGATTGCAAGCGAGATGTCGTGCAGGACAGGTCTGGCGAAGAGCGGCGCGCAGGCGGCGCGGTCGAGCGTGACCAGCGGTTCGCCGTCTGCCTGTGTCGGTTCGGCGATGCGCTGCGATATAAAATGGCGGATCACAGTTCCGGCGGCGGACTTGTCACCGGGCGGGCGGCGGTCGAGGTCGGCGATGATCTCGGACATGGCCAGCGGCGGTGTGTCGAGCGCGATGCCGATCCCGAGCAAAAGCCGGTCGAGGTCGGATGCGAGCGGGCGCCAGATGCCTTCCTGCGCGAAACGTGCGCCATGGGCGCGGAAGATGTCGCGCGGCGGGCCGTCGGCGATGAGCCTGCCGTCGCGGCCGATGATGGCGACGCGGTCGATCGTGTCGATCAGCCCGTCGAGGCGGTGGTCGACGACGAGAAGAGTCTGCCCCTCCCCGCCGATGACGGCGTGCAGCCGCGCTGCCGCCTGCGGCGACAGATGCGCGGTCGGCTCGTCGGCGATGAAGAGTTCGGCCTCCTGCGCAAGCGCGGCGGCAAGCGCGACGAGCTGCTTTTCACCGCCGGAGAGCGAGGCGGTGCGGCGCGCGCGCCAGCTTGGCGGCACGCCCGCCCTATCGAGCGCACGGTCGACCCGGACGGTGATCTCGCCTTCGGGCAGCGCGCGGTTTTCGAGTGCGAAGGCGACTTCATCGCCGACCGTCATGCCGCACAGCGTCTGGTCGGCGTCCTGGAAAAGCTGGGCGACTGAAGCGGACCACGCCGCCGGCGACCGGCTCGCGGCCGGGACGCCCAGCGTTGCAACATCGCCCGAGATTTCGGCGGGGATCGTCACCGGCACAAGGCCGGTGACGGTGTTGAGTAAGGTGGACTTACCGCAGCCGGACGGGCCGAGGATCAACAGCCGCTCGCCCTTGCTCAGATAAAGCGATACCGGGCCGACGGCCGCCGCGGTGGCGTAGGGATAGCGGACAGCGACCCCTTGCCAAGCGACCGCCGGCGCCGCTTCAGGTGCGCTGAAGGCGACGTTCATGGTCGATCTTCAGGCCCGAGAGGACACCGGTCTTGTAGAGCGCTTCGACCACGAGATGGCCGGCAAGGCCGCCAAGGATCGCGCCGCTGAGGCAGCGCAGCGCGAACATGGTGACGAGCAGGCCCGGCGCCAGCGCGCCGTAGTCGAAGCGGACCCAGGTGTAGGCGAAGGAGGCGATTGCCGCGCCGACGCCGGCCAGCATCAGCACCGGCAGGCGGTAGTTCTTCCAGCGCGTGGCGGCGAAGACGGCTTCGGCGCCGGCGCCTTGGACGAGGCCGGTGACGAGCAGAAGAAGGCCGGCCGGGCTGCCGAGAAGGACCTGCACGAGAGCCGCCAGCACTTCCGACAGGAGCGCGGCACCCGGCTTGCGGATGATCGCGGCGGCGATGATGGAGACGATGAACCAGAAGCCCATCACCACATCCATGGTGACAGCGCCGAAGATCGCCTGCGCGATCAGCCAGACCTGCACCCAGGCCAGATAGAGAACGCCGAAGACGGCGCCGAGAACGGCGACGATGAGGATTTCGCGCAGGGTCCAGCCGCGAGTGGTTAGCATGACGATGTTTCCTTGGAGCAAGAGAGGCGCGCCTTTCCGGCGCGCCGGAAAGACGAGATCAGCCGATTTTGCTCGGGCTGTTCGCAGAGACGGTCAGGTCGAGTGCGACATGGCCGTTCGGCGCGCCGAAGCGCAGGAAGGCCTCGCTCAAGGTGGCGAAGACGGGGCCGGCGTCGCCGCCCAGCTTGGTGCAGAAATTCTTCGATTTTTCGAACACGCCCGACGATTTCAGGAAGTCGATGCAGCCATAGATCTCATCCATGTGGTGGCTGCCGCCGAGCGGATAGAGCGAGAACTGGGCCGCGACCTCGACGCCCGTCATGCCTGCTTGTGCGACCGCTTCGCGGGCAGCGGCGATGCGCTCGTCGAGCGGCGCGGCCGTGCCGAAATCGGCCGAGGGCGTGCAGATTTCGTCATCGGGTTCACCCGGGCAGCCGCGCGACACGGCGGCTGAGAGGACGCAGTGGACGCCGGTGCCGGCAGCAGACGCGAAGAGGTCGCGCATGGCCGGGAAGATTTCCTCCGGAGGCCCGACGATCAGCGTCGAGACGTCGTCGGTCTCGATGCGGAAGCGCGGCCGGTAGGGCTCGAGCGCATCGACGGCCTCGAGGATGACGGCGACGAAATCGTCGCACATCGGATAAAGGGAAAGCTGCGCACCTGAAAACATGAACCGCCTCGCTCCGCTGGTATTACCCAGATCAGCTTGAGGGTCCGAAAGCATGTCGCTTCGCGTCTCAGCCCCGGCATTACGGAGCACCCCTGTGGAATGGCGGCAGGGGTAACATCGCGTTTGCCGGCTTGGCAAGGGGATATCTGCCATACCAGCGAGGATGACCTTTAGCCCAGGCGAAGGGCCGCGGCGCGACGATGGCCCTCCATGCCCTCCGTCGCGCTCTGGCGGATGGCGGGCGGCGCGACGGCGGCGACACCGCGCGCGTCGAGCCACTGATGGGTGCAGATCTTGACATAGGAGCCGACCCAGAGCCCGCCGGTGTAGCGCGCCGCCGCCATGGTGGGCAGCGTGTGGTTCGTGCCGCAGCACTTGTCGGAGTAGACCACGCTCGCCTCGCGGCCGATGAAGAGCGAGCCGTAGTTGCGCAGCTTTCTGGCGGTCGCCTGTGGGTCGCTTGTATGAACCTGCAGGTGCTCGGCGGCAATGAAATCCGAATAGGCGATCATTGCGGCTTCGTCGGCGCAGACGACGATCTCGCCATAGTCGCGGAAGGCGGGGCCGGCGACGTCTGCCGTCGGCAGATCGCCAAGCTGCCGTTCCACCTCGGCAAGCGTCGCATCGGCGAGCTTGCGGTCCGTCGTGATCAGGCCGACGCGGGTACGCACGTCGTGCTCGGCCTGCGCCAGCATGTCGGTCGCGATCATCGCGGGATCGCCGGAAGCGTCGGCGACGACGTAGATTTCGCTCGGGCCGGCGAGCTGGTCGATGCCGACCGCGCCGAAGACCTGGCGCTTGGCCTCGTTCACATAGGCGTTGCCCGGGCCGACGATCTTGTCGACGCCCGGCACGCTTTCGGTGCCGTAGGCCATCGCCGCGATCGCCTGCGCGCCGCCGATGCGGAAGATGCGGTCGGCGCCGGAGAGGTGACAGCCGGCGATCATCGCCGGGTGCGCGCCGGGGGGCAGGCAGGCGACGACTTCAGCGCAGCCCGCGACCTTGGCGGGGACGAGCGTCATGACCGGTGCGGACAGGATCGGGTAGCGCCCGCCGGGCACATAGGCGCCGACCTTCTCGATCGGGATGACGCGGTGACCGAGATGCAGGCCCGGAAGCGCCTCATAGTCGAGCGGCTTGATCGTCTGCATCTGCGCATCGGCGAAATCGTGGACGCGCTCGATGGCGAATTCGGTGTCGGCGCGGGTCTGGCGGTCGAGACCGTCAATCGCCGCCTTGCGCTCGGCAGCCGAGATTTCGAGGGTTTCGATGTCGAGCTTGTCGAAGCGAAGGCCGTATTCGCGCACGGCGGCGTCGCCCCTGTCACGCACGGCGGCGAGGACTTCGCGGACAGTGGTTTCGACGTCGCCGGTATCGGCGACTGCGTCGCGCGTCGGTGCTTTCAAATGGTAGATCTTGGCCTTCAGGGCTTCGGAGAGCTTGCGCATCGGGAAACTTTCGCCGGAGAGGATCGCGGCCATTGTGCCCGAGGCCGGGTTCGCCACAAGCGAGCGGACAGGCCTTGTCGATTAAAATCACCACGCATAGTCTGGCATGGAGGGAGAGCGCCATGCCGAGGATCGGGACCAAGCTGCATGAACTGCGCCGCCGGCGCTCGCTCAGCGTGCGCGAGGTGGCGAAGCGTTCCGGCGTGTCGCATTCGGCGATTTCGCTGATCGAGCGCGACCGGATGAGCCCTTCGGTCGATACGCTGACGGCCATTCTCGACGCGCTCGGCACGACGCTGACGGGCTTTTTTCTCGACCTGCAATCGAACCTGCCTGCCTCGCCCTTCTACGGGGCGGCGGATCTAGTCGAAATCGGCCGCGCGGATACGATTTCCTACCGGATGATTGGCGCCAACCATCCGAACCGGCAGCTCCTGATGCTGCACGAATCCTACGCGCCGGGCGGCGATACGGGCGAGGCCTTTTCGCATTCGGCGCAGGAGGCGGGGATGGTTCTGACGGGTGCGATCGAAGTGACGGTGGGTCAGGAGCGCCGCGTGCTGACGCCCGGCGAAGGTTACTATTTCGACAGCCGCCTCCCCCACCGTTTTCGCAACGTCGCGGATGGCGAGAGCACGATCCTCTCGGCGATCACACCGCCGACATACTGACGATTCTGGTGATAATTCTTTCCGGCCAAGGATTGCCGGTTTCAACGGCCCAATTCTATGATTGGATAGCCAAAATCAATAACGCAGGGGAAGAAAATGAAATCGACAATCAAGCGTCTTGTGCTCGCCTCCTCCTTCGCCGTTCTCGCCATCGCCTCCTCGTCGGCTCAGGACCGGAACCTGACCGTGGTCTCGTGGGGCGGCAACTATCAGGACGCGCAACGCGAAATCTATTTCGAGCCCTTTACCGCTGAAACCGGCATCGCCATCACGGAAGAATCCTGGGATGGCGGCTATGGTGTGATCGCGGCCAAGCTGGAAACGCGCCCGGCCGACTGGGACGTCGTGCAGGTGGAGACGGAAGAACTCGCGCTCGGTTGTGCCGACGGCATGTACGAGACCGTCGACTGGGAAGCGCTGGGCGGCGAGGACAAGTTCCTGCCGGCAGCCGTCAATGAATGCGGCGTCGGCGCGATCGTGTGGACGACGGGTCTCTCCTACGACGCGGAGAAGTTCACCGAGGCCCCGACCGGCTGGGAGGATTTCTGGAACACCGAGGAATATCCCGGCAAGCGCGGCCTGCGCCGCGGCCCGAAATATTCGCTCGAATTCGCCCTGATGGCGGACGGCGTGCCGGTCGACGAGGTCTACGAGGTGCTGGGCACCGACGAGGGCGTCGACCGCGCCTTCGCCAAGCTCGATGAAATCAAGGGCGACATCGTGTGGTGGGAAGCCGGCGCGCAGCCGATCCAGCTTCTCGCCTCCGGCGAAGTCGTCATGACGACGGCCTATAATGGCCGTCTCGCCGGCATCAACAAGACCGAAGGCACCAACTTCCAGATCGTCTGGCCGGGCTCGATCTACGCGATCGACTCCTGGGTGGTGCTGAAGGATTCGCCCAACAAGGACGCGGCGTTCGAGTTCATCAACTTCGCCAGCCAGCCGGAAAACCAGGCCAAGCTGCCGGAATTCATCGCCTACGGCCTGACCAATGTCGAAGCCGGTGCGGCGCTGGCACCGGAAGTGGCGGCGGAACTGCCGACCTCGCCCGAGAACCTCGAAGGCGCGATCGCGCTCGACGGTGATTTCTGGGTCGACAACATCGAAGAGCTCAACGAGCGCTTCAACGCCTGGCTCGCCCAGTAATCGAGCCTCAGAGGCGCATCCGGCAAGGGTGCGCCCTTTTTCTTCCAGTCCAGCAATCGACGGGGCTGCATGACTTCTTTCATCGAGCTTCGCGACGTGTCCAAGACCTTCGGTCAGGTCACGGTCGTCGAAGGGCTCAATCTCGAAGTCCGCAAGGGCGAATTCCTGAGCCTGCTCGGCCCTTCGGGTTCGGGCAAGACGACGATCCTGATGATGCTCGCTGGGTTCGAGGGCGCGACGTCGGGCGACATCCTGCTCGACGGCGAGAAGATCGACCATTTGCCGCCCTACAGGCGCGGCATGGGCGTCGTCTTCCAGAACTACGCGCTGTTTCCGCATATGAGCGTCGCCGAGAACGTCGCATTTCCGCTCGAAATGCGCGGCGTGCCGAAGTCGGAGACCCGGCCGCGCGTCAAGGCGGCGCTCGACCGCGTGCAGCTCGGCCATCTGGCCGATCGCCGTCCGGACCAGCTTTCCGGCGGCCAGCAGCAGCGCGTGGCGCTGACCCGCGCGCTCGTCTACGAGCCGAAGGTCATCCTGATGGACGAGCCGCTCGGCGCGCTCGACAAGAAGCTGCGCGAGGAGATGCAGCTCGAAATCCGCGAATTGCACCGCCGGCTGGGGCTGACGATCATCTTCGTCACTCACGACCAGTCCGAAGCGCTGACAATGTCCGACCGCATCGCGATTTTCGACGCCGGCAAGATCGCGCAGATCGGCACGGCGGGGGAGGTCTACGACCATCCCAACAACCGCTTCGTCGCCGAATTCATTGGTGAGACGAACCTCCTCGATGGCGTGGTCAAGGGACCGGCCGCCGTCGAACTTGCGAACGGAACGACGATTGCTTCGCTCGACCATGGCTATGCGGTGGGCGATCGTGTGTCAGTCTCAATTCGGCCGGAACGGCTGCGGCTCGACGGGAGCGGCGAGAACCGGCTTGAGGCGACGATCTCGGACGTCGTCTATCAGGGCGATCATCTGCGGCTGCACCTCGATGCCGGCGCGCTGTCGCTGGTCGCGCGGCTGGAGCGCGGAGCGGCCGAGCGGCATGCCGGCGAGACGGTGACCCTTTCGTTCGCTGCAGCCGACTGCTCGGCATTTCCGGCATGAACGCGGTCTCGGCACGGCAGCGCGGCCGGGCAGCGATGCTGATCGCGCCGCTGGTGATCTTCCTCGGCGTCTTCTTCCTGTGGCCGCTCTGGCTGATGGTCGACGTCTCGATCCGCAACGACGCGATCGGCGGCGCCTTTCCACGCACGTCCGAACTGATCGGAAGCTGGGGTGGCGAAGGGGCGCCGGACGCCGAGACGCAGGCCGCGCTGGTCGAGGATCTGCGCGAGGCTTCCCAATCGACGTTGGGCGCGGCGGTGCGCACGCTGAACAGCCAGGTTTCCGGCTTCCGCACATTGATGGGCAGGACGGCAACGGCGGCGCGTGACCTGGAGGCGGGCCAAACGCTCGATCTCGTTGAAGTCGACGATCGCTGGGCCGAACCGCGGTTCTGGCGAGCGATCCAGGTTTCGGTCGCGCCCTATACGGATCGAAATCTGCTCGCCGCGCTCGACCTCGAGCGTGCGGATACGGGCGAGATCGAGCAGATGTCCGCATCGGCGTCGGCCAACCGGCTGATCATCTGGCGCACCTTCGCCATCGCCGGATCGGTGACGCTGCTTTGTGCACTGATCGGCCTGCCCTATGCGATGCTGGCCGCCTCAGTGACGGGATGGAAGCGCAATGCGTTGCTGCTTGCCGTGCTGCTGCCGCTCTGGACATCGCTGCTCGTGCGCACCGCCGCCTGGTTCATCCTTCTCCAGAACGAGGGGATCATCAACAAGACGCTGATGGGGCTCGGCTGGATCGACGGGCCGCTGCCGCTGATCTTCAACCGGCTCGGCGTCGTCATCGCGATGACGCATGTGCTGTTGCCGTTCATGGTGCTGCCGATCTTCTCCGTCGTCTCGGCGATCCCGAAGAATTTGATGCCGGCTGCCGCCTCGCTCGGCGCTCGGCCGCTGCGCGCCTTCTGGCGGGTGCTGCTGCCGCTTTCGATGCCCGGCCTGCTGGCCGGCTCGCTGCTCGTCTTCATGGTGGCGATCGGCTACTACATCACGCCGGCGCTGGTCGGCGGGCCGAACGACCAGATGATCTCGTCCGTCATCGCATTCTACGCGCTTCAGACCGCGAACTGGGGCATGGCCGGGGCGCTCGGCATCCTGCTGCTGGCGGTCACGACCGTGCTCTATCTGGTCTATGGCCGGCTGTCGCGCGGCGGCGCGCCGACGGGAGCCTAGAGATGCTGCGTGTCGCCCAGGGCATATTCGGCGTTGCCGCCGCCCTCTTCCTGATCCTGCCGATCGTCGCGATCCTGCCGCTCGCCTTCACGTCGAGCATCTTCCTGAACTACCCCATCCCCGGCTATTCACTGCGCTGGTTCAACGAACTCGGCCAGATCGCGCATTGGCGCAATTCGATCGTCAATTCGCTGATCATCGGCTCGGGCGCGACCGTTCTGTCGGTCGTGCTCGGTACGCTCGCGGCGCTCGGGCTGAGGGGCCGCGGCATCCCCTTCCCCAACCTCCTGCGCACGATCTTCCTGCTTCCGATGGTGGTGCCAGCCGTGGTGCTGGGCGTCGGACTGCAGATTTCGCTGGCGCAGATCGGGCTCGCGAGCAGCTATCTCGGCGTCATCTTCTCGCACGCCGTGCTTTGCGTGCCCTTCGTCATCGTCTCGGTGTCGACCGCGCTGCAGGGCATCAACCCGACGGTCGAGCGGGCTGCGGCAAGTCTGGGCGCCTCGCCAACGCGTGTGTTTCGCCGCGTGACCATGCCGCTTGCGATGCCGGGCATCGTCACGGGAGCGGTGTTCGCCTTCGCGACCTCGCTCGACGAGGTGGTGCTGACGCTCTTCGTCGCCGGGCCGAACCAGCGCACGCTGGCACGGCAGATGTTTTCCTCCATCCGCGAGAACATCTCGCCTGCGGTCGCGGCCGCAGCACTTCTGCTCATCGTCGGAACGCTGCTTCTGGCGCTGCTCGCCGCCTACACGCGCCGGCGCACGGCGAAGACTGTCGAGGCCTGACGCTTTCGCCCTTACGCGGGCTCACTCGGCCTGCAAGCGCTCGTCTTACACCCTGAAGGTCGCCGTTCGAAATTTCGGACAGGCGTTTCCGGCGCGTTCGGAATTCCGAACATTTCGAATCCGGTCGTTCTCACAAACCATTGTTTTCTATTAATCTTCGGCTCTGGCACGCCCCTTGCAACCTCACGGGAAGCAACGAAAGGAGCGCGATCCCGTGAGTTTCGAGTGGAGCATTCTGATGGCACTGGCCGGCGCGGCAGTCGCACGGCCGGCGGCTACCTATCTGGGCAGCAGGACGGGCTGGGTGATGGCGCTCGTGCCGTTCCTCATCTTCCTGTCTCTCTTCCAGCATCTCGGCACGGTTGCCGGCGGCGAGGCGGTGATCGCGCATCTTTCGTGGGTGCCATCCCTGGGCGTCGACCTCGCCTTCAGGCTGGACGGATTTTCCCTCCTCTTCGCATTGCTTATCACCGGCATCGGCACGCTCGTGACGCTTTATGCCGGGGCCTATTTCGCCGACAAGCCGCATTGGGAAATCGGCCGGTTCCTCGCGCTGATCCTGCTCTTCATGACGGCGATGCTCGGTACGGTGCTCTCCGACGATCTGATCGTCATGTTCGTCTTCTGGGAACTGACGAGCCTCACTTCGTTCATGTTGATCGGCTTCGACGCCCACAAGGCCGAAGCGCGCAAGTCCGCGATCCAGTCGTTGCTGGTGACCGGCGGCGGCGGGCTGGTGCTGTTTGCCGGCATCCTCATAATCGGCATGGAGCTCGGGACCTTCTCGTTCACCGAAGTGCTTGCGCGCTCTGACGAACTCGTCGCCAGCCCCTGGATCGGCGTCGTCGTCGTCCTGATCATGATCGCCGCCTTCACCAAGTCGGCGCAGTTCCCGTTCCACTTCTGGCTACCCAACGCGATGGCCGCGCCAACCCCGGCCTCCGCCTATCTGCACTCGGCCACGATGGTGAAGCTCGGCGTCTTCCTGCTCGCGCGGTTCGACGCCGTCTTCGCGGAAGTGCCCGCATTCGGCGCGACGCTGGTCATCGTCGGCTCGATCACGATGATGATCGCCGCGCTTCAGGCGCTGCGCGCCGAAGGCTTCAAGGCCGTGCTGGCGCAATCGACGGTCGCGTCGCTCGGCATTCTCGTGATGCTGATCGGATTGCAGGGCGAGGTTGCGGCGGTCGCGACGGTGGGCTTCATACTCAGCCACGCACTCTACAAGGCCGCGCTGTTCTTCTGCGCCGGCACCGCAATCCACGCCACCGGCGAGGCGAGCCTGCGCAAGCTCGGCGGCCTTGCCCGCTTCCTGCCGGTGACGGCGGTCGCCGCCGTGCTTGCCAGCCTCAGCATGGCCGGCCTGCCGCCCTTCGTCGGCTTCATCTCCAAGGAGTATCTGTTCGAAGCGCAGCTCACCAATGACTGGAACATCGTGCCTGTCGCAGTTGCGGTCGCGGTCAATGCGGTGATGGTCGGCGTCGCCGGCGTCGTCTCGATCCGGCCGTTCTACTTCAAGAGCCACCGCGTCACCTCCGTCAAGCATGGCGAGACGCCAGGGCTTCTTGCCGGGCCGCTCCTCCTGGCAAGCGGCGGCATCCTGATCGGACTCTTTCCGAATGCGATCGGTCAGTCGCTGATCGGACCGGCCGCTTCCGCGCTTTACGGCAGCCCGATCGACGTGTCGTTCCAGCTCTGGCACGGTCTGACGCCGATGCTCGTGCTGAGCTTTGCGGTCGTCGCCATCGGAACCGTGATCGTCATATACTGGGATGCGATCCATACCTATCTGCGCCAGCAGGACGGGCTCTACCGGCTGCTGGGCGACCGGGGCTATCATCGAGTGCTGAACGGCGTGCTCGGCGCGGCGCGCGGTTCCACCCGACTGCTGCAGAATGGTGACCAGCGGCGTTATACGAGTGTCGTCATCGCCACTGTCGTCATCGGGCTCGCCATCGCGCTCGTCGCCGGTCCGGCCGCGATCTCGATCGCCTCGCCCGAAGGGGCGCTGCGCATATCGCTCGTGCTGGTGCTCCTGCTTACGGCAGCCGGAGCGCTGGCGACGGTCAAGGCGCGCTCGCTGATCGCGGGGCTCGTCTGCGTCGGGATCGTGGGTTTCGCGCTTGCGGTCATTTTCATGCTGAACGGGGCCCCGGATCTCGCGCTGACGCAGATCGCGGTCGAAACGCTGCTCGTCATCCTTCTCACCGCGGTTCTCCTGCGCCTGCCCGCGCGACAGAAGCACTCCCGAACCACTCCTGAGCGCCGGCGGGATGCGTTGCTGGCGACATGTTTCGGCGGTGTCATCTTCATCGCCGTCGCCAGCATGAGCGCGATCCCGATCGACCTGCGCCTTTCCGACTATTTCGGCGAGACGAGCTATCTCGACGCCTATGGACGCAACGTCGTGAACGTCATCCTCGTCGACTACCGGGCCATCGACACGCTCGGCGAGATCGCCGTCGTCGCCTTCGCCACCATTGCGGCCTGGGCGCTTCTGCGCGGTCCTGCCGCCAGACCCGGCCCCAAGGAGTAGACTGCCATGTCCATCATCTTCTCGACCATGTCGCGGCTGTTCTTCGCGCTAATGCTCATCGTCTCGGTCTACATGCTGTTTCGAGGCCACAACGAGCCTGGCGGGGGATTTGTCGGCGGGCTGATCGCCGCGCTCGGCTTCGCGCTGCTGGCGCTTGCGGAAAACGTCGCGACGGCGCGGCGGGCCCTTGTCGTCCATCCCGTCGCGCTGATGGGTGCCGGCCTGCTCCTTGCCTTCGTCAGCGGCCTGCCCGGGCTGCTTTCGGATCGCTCTTTCCTGACCCACTGGTGGGCCGAGATCGGTTCGCTTCACCTCGGCACCGCGACCACGTTCGACATCGGCGTCTACTTCGTCGTCATCGGCGGCGTGCTGTGCCTCATCTTCCGTCTTTATGAAGAGGTCGATCAATGAGCCTCGTCTATGCACTCGCGATTGCCGTCCAGATGGGTTGCGGCGTCTATCTGCTCCTGTCGCGCCACGTCGTGCGCATCGTTCTCGGGGTCGTGCTGCTTTCGGCGGCGACGAACCTCCTGATCTTCGTGGCCGGCGGCCTCGTCTTCACCGCACCGCCGGTCATCGTCCAGGGCACGCAGATGCTGGGCGGTGAAGCCGCCAATCCGTTGCCGCAGGCGCTGATCCTGACGGCAATCGTCATCGGGTTTGCGCTCGTGGCATTCGCCGCCGCGCTCGTCCTCAAGACCTATCGCGCCGTCGGATCGGTCCTCACCAGCGGCCATACCGATGCCGAGGCGCTCGGCACGCCGTTCGACGCGGAGGCGACGCGCAATGCCTGATTTCCTGACGCAAACCGCCTTGTTGTGGCCTCTGGCCATTCCGCTCGCGACGGCCGCCCTTTGCGCCGCGCTCTGGTCGAACGCGAAGGCCCAGCGTGCCGCAAATCTTGCCGGGCTCTGCCTGACGCTGGTCGCCTCGCTCGTGCTCTTGAACTCGGTCATGGCCGAGGGCATTCAGGTAAAGCAGTTCGGCGGCTGGGCGCCGCCTTTCGGCATCAGCTTCGTCGCCGACCAGTTCAGCGCCGCGATGGTGGTCATTTCCAGCATCCTGGCGCTTGCCGCCGGCGTGTTCGCCACCGCAGACATCCGCCGGCGGCAGGAGCGTTCGGGCTTCTATCCGCTCTTCCAGGGCCTGATGGTGGGCGTCAACGGCGCCTTCCTGACCGGTGACATCTTCAACCTCTATGTCTGGTTCGAGGTGATGCTGATCACCACGCTCGGACTGATCACGCTCGACCGGACCCGCGCGCAGCTCGACGGGGCGCTCAAATATGCCGTTCTGAACCTCTTCTCCACCATCCTGTTCCTGATGGCGATCGGGCTGCTCTACGGCGTCACCGGCACGCTCAACATGGCGGATCTGGCGATGATCCTTCCCAATACGGAAGGGTCGGTCGCGCTGACCGTCGCGGCGATGATGTTCTTGCTCGCCTTCGGCATCAAGGCTGGGTTCTTCCCGATGTTCTTCTGGCTGCCGGCCTCCTATCACACGGCGACGATCATCGTTTCGGCCGTGTTCGCGGGGCTCTTGACGAAGGTCGGCGTCTACGCCTGCTTCCGCGTCTTCACCTTGCTCTTCGAGGTCGAGGATGGCGGCATCCGACCGCTCGTTGCGTTCTTCGCGGCGGGAACGATGGTGTTCGGCGTGTTCGGTGCGGCGATCCAGTGGGACGTGCGGCGCATCCTGTCGTTCCACATCATCAGCCAGATCGGCTACATCATGCTCGGACTTGCCATCGCGACACCGCTCGCACTGGCCGGCGCGGTCTTCTACATCATCCACCATATCGTGGTGAAGGCGAACCTGTTCTTCGTCGCCGGCGCCATCCACCGCGCGACGGGCACGTTCGACCTGCGCAAGACGGGCGGGTTGATGAAGTCCTCGCCGCTCCTCGCCGTCCTGTTCCTCATTCCGGCGCTCTCGCTTGCGGGCATTCCGCCGCTGTCGGGCTTCTGGGCGAAATTCATGGTCATCGACGCCTCCTTCCGCGGCGATGCGGCGTGGCTCGGCGCCGTTGCATTGTTCGTCGGCCTGCTCACCGTCTTCTCGATGAGCAAGATCTGGATCGAGGCCTTCTGGAAGGACAGCCCCCGCAAGATCGTGCGCGTGCGAGCCGTTCCCGCGGCCATGCTGCTGCCGATCGCCGCGCTCGGGGCGATCACGCTGGCGATCGGCTTCAATCCCGAGCCGCTGGTCGCGTTCTCGCAACTTGCCGCCGAGACGATGGCGGACCAGGCGCAGTTCATCGCCGCCGTCTTCAACGAACGCCAGATCGCAGGAGTCCAGCCATGAAAGACATTATTCATCGCATCCTGACCGCCATCCTTCTGGCGGGCATTTTCCTTCGGGAACTCGTCGTCTCGTCGATCGCCGTCGCAAGATCGGTGCTCGGCGAACGCGATGCCGCCGCCTCCGCGATCATCGCGGTGCCCGTCACGCTGAAGACGCGGGCCGGCGTCACCGCGCTGGCCAATTGCGTGACGCTGACACCCGGCACGACCTCGCTCCACATCAGCGAGGACATGGAGACGCTTTACATCCACGTCCTCGACGCCCCGTCGAGCGAGACGGTGATCGCCGACATCAAGAACACATTCGAGGCACGCATCAAGGAGATCGAGGGATGATCGAGTTTCTGGACAGTTCGCTTTCCACCATCGCAACGATCCTGATCACCGTGCTCATGGTGCCGCTCGGCCTTTCCGCGCTGCGGATGGCCACCGGACCGGGCTATGCCGACCGGTTCATCGCGCTCGACATGCTGACAGGGATCGCCGTCGCCATTGCCGGCCTCACCATGATCGCGACCGGGCGACGTGAGTTTCTCGACATCGCCTTCGGCATCGCGCTGATCGGCTTCCTTGCGACGTGCTCGCTTTCGGCGCTGCTCGAAAAGAAGAAGGGAGACGACTGATGCTCGTCCTGATCTCGATCGCCCTGAAACTCGCCGGCGTCGCCTTCCTTGTCATCGCGGGCGTCGGCGTCATGCGCCTTTCGGACCCCTTCCAGCGCATGCATGCCGCAACGAAGGCCGGAACGCTTGGCGCGGGCCTCGTCATCCTCGGATCGGTCGTCGCGCAGGGGGCGACGGACGCGACGGTGACAGGAATCCTGACGATCGTCTTTCTGCTCCTGACGGTTCCCGTCGCAGGGCACCTGCTCGGCCGCGCTTCCTACGTATCGGGCGCGCAGTTGTCGTTGCGGGGCGACAATGCCCTCGATGGAATTCTGGAGCGCTCGAGCCGGCCGCTCGACGAGCGCATGGGCTGGCTGCCCGCCGAAGGGGCGAGCAGCGTAGTCGCGGCCGAACCCGGCATCGTCGCGCGCCAGCGCCGTACTCAGGTCGTCGCCCTGCCTGCGCTGGAAGCGGTTCGTTTCGCCGTGATCGACGGCCATGTCGAGCGCGTCGCCGAACGAGCGAGCGCGATCGCAAAACTGTCCGGCGCCGATCTTTCCGCGCATGTCGTCATCGACACGCACGCGATCGAGACCGCGGACGAACCGGCTCAGATGCGCCGCCTGATCCGCGAGCGGGCGAGCAAGGCGATCCACGCTTTCAGAAGTTCCCCCGGTGCCGCCGACGCGGCGCTGAACTATGACGAGGGCGACCCGGAACATCTGCTCGCCTGCGCGCAGGCCGGCGAAGTCCTGCTGGTCGTGCCTTGCGAAGGCTGGTTCCATCACCAGGTGGAAGGTGGTCGGTCGCTGACGACGTGGGAACCGGACGGGCTGCTGCGCCTTCCCGGCGTTCATTGCGGGCCTGTGCTTTTCGCCGCCTCGCGCCAACCGTCGCGCCTGCCGATCACTCTCGTCGTGCGCGATTGCGACGAAGACCACCTGCCGGCGCTCGTCGAATGGGCGCTCCTGACCGGCATCTGGACCGTCGCGCGGCTCGTTCACGTCACGCAGCCAGATAGCGACGCTTCCGTCATGAAGGACATCGCGGGCCGGTTCGGCTGCCAGTACGAGCGTCGTGAAGCGACAAGCGCGGATTGCGCGATACCGGACGAATTCGGCGACGCGCGCGCCGTCATACTGGGCAGCACGCCGCGTCCGCTGCGCACCAACTGGTTCGGCACGCACTGGCGCGCGCGGATCGCGCCGGGCATGACGGGCGACGTCCTGATCATGGAAGCACCGGCCACACGTCTGGACTCATAGGTCTGGCACAATAGCGCAAAAATACGGTAATGCCTCAGGCTATGCCCTCGCGCCTTCGCCAGAACCTGCCGCTGACCGCAGCGCTGCCGCTTTTCGTGGCGATCGCGATGTTCGTGGTCGCCGTCGGCACGACGCAGCTCGGCGTGCGGTTGCTGCAGTCCAGCGGGGAGTCGGCCCTGCGTGACCAGGCGGTGGTCTTTCTGGATGCCGTTGCCGGCAACGTTGCGGCGGAAATTCAAGAGGCGCCGCAAGCGGTGCGTGCGCAACTCGCCGCATCGCTGACCTACCGGACCGCGCTGCTCGAAGAGGCCATGGCAGCGCGCTGGATCGACGCGTCGGGCACGACGCAGACCGTCGTCCTCGGCGAGAACCATCGGACGATCCTGACTGCGGCGCTCGACGAGGCCGCCGCGCTCGGCGTCGACGCGACGGCGTTCCGAACCGCGGAGGATCGAGCGCTCCTGGTGGTGCTTCGGACCTATGCGATGGGCGAAATCGTGCTTTATCTCAGCGCGACCTTCGACACGACGCCCGTCATCGAGGCGGCCGATGCCGCGGCCGACATCGCGCTCGGCATCGACTTTCTCGTGGCAATCTTAGCTGCCGTCGCCGTCTACGCCATCACCCGCAGGGTCCTGTCGCCTCTCGACCGGTTCATCAACCGCCTCGCCGAACACGATGCGCTGACGACCGGTCCCGCTCAATGGCGCCAGGGCGACGAGTTGCGGCAACTCGAGACCGCCCTTGCGCTGCGCGAAAAATCGGAGGCCGAGCGCGTGCGTCTCCTCGAACAGATGGCCCAGCAGGAACGCGACGCACTTCTCGCACGCATGGCGGCGGGGATTGCCCATGAGGTCCGCAATCCGCTTGCCGGCCTCAAGAACGGCGTTTCCACGCTGAAGCGGTTCGGCGACCGTCCGGAGGTTCGCGACCAGACGCTCGATCTCATCGAAAAAGGCCTCGACAGCATCGGCCGGGTGGTCGACGTCACCTTGTCGACCTACCGCCGCCGTTCGGGGCCTTCGCGGCTTGGCGCGCAGGACATCCGCGACCTCGATCTCCTGATCCAGCCGGAAGCGCGACGGGCGGGCGTCGAACTCGTCTGGAAACTCGACGAAACGGCAAAAGTCGATGCGGATGCGGACGCGCTGCGCCAGATCCTGATCAACCTGATGCTGAATGCCGTACGGGCATCGCCTGAAAACGGCATTGTCACCATCACGCTGGAACGTGACACCAATGAGCGGACGATATCGCTCGGCATCGCGGACCAGGGAAAGGGAATGCCGCCGGAGATGGTCGCGGCGATCGTCTCGGGCCGCATGGAGGAGATTCCCGTCGAGCGCAGCATCGGCATCTGGGTGGTCGCCAACCTGGTCGAGCGCATCGGCGCAAACCTTTCGATCCGAAGCGAGGATGGCGTCGGGACCACGGTCAGGATTACGCTGCCCGAAAGCGCCTTGGCGGCGGAGGTATAGACCGATGACCCAGCCTCTGATCCTTCTGGTGGAAGACGACGCGACACTCGGGGCTTCGCTGCGCCAGCGGCTGGAACTCGAGGGTTTTCGCGTGTCCTGGGCGAGGACAGCGGACGAGGCGCTCGCCAGCCTGTCGAGGATCGAGCCGGCGATCATCCTGTCCGACATCCGGCTGCCGGATGGCGATGGCGAGACCGTCATGCGCCGGCATTTCGACCGACTCGGCCTCGTCCCGACGATCTTCATGACGGCATTCGGCGATATCGACCAGGCGGTCCGGCTGGTGCGCGACGGCGCGCTCGACTATGTCACCAAGCCGTTCGATCTCGACCGGCTCGTCGATACGCTTCGCGATCTGGCAAGCCGCAGCGCGATGGCCAGTGAACCGCACTCGGACCCGTTCGCGACGAGCGCCGCGATGCGCCGTATCGGCGAGACGCTTTTGCGCGCAGCGGGGATCGACCTGCCCGTCTTGCTTCTGGGCGAAACGGGAACCGGCAAGGAGGTCGCCGCCCGTCATCTCCACCGGACGGGTCCTCGCGCGGCCCTGCCCTTCGTGCCCGTCAATTGCGGCGCGCTGCCCGGCGAACTCGCCGATTCGATGATCTTCGGCCATGAGCGCGGCTCGTTTACCGGGGCGGTCGGACAGCATCGGGGTTTTCTGGAGGAAGCCGAGGCGGGCACGCTGTTTCTCGACGAAATCGGCGATCTGCCGCTCAGCCTTCAGGTGAAATTGCTGCGCGTTCTCGAAACGCGCGAATTTCGCCGTCTCGGCGGCAGCGAGATGCGGACATTTACGGGCCGGATCGTTTGCGCGACCAACAGAAACCTCGAGGCCCTCGTTGCGGACGGATCGTTCCGCGAAGATCTCTGGTTCCGAATCAACGTCATAGGCTGCACGCTTCCACCGTTGCGCGAGCGTACCGACGGCATTCCGGACATGCTGCGAAGCTTCACGGCGGCGGCTGCAATGCGCATGGGCCGCCCGGCACCGACGATCGATGCGTCGGCCGTCGAGGCCGCGCTCGCCCATGGCTGGCCGGGAAACATCCGCGAGATGATCAATCGCGTCGACCGTGCGGTCGCGCTCGGGAACGGGTCGACGCTTTCACAGCGCGACCTGTTTCCAGATGGCATCGGCAAGCCGGCCGGTTCATCGGAGACGGGGCCGGCCAGCGGTACGCTGTCGGACATTCGCGAGGCTGCCGAGCGCAGGCACATCGTCGCGGCTCTTGCCACGACGGGCAACTCGCCGAAGGAAGCGGCCGATCTCCTGGGTGTTTCGCGTACGACGCTGTGGGAGAAGATGCGCCGATATGGCATTGAGGCGGATGACTGACGCGGCGCGTCCCGGATGCCGGAACGACGCTATGTCCGCTCGTCTGCGATGACCTTGCCGTCGTTCGGAAGGTCGCCGACGGGAACGATCTCGACGAGGCCCTTGAGCTTGGTGATCTCGGCGAGTTTGTGCGCCGCAGCGGCGGCCAGCGACTGGTCGGCATGTTCGATCTTCAGGACCATGGCGTCCTGCTCGTCCGCGCGCGTCACCACCAGGCGCATGCGACCGGAAATGCCCAGCGCCCTGCCGAGCGCGGCGACCTGCTCGGGGCGCACGAACATGCCCTTGACCTTGGTCGCCTGGTCGGCGCGGCCCATCCAGCCGGCGATGCGGCGACGGCTATTCGTGGAGGGCAGCGTACGCGACATGTCGCCGGTGGCAAACCGGATCAGCGGATAGTCGCGGTTGAGCCGGGTGACGACGATCTCGCCGACCTCGCCGTCGGGCAGCGGATCGTCGGTGCCGGGGCGGACGATTTCCAGCACGACGCCGTCATTGACCGCCATGCCCTCCCCGCCATCCTCATAGGCGACGATGCCGAGGTCGGCCGTGCCGTAGCACTGGACGACCGCGATGCCGCGTTCAACGAGGTCGGCGCGCAGGCTGGGCGGAAGCGCCGCGCCGGACACGACGGCCCGCCGGATCGGAGACGCGATGTCCGCCTCGCGGGCCTTATCAAGCAGGATTTTCAGGAAATCAGGGGTGCCGATGTAAACGGTCGGCTGAAACTGCACCATCGCGACGAGCTGGTCGGCCGTGTTGCCGGGACCTGCCGGGATGACGGCGCAGCCGAGCGCATGGGCTCCGCTTTCGAACATCGCGCCTGCCGGCGTCAGATGGTAGGAAAACGTGTTGAGGACGATGTCCTGCGGCGTGACGCCGGCTGCCGCCAGAGCCTTTGCCGCGCCCCACCAATCCCTGCCGTGACCTTCCGGATCGAAAATCGGGCCGGGCGAGATGAAGAGCCTGGCGAGCAAACCGGCCGGCGTTGCCGTCAACCCGCCGAAGGGCGGCGCCTTGGCCTGCAGTTCGGCGAGTTCCGACTTGCGCAAGACCGGGACTGCGCCAAGCGCGTCTCGTGAGGTGAGCGCCGCGACATCGACGCCCGCGAGGCGCGCGGCCCAGAAGGGCTGGTGCTCTGCCGCGCGTGAAATCTGCGCCCGCATCGCAGCCAGAAGATCGGCGTCGCCGCCCGGCGCGATGTCTCGATGCTCGACCATGCAATCTCCCTGCAGGTTCATGAACTCAGGCCAGCCAGCGCTTGCGGCGCTTGTAATGCTTCACGTCCCGGAACGACTTGCGCCCCTCGCCGCCGACGCCGAGGTAGAACTCCTTGACGTCGTCGTTCTCGCGAAGCGCCTTGGCCTCGCCGTCGAGGACGACGCGGCCGGATTCGAGGATGTAGCCATATTTGGCGTAGCGCAGCGCGACATTGGTGTTCTGTTCGGCCAGCAGAAACGAGACGCCCTGCTCGTCGTTGAGCTTCTTCACAATCTCGAAGATTTCCTCGACGAGCTGCGGCGCGAGGCCCATGGACGGTTCGTCGAGCAGGATCATCTTCGGGCGCGACATCAGCGCCCGGCCGATCGCCGTCATCTGCTGTTCGCCGCCCGAGGTGTAGCCGGCCTGGCTGGTTCGACGTTCCCGCAGGCGCGGGAAATACTGATAGACGAGTTCGAGATCGTCGCGGATCGCCGCCGCGCCGTCCTTGCGGGTGAAGGCGCCGGTCATCAGATTGTCCTCGACCGACAGATGACCGAAGCAATGTCGGCCTTCCATCACCTGAATGCAGCCGCGGCGCACCAGCGTGTTGGGCGACAGCGCCTGGACTTCCTGCCCCTCGAACAGGATCGAGCCCTTGGTGACCTCGCCGCGCTCGGCATGGAGAAGGTTGGAAATCGCCTTCAGCGTCGTCGTCTTGCCGGCGCCGTTGGCGCCGAGAATGGCAGTGATACCGCCGCGCGGAACCGACAGCGAGACGCCTTTCAGCACCAGAATGACGTGATCGTAGATCACTTCGATATTGTTGACCGCGAGGATCGGCTCGGCGGTATCGGGCGTGGGTGCGGTTGTTGGTGTCATCGCTGTTTCCATCACCTGGAAAAAAGCGCGGCGAGGAGGTTCCCCGCCGCGCGTGACTTGTCCTATTCGGCGCAGTCGTCGTTCATCTGCCAGGGCTGGTTGGCGGCCGCGTAGTCTGCGGAGGCCTTCTCGACCAGCGGATCGATGACAGCACGATCGGCCGTCATCAGGTCGGAGACCTTGACGAACTTGGTGCCGTCCCACTCGATCATCCAGGCGCTGGCGTGGCCGGTGTGGTTCGAGCAGCTCATGGCGAAGGGCGCCATCATCTCCTCGGCGCCCAGCTCGGCAAGGCGGGCCTCGTCGAGGTTGACGCTTTCCAGGCCCTTGCGGAGCTGTTCCTGATTGATCATCGGCGTGCCGGCTTCCGCCTGCGCGGCTTCCACTGCCTCCGCCAGGATGACCGACATCAGGATGCCGCGCTGATAGGCGGTGGTGTCGAACTCGCCGGCGCCCTGGTTGAGCTGCGACTTGCCGGCATCGACGACGTGCGTCTTCACGTCCTGCATGAGCTTGGATTCGGAATCGACGAAATTCCACGACAAGGCACGGTAGCCCTTGGCCTGTTCGCCGACGAGCTTCAGGTCGGGCTCATGCGCCCCCCACCAGACGCTGACGAACTGCTCCATCGGGTAGCGCGTCTTGACCGCCTCGGTGATGGCGCCGGCATTCATCGCGCCCCAGCCCCACATGATGACGAAGTCAGGCCGCTCGCGGCGGATCTGCAGCCACTGGGCCGACTGGTTCTGCATCTCGGTCAGGCCGACCGGGATCGGCAGCAGTTCGAAGCCGTGGGTTCCGGCCATCGCTTCCAGGAGCGGCAGTGGCTCCTTGCCATAGGGGTGGTCGAGGTGGAGGAAGGCGATCTTCTTGCCGTCGAGGCTGTCGAGATTGCCGTCCGCAACGGCCTGCATGATCATCGACGCACCGTCCCAATAGGAGGTCGGCGGGTTGAATGCCCATTTGAAGGTCTTGCCGTCCTGCATCGCCGAGAAGCCGTAGCCAGGCGCGAACATGGGGATTTCGTCGACATTGGTGCGCGGAAGCACCTGAAGCGTGATGCCGGTCGACCACGGCTGCGTGACAAGCGCGCCTTCCGACTTCAGCTTCTCGTAGCACTCGACGCCCTTTTCGGTGTTGTAGCCGGTCTCGCATTCCTCAAATGCGATCCTGACCCCGCCGATGCCGCCGTCGCGCTCGTTGAGCATGGTCATGTAGTCGAGCTGGCCGTTCATGTGCGGCGTGCCGGTCGCCGCGAACGGGCCGGTCCGGTAGGACATGTTGGGCAGCTTCAACACTTCCTGCGCGAAGGCCGGCGCGGCGATGCCGGCCGCAAGGATGCCGGCCGCAAGGGCCGTTACGTGCTTCATTTTCATCAGTCGCTCCTCCACATTCGCCCGTATCGGGCTTTGCCTAAATCAACCCGCACCGCTCTCTCCTCAGTGCGGGAATGGCCAGATGATCAGCTTTTCACGGATGACGGCCCAGAACCGCGCGAGCCCGTGCGGCTCGACGATCAGGAAGCCGATGATCAGCGCGCCGATGATCATGGTGTTCAGATGCTCGACCATGGCCGAGGAAATTGGCAGGCCGAACATGGCCGGTACTGTGCCGATGATGACCGGCAGCGCGACGATCAGCAGCGCGCCGAGATAGTTGCCCAGGATCGAGCCCAGCCCGCCGATGATGGCGATGAAGAGCACCCGGAACGATAGCTGGATGTCGAACAGGTCGGCCTCGGCCGCGCCGCGCCACAGGAACACGAAGAGCGCGCCGGCGATGCCGACGATGTAGGACGAGACAAAGAAGGCCGACAGCTTGGCTTTCATCAGGTTGATGCCGACGAGTTCGGCCGCGATATCCATGTCGCGGACGGCCTTCCAGGTGCGCCCGATGCGGCCGCGCGTGACGTTGATCGCCAGGAAAGTCACGATGCAGACGACGGACAGGACGACGAAATACTGGCTCATTGCCGACGCGCGCGCACCCGTCACGGTGATCCCGAACATCTGCGTGTTCGGCACCTGGATCGCGCCCGAGGCATTGTAGTTGTAGAGCCAGCCCCATTTCTGGAACAGCCAGACGAGGAAGAACTGCGCGGCGAGCGTCGCGATGGCGAGGTAGAAGCCCTTGATACGAAGCGACGGCAGGCCGAAAGCGACACCGACTGCGGCCGAGAAGAAGCCGGAAAGGGCGATCGCCACGATGATGTTCAGCTCGGGGAAGATCGTCACGATCTTATAGCAGGCATAGGCGCCTACGCCCATGAACGCGCCGGTGCCAAGCGAAAGCTGGCCGGCATAGCCGGTCAGGATATTCAGCCCGAGCGCAGCCAGTGCATAGATCAACACCGGGATCAAAAGCGCGCGGAACATGAAGTCGCTCGCCGTCAGCGGGAAGACGACGAAGGCGACGATCAGGACAAGGGCGAGCAGCCACGCATCCTGCTTGACCGGAAAGAGGGCGTAATCCGCCTGATAGCTGGTCTTGTACTGGCCGGCGACGCGATAGAACATGGACTACACCCGCTCGATGATTTTTTCGCCGAAGAGCCCCTGCGGGCGCACCAGAAGCACGAGCAGCGCCAGAACGTAGGCGAACCAGGCTTCCGTATTGCCGCCGAGAAGCGGCTGGCCCCAGTAGATTTCGAAGACCTTCTCGAGGACACCGATGGCAAGGCCGCCGACGATCGCGCCGGTGACGCTTTCGAGGCCGCCGAGCATCAGCACCGGCAGCGCCTTCAGCGCGATGACTTCCAGCGCGAAGGAGACGCCGGCGCGCGCGCCCCAGACGATACCCGTCGCCAACGCGATGATACCGGAGATGAACCAGACGATGACCCAGATGGTGGACAGCGAGATGCCGACGGAGAGCGCCGCCTGGTGATCATCGCCGAGCGCGCGGATGGCGCGGCCCATCTTGGACTTGTTGAGGAAGACGAGGAGCGCGATGACGAGGAGTACCGCGCCGACGACGGCCGTCACGTCCTTCTGCTCGATCGAGACGAAGCCGCCGAAGGGCTCCATGATCCAGCTTCCGGTGGGAATGCCGAGTTCGGAGGTGATCATCACCTTGTTCTCGCCGCCGAAGATCGTTTCGCCGAGCCCGATCAGGAACAGCGTCACGCCGATCGTCGCCATGAAGAGGATGATGTCGGGCTGGTTGACGAGCGGGCGCAGGACGACGCGCTCGATGGCGACGGCTAGGAAGAACATGACGACGAGCGTGAGCGGGACGGCAAGCAACGCCGGCACGCCGCGCTCATGCAGGCCGACGAGGGTCAGCGCCGCGAAGACGACCATGATGCCTTGCGCGAAATTGAAGATGCGCGAGGACTTGAAAATCAGGACGAAGCCGAGCGCGATGAGCGCGTAGAGGACGCCCGAGACGAGCCCCTCCCAGACGACCTGGAGGAAGAAGTCGGGCGCGGCGACCATGTCGGCGAAAGGCGCCACGAAGATCGAATGCAAGCGTTCCATTCAAAAGTCCTTCCGGTCGCTCAATGCGGCACGCCGAGATAGGCGTCGATGACGGCCTGGTTGTTCTTGACCTCTTCGGGCGGCCCGTCGGCGATCTTCTTGCCGTAGTCGAGCACCACGACGCGGTCGGACAGATCCATGACCACGCCCATGTCGTGCTCGATCAGCGCGATCGTCGTTCCGCGCTGCTGGTTCACGTCGAGGATGAAGCGGCTCATGTCCTCCTTCTCCTCCAGATTCATGCCGGCCATCGGCTCGTCGAGGAGTAGAAGGGAGGGTTCCATCGCCAGCGCGCGGCCGAGCTCGACGCGCTTTTGCAGGCCGTAGGGCAGTTTGCCGACCGGTGTGCGGCGGATGTGCTCGATCTCGAGGAAGTCGATGATTTCCTCGACCTTCTCGCGATGCTCGATCTCCTCGGCAAGCGCCGGACCGTGCCACAGCATCTGCCAGCCGATAGAGCGCTTCATCTTGACCGAGCGCCCCGCCATGATGTTGTCGAGCGTCGACATGCCCTTGAAGAGTGCGACGTTCTGGAAGGTGCGCGCGATGCCCTGGCGCACGGCGTGGTGCGGCTTCATCGCGCGCCGCTCCTTGCCGCGAAAGGTGATGGTGCCGACCTGCGGGGTGTAGAAGCCGTTGATGACGTTCAGCATCGACGTCTTGCCGGCACCGTTCGGGCCGATGATGGCGCGGATCTCGCCCTTCCGGACATCGAAGGAGATGTCGGTGATCGCCTTGACGCCGCCGAAGGAGAGCGAAACGTTCTTCACCTCCATCAGCGTGGCGCCCTTGGCGATGCCGTCATCGTCCGGTGCGACGATGATGTGATGATCGGGATGGGCGTTCATTCGGCGGCCTCCCGCACCGGGTGCGCGGCGCCGAAGACGGGCGCGTCGACGATCTTCACATTGGCGCTGATCCGGCCCTTGCGTCCGTCCTCGTAAGTCACTTCGGTCTCGACGAATTTCTGCGTCGACCCGTCATAGAGCGCCTCGATCAGCGGCGCGTAGCGTTCGGCGACGAAGGAGCGGCGCACCTTCTGGGTGCGCGTCAGTTCGCCATCGTCGGCGTCCAGTTCCTTGTGCAGGATCAGGAACCGTCGGATCTGCGCCGCGGCCATCATCGGTTCGGCCGAAAGCCGCCGGTTCGTCTCCTCGACGTTCTGCGAGATCATCTCGTAGACGAGCGGGTGGCCGGCGAGCTCCTGATAGGACGCATAGGCGATGTTGTTGCGCTCGGCCCAGTTGCCGACCGCCTGGAGATCGATATTGACGAAGGCCGTCGCGAATTCGCGCCCGTCGCCATAGGCAACCGCTTCCTTGATGTTGGGGAAGAACTTCAACATGTTCTCGAGATATTTCGGCGCGAAGAGCGCACCGCTCGACAGTTTGCCGACGTCCTTCGCGCGGTCGATGATCTTCAGCTGGCCATCCGTATCGAAGAAGCCCGCATCGCCGGTCTTCACATAGCCGTCCGGCGTCATCGTCTCTGCGGTCTTCTCGTCTTCCAGATAATAGCCGGAGAACATGCCGGGCGAGCGGAACTGCACTTCACCATCCTCGGAAATGCGGATGTCGACATTGGGCGCGGGCGGGCCGACCGTATCCGAACGAACTTCGCCATCCTTCTGGCACGTCACGTAGAGAAACGCTTCGGTCTGGCCGTAGAGTTGCTTCAGATTGACGCCCAGCGCCCGGAAGAAGGAGAAGAGGTCCGAGCCAATCGCCTCGCCCGCGGTATAGGCGACGCGGATGTTCGACAGGCCGAGCACATTCTTGAGCGGGCCATAGACGAGGATTTCGCCGATCGCGTAGGATGCACGCGCGGATGCGGGAACGCTGCGGCCTTCGAGGATCGCCTCGCCATATTTGCGCGCGACGTCGATATAGTGGCGGTAGATGCGCTGCTTGAGCTTGCCGGCGTCTTCCATTCGGATGGTGATCGACGTCAAAAGCCCCTCGAAGACGCGCGGCGGTGCGAAGTAGAATGTCGGCGCTAGTTCGCGCAAATCCTGCGCGACCGTCTGGCTGCTTTCGGGGCACGCCATGCAGAAGCCGGCGACATAGCCCTGCGCATAGTTCAGATAGTGATCGCCGACCCAGGCGAGCGGCAGATACGCGAGGACGCTGTCCGTTTCGGTCAGCCGGTCGAAGGCGACCGTGTCCTGCGCCGCCTTGACCGCGTTCTTCGCCTTCAGCATCACGCCCTTGGAGCGCCCGGTCGTGCCGGACGTATAGAGCATGATCGAGACATCGTCGCCGGAAGCACTGCGGATCGCCTCTTCCCAGCGTTCCGCAACCTGCCCGTCGCCCGATTGGGCCCGCCGGCCCATCTCCTGGACGTCCTCGAAATCATGAAGGGCGCGCTTGTCGTAGTCGGTCAGGCCGCGCGGTTCGTCATAGATGACGGCCTGAAGCGAGGTCAGCCGGTCCGCGAAGCTGTTGAGCTTGTCGACCTGTTCCTGGTCCTGCACGACGGCGAAGCGTACATCGGCGTGCGACAAGACATAGGACAATTCGTCGGCGACGGCATCGGCATAGACCGGCACTGGCACGCCGCCCAGCGACTGCACGGCACAAACCGCCCAATAGAGCTTCGGCCGGTTGGCGCCGATGATGGCGACGCGGTCGCCGTGCCGGACGCCGAGCGTGGCGAGGCCGGTCGCGAAATCGCGAATAGCGTCGCGTTGCTGGCTCCACGTCCAGCTTTGCCAGATGCCGCGATCCTTGTGGCGCATGGCCGGACGCGTCCCGAACATCTCCGCATTGCGCAGAAGATATTTCGGAAACGTATCGGGCAAGGTTTGAGCCTCAGCCAATCTCGTTCCTCCTCGGACGACGTTGCGCCCGTTCCTCCCGGGGTATGCCCCCTGTTCTTGACGAGGAAAGTTCCACGAATCGAAGACGCGTTCAACTTGCGCCTTGACAGACAGATCGACTGATAGTCTCTTTGATCGGCAGCGCGTGTGACCCGCCAACGATTTCCGGGTAACGGTCTACACGTTCCTGCCAGTATCCCACCTCAGGCGCCGTAGCTGGCAAGCCGCTCCACCGCCAGCGGGCGAATGAGTCCAGGCTCGAACGCAATCAATCCCTCATCGGCCAGTTCTTTCAGGCAGCGATTGGCGACCTGGCGCGATATTCCGGCGAGGTGACCGACTTCCTCCTGCGTGATCTCGATGACGCCGCGCACCTGGGGGCAGAGGACGGGATTGCAGATCCACGACAGATTGCGGGCGACGCGCGCCTTGGCGTCGAACGAGCGGTCGTGCTCGGTGACCGCGATGAACTGGCCGAGCCGCTCGTTGAGTTGGCGCACGAGAAAGCGGTTGAAGCCGACGCTGTTCTCGCAAAGCCACGAAAAGGTCGCCCGGTTCATCAGGAGGAGATGCGTATCACGCAGCGCCACGAGGTCGTATTTGCGCTCCTCGTTCTTGAGCATCGAGCCCTCCCCGAGCCAGCCCCCTGCCCCGATGCCCGCAAACGTCAGCGCCTTGCCGCTGAGCGCGACCGCACTCATCTTGACAAGGCCGGTGACCACTCCCGTCCAGGCATCGAGCCGGTCGCCGCGATGGCAGATATAGCTGTCCTTGACGTAATGGCGCTCGCTGATGCCCCGGGCCGCGCGCTCGATCACATCGTCGGTCAGTTCCTCCGCCCAGATCGCGGATCGCACGAGATCTACTTTGCTGGTCATCCGATCCTCGGTTTGTGCCCGGTCGAGACCTTCGTCCATGACCGGGCAATGTCAAGCGTGGCGAGACGCACGACGACGTGAGGGGCCAGCCACGCGCCTCAGGGATGGTCGGCGATCACAGCCAGGAAGGCGGGGCCATACCGGTCGAGCTTCGTTTCGCCGACGCCGGGCACATCCGCCATCTCGACGCGCGAGCCGGGCCGGGCCGCAGCGAGTTCGATCAGCGTCTTGTCGTGGAAGATCACGTAAGGCGGAACGTTCTGAAGGCGCGCGATCTCCGTGCGTTTCTGGCGCAGCGCCTGGAACAGGGAACGATCCGCTTCCCTGATCGCGGACTGCGCCGTGCTCCGCTCGACCTTCTGGCGGCGCGCGCGGGGCGCTGCCGGCACGCGCAGCATCAATTGCGGTTTGTCGCGCAGAAAATCACGCCCTGCCGATGCAATCGACAGGCCGCCATGGCCGGCGAGATCGACATCGATCAGGCGAAGCGCGATCAACTGGCGCAGGATCGCGCGCCAGACGTGATTGTCGTGTTCGGTTCCGATGCCGAACGTCGAAATTCGGTCATGGCCGAACTGGGCGATCCGCTCGTTTTCGACCCCCAGCAGCACATCGACAATGTAGGCTTGCCCGAAGCGCTCGCCGGTCCGGTAGATGCAGGACAGGGCCTTTTGTGCGGCAATCGTGCCATCGAAGCGTTCCGGCGGCCGGTCGCAGGTGTCGCAATTGCCGCACGGATCGCAATCGTCGCCGAAATAGGACAGCAATGCCTGCCGGCGGCAATTCGCCGTTTCCGCCAGGCCCAACAGCGAATCGAGTTTCTGGCGCTCCATGCGCCGGCGCTGGTCCGGCGCATCCGATTCTTCGATGAAGCGGCTACGCAGCGCGATATCCTCGGAGCCATAAAGCATCAGCGTGTCGGACGGCAGTCCGTCGCGCCCGGCCCGGCCCGTCTCCTGATAATACGCCTCGATGCTTCCCGGCAGGTCGATATGGGCAACGAAGCGCACGTCCGGCTTGTCGATGCCCATGCCGAAGGCGACGGTGGCAACCATGATGACCGCTTCGCCATGCTGAAAGCGCGTCTGGTTGGCCTCCCGCGAGGCCTTGTCCATGCCGGCATGATAAGCGAGTGCGTCATAGCCCTGATCGCGCAGCCAGGCAGCGGTCTCCTCCGTCTTCCGCTTCGACAGGCAGTAGACGATGCCGCTCTCGCCCTCATGACGCTTGAGGAAATCCTTCAATTGCGCGCGCGGATTGTCCTTCTCCTCGATCGCATATCGAATGTTGGGACGGTCAAAACCCGCGATGAAGGCGTCATCGCGCCCGATGTCGAGATGCGACAGGATTTCCGCCCGCGTCGGCTCGTCGGCCGTCGCCGTCAGTGCCATGCGCGGCGTATCCGGAAACTGGCGCACCAGTGCGTCGAGTTGGCGGTACGACGGTCGGAAGTCGTGCCCCCACTGGGACAGGCAATGCGCCTCGTCGATGGCGATCAGCGACAGTTTCACACGGCCGAGCCGCTCCAGCACCTCCGGGCGCAGAAGAGTCTCCGGGGCCACATAGAGAAGGTCCAGTTCGCCTTCGTGGACGGCGTGCCACAGCGCGCGTCGATCGTCGGCCGGCAAATCCGAATTCAGCGCCGCGGCGCGCACCCCCGCCTGACGCAAGGCCGACACCTGATCCGCCATCAATGCCAGCAGCGGCGAGACGATGAGCCCCATGCCGGGCCGGACGATGGCGGGAATCTGATAGCAAAGCGATTTTCCACCGCCCGTCGGCATCAGAACGAAGGCATTGTTGCCGCCGACGACATGCTCGACGATCCGCGCCTGCGGCCCGCGGAACGCATCGTAGCCATAGACGGTCTTGAGAATTTCGAGAGCGGTGGCGGTCATCGGCATCAGCTACAGAATCAGGAAAGCGTCCCTCATAGCACTTTGCCGCGTCGACGTTCATCGCTGCGACACAAGCCGATGGCTCCAGGAGAAGGCAGAGCTTACGACAGCAAGAAACAGATACAATCTGTCGGACAAGCGCAATGGAACATAAACCATTTGCGTTGACCGCGTTTTATACAGTCCTGCCGTATGTTCTTCTGGCAACAGGGACAACGATAATGAATAAACTGATCACGACTGCATTCTTTATTGTATTCGCTTCGGCTTCCGCCAGCGCTCAGCAGGCAGCTTCCCCCGCATACATTCAGCAGATCGCGCCGTCCGCCAGCGCATTCCGGGCTGCGAGCAGCGAACTCATGCAGCCGATCATGAACGCCGCGCTACAGATGCCCAGCCTGCAGCCCACAGGCCCGGGCAATCTCGGCCTCGTCTGGCAGCAGGGCAGCGGCAACCAGGGCACGATCATCCAGTTCGGCAGCCGAAATGTCGGCCTGATCCAGCAGATCGGCCTCGACAACGTCGCTTCCATCACGCAGCGCGGGATCGGTCACCAAGCGATGGTTTCGCAGCAGGGACGCGGCAACGTCGCCATCATCCGCCAGCGCTGAGATGCGTTAGCGGTAACGCTGGTGCGCGGGCGTTAGTCGCCCGTGCCGGCAGGATCGACTGGCGGCTGTTCGACCAAGTCCGGGTCAGGCTGCGGGACTCCGCCGAAATCCGGGAAGTCGATCGAGAAACCGGGCGAGCCGCCACCCTCGGTCTGCGCTGTCGCCTGCGACAGGAGCCAGTTGCCATTCAGCGGATCACCGCCGAGCGACGGGTTGATCGGGCGATAGACGAGTTCGGATGCCTGTGCGGCGCTGCCGGCAACCATTGCGCCGACAAGAAGAGCGGCAGCCAAAAACTTCATTTGCGAATCCTCCGGAACAAGAACAACGGCGCAATACAGCCGGTGGACAGATTATCTCTTCGGTAGCACATACATCTTGCCGGGCACAATCACGACGGCAGCGTTTTTCAACCCGCTGATGCCCGTCGGCATCAGGTAATTGCTCGACCGATTGGTCTGAAGCGCGACGACGGTGGTATTGTGCGAGTTGCGCAGGTCGAGAACGCCGGCAAGATTATCGCCGACCTGCACGTAGCCGATGTCATTGTTGCTGCCGGAAACGCCGACGAGCTGGAAATTGTTGTCGCCGCGGCTTGCCTGCAGGACATTGTTGTTGGTGCCTGACTGGACGAGGAGCAGCGCCGAGTTGCTGCCCTGGATGGCCTGTACCGCGCGATTGCGCGTGCCTTCCTGTGCGATCAGCGAGGCACTGGAATGGCCCTCGATGGCGGAATTGACCGAGTGACCGGTGCCGATCTGCGCGATTGAGGTCGTGTTGCCGGCCTGACCCGCGACGAGCGGGCTGATCGGCTGCATCAGCGTGGACACGATCGCCTTCGCGCGATCGCCGCCATAGTCCGCCTCGTCGACAATGCGGATTTCCGTTGCCGCTGCGATGCCCGCCGAAAGGGCCAGCGCGGTCATCGCGCCTGCAATTCGCTTCGTCCAGCTCGTCATTTGCCAGTCCCCTTGTTGCCCCGATCCCGGCATCACAGCCGGATCGCGCCCTCGTCGAGATCGATGTCAGTCTTCACGCGACAGAGCGCCGCGCCGTTTGCTTCGGTCACCTCGAGGTCAATCGAGACCCTGGAGGCCCGCCCTATTCCGACCACGCTCGAGCCGAGCGTCCCTCCGGAAAACCGGTTCGCCTGGCTGGTCGTGTTCGAGTTGGAGCCCGACCGGCTGGAGATGGCGAAGCGGTAGGTGCCGGCCAGTTCGTGCGAGGTTTCGATGAAGGGCTGTAGGAACACGCCGCCATTGCCGTCGACCGTCACGCCGCATGCGGCGATGCGTGGGTCGAGGATGTCGCCGTCGATCGTCTGGCCGTTCATCGAAGCTTCGCTTGCGCTGGAGAAAAGGAGGAGACCCGTTGCGATGAGCGATTTGCCGATCATGCGAGCCTCCCGGATTTCGAAAAAAATGGCGGGGCGCCTCGCGACGCCCCGCCAGATCATCAGTTCCCGTTCGACTGCGACACGACCGCGACGTTGCCGCGTCCGTACTGGCCGACGAAGGAGCTGTTGTTGTTGCTGCTCTGGCTGACGATGGCGTGGTTTGCGCCGCCATTCGCACCATAGCCGGCCTGGACGACCAGCGAGTTGTTGCCATTGCCCGTCTGCGAGATCCAGGCGTTCGAGTAAGTGCCGGCCTGTGCGACGGCCGAGCTGTTGCCCGAGCCGGTCTGAAGGACGAGCGCACCCGAATGGCTGGCGGCCTGGACGATCAGCGAGGTGCTGGACATGCCCATCTGCGCGGTCGCGGCCCAGTTGTCGCTGCCGGCCTGGATGGTCGCGGCCTTGCCGTTCGACGCGGTCTGCGACGTGACGGCGAAGTTTCCGCTGCCGACCTGGACGGCGCCGGCGAGGTTGCCCGACGCCACGGTGAGGCCCGAGATGTCGCCGATCGAGGTGACGTTCGCGAGGTCCAGATTGCCCGACTGGGTGGTCAGCGCCCAGTTGCCGGTGCCGTCCTGGACGGTCGCCGCGGCCGACAGGATCGAGTCCGACTGGCGGGTGATCGCGCCGTTGTTCGCGCCTTCCTGGTAGGTCGCGGCGATGACGCCGACGGTCAGGTCCTGCGACTGCAGCGCGAAGTTCTCGTCGCCGTTCTGCACGATGGCGGCCATCGAGCCGATCGCGGCTTCCTGGGCGTTCATCGCGAAGTTGTCGTCGCCGAGCTGAACGATGCCGGCAGCCGAGGCCATGGTGGGGATTGAGAAGGGCTGGATACCAGTCAGCAAGCCGCCAAAATAACTCTGCGGGTTGGCTGTTGTCTCAAGCCGAGTGCCGAAGACTGAAACGACGTTACCGTCGGGATTTGCCGTGCCTGGGTTTCTTATTCCGCCCCACCATTCGCGCTCCACGCCGGAGTTATTTCTAACGGAAAGTGACACATCTCCTTCAAGCCGTAGATTTTCCGGCACGATCACCTTGCCGACTTGCGTATTGTAGGCGGCGTTGCGATCACCGAACTGAGCGGTGAAAGCAACAGAGGACTGGCTCGGTGCTGCGCCGCTACCGGTCGCAACAATATCAGACCAATGAGCGAAGGCTGAAGTTCCGGCGCCGACGAAATTCAGAAGTGATCCGAATACCGGGATGTCGCTGTACTCGATCTGTTCGAAGCCCGCATCCGCCAACTTGTACGATACGCTCTGCTCCTCACCCTGCATGTTGAATGCCGAGTTGCCGTTGCCGACCTGCACGATGCCGGCCATGACGTTCGAGCTGCCGTACTGCTGCAGGTTGGTCGCGACGTTGCCGAAGCCGATCTGCGCCATCAGCGAGGTCGAGTCCGTCACGTCATCCTGGACGTTGGCGGCGAAGTTGAAGCCGCCGACCTGGATCGTGCCGGCAGAGCTGCCGTCAGCGTCGTCCTGGCTGTTTCCGGCGATGTTGAAGACGCCGACCTGGGCGATGCCGCCCGAAACGTCTTCGCTGTTCGACTGGCCGTTGCCGGCGAAGTTGCCGAGGCCCGCCTGCAAGATCGACGCATCGGAGTCCTGGATGTTCGACTGCGCATTCCCGCCGACATTGCCGATGCCGAACTGGGCGATCGCTGCCGAGGTCGGATTGACATTGTCCTGGGCATTGACGGCGAAATTGCCGGCGCCGACCTGAAGAATGTCGGCCGACGAGCCGTCATCCGCCTCTTCCTGGCTGTTCACCGCCGAGTTGCCGAAACCAAGCTGGATCGCATTGGCGATGGCACCCTGCGTATCTGCATCCTGCGTGTTGCCCGCGAAATTGCCGCCACCGACCTGCAGGATGCTCGCCTCGTTGTCGGAACCGCCCGTCTGGCCGTTCGCCGCCTCGTTGCCCATGCCGAACTGGGCGATGTTGGCGGTGTTGTCAGAGCCTCCGGCCTGTTCGTTGGCCGCCTCATTGGCCACGCCCACCTGCGCAATGCCGGCATTATTGGCATTGCCACCCGACTGCGCGTTAGAGCCCACGTTTAGAACACCGAACTGAGCGATCTCGGCCGTGTTGTCCACGCCATTGGCCTGCTCGTTTTCTGCGCTGTTGAGTGCGCCGATCTGCAGGATGCGCGAGTCCGCGTTGTTCGTCACGTTCTGATCGGTTTCGGCGATGTTGCCATAGCCGAACTGAGCGGTTTGCGCACGGTTCTGGTTGAAGCCTTCCGTCTGGTTCGCCTGCGAGTCGAGCTGGTTGGTGGTCGAAGAATTCCCGACGCCGACCTGCAGCGTATCCGATCCAGCGCCAGTGCCGCGAACCTGCGTCGTCGTCGACGTGTTGGCGACGCCGAACTGGCTGGTCGTCTGGCGGCCAGTCGTCGTCTCGTGCTGGTACCCGTTGGCGGTGTTGAGGTCACCGACCTGCAGGATGTCGCTCGAGCTCTTGTAAGGCCCGCTGCCGTTTGTGAGGCTGCCGTTCTGGTCGATCTGGCGGTTGGTTGCGGTATTGCCCGAGCCGAACTGGCCGATCGACGCGCTGTTGCTGTTACCCAGACGCGCACCACCGTTGCCGTTCTGGAGGTTCGTGGCCGTGTTCAGGACGCCAACCTGGGCGATTTCGGCCTGCGAGTCCGTCGCACGGGTCTGCGTGTTGGTGGCGTTGTTGAACGCACCAGCCTGACCAATCTCGGCAGTGTTTCGACCGCCATTCGTCTGCTTGTTCGTCGCCGTGTTGGCGATGCCCGCCTGCTCGACTTCGGCAACATGGTTCGAACCGCCGGCCTGCGAATTGGTGGCGTTGTTGAACGCGCCGGCCTGCTCGATACGAGCGGAACGGTTGTCGCTGTTGGCGACAGTCTGGCTGTTCGAAGCGGTGTTGAACGCGCCGAACTGATTAATCTCAGCCGTGTTGTCCATACCACGGTTCTGGGTGTTGGTCGCGTCGTTTGCCAGACCGATCTGGTCGATATCGGCCTTGTTGCGTTGACCGCGATCAGAGGTGTTGGTCGCATCGTTGAACGCGCCGACCTGCAGAATGTTCTTCTTGTTGTCGGTGCCGCCGAAGGTCGCCGCCGGACCGGTGGTCAGGTTCGAGCCCGAGTTGCCCGCACCGAATTGCGCGATGTTCGAAGCGTTAGTGCGATTGTGCGTATCGTTGGTACCGCCGAGCTGCGAGTTGATCGCCGAATTGCCCTGACCGACCTGGAGAATTTCAGCCGTGTTGCCGCGGTTCGCGCCACCAGCCTGCATGTTGGTCGCGCTGTTGTCGCTGCCAACCTGGAAAGTGCTGGCCCGAACATCATCACCGCCCAGCTGGGTGTTCGTCGCGGTATTGTCCTCGCCCCACTGGCTGATCATCGAGCGCGAATTGCTCGAATTGGTCTGCATCGAGAACGCTTCGTTCTCGATGCCTGCCTGGAAGATACCGGCGAAATTCTCGTCACCGCCCGTCTGGACGTTCTGGGCGAGATTGCCCGTCTCCGCATCCATCGGGCTGAGCTGGATGATGCCGGCTTCGTGGTCGCCTGCGCTGTTCTGGTTGCTCATGGCAATGTTGTTGGCGCCGCCCTGGAAGACGGTGCCGCGGTGGCTACCGTCACCGGTCTGGCGGAACTGCGAGACGACGTTCTCGCGCCCGAATTGCGCCAGCGCGCCGACATGGCCGTCGCCGTGCTGCAGGAAGTCGTCGCCGATGAAATTCATGTTGCCGCGCTGCATCACGCCGAGCGTGTTGGAGCCGACCTGCGCGTCGCCGCCTGCGTTGTTCGTCGGCAGCGGGGCGAAGACGTTCTGCTGGCCGTGCTGATAAACGAACGCGTCATTGCTGCCGGCCTGCGACAGGTAGGCGAAATTGCTGCGGTCGCGCTGGCCGACATAGGCGCTGTTGCCGTTTTCCGTCGTCTGCGCGTGCGCTACGCCGGTAAGGGCGATCATTGCGACGCCCGCCAAAAGTTTAGTTCGTGACATGTCTTGTCTCCCTGACGCCTTGACCCGCGGGAGACCCTCCCCCGCCCAAATTGCCCCCCGCGCCGTTCAGGCGAGGGTTAACGTCGGGTTAATACCATTCAAATTTCGAGAGTCGCAAGTCTTAATACTTTAATAAGCGTTAAATGGTGAATCATGATTCTCTAATTTTTGTTTATACGCCTCTTAATGGGACATAGATGGCGTATAAGCATCATATTGACACATCTCGGCTGATCGGATGTGCAGGAATGGTGCAAAAACGAAATGCGCCTCGCAGGTTTCCCGGCGAGGCGCATTGGACAAATCCAATAGTTTGTTGATTAAGAAATCAGTATTCGGCTACATGACTGTCAAATGACAAACACAAGCCGCTCATTCTTCTATGAACCTTGCGGCAGTTTGCGCGCGTAGGAGGTCGAGAACTCGCGGATGAGCTTTTCCTGGGCCGCGGAGTCGGCCAGCGACCACAGCCCGCTCTGGAGGCCATCGACGATCAGCGAGTAGACGGCGAGCTCGATACCCTCGCGAACGGCAAGATGTCCCGGATCGTTGTAGGAATTGCCGATCTCGATCTCGAGCAACTCCTCTGGGGCGGCGAACTTATAGGCGCCGCCGCGCATCATGTAGGAGTAGATCTGCTTGGAGGTGGTCGTCGAGGCAAGAACTTCGCCGGTCTGCACGCTGACTGCGCGCAGCGAAATCGTCACGAGATCCGAGCGATACTGGATATCGCCGCCGATGCCGAGATAGCGCGCGCCGGCACCGCCGGTCCGTTCGTTGGAATCGTAGCCGACGATACCGCCTTCGAGGATCAGGCCGGCAAAGCGCACCGGCGGCAGGCTGGCTGCGCCCGGGCTATAGGCGCGCTGCGTGTTCTCGATCAGCGTACGCTCCTGAACGAGGTTTTTCAGGCCGCCGCGCTCGACGACGCGGAACCACTGGCCATTGCCGGTCGATTTGAGGACGTCGATGAGCAGGTTGGCGCCGCCCTGCGTGACCGCGCGGCTGTATTCGGCGAAATTGTCGTTTGGCTTGGCCTGCCCGGTGAGATCCGGAAACTCGTAGATCGCGACGTCGACAGGCTGGGCGGGCGCGGGAACCGACTCCACCTTCAGCGTGGTCTTCGTCAGCGATTCCAGTTGCGCGGGCGGCGTGGGGAGCTGCTGCCCGGTGGCACAGCCAGCCAGAGCCAGACTCGTCGACATCAATACGCCCAGAACGCCCACTTGACCCATAACAAACCCCTCATGTCGCTGTTCCGCGGCGCTCAAGACCTCCGACTTGTCGGATGCGAGCGCCAGATCGGCGTTGCCAGCTACGAGCCCCTGCCGCTGGACAACGACTGCCAATAGCCGTTCAAACGACTCCAAACAAGCTGTGAGTCCGATTCAATTCTGTTCAACGCCTATGGGCAAAGCAGTGTGGCGCAAAGGACACTGTCAAAACGACGAGGCGCATTGATTTCAATTGATTAACGCATAAGGTTAATCTTGTGGCGCGCGCAAAACCCACCGATCAAATGATCGTAGTCAGAGGATTGATTGCACAAGCCGCCTCAGGGCGCGCCGACGCCGGCCCCGACATCGGGAAATTTGCGCACGCCGGGAGCCTGCGAGAGCGCCAGCGCGACACCGCTTCCGACGGAAGGGAATATCGCCGCAGGTTCGGCCGGCTCGACGATGGAAGCTGCGGGACGGGGTTGGACGGAAGCGGCGGTCCGGACCGGGGCGCGTCGCTGAACCGGCCGCGGGGGCACGGGACGGGCGGATTCGGGAACCTGAATGACGTATGCCGACCCTTGCATGCCGCCGGGTGCCGACGGTGCGGCGACGGCGCCGCGCACGGAGCGGTCGACCTGGTTCACATAGGCTTCCGAGGGCTGCGCCATTGACGGAGCCGCGCCAGCCACGGCGCCCAGCACCAAGATCGACGCTTTCAGCGCGATGCGCACGATCATGACAACTCCCTTCCCCTTGCGATTATTTGCTATTAACAATGCAGCCGTTGCCAAGCAATGGTTAGAACCGGCTTAGGCACAATAAACAAAACACCACGACTGCAGCGTTCAGTCTTAACCTTCAGTCGGCCCTGGGAGCGGGAGAGCACATGTCGCCTATTCGTACCGGAATGCCCGCCGTCATGGGCGCATTCCTTCTGCTGGCAACGTCGGCATCGGCGCAGATCAACCCGAATGACGGGCCGCAGGTTTCGCCATTGCAGCCCGAGCCGACGATCGGCCTGCCCGAACAGGCGCCCACCTCCCAGCTACCCGCCAACGCCCCACAAGCCGTTCCGGCAGCGCCGCCTGCCCGACCGGCCGCAACGCCTCAGCCAGCCCAGGCTACGCCCTCACAGGCGGAAAATACAGCCGCCTGGCAACTCGAATGCATCGAGCAGGATGCCCAGCAGCGGATGTGCCAGGCGATCCTGCGAGCCCGCGTCAACGATCAGGTCGCGATGGTCGTCGCGATTGCAAAGGGCGAGAATGCCGACGAGTCGCGCCTGCAGATGGCGCTGCCGCTCGGAATCGACATGCAGCGTGGCGCCGAAGTCACGATCGGTGATTTCAGCGAGACGATGGCGCCCTCGAGATGCACCGCGCAGGGATGCCTGGTCGAGACCGTGGCCTCCGACAATCTCCTGGCGGCAATGCGCGCGGCCAATTCGGGCACCGTGCGTGTCTACGCCCCTGGAGGAAATGCAATCGATCTGCCGATGCCGCTGGCAGCGGCGGACGACGTGTTGAATCAGGCATTCGCACGCTGAACCGACCGGGCCGGGCCGGCAACATCACCTGGCCCGGCTCTTGCGCATTTTGGCTGCTTCCCGTCGCCTTCCGCACAGGACAGGTATCGGGTGAACAGACCTCGTCATGACGTTTGCAATTTTTTGCAATCGTTTTTATATTTGCGATCTCGAGCAGGGCCGCCCGGCCAAACACGCTGGAGTGACGCATGAAACAGGTTTCCGACAAGCTCTACATCGCCCCGCAGATCACCGCCACCGACATTCATGCTGCCAAGACACAGGGGATCGTCGCCATCGTCAACAATCGGCCGGATGGCGAGGAAGCTGGCCAGCCGAGCTCGTCGGAGAACCACAGCGTCGCAGAGACGGTGGGTCTCGGCTACACGCACATTCCCGTCGTTCCCGGCCAGATCACAAAGGGTCAGGTGGCCGATTTCCAGGCGGCGCTTGAAAACGCGGACGGTCCCGTTCTCGCTCACTGCAAGACCGGCACACGCTCGGCCACGCTTCACGCGATCGGCGAGGTACTCGACGGCCGCATGGCGAAGAGCGAGGTCGTGCCGCTCGGCGCGCGTCTCGGGGTCGACCTTTCGGGCGCGGTCAAATGGCTCAACGCCAACGAAGCCGATCTCACCAGTGCCAAGCCTGACGTGAAGGCGTTTTTCGACAAGCGAACTTTTTCGGTCCAGTACGTCGTCTCCGATCCCGCCACGAACAGATGCGCGATCATCGACCCGGTGCTCGATTTCGACGAGAAGTCCGGTGCAACGGCGACGATCAATGCCGACCGCATCCTCGACTACATCAGGTCGAACGGGCTCGAGGTCGAGTGGATTCTCGACACGCATCCCCACGCCGATCATTTTTCCGCCGCCCAGTACCTGAAGGAAAAGACCGGCGCACCGACGGCGATCGGCGAGAAGGTGGTCGAGGTGCAGAAGCTGTGGAAGCGCTTCTATCACTGGCCCGACTTTCCGGCCGACGGTTCGCAGTGGGACAAGCTCTTTGCCGAAGGCGAAACGTTCAGGCTCGGCAAGATCGACGCCAAGGTGCTGTTCTCGCCCGGCCACACGCTGGCCTCGATCACCTATGTGATCGGCGACGCAGCCTTCGTCCACGACACGCTTTTCATGCCGGATTCGGGCACGGCGCGGTGCGATTTTCCCGGCGGCAGCGCGTCGCGCCTTTGGGATTCGATCCAGCAGATTCTTGTCCTGCCCGACGAGACCCGCATCTTCGTCGGTCATGACTATCAGCCGGACGGGCGCGAGCCGCGGTGGGAATCGACCGTCGCCGAACAGAAGGCGGCGAACACGCACATTTCCACGTGTCGCACGAAGGACGAGTTCGTCGCGGTCCGCGAAGCGCGTGATGCCATATTGCCCATGCCCAAGCTGATCCTGCACGCGCTGCAGGTGAACGTGAATGGCGGCCGCCTGCCGCCGCCGGAAGCCAACGGCAAGCGCTATCTCAAATTCCCTCTCGACGCGCTGAAGGGTGCGGCATGGGACTGACCGTCATGGCGCGCGAACTGTCGCAAGAGACAGCGGAAATGGTCGACAATGCCGGCGAGGCGGCGGAGTTTTTGAAGAAGCTCGCCCACCCCTCGCGGCTGATGATCGTCTGCGCGCTCGTTGATGGCGAACGCGCGGTGCGCGACCTCGAAGATACGCTCGGAATCCGCCAGCCGGGTCTGTCCCAACAGATCGCCGAGTTGCGCGACGCCGGCTTCATCGTCGGCCGCAAGGAATCCAAGCACATGTACTACCGGCTCGAAGATGGCCGTGTGTCCGAGTTCATTTCGATGATGCACGCCATGTTCTGCGCAACGGCGGCCAAAGGATCAAACCCATGACGGAATTCACCCCCCTCGCCTCGCTTGTCGGCGGCATGATGATTGGCCTTTCAGCCGTACTCCTCATGCTGTGGGAGGGTCGTATCGCCGGCATTTCGGGGATCGCCGGACGTTTGCTGCCGCCCTATCGCGATGGTGCGTTCCTGTCGCGCTTCGGCTTCGTCATCGGGCTCGTCGCCGCACCGCTCGTCATGGTTGCGCTCGGCGGCATCGAGATCAGCCAGACGGTGTCGTCCAACATACCGCTGATGATCGCGGCCGGCCTCCTCGTCGGCTTCGGTTCGGTATGGGGCAATGGCTGTACATCGGGCCATGGCGTGTGCGGCCTGTCGCGGCTGTCGACCCGCTCCTTCGTCGCCACCTGCATCTTCATGGCGACGGCCTTCATCACTGTCTTCCTCGTGCGCCACGTCACCGGAGCCTGATCGAATGTCCTTCCTCGTCAACCTTGCGCTCGGCCTCGTGTTCGGCGCCGGCCTCGTCGTCTCAGGCATGTCGGACCCGGCGAAGGTCCTGAACTTCCTCGACCTGTTCGGAACCTGGGACCCTTCGCTCGCTTTCGTCATGGGTGGCGCGGTGCTGGTGACCTTCGTCGGCTATCGTTTGGTGCTGGCGCGCGCCGAGCCCATCGTTGGCGATCGATTCCACCTGCCGACGCGCAGCGACATCGACGCTCGCATCACCGCCGGTCCCGCCATCTTCGGCATCGGCTGGGGCCTCGGCGGGTTCTGCCCCGGTCCGGCACTGACCGCGCTCGGCCTCGGAGCCACCGGCACCCTCGCCTTCATCCCCGCCATGCTCCTCGGCATGTGGGCCGCAAGGCTGCTCGCGGAGGGAACCGCCGCACCACGCGCCGCCTGACGCGGTCGACAATCGCCGGATCGCGACTTCGATTCTAAGTCGGCCGGTTTTGCGAAAGTTGCAGGGGACAAGGCCAACCGGAGTCTTGTTCGAATCGAACCGTCATGGATGATTTGACCTATCGTCAGCATGGGAAGCGGGAGTGGTCAGATGGAAGACGCAAGCGTGGGCTGGATCGCGGCAATCATCATCGGCGGCCTTGCCGGCTGGATCGCCTCGAACTTCATGAAGAGCAATACCGGCATCTTCGCAAACATCATTCTCGGCATCATCGGCGCTGCAATCGCCAGCTTTCTTTTCGGCTTCCTCGGCGTCTCCTTCGGCGGCTGGCTCGGCTATCTCATCGCCGGGTTCATCGGCGCCTGCATCCTGATCTGGCTCGGTCGAGCAGTCAGGCGCTAGCAGCCGGGGCCGACATCACGGAAAATGCGAGCGGCACCAGAGACAGCCGTCAGCGGCTCATGCCGGCGCAGACTAAAAAACTAACAATCCTAATGGCTTAAAGATTGGCTGGGGAACCTGGATTCGAACCAGGACTAACGGAGTCAGAGTCCGTGGGTCTACCGTTAACCTATTCCCCAAGACCGACACGCTCGCGGCGTGCTGATGTGGGCGCGTTTTATCCGGGCGGGCGGAATAGTCAACCCCCAATGCGGCAAGTTGATGGGCGGCGGCGAAATGTGTTCTGCCTTGTCCACCGCCGCGGGTAGGACCAAGGTCACCGTTCGGTGAAAGCGCGGGCCATCGAGTCGGTGATGGGCTTGGCCAGGTAGTTGAAGAAGGTTCGTTCCTCGATCTGGATCATGATCTCCGCGGGCATGCCCGGCGTCGGCTGGAAGCCGCGGACGCGCGAAAGCTCGCGTGGCGAAATGTCGATGCGCGCCAGGTAGACGTCATGTGACCTGCCCGGCGACTGCTGGTCCGAAAGCGCATCGGCGGAAACGTAGATCACGTGGCCTTCCAGGACCGGCGTGGTGCGCTGGTTCAGCGCGACGAGACGGATCGTCGCCGGCTGACCGACGCGCACGCTGTCGATGTCCGTGCGCGGCACCTGCGCCTCGATCAGGAGCGGCACGTCGTCGGGCAGGATCTCCATCACGGCCTTGCCGCTTTCGATCACGCCGCCATTGGTGTGATAGTGGGCCCGAACGATCGTGCCCGACACGGGCGCGACGATCGAAGCGCGCTGGAGGACGTTCTCGGCCTCGCGCGATTGTTCGCGGACCACATCGAGTTCGCCCTGAATGCCCTGCAGCCGGTCCAGAGCATCTTCCCGATAGGCGCTTTCGGCCTGGGTGATTTCCTGTCGCGTGCGCTCGACCTGCGCCGTCGCCTGGTCGATTTCGGAATCGAGACGGCCGATCTGGCCCTCGGCATCCGCCATGGCGCGCTCGAGCGCCTTCAATTCGGTGCCGCGCAGCAATCCCTTCTCGAACAGCGACGCCTTGCCTTCATGTTCCTGGCGCAGAAGATCAAGTTGCTGTTCGTAGGAGGCCTTCTGCCGGTCGTAGCCTTCGGCGCGGAATTCGAGCGACAGCATGTTCTGTTCGAGGATGCTGAGTTCGCCCTCGATCTTCATCCGCTGCGCGTCGAAATTGAGCTTCTGGCTCTCGATGATCTCGATCACCTCCGGCTCGCCGAGATGGTCGTCCAGAAAGCCGGGCAGGCTCATCTGATCGAGCCCCTGATATTGCGACAAGAGCCGCGCGGCAATCGCCTCGAGGCGGGCGCGGCGAAGGAACAGTTCGCGATCCTTGGCCAGCGCCGCCGTCTCGTCCAGCAGAACCAGAGGCTGGCCGGCCTGGACGACATCGCCTTCGGACACCAGCAGTTCCTTGATAACGCCGCCGCCGAAATGCTGCACGATCTTGTTCTGGCCAGTGGCCACGAAGCTGCCCTGCGAGATCACGGCCGAAGCCAGAGGCGCCGTCAGCGCCCATGCGCCGAACCCGCCGAAGGTGACGCCCAGAAGCGCGATGCCGAATACAGTATGCTTCCAGATCGATCGCGGGACGTCCGCATACCACTGAATGTCATGAACCGATGCGATGTCCGACATGGCGCGATCCTATTGCAACTGGTGGCCGAACGAGCCGAGCTCGACGGAAATGCCGCGTGTCTGCAGGGCGGAAAGAACGTCCTGGCGGACGCCGAAAAGCGCCACGGTCCCGTTGACGAGCAGCAGGATCTTGTCGACGCTCTGCAGGAGCGCCGGACGCTGGGTGATGGTGATGACGGTAATCTTTTCGCGCTTGGCGTGTTCGAGCGCCCGCTTCAGCGCGTTGTCGCCGGCCTGATCGAGGTTTGAATTTGGTTCGTCGAGCACGACGAGGCGCGGGCCGCCGAAAAAGGCGCGGGCGAGCGCGATGCGCTGCTTCTGTCCGCCCGAAAGCGGCGTGCCGTCGGCCGCGACCATCGTTTCGTAGCCATGCGGCAGGGACGAGATCATCTCATGCACATCGGCCAGGACAGCGGCCTCGTAGATCTGCTCGTCAGTCGCGTCCTCACGCATACGGGCGATGTTCGCCTTGATCGTTCCGGGGAAGAGCTGCACGTCCTGCGGCAGGTAGCCGATGTTTTCGCCGAACTGGCGCTGGTCCCAGTTGCGCAAATCCATGAGATCTAGCCGCACATTGCCCGATGTCGGGAGTATGGAGCCGACGAGCATCTTGCCGAGCGTCGTCTTGCCGGCACCCGAATTGCCGATCACCGCGAGCGAGTCGCCGGGATTGAGCGAAAAGGTCAGCCCGTTGAGAACGACGCGCTTGGTGCCCTGCGGGACGTAGAGAAGGCGCTCCACATCGAGCCGCCCTTCGGGCCGCGGCAGGTTCAGGCGCTCGAAATTCAGCGGCGAGGCATTGAGGAGCGCGGTGATGCGCCCATAGGCGGATTTCGACTGCGTGTACTGGTTCCAGCCTTCGATCGCGCCCTCGATCGGCGCCAGCGCGCGGCCGGCGATGATGGAGGCGGCGATGACCATGCCGCCGGTGATCTGCCCTTCGATCGCGAGATATGCACCCCAGCCGAGCATGCCGACCTGGGTAAGCAGACGTGCCCCCTTGGAGAGCGCCGAAAACATGATGTTCCGGTCCTGGGCGACCACTTGGGCGCGCAGGGATTCGGCCGTGTCCTTGCCCCAAATCCGCACCGCCTCGGGGATCATCGCGAGCGCGTTGATGATCTGCGAGTTGCGCGACATGGAATCGAGATGGAGGTTGGCTTTCACCTGCGCGGTGTTGGCCTCGCCGAACGGCGCCGACGTCGCCTTCTGGTTGAGGACGGTGATCACCAGCAGAAGGAGGGCCGTTCCCACGACGATGAATCCCAGATGCGGGTGGATCAGGAAAACCGCGAGGAGGAAAATCGGCGCGATCGGTGCATCCAGGAACGAGATCAGCGTGCGCGAGACGAGAAAGGAACGAACCTGCGCGAGATCGCCCAGCGTCTGATATTCCTTGCCGTTCCCCGTAAGCGAGGCGCGCGCGGCTGCCGACAGGATGGGCGAGCCGAGCTGGGCCGCGACCTCCACGGCCGTCCGCATCAGGATGAAGCGGCGGATCGCGTCGAAGATGGCTTGAAGGACGACGGCGCCGACGATCACGATGGTCAACATCGTCAGCGTATCGAGCGAGCGGCTGGTGAGAACCCGGTCGGAAATCTGGAAGAGATAGATCGGGATCGCGAGAACCAGGACGTTGCTGGCCACGGTGAACACCATCACGATGGCGAGGTTGCGCCGGACCGTGCTGATGCCGTTCTTGAGCTGGGCGGCGAAGTCCACCGGGCCGAGGCGCTTGTGGAACCCGGCTTCCGAGCGGTTGGTGTTTGCCGCGATCTTGCCCGGTGCCGGCGCTGCGGCGATCGGCCCGTTGTCGGCCTCGATCGTCACCATTCCGGAGGGCTTGCGCGGCGCCTCCGTCCTGCCCGCGGGGCGGTCGGACGGCGTTTCGATCGTCACCGTAGCGGCTGCCTGCTGGACATCGGCGGCATTCTTCTCGATCCGCTCGATCGCACGATCAACCTCGTCGAGATGCGGCATCCGGCCGGCAGAATGCTCGCCGCGCCCATCTTCCGCGTCCGACCGGTGCGGACGCGCTGCGTGATCTTCCTGCGTCATGTCTCAGTCCCCCCGCTCATGCGAGCATGGTTTGCAGGCCGTCGGTCTGACCGGCATCCTGCGGGTGATAGCCCGGGTCGAGCGAGGATTTTCCATCGGCATAGTCATCGGCCGTGTCGTCCACCAGGAACGCAACCGCCTCGTTGACCAGCGCATTGGGATCGCGCGCACCGAGGAGATCGGGCGATGCGGAGATGAACTCCGCCTGGATGAGTATGTCCTGCGAATACTGCTCGCCGCCGACATAGGTCTTGCCCAGCGAATCGAGGTCCGAAATGGCCGCGACGTTGATCAGGGCATTGTCGCCGGTCTTGAGCGTCCAGTTGGCGTCCGCCACCGGATGGAGAGCGTTCATGGCGAGAGCGATCTGATCGCTGTCGCCGAGGATGTTGGTCTGGCCGACATAATTGAGCTTGATCAGGTCGCCGCTGATATAGAGCACCTTGAGCGCCCCCAGGCCGGCGAAGGCAGAATCGGTCAGGACATCGCCCGCCGCACCCTTGCCGCCGAGCGCGAGGCTGTCGGCGAATGCCTTGTAGGCGTCGGGAAGTCCCTCGAAGCGGGTCGCACCGCCGACATTGTTGATGGACGCCTCGTTCCAGAGGAGATTTCCAGACGTCGAAGCCGTGCCGTTTCCCGTCGTGGTGAACCCGTTCACCGCTCCGATCACGTCATTGTCGAACAGGACGTTGAGCTGCTGGATGATGTTGGCGTCGTAGACGTTGCCGCCAATGACGATGAGGTCGTAGGCGAACGCCATTTCAAACAGCGAAATCTGATTGATCGACATATTGTCGCCAGCGATCACGCTGGTGGTCACGCCCGACGAGGCGAGTATGCCGATGTCGTTGTCGGACATGAAGACGAATTGCTGCAGCCAGTTGACGATCATCACGTCGCCATCGATGCGCTCGACCACCCAGTGCTTCGGAAACGTCGGATCGTCACCGGGCTGGCGCATCTCTTCATGCGTGTCGTAGCGCGCAAAGGATGCCAGGTTGAAGGCCTTGGTCGCCGCCGCATCAGGATCGAGCCAGCCCGAAACGGATTCGCAGACCGCATCCTCGTCCATCCAGGCGTTGATCTGGATGATCGCATTCAGTTCGAAATGGCTGCCGACGACCGCAGTGACCGTCGCGGCGGTCCAGAAGCTCGTCACCGTGGCCGCATTGACCAGCGCATTGCCGCCGGCTTCGAGCGTCACCGACGCCTCGATCTGAACGTTTCCCTCGGCCTGCACGTATTTTTGTCCGACCGGCGCGATCTCTTCGCCGGGCAACGCAGGATCGTAATAGTCGGTCAGGATCGGCAGCTCGTCGACGAGTTCGCCATTCAGATAGTCGCCTTCGAGCGTCGTCGATTTCGTCACGAACACGTTCGCACCTTCGGGTGCCGTTGACGGGTCGTAACTTTCGAACGCCTCGATCGCGATCGAGATGAAGTCGATCACCGCATCGGTGGAGCCCGGCAGGACCGGATCGGCGATCGGCGAGATGGACAAGGCCTGGGAGGCAAAGTCGAGGAGGAGGTCGTTGTCGACTGCTTCGGGCGAAAAGACGAGACCCGAGCCGCCGACACCGAAGTAGTCGTTGTCCGTCAGCGAAATCTTCTGGACGAGATAGTTTCCGATGGAGCCAAGCGGCTCGACATCTGGAAGGATCGTCTTCGTGATATAGCTGATCGCGATCGATGCCGGAGCGAGTTGAAGCAGAGCCGGCCACTGCGCGTAGAACTTGCCCGTCAGTTCGGGCAGATCGGGCGGAACGAAGCTCACATACGACCATGGGACGACCGGCACGAGTTCGGGTGCCGGTGGCTCGTAGTCCAGTTCGGGAACGTAGCTTCCCAACTGGAAACGCGCGTCGAACTGAGCTGTGATGAAAGGCAGTTCTTCGTGGTCGAGCTGCTGGGCTTTTTCGGCCAGAAACTTGTCGTAGGCCTCGCGCATGCGCGCTTGTTCGATCAGCGTGTGAAAGTGACCAACGAAATGCGCGATGATCTCGGTGACGCCGTCCATGGACATGGCACGCTTCTCCCCTCGTCATCTTCTTGTTGACTTTGGGGCTGCGCGAGATAACCCGCGCAGCCCTTTGGTGCTTGGTTCACGAAGCCGTTCAGGCGTCGTCGCTATTGCCGTCTTCGCCGAACGACGTGTTGGTCATCGATCCGCCGACAACCGTCATATCGATCGCGTTCTGCTGCAGGTTTGCACCCATGACGATCGACTGGTTGAAGGCACTGGTGTCGATCAGAGCGTCAGCGGAGGCGCTGCTCGTGCCGGTGACGAAGCCGTCATCGCCATTGTCCGAGCCCCACGTTCCACCTGCCCCACCAAAGCCGCCCGCACCCGTCGTCGCCGTGCCGCCGGCACCGCCGGCACCACCGGCACCGCCGAGCGCCCAGCCGCCATAGCCGGCACCGCCAGCTCCGTCAGCCCAGGCGCCGCTGAGCGCAGCACCGCCGTCACCACCTTCTGCCCAGGCATGGCCGCCATTCCCGGCGCCACCATTGGCCGCGCCGCTCGTTGCAGCGCCACCGGTCCCGCCGCCGCCATTGCCGCCGGCACCGCCGACTGCCCAGCCTGCGCCGCCGCCATTGCCTGCGCCGTAGCCTGCGCCGAGGGCAGCACCGCCGTCCCCGCCGTCACCGGCATCCGTAGCCGCGCCGCCGGCACCACCGCCGCCACCGCCGCCACCGCCACCGCCACCGCCGGTGCCCTGGTTGCCGCCATTGCCGGCAGCACCGGTATCACCACCGATGTTCAGGATCGGGATCTTGGCGAACATGGCATCGACGCCGTCGCCAGCGGTCGCGGAACCGCCATTGCCGGAGTTGTTGACGTCGCCGCCGTTGCCGCCGCCGCCGCCATTACCGCCATTGCCGCCATTGCCGGCGTCATTGTTGCCGCCTGCAGCGCCAGCTCCGCCGGCCGCAAGTCCTGCACCGAGGCCTACGCCCAGGCCGAGACCGACGCCGTAAGCAGTACCTCCGGCCGCGCCGTCGCCGCCGCGGCCCTTGCCGCCATCGGCATAGCCGGACGTGCCGTCGCCGCCGTCACCGGTGCCACCACTCGCCGAGCCGCCGCTGCCATTGCCGCCGAAGGCCTTGCTGAACGCCAGGCCGCCGTAGCCATCGCCGCCATCGCCCTTGCCGCCATCGGCGTAGCCGCCTTCGGCGCCATCGCCGCCATTGGCCTTGGCCGTTCCGCCGCCGCCAGCGCCGCCGCCACCGGCATCAATGCCGTCATCAGCGGTCGCGGTGCCACCCGTGGCGCTTCCGTTCTGCTGGAATTGCCCGTTGTTCTGCAGGTTGGCATTGTTGAGATGGTCGTTGTCGGAGATGTGCGCGTTCTGGGTGATGACGTTACCGACATCGGTACCGCCACCCTGGAACGCGTTATTCATGACGTTGTCGATTTCAGTCGCGAAGAGACCATCGATGTTCGAGTTGTCGATATCGACGAAGTCGTCATCGGTCGGCATGTAGTCTTCGAGGCCGAGATTTGCGGTCACGTCGACGGTCACGGTCGTCGTGCTTGTATTCGAGTTCGTATTGGAATTCGTGTTGGTGTTTTCGGAATCGTTCTTGTTCAGGTTGCCGTTCAGGTTGGCACTGAGGTTGCCGTTCAGGTTCGCATTGCCATTGCCATTGTGGTTCTCGTTATGGCCGATGCTTGCCGACAACGCGCCGGCACCTGCCAGAGCGCCCGCTCCGGCACCCGAATAGGCTTCGGATTCAGACGAGCCGTGCTGATACTGCCCTTGGCCCTGTCCCTGAAGCTGGCCCTGGCCTTGTCCCTGATTCTGGTCTTGATCCTGATCCTGATCCTGGTTGTTCTTCTTCCACCAATGCGGTCGATCCATGGTTACCATTACCCTGTCCTCCGTTGAGGACGCGAAGGCTTGACCGCCATACATCTAATTGGAGTCTTCACCTGGCGTCCGTTGACTTTGCAGGCACTTCGCGCGGTACGCGGAACATGCGCGAGACGATCGGCGGGTCAAAACCTCGAGAACACGCTACCCATATCGAGACGACACGATACAGCAGACCAGCGATCAACTATCGAAGTGTGCTTCGACAAACAGACGTCGGTAAGATGACACATCGGTCTAAATCTTTGCGATCTCCTACTGGAACACGCGTTAATCATACCTGTTCAGCATTTTGCGTGTTAAATTCGGGATGCGATTTCTATAACTTGTTAATCGTCTAAATTAACGCAATCACGACGTTTTCATCTCGGTGGTAGGCCGTCAAACTATTATAGACCGTTCAGTCTATTCCGAATTCATGGCATGTCGGTTACGATACGTTAACTAAGGGCTAGTCACGCAAGCGAATGACTTAGTCCTAACGAGGCGGGCGAACCGCCAGTGGCGTAATGAGGGGGTATCGGCTATGCTTAGCGGTCGAAACGGTGAAGTGCGTCTGAATGCTTCCGAAAACCGTTCGGAAGACTTGTTTCCATCTCAACGGACCGGTGCACGCGAACGTGCACTTCTTGTGGTCGCCTCGGCAGGCGTCGTCTCGAACGCCCTCCTGGCCGCGATCGAGTGCGAGTTCCGCTTCCTGCGCGTCCACATCGTGCCCGATCTCAACGAAGCCTGCACGTCGCTTGTCGCCAATGTCGACCTCGTGCTCATCGAGCGCAGCCTGATCGGCGGCCTCGCCTATCACTACGGCGATCTTTCCGCATGGCATCCCAAGGCCATGTTTGCCGTACTGGCCGATCCGAACGAGAACCAGGACGGCCGACTAGCAAATCTCGTCGAGCAGCGAATGGTTCAGGGCGTCGTGCCGACCAACAGCAACCTCGATATTTTACTTTCGATCTTGCGTATATTGTTGAGTGGCGGAGAATATGTGCCATCGGTCGTGTTTCGATCGCACCTGGCCGACAGCGGCCAGGCCGCGCGAACAAAGAGAGATGGGGCAATGAGCGAACTGACGGCGCGCGAATGGCAGATCCTCGGCCACGTGGCCAAGGGCAGCCAGAACAAGATCATCGCCAATGATCTTGGCCTGTCCGAGCACACGGTCAAGATTCACATCCACAACATCATCAACAAGCTTGGCGTCCACAACAGGACCGAGGCCGCCGCTATCTACTTCGCGCGTCAGGTCGCAGGTCCGAACGGTTCCGACGGGCACAGGCAATCGCAGAATTGACGAAATGTCCGCCAATCGACTGAAGGACATTCTGCTTCTCGTCGGCCAGCTCAACTATACGTGGACGAATACCGAGAGCCTTCTCATCCACATGATCGCGGGCCTTGCCAAGGTCGACAAGGAAACCGCGATCATCATCTTCCTGACCTTGAACACGACGCGCGCACGCACCGATCTTGTCGAGCGGCTCGCCAAGATGCACGCGACGCCGGCCGATTGCCGCAAAGAGGTGCTCGACGCCACCCGCCGGCTATCGGCCGAGGCCCGGCTCCGCAACAAGTACAATCACTGCATCTATTCGTTCGACGAGGAAGGCGCGCCATCAATGACCCAGCTCATGCGCATCGTCGACGGCAAGGACGAGGTGCGCTACGGCAAGGCCGAGATCCTCGACGATGCCGAATTGCAGCGCATTTCGGACAGCATCGCCTCACTCACCAACATAAACCGCGATATCTGGCGGATCACCGACCGCTACAGCTTCCCCACCTGACCCGCAGGGATCGATCGTCCAGGAGGTGCTGCGTCAGGCGCCGGCGGCGACGATGCGCTCCCACTTGCCGTGGGTCGTCTGCGACTGCCGGGCGAAGAAATTGTAGCGCACGCTGGTCCAGTCGCGCAGGGCGTCGGTTCGGTTGTCGAGGATGATGTCGCCGCGGTCCGTGCTGGCCGTGAGAACGACATGCCCCTCCCCGCCCACGGTGACGACGGTCAACAGCAAGGTCGAGGCCGGCCAGCCGCGCTTCATCAGTTCCTTTTTCTTCAGGATCGCAAAGTCCTCGCAGTCGCCGGCGGTGCTGGGGACGCCCCAGATGTCTTCCTGGCCGTGCTTTTCCATGTCGCTGACTTCGCGGATCTGCCGGTTCACCAGCAGATTGACCTCGCGCAATTCGCGCTGGCGGGCGGGCGTCATCGTCATCTTGCGGACATTGCCCGTCGACGCGCACAGATCGGGCCGTTCGGCGCAGAACGCGTAGAAGGCCGGCGGAGCGAAAGCAGGGCCTGACCCTGCCATGAGTTGAGGTTCGGCCGCGAATGCAACCGGCGCAATGGCAGCGGTGGAGGAGATCGACGCCGTCGTCTGCGTGCAGGAAGCGACCGCGACTGCCAGGAAAGGTAGAACGAGCACTCTCAGCATGACGAATATTCTCCGATGCCAATCGTACTATTTAGGCCATAGTCGTTAATCAATAGTTAATACGTCCAGGTTCACAGGTTTAAAGCAGGTGTCATACTTCGCTTGACTTGGGGGCAAAGTAACAGTCAGCCCCAGAATCCCCATCGACGGGAGGGGCGGAGATGTTGCGTAAAAGAACTCTTGCACTCACACAGACAATCGCAGTCGGCGCTGCCGCCTTGGTCGGCGGTTCTGCTGCGGCCACTGCTCAGGAAGCGCGCCCGATTTTGTCCGCGGCTATCTGTCAGCCGATGACCGAGGCAAACTACGTGCTGTGCTGCATCGCTGCAAATCGCGATTCGTTACTGACGCGCGCCCAACGCGAGCAGTGCCCGCCGCTGACGACCGCGCTGATCCGCTCGGTGCTGAGCAACGAAGGCGCGGGCTTCCCGGTTGGCTTCGCGCCCGGTGAAGGCAGCGGCGGCTCGGGTGGCTCTGGTGGTGGCTCAGGCGGCGGCTCCGGTGGTGGTGGTTCCGGCGGTGGCGGCTCCGGTGGCGGTGGTTCGGGCGGTGGTGGCTCTGGTGGCGGTGGCTCCGGTGGTGGTGGCTCTGGCGG
>JAEWET010000011.1:0-162709 GCA_023389195.1 Pseudomonadota bacterium
GTGGGGATGGGCATGGGCGATCGTCTCCAGCCCGCGGTTCTGGCGCAGCTCGCGCGGCGGAATCAGGAAGGGAAGATCGCGCAGGGGAGGGCCCATCGCGCCGTCCGCGGCGATCTCGTATTGCGACACGCGGTGGATGCGCTCGAACGAGACGGTGGCGATGCCGTCCCGGACGGCCAACCCCTCGGCGTCCGTGTTCTGCTTGTCGCGCGGGCGGCCCGTGCCGTCGACCATCTCGGCCATGCGGAAGTCGGTGAAGCCCGTGGGCTTGCCGGCGGCGTCGCGCTCGACGCTGCCGAAGAACCAGAAGCCGGTGTCGGCGACGCCGATGAAGGTGTTGCCCGGCTCGAGAAAACGGAAGGCGGAGAAGGAGCCGAAGTGCCGCCCGCGCGAGGTCATCTCCAGCCCGCCGACGAATTCCAGCTGGCCGAAGCGCGTCTCGGGTCGCCCGATGTGGAACTGGGTGATGGGGCGCGACACCACATCCATCGACTGCGGCGTCGCCGCGCGTTGGGCGAATGCGGGAACTGCGAAGGAGAGGGTGACGATGGCGGCGAGACCAGCAGCCAGCGCCCGGCAGGAACCTCTCACGCGGCGCGCCTGCGGCGCGGCGTGCCGGGATTGCGGCGCTGGTCGCGGGCCGTTTCCTCGGTGAACAGCGAGGCCAGCTGCTCGGTCATGGCGCCGGCGAGCTCCTCCGCGTCGACGATCGTCACGGCGCGGCGATAGTAGCGGGTGACGTCGTGGCCGATGCCGATGGCCAGAAGCTCGACCGGCGATCGGGTCTCGATCAGGTCGATCGCCGCGCGCAGATGGCGCTCCAGATAGTTGCCCGGATTGACCGACAGCGTCGAATCGTCGACCGGCGCGCCGTCCGAGATCATCATCAGGATCCTGCGCTGCTCGGGCCGAGCGATCAGGCGCTGGTGCGCCCACAGCAGGGCCTCACCGTCGATGTTTTCCTTCAGCAGGCCCTCGCGCATCATCAGGCCAAGATTGCGCCGCGCGCGGCGCCACGGCTCGTCGGCAGACTTGTAGATGATGTGGCGCAGATCGTTGAGACGGCCGGGATTGGCGGGCTTGCCGCCCTTCAGCCACTTCTCGCGCGCCTGCCCGCCCTTCCACGCGCGCGTGGTGAAGCCGAGGATTTCGACCGAGACGCCGCAGCGTTCCAGCGTGCGGGCGAGGATGTCCGCGCAGGTGGCGGCGACCGTAATCGGGCGGCCGCGCATGGAGCCGGAATTGTCGAGCACCAGCGTGACGACCGTGTCGCGGAAATTGGTGTCGCGCTCGCGCTTGAAGGAGAGCGGCTGCATAGGGTCGATGACGACGCGCACGAGGCGGGCCGGATCGAGCGAGCCTTCCTCGAGGTCGAACTCCCACGAGCGGTTCTGCTGCGCCATCAGGCGGCGCTGGAGACGGTTCGCCAGACGCCCGACGACGCCCTGGAGGTTGGCGAGTTGCTTGTCGAGGAAGGCGCGCAGGCGCTCCAACTCCTCTTCGTCGCACAGTTCGGCGGCGCTGACCGTCTCATCGAACTCGCGCGTGAAGACCTTGTAGTCGATCTCCTTCGGCAGATTGGCGAAGGGGTCGTTGGTGCGGCGCGTCTCGCCCGGCGTCTCGGCGTCGAGCTCGTCGTCGTCGGCCATGTCGGCGGCGGAGGCGTCGGTCGCCTCGGTCTCGCCGGCTTCCTGGTCGTCGCTCGTCTCCTGCGAATCGTCGGCCTGGGACTGGTCGGACCCCGAATCATCCTCGCCGCCGTCGTCGGCCGAATCCTCACCCTCGGGCTGGTCGTCGTCATTGTCCTCGGTGTCGTCGGCCTGCTCGTCCTCGGCAAGGTCCTCGGCCATGTCCATCGAAGCCAGCATGTCGCGCATGACACGCGCGAAGGCCTGCTGGTCGTCGACATTGGTCGTCAGGCCGTCGAGGGTGTCGCCGGCCTTGTCCTCAATCCAGTCGCGCCAGAGCGAGACGACGCGCTCGCCGCTCTTCGGCGCCGCGCGGCCGGTCAGGCGCTCGCGCACCATCAGCGCGACGGCCTCTTCGAGCGGCGCCTCGGACTGCTGGGTGACCGCGGCGAGATTGGCCTTGGCGTATTTGTCCTCCAGCATCGAGCCGATATTGTCGCCGACGCCGGTCATGGCGCGCGAGCCGATCGCCTCGACGCGAGCCTGCTCGACCGCGTCGAAGATGGCGCGGGCCTGCTTGCCCTGCGGCGCGAGCTTCGAGTGGACGGCATTGTCGTGACAGGCGCGGCGCAGCGCCATGGAATCGCCGATGCCGCGCGTGACGGCGATGTCGCTCAGGCTCGGCTTGCGCGGCAGGTCCGGCAGCCGGGCGCGGTTGCCGGTCAGCGCCGGCTTTTCCTTGGCGAAGGTGACTTCCATCTCGGCATCGCCGGAAATGGCGCGCACGCACAGCGACAGCGCACGCTTGAAGGCGTCGGTGTCGGCGCCCTTGCCGTTCTTCGCCCTCGAATTGTCGCCCGGTCCGGCCATCTTTTTCCGTTACGCCAGTACGACGTTGGCGGCGGATTCGGGCAATTCCTGGCCGAAGGCGCGCTGGTAGAACTCGGCGACGACGGAGCGCTCCAGTTCGTCGCACTTGTTGAGGAAGGTCAGGCGGAAGGCGAAGCCGACATCCTTGAAGATTTCGGCGTTCTCGGCCCACATGATGACCGTGCGCGGGCTCATGACGGTGGACAGGTCGCCATTGATGAAGGCCGAACGCGTCATGTCCGCAACGCGGACCATCTTGCCCACGGTGTCGCGGCCCTTGTCGTTGCGGAAGTGCTTGGCCTTGGCCAGCACGATGTTCACCTCGTCGTCATGCGGCAGGTAGTTCAGCGTCGTGACGATGGACCAGCGGTCCATCTGCGCCTGGTTGATCTGCTGCGTGCCGTGATAGAGGCCCGTCGTGTCGCCGAGGCCGACCGTATTTGCGGTGGCGAAGATGCGGAAGGCGGGGTGCGGGCGGATGACGCGGCTCTGGTCGAGCAGCGTCAGGCGGCCGGAGGATTCCAGCACGCGCTGGATGACGAACATCACGTCCGGGCGGCCGGCATCGTATTCGTCGAAGACGAGCGCGACATTGTGCTGGTAGGCCCAGGGCAGGATGCCGTCCTTGAACTCGGTGACCTGCATGCCCTCGCGCACGACGATCGCGTCCTTGCCGACGAGATCGATACGGGAGACGTGGCTGTCGAGATTGATGCGCACGCAGGGCCAGTTGAGCCGGGCTGCGACCTGCTCGATATGGGTCGACTTGCCGGTGCCGTGATAGCCCGAGACCATGACGCGGCGGTTGTAGGTGAAGCCGGCGAGGATGGCGAGCGTCGTCTGCTTGTCGAACAGGTAGTCGGGATCAATGTCCGGCACATGGCTGTCCGCCACCGAATAGGCCGGCACAACCATCTCGGATTCGAAGCCGAACGTCTCGGCGACCGGCACGGTCGTGTCGGGCAGGTTTGCGATGTCGCGGTCAACCTTGTTCATCATGTCTCCACACACGGCAGCCGGGCCGCCGCTCGTCAAATCTCGTTGCTGGCCATCGTTTACCAGACGGCGCGATCAACACAAACCGGCTTGTTTGAGCATCCGGTATGCCTGGATGACATCGCGAAACCGGTCTTCGGACGCGCGGTCGCCACCATTGGCATCAGGGTGATGCCTCTTCACAAGTTCCTTATAGCGCTGCTTGATCGCCGCACCAGTCGCCGAGGGGTCCAGGCCCAAGGTTTCCATGGCCTTGGCCTCAAGCGACTTCAGCTTGCGGGTGCGCGGGCGGTCGGACGGGTCGATGCCGTCCTTGAACATGCCGTATGGATCGCGCATGCGGCCATTGGGCCCGGCGCGGCCCGAGCGCTTCTGCGAAAAATCGGGCGAGGCCTGCGCGCCCTTGTTGACGCCCATCTTCCAGGTCGGGCGGTGCCCGGTCAGCGCCTCCTTCTGGAAGCGCGCGATGTCGCCTTCGGCAAGGCCGGAGAAATAGTTGAAGCCCTTGTTGTACTCGCGCACATGGTCGAAGCAGAATTTGAAATATTCGCCCTCCGCCATGCGACCGACAGGCGCCCGGTGGGTGCCCGGTTCGTTGCAGCCGTCCCACTGGCAAACGGGCGCGCTCGTCGCCCGCTCGGCCTCTGGCGAGCGGCGGACCTTGATCTTCTCGAAATATTTCGAATAGGCGTTCATGGAAACTCGTTACCGTCGAACCGGGAATTATGGGTGCTTCGGCGCGCGAAACAAGAATTGACATTCGGCCGACAATGAACGTCCTGCCGGTGATTTGGTAATCAGCGGCATCGGGCCGCATGAAGGAGACGGATATGACGATGAAGACAGCCATCGAAGACAAGCTCACGGAGCGGTTTCGTCCCGACCGGCTCGCGGTCATCGACGAAAGCCATCTCCATGCCGGCCACCATCACCAGCATTCTGGCGAACATGAGACATTCGACGGCTCGGGCGAGACGCATTTTCGTGTCCGCATCGTCGCGCCGGAATTCGCCGGCATGAGCCGGATCGCACGTCACCGTGCCGTCAACGACGCGCTGGCCGGCGAACTGGCGGCGGGCGTCCATGCGCTCGCCATCGAACCGGCCGCGCCCGGAGAGGCGACGCGCTGGTGAGGCTCATTCGGCCGGCGGACGTACCGGATCGACTGCCACCGGCTCCGGCTCGCGCGCAGGCGGGGGAAGCTGCAGCGGCGGCGGCGCGATCGGGGTTGCGGCAACGTCGCCGAGCGGGCGGATGCGCAGCCGGGTGATCCGGTTCTTCTCGCGCTTCAGGACCACGAATCGCATGCCGTGGAAGGTGAAGGCCTGCTTTTCCTCGGGAATCATCTGCGCTTCGTGGATGACGAGACCGGCGATGGTGGTGGCCTCTTCGTCCGGCAGGCTCCAGTCGAGCGCGCGGTTCAGGTCGCGAATCGGCACGAAACCCTCGACGACGACCGAGCCGTCGGCCTCCTGCTTGACGCCCTGCATCTCGACATCGTGCTCGTCGGCGATCTCGCCGACGATTTCCTCGATGATGTCCTCCAGCGTGACCAGGCCTTCGACCTCGCCATATTCGTCGACGACGATCGCGAAATGCGCCTTGCGGCGGAGGAAGGCAGTGAGCTGGTCCTGAAGCGTCGTCGTGTCCGGCACGAACCACGGCTTCGAGGCCACCTTGAGGATTTCGATCCGAGAGAAATCGTTGCCGACCTCGTTGAGCGCGCGCAACAGATCCTTGGCATGGATGACGCCGACGATGTTGTCGGTCGAGCCGCGCCAGAGCGGCAGGCGCGTATAGGGGCTCTGCAGGATTTCGCGGACAACCGCCTCCGGCGCCTCGTCGGCATTGACCGACCGCATCGAGGTGCGGTGGACCATGATGTCGGAGACTTCGAGTTCGTGCAGGTCGAGAAGGCCGCCGACGCGGTCGCGATCATGCTTTTCGAGCCCGCCCTCGCGCTGCAGCACCTCGACGGTGCCGCGGATTTCCTCATGCGCGGACAGGAGATTGTCGTCGCGGCCGAGATGGATGCCGAACAGGCCGAGCAGGGCGCGGACGATGAAATTCACCCCCACCGAAAGATGGCCGAAAATCAGCACCACGAACTGCGCGAAGCGCGACACCGTCAGGGCGAACTGCTCCGGCTTCGACAGCGCCCAGGATTTCGGCAGGATTTCGGCAAAGATGACGAGCAGGACCGTCATGCCGACGGTGGCATAGACGACACCGGCGGAGCCGAACACCGTCAACAGAACGCTGGTGGCCAGCGAAGAGGCGAGGATGTTGACGAGGTTGTTGCCGATCAGCAGCGCGCCGACCATGCGGTCCTTGCGCTCGATCAGCCGCGAGATCACTCCGGCGCGGGCATCGCCATTCTGCTCGAGCGTGTGAAGGCGCGCGCGGGAGACGGCGGTCACGCTCGTTTCGGTGCCCGAAAACAGGAAGGACAGCATGATCAGGAAGATGATGATGGCGATCGTCAGGATCATGCCGGCAGATTCTCCGTCAGGAAGGCGAGCACGTCGGCAGGCGAAACGTCCCTGGCGATGAAGGACCGACCGATGCCGCGGGTGAGGATGAAAGTCAGCGCGCCGCGCGAGACCTTCTTGTCCTGCGCAATATAGGTCAAAAGCGCCTCGGCGCCAGGAAGCCCGCCGGGAACGTCGGCCATCCTGGTCGGCAGGCCGACCTCGCGCAGATGGCGCTCGACGCGGTCGGCATCGGCGGGGTCGAGAAGGCCGAGGCGGGCGGAAAACCGATGCGCCAGCACCATGCCGATCGCCACCGCCTCGCCGTGGACGAGGCGCGCGCCGTCATAGAAGGTCGCGCCTTCGAGCGCGTGGGCAAAGGTGTGGCCGAGATTGAGAAGCGCCCGGTCGCCCGTTTCGCGCTCGTCGCGCGCGACGACATCGGCCTTCGACTGGCAGGAGCGGCGGATGGCCTCGACGCGGGGCTGGCCGCCGGCGAACACCTCGCGCCAGTTCTGCTCCAGCCAGGCGAAGAAATCGGGCTGGTCGATGAGGCCGTATTTGGCCATCTCGGCATAGCCGGCGCGAAATTCGCGCGGTGAGAGCGTGTCGAGCGCAGCGGTGTCGGCGATGACGAGCGCGGGCTGCTGGAAGACGCCAACGAGGTTCTTGCCGCGCTTCGTGTTGATGCCCGTCTTGCCGCCGACGGACGAATCCACCTGCGCCAGAAGCGACGTCGGCGCCTGGACGAATTCCATGCCGCGGCGCACGATGCCGGCGGCAAAGCCGGTCAAATCGCCGATCACCCCTCCCCCGAGCGCGAGCACGCAGTCATTGCGCTCGAAGCGGCCGGCGAGAACGAAATCGACGACCTGTTCGAGCTTCGCGAAGCTCTTGGTCGCCTCGCCTGCCGGCAGGACGAGGATTTCGTGAGCGATGCCCGAGGCCTTCAGCGACGCCTCGAGGCGCGGCCACTGGCTGGCTGCGACGTTTTCATCGGTGACGATTGCGAGGCGGGCACGCGGCAGGCGCGCGGCGATGGCAGGTCCCGCCTCCTCCAGCGCGCCGGGGCCGATCAGGATCGGATAGGATCGCGTGCCAAGCTGGACATCGACGCGGCTCGTCATCTCAGGTCACCTTCGTGATGTTTTGCGCCAGCCGGGCGTCGACGGCCTCGATGATCTCAGCCGCGATGGTGCCGTGACGTGCGTCGCGGCTGACGATGGTCACGTCGGCCTCGCCATAGACGGGATAGCGGTCCTCCATCAGCTTGCGCATCACCGCGCGCGGATCGGAGTTCTTCAGGAGCGGCCGGTTCTGGCGGCGCGCGACACGGTCCATCAACGTGTCGAGATCGGCCTTGAGCCAGATCGAGATGCCGTTGGCGCGGATCGCGGCGCGGGTGTCCGCATTCATGAAGGCGCCGCCGCCGGTGCCGATGACGGCCGGGCCATCGGCGATGAGACGGGTGACGACGCGCTGTTCGAGCGCGCGGAATTCGACCTCGCCATAGGCCTCGAAAAGCTCCGGCACGGTCATGCGCGAGACGCTTTCGATCTCGTGGTCGCTGTCGGCGAAGGGGAGCTGGAGGGTCTGCGCAAGCTTGCGGCCGACCGAGGTCTTGCCGGCGCCCATCAGGCCGACGAGAACGAGCGTCTTCGTGCCGATGCCGGCACGCACGCGCTCCACCAGTCCTGCCATATCCGTCGCGCCCATACCCTGCTCCACGCAAGGGGTATCGACAGGAACGGCGCCAACGTCAAGCTGGGATGAACACGACTTATGCTTGCACTCGCACACGCAGCGTCCCATAAAGAAACACGCAAGCGCGGCGGACTGACGGGAGACCGATGCCTACACTTTTCCGGTTTCTGATGACGCTCCTGATCCTGGCCGGTATCGCCTACGGAGCAATGTACGCGCTGGTGCTGTTCGTGGAACCCAATCGCGGCGAGATGACGGTTCGCATACCGCCGGAACGGTTGCAGCCGCCGCAGTGAAGCGAAGGCTCAGCTCAAGAGATTGAACAGCAGCGTGCCTGCGATAAGCGCAGCGAGAATCAGAACTCCCAACCGGAAATAGCCGAACGGGCCGTAATTCGGGCCGGGCGGCAAGGGCTCGGAGCCGTCGCCCTGATGGTCGCCCATCGCAAGACGTGCCGCACGTTCCAGATTCATCATGTGAGCGACCATTACCGCCTCCCATTTTGCGCTGCCTGAAAATCAAACGGCGCACCGGAAATTCCGTTCCCGAGGCATGATCGCAAAAAAGAATGAACGTTACGGAACCCGTTCGTGTCGAAACAGTTAACAGGCACAGTGAAGTGGCCCGACGCCACCCCCCTCCAATCGCTCCCCCCGCGAACGGCGCTTCACTGATTGAAGGAGAGCGTATCCCCCGAACGCCTTCTTCGCCCCCTCCAAAGCCGGCCCTTCGTGGCCGGCTTTTTTTTGGGCTCAAGCTGTCCGACCAAGGCTTGTCAGAGTTCGAAATTGCCTTCGGGGATGCGCAGGCGGTAGTCGAGGTGGCCTTCGGAGAATTCGAGCGAGGCCTCGCCTTCGACGGAGGCCGGCACGACGCGCTCGAGCGCAACGCTGCCGAAGCGCTTGTCACCCATGGCGCTTTCGGCGACGCGGGTGTTCTCATGCCAGTTGAGGAGGATGGTGCGCTTGCCCTCCTCGTCCTCCTCCAATGTGGCGGAGAGGCCGACATAGCCGTTCGGCCGCGACAGCGCGCCGTGGCTCATCGAATTGATGACGAGTTCGTGTAGCGCGAGGCCGATATGCAGCGCGGCGTTCGGATTGAGATAGGGATCGACGCCCTTGAGGCGGATCGAAAAAGCGGGGTCTTCGCAATAGCGGCTGACCTGTCCGGCGACGAGCTCGCTCAAGGTCGCCCCGCGCCAGTTCGACGAGGTGACGAGATCCTGCGAGGAGGCCAGCGACTGGATGCGGCCGCGAAAGCGCGTCAGGAAAACGTCGATCGATCCGGAATAGCGGCCGGTCTGGGTCGCGATGCTCTGGATAATGGCGAGAAGGTTCTTCGAGCGATGGCTGACCTCGCGCAACAGCGTGCGCAGCGTCTGCTCGCGGTGCTTCTGGCTGGTCACGTCCACGATGGTGGAGACGATGCCGCTGACGCTGCCGCCCTTTTCAAGGCGGGGATCGAGCCAGACGGAGAACCACCGTCCGCCGTCGTCCGCGCCTTGCCGGAATTCGTAGTGAGCCGACTGGCCGCTTTCCAGAACCTGCCGCTTGATGGCGATGGCCGCTTCGGCATCGGAGGCGGCAAGGAACTCGCTGTCCGACTGGCCGACGATCGACGTGGCATGCCAGGAGGACGGGAGATTGTGGGCCCAAAGGACCTTGAGATGGGCGTCCTGGGCGATGACCGCCACACCGGCATTCTTCAACGCGGTCGCGAGCACGCGTTCCTCGTCGATTGTGTCAGCGGTCCCGAAACTCACCCTGAAACTGCCCCCGATAAAGCCGGCCCGGCCTGTAGCCGGACCAAAAAATGCTCACTCGTGCTCAATTGGCGCGGCGCATGAAGCCGGCAACCACGGAGACGCACAAAAGAACGATGAAAATGAAAAACAGGATCTGGGCGATGCCCGCGGATGCGCCGGCAATGCCGCCGAATCCCACGGCGCCCGCGATCAATGCGACGACCAAAAATACCAGGGCCCAATAGAGCATCTGCGTTCTCCCTGGATCGCCCGCGGTCTTATGCGCGCCGAAGGACGATCCTACCACCTCTGGAGCATCGAAATCGCCGGCCCGAAGCAGGCCGGGTTCCTTGCTCGAACTGCCGCCGCCATCCAGATGCTCAACGCATCTTGGGGCGCGCTTGTTCCCGTGCGGAACAGGATCGAGCCCTGCCCCGCACAAAGTCTCGCCGTCAGGCTGCCGCCTGCGACTGCCGGTCGAAGAACAGGGCCTGGCTGATGAGCGCCTTGACCATGTCCGGGTTGAACGGCTTGGTCACCAGGAAGGCCGGCTCGGGCCGCTCGCCGGTCAAGAGACGCTCGGGGAAGGCCGTGATGAAGATCACCGGAACGCTGGCGGACGCCAGGATCTCGTTGACCGCATCGATGCCCGACGAGCCGTCGGCCAACTGGATGTCGGCCAGGACCATCTTGGCATTGCTGGTCTTGAACAGCGCGGTCGCTTCCTTGTGGGTGCGGGCCGTGCCGACGACGCGGTGGCCGAGGCTTTCGACCATCTGCTCGATGTCCATCGCGATCAGCGGCTCGTCCTCGATGATGAGGATGTCGGTCGCGACCTGACGGGAAATCTCGTCGCTCGCCTGACCGAGGAGACGGGAGAACTCCGTCTGCTCGACATCGAGAACCTCAGCCGCCTCGCGTTCGCCGAAACCTTCGACGGCGACCAGCAGGAACGCCTGACGCGGGAGGGGCGCCAGCGAGGACAAGTTGGCGACGGCGCGGCTTTCCCACGGATTTGCGGGCATCTCGTCGGGGACGCGGACCGCGACCGAGGAAAACAGCTTGGTGAAGATGCGATAGAGCGCGATGCGGTCGGTCGACGCGGCCGGGAACACGCTCGGGTCTGCGATGATTGCTTCCAGCGTGGCGGCGACAAGCGCATCGCCGCTGGTCTGTGAGCCGGAGACTGCGCGGGCAAACCGGCGCAAGAATGGCAAGTGCGGCGCTATCCTTGCGGACAAACTCATGATTGGACGTCTCCCTCAAGACATAAAGGCAGGAATTGCGGATCAGTAGCGCCCTTCAAACTCACCCGCAGCAAAAAAGTTCCGCAACAAGGAACGAATCGCGAGGTCTTAACGTTTGATATCGATTTTGCGTGCCGGCGGGGCGGTCTGGGCGCAAGAATAAAGGCAACGAAAGACAGGGAAGCGACGCATGGCAATTGCCGCACGTTGGGCAGACCACGACAATTCAGGGGGCACCGAGGCAGACATGAAGCCGAACAAGGAACAGCCGGCAGTGACAGAGCGCACGGAGCCGCTGGGCTCGAATTCCGAAATCGGACGAAAGCTCAAACAATATTACGACGAACTCGTGACGGAAGAAGTCCCCGACCGATTCGCCGATCTCCTGAGGCAACTCGAAGATCGCGAAACAGGCGCCAGCGCTCGCAAGGGAGACTGACCATGGCTGCCGAAATCGACTTCAAGACCGGACTCCTCAGTGCGGTCCCGAGCCTTCGCGCGTTCGCCGTTTCGCTTTCGCAGAATTCGGACCGCGCGGACGATCTCGTCCAGGAGACGCTGGTCAAGGCATGGGACAAGCAGTCCTCGTTCCAGCCGGGCACCAATCTCAAGGCATGGCTCTTCACCATCCTGCGCAACGAATTCTATTCGCAGATGCGCAAGCGCGGGCGCGAGGTGCAGGACAGCGACGGCGCGATGACCGCAAGGCTCGCGGTGCATCCGAGCCAGCACGGCTCGATGGATCTCGAAGACTTCCGCAATGCGCTGGAGCGCCTGCCGGAAGACCAGCGCGAGGCGATCATCCTGATCGGCGCGTCGGGCTTTTCCTACGAGGAAGCGGCCGAGATCTGCGAATGCGCCGTCGGCACGATCAAGAGCCGTGTCAGTCGCGCGCGGACGCGTTTGCAGGAGCTTTTGAAGGTTTCGGGAGAATCCGACTACGGGCCGGATTCGATCGCAGCGCAGGTGATGGGCTCAAACGCCGCCTGATATCGGCTGGCCCTGCCCCTGGTTCACCGCTTCGACGATTGCGGTGATCAGGGTGGGGCCGGCATAGGGCTTGCCCACCACGCGGATACCTGGAAAGGCCTCGAACAGGTTCTCGTTTTCCGCATAGCCGGTGGCGAAGACGAACGGGACGTTGTTGTCCTGCAGGGTCTTGGCGAACTCCACGGTGGATTCGCCGGCCAGCATCACGTCGACGACGGCGACGTTGATGCCGCGGTCCCCGACGGGCTGGTCGCCCAGTTCCTTGAGCGTGCGCAGGATGATGACCTCTTCGGCACCATGATCCTGACACAACTGCTCGACATCCATTGCGATGAGGAATTCGTCCTCCATCACGAGAATGCGCAGATCCTTGAGGGGCTTCTCCGCCAAATTCACTACTCCCGACATCGGGGCAATTGGCCTGCCGGATGGCGACGTGTCATTTAACTATGACATGTGCATCAGCTTTTGCGAATATATTTGATGGTCTAGGCCGTGGCCGCTGACAAGCGCCGCGCACCTCACTATAGATCGCAAAGGGACTTTTTTCTTTACCTCCTGGAGCCCGCCGGTGGCCGAGATCGCGATCCGTTCTGCAAGGAAATATCCTTGCGAGAAATGCCCGTTGCACGCGCGAGAAATCTTCCGGCCTTTCACCAAGCCAGAGCTCGAATTCATCAGCCGTTTCAAGAAGGGCGAGCTGACCGTGGACCGTGGCGCGACGGTGCTGGCGGAGGGCACGCGCAACCCGCATCTCTACACCGTCCTGCAAGGCTGGAGCTTTCGCTATAAGATGCTGCCGGACGGACGCCGGCAGATCGTCAACTATGCGATGCCGGGGGACCTTCTCGGTCTGCAGGGCACGGTGACGGGCGAGATGGAGCATTCCGTCGAGGCGCTGTCGCCGATGATCCTGTGCGTCTTCGAGCGCGACGAATTGCTGACGCTCTACCGCGAGCATCCCGAACTCGCCTACGACATCACCTGGCTCTCCTCGCGCGAGGAGTGCATGCTCGACGAGAACATGCTCAGCGTCGGGCGGCGCAACGCTTCGGAGCGGCTGGCCTATCTGATCGCCTTCATCGTGCGCCGGTCGCAAGGGACCGGGCTCAATACTAACAAGACGCCGATCGAAATTCCGATCACCCAGCAGCATGTCGCCGATACGCTCGGCCTGTCGCTGGTCCATACCAACAAGACGGTGCGCAAGCTGGCCGAGCGCCAGTTGCTGCAATGGCGCGACCGGGGCTGCGTCGTCCTCGACCTCGAAGGCCTCGAGCGGCTGGCCGAGTGGTCGACCGACATGCACCTGAAGCCGCGCCCCTTCATTTAGGGTGTGCCGATATTCAGGCCTGAGCGGCCTGCAAATAGCGGATTTCTGCGCTTCCGGTGCTCATGTACGCAAACGTACACTCCGCTCCGGTTCTCGAAATCCGCCATTTTCGGCTCGCACAGCCCTGAATCTCAACACACCGAAGCTCACCCCGGCAGATTGGGTCCCTGGGGTCCCCAGCCGGGGATCAGGTTGCGGGCGATCGCATAGCCGACGAGCAAGGCGGGAATGGCGACGAAGCCGCCGATCGGGCCCCAGATCCAGATCCAGAAAGTCAGCGCGATCAGGACGACGAACGGGTTGAGCGTCATCATCCGGCCGATGACCATCGGCGTGACGAACTGCGCCTCCAACAGATTGACGGCGAGGTAGACGAGCGGCGGCATGAGGCTGCCCGAGATCGTGTCGAAGGTGACGAGGCCGACGGCGAACAGGATCGCCGCCATGATCGCCGGGCCGATATACATGACGAAGTTCAACAGGCCGGCGAGAATGCCCCACAGGGCGGGCGACGGCACGCCGGCCAGCCACAAGGCGCAGGTGACCGCGACCGCCAGCGCCATGTTGATCGCGGTGATCGACAGGAGATAGCGCGACACCAGCATCTCCACGTCGCGGAAGATGTGCGCGGTGCGCCAGCGCAGGCGGCGGCCGACGCACAGCTTGAGCACGGCAAGACGCGTCGAATGGCGCGTGGCGATGAAGAAATAGAGGGTCGCCATGAAGATCAGCACCTGCGCGCCGATCGCCGGCGCGACGGTGATGAGGCTGTCCATCGGCGAGCCTTCCTCCACCGACACCGTCAGGCCGGTGTCGCCCGTCGCGTCGCGCAGTCCGCCCTGGATGTCGCGCAGCGCCTCCATCGGCTCGCGCAGTTGCGACAGGCGCAGTTGCAGCTCCTGCCACATCTGCGGTCCGCGATCGGCCCAGTAGGACAGCGGGCCGACCAGCGCGAGCGCGATCAGGCAGACGCTGAAGACGAACAGGATGAAGACCAGGACGGCCGAGATATAGGGCGAGATGCCCCGCGCCTCGATGCGCGCGGCGACGGGGCCGAGCATCAGCCCGATGACGAGCGCGAATGCCACTGGCGCCAGGATGTAGCGGCCGAAATAAAGTGCGAAGCAAAGCCCAAGCAGCCCAAGGACGATCAGCGCCATCTGCGAGCCCCGCTGCAGCACGATCTCGACATTCGACTTGGGCGGCAGGCGCACGATGGGCGAGCGCTTTTCGTATCTTTCTGATGGCACAGGCTTCCTCCGACACGAGCGGCAACGCGGCGCGGGATAATTTCGTTCCTGCTCATACAATGCTGGAACTGGACGAAGGCACACACGTTGAGTGCTCGGCAACACGGAAACAGGAGAAAAATCCATGGCTTCACCCTCCACCACCGCCAAGGTTCGGGCCAACGACGCGAAGACCAAGGCCGAGCTCGAGGCCGAAATCGAGCGCCTGAAAGGCGATGTGACGAAGCTGAAGGACCAGCTCAGCGAGACCGGCCAGCGCACCTACCATTCCGCGCAGCGCGCGGCGGCGTCCGGTCTGGAGAGCGTCAAGGCGCGCAGCGAAGCGGCCATCGAAGACATTCGCGGGCAGGCCAAGGATTACGAGGCGCAGCTCGAAGAAGCCGTGCGCGAAAAGCCGATCAGCTCGCTCGCCATCGCGGCCGGCGTCGGCTTCGTGCTCGCTCTCCTGACGCGCCGCTGAGCTGACGGATGTTCGGCACGCTCATCGCATCCATCGTAGCCGGCGAGACGGCCGATATCATCGGACGCACGAAGCGTTCGGCCATCGCCTATGCGATCGCCGGACTGCTCGTCCTGTTCGGAGTGATGTTCGGGCTGATCGCGCTTTACGTCTGGATAGCGGGTCATTGGGGGCCGATCACGGCGGCACTGGCGCTGGCCGGCGCATTCGTCGTGCTCGCGATCCTCGTCGTCGTCATCCACGGTTCGACGGCCAAACGCCAGGCGCGGGAAGCTGCCAAGCGCCGCTCCGTCGATGCCAAGGCGATCGCCACGACGGCTGCAGTTGCCGCGCTGCCCGCGCTTCTGGCGCGACGCGGTTCGGCGGTGGCGCTCATCGTGCCCGTGCTCGGGATGGTCGGCTACCTGATCTACAAGGAAAATGCCGGGCCGAAAGGCGGGCGCCGTCCACGCGCCCCGCTCGATCGGCCATAACAGGAAGAGGGAAACGCCATGGATGACAAGGTCAAGGTCAATCCCACGGAAGCCCGGCAGGGCCGCCGCGGCACGCATGTTCTGACGATCCTCATCGTCGCACTCATTCTGGCCGCCATCGTCGGCTGGGCGGTAGGCCTCTTCGGCGGCGCCATCGAGCCCGAAGAGCCGGTGGGCGGTGCGCCGACCGAGCAACCGGTCGAAGCGCCGGGCGGCGTCGACACTCCCGTCGAGGGCGAGCCGGCCCAGTAGGAGTCCGGACCGACAGATAGAATAACGAAAGGGGCGCCCGCAGCGCCCCTTTTTCATGCCTGCTCGCCCTCGCGCGGTCAGGCCTGGTCGGCGGTAGCCGGTCGGAGCACCTTCAGTGCGCCGGGATGGATCTTGACCTCGACCTTCGGCTCGAGCTTGCACAACTCACCGTCGATCACGCAGCGGAATTTCCGGTGCGACGACAGGATGTGCATCGTCACCGATTCCGTCTGGTGGATTTCGACCTGGTCGTTGGACTTCCACTTGCCGAGCGCCATCATCGCCAGGAACGCGAACATCTCGCGGCGCGAACGCGCCTTGGTCACGTAGATGCCGAGCGTGCCGCCATCGGGCGTGTCGGTGTACGGGATGTGGCCTTCGCCGTAGAGATTGTTGGTGATGCCGATCGACGAGGTGCGGGCCTCGACCTCCGTTCCGCCCGGCATCTCCAGCCGGACGCGGATGCGGGGCGGGTTGAGGACCGTATCGACCGCCGCCTGCGCCGACGCCCTGATCTTGCCGAGGCGCGAGGCGAATTCGCGCTGCTCGCGCAGATGGACGAGCTTGGCATGCATGCCGACGGAATATTGATGGACGAAGGGGCGGCCGTTGGCCGTCGCGATGTCGACATCGGCGATCGGCGCAGTTGCGAGCGCGTCGAGCGCCTGGCTGAGATCGAGCGGTATCTGGAGACTGCGGGCGAAGAGGTTCATCGTGCCGGCCGGCAGGACCGCGAGCACCTTGCCGGTGTTCATCAGCTTGGCCGCGGCACCCGACACGCTGCCGTCGCCGCCGCCGATGAGCACCCCTTCGACCGCGTCGTCCGCGACCGCCTTGTCGAGCTCGGCCTCGAGTTTCTTGCCGGGGACGAGCGCGATGTCGACGGTGTGGCCGCCGGCCGCGAACTTTTTCTCGATCTCGGCCGAAAGCGCTTCGGTGTCCGCAGTGCGGAGCGTTCCGCCCTCGCTGTTGAGGATTGCCTTGAAGTGCAATTCGTCACCCTTTCACGTGTGGCAAAGATGCATGCCGGCGGGGAAATGGGCGAGGTGTCGCGTGGTTCCGTTACGTGCTCGCGGAATCGTGTTCAACCATCGATTTCGGCGGAACATCTCACGGAAAGTGGCGTTGTGACACTGTGAAAGGCCGCGACGCCCGCCCCCTGCGAAAAGTTCGGACATCGCGGCCGTGCAAAGGAACATGCACAAGGAGAGAATTACCATGATCCGCACCCTTTTGGCGACTACCGCAATTGCAACTCTGCTTTCGACCGGCGCCTTCGCCCAGACGACCGCTCCGGAAACCGCAACCGACCCGGCGATGGCTCCGGCCACCGAGGCTCCGGCTGATGCTGCCGAAACGCCCGGCCCGCAGCCGATCGAAGGCCATCTGGCCACCAACATCATCGGCGAGAACGTCTATAATGGCGTTGCCGACGATGCCGAGAACATCGGCTCGGTCAACGACATCGTGCTGGACGCTGACGGCCAGGCTTCGCTGATCGTCGTGGGCGTCGGTGGCTTCCTCGGCCTCGGCCAGAAGGACGTCGCTCTCGAATACGATTCGCTCGAATGGGCGCAGCGCGAGGACGGCACGACCTGGCTGGTCGTCTCGGCGACGCGTGAGCAGCTCGAGCAGCAGGAAGAGTTCGACCGCGATGCCTATGACCCGGATGATGCCGAGGGCATGGCTGCAACGGGTGCGGCGACCGGCGCTGCAACCGGCGCGGCGGCGACCACCGACACGGCTGCCGAAGCGGTTGACGACACGGCTGACGCCGCTGGCGAAATGGCCGATGATGCCGGCGACAGCATGGCCGAGACGGCGGATGATGCCGGCGACGCGATGACGGACGACACGGCTGCGACCGACGATGTTGCCGAGACCGACGACATGGCTGCGACCGACGATGCTGCCGAGACCGACGACACGGCCGCTGCTCCGGCTGAAGACGATGCCGCCACGGACGACACGGCGACTGCCGCGATCGACCGCGCCACGCTGACGGAAGTCGACGCTGCCGGTCTGTCGGCCGACGAACTCATCGGCACGACCGTCTATGGCGCCGATGACGAGAATGTCGGCTCGATCGAGGACGTGGTCCTGGACGGCGATGCCGTCGACTTCGTCACCATCGACGTCGGTGGCTTCCTTGGCCTCGGTGCCAAGACGGTTGCCGTCGACATGGAAAACCTCGCCTTCATGTCGGACGAGGATGGTGAGATGTATCTCTACACCTCGTTCACGGAAGAGCAGCTCGAAGCTCAGCCGGAATATGACGAGGCGACCTTCGCCGATGCGCGTGACGAGCAGCTTCTCGTCAACCCCGCGAACTAATCGCTGGACGGCGATCTTCGCCGGACTTCGAGACGGAAAGGCCCGGGATTTCCCGGGCCTTTTCCTTTGCGTATCTCACTGGTGCGGAAGCGGCGCGAACGGACCTCGGGGGCCCTCGTCGGTCAATTCGCCGAGCGCCAGCGACTGGTCGAGATGCGCCGCGCGCCAGGCGAGCAGCCGTTCGAGCATGTCGACATAGACATCTCGGTAGTCCGGGTTGCGCGAACGGTCGACGGTCTCGAACGGGTCGGTCTCAAGGTCGAACAGCAGCGACGGGCCGGCGGCGAAATGGACGAGCTTGTAGCGCTCGCCGCGCAGGACCGCGAGATTGGCTGTGCGCTGCGAGGCAGGCATGCGCTTCGACGAGCCGCCGGAACCGGCGCGAAAATCGAACTCGACATGGGCTTCGGTGCGCCAGTCGTCGGGCACCTTGCCATCGAGAAACGGCGCGAGGCTGCGGCCATCAAGCCAGGGCTGCGGCGGCAGGTCCATCAGGTCGAGCAGCGTCGGGAACAGATCGACCGCTTCGGTGAAACGCGATACTGCGCCCTTCACCGCCTTGCGCCGTGGGTCGCGGATGATAAGCGGCACGTGGTAGCTGCCGTCGAAATAACCGCCCTTGCCGAGGAGATGGTGGTCGCCCATCAGTTCGGCGTGGTCGCTGGTCAGGATGACGATCGTGTCATCCCACTGGCCGGTCGCCTTCAGGTGATCGAAGAGCCGGCCGAGTTGCGCATCGACCTCGGAGATCATGCCGTAATAAAGCGCCTTGATCTGCCGGAAATCGGCTTCGCCGAGATCGTGCACCTTGCCCTTGCGGCCGGGCAGGAACTTGCCCGTCTTCGTACGCTCCAATTCGGCAGCGACGAAGGGATGGACGCCTGCTTCCGATGCCGGATCGGCGGCGCGGGCGAAGCTGCCGCATTCGGCCGGATCGTACATCGTGTCGTAGGGCGCTGGCACCGCGAATGGCGGGTGCGGGCGGATGAAGGAGAGATGGGCGAACCAGCCCGCCTCCTGCGCGCCATGCCAGCGCATGAAGGCCTCCGTCATGAAGGCCGTCTCGGTCTGGTCGGCGGAATAGACGGGCGGGGACGCGTCGATCGCCTTCGACCCGTTGGCGGGCCGGTGGATGTCGGGCGAGCCCATGGAGACGTCGATGCCCTGCGCGCCAAGCCAGGCGAGCCATTGGCGCTGGTGCTCGGGCAACAACTGCCCGACGGAAAAGCCCGGGAGAATGCCCTCATAGCCTTTCAAGGCCGGATCGTTTGCGTCGTGCCGCCGCGGGTCGGGGGCGACGTCGGTATAGCCGAAAAGCGTCGGGTCGTAGCCGGCGCGGCGGGCGGCGCGGGCGATGTTGTCATGCCGATCGTCGAGCGGCGTGCCGTTGCGGCAGACGCGGTTGTTCATCTGGTAGAGGCCGGTATAGATGCAGGCGCGGGCCGGCGCGCAGGGCGCGGCATTGGCGAAATGGCGCAGGAACACCGTCCCCTCGCCCGCCAGCCGATCGACATTGGGCGTCTTCACCACCGCATTTCCGGCGATGCCGAGCGCGTCGCCGCGCCACTGGTCGCAGGTGACGAACAGGATGTTGGGACGCGACCTCCGCCTGGCCATGAAGTTCCCCGATTGAACAATCAAGGATCGATTGTTCGATAATTGAGAACGGTCCATTCTGCCGAACGGTCTTCCAATCCGCCCCCGATGGCCGACATATGGCCCATGGATCAAGCGCGGCGCAATCGCCGCGCAAGCTGAGGGAAAGGGAATCGACATGATCGACCAGATCAAGGGGCTCCACCACGTCACCGCGATGGCGCGCGACGCGCGCGAGAACAACCGCTTCTATACCGACACGCTCGGCCTTCGCCGGGTGAAGAAAACCGTCAATTTCGACGCGCCGGACGTCTACCACCTCTACTACGCCGACGGCGCCGGCACGCCGGGGACGGTGATGACCTATTTCCCCTTCCCCAATGCCGCGCGCGGCCGGCCGGGAACGGGCGAGGTCGGCACGACCGTCTTTTCGGTGCCGGAAGGCTCGCTCCCCTTCTGGGAAAAGCGGCTGGCGGAAAAAGGCGTCGCCGGCATCAAGCCGTCGAACCGCTTCGGCGAGAACGTGCTGTGCTTCGAGGGACCGGATGGCGACGGGCTGGCGCTGGTCGAGACCAGCGGCGACGGGCGCGCGCCGTGGACCGGCAATGGCGTTTCCGCCGACCACGCCATTCGCGGCTTCCGCTCGGTGTCGATGCGGTTGCGCGACACGGAACGGCAGGCCGAACTCCTGACCGCCATGGGCTACATGGAGACGGCCAAGGAAGGCGCGGTGCGCCGCTTCGTCGTCGAAGGCGGCAACGAGGCCAACATCGTCGACCTCGAGGCTCATCCGATGTTGAACCCGGGCCAGCAGGGCGCGGGCTCGGTGCACCACGTCGCCTTCGCGGTCGACAACCGCGATGCGCAGCTTGCCGTGCGCAAGGCGCTCATGGAAACCGGCCAGCAGATCACGCCGGTCATCGATCGCGACTATTTCTACGCGATCTATTTCCGCACGCCGGGAGGCGTCCTGTTCGAGGTGGCGACCAACGAGCCGGGCTTCGACCGCGACGAGGATGCCGCGCATCTGGGCGAGGCGTTGAAGCTGCCCAAGCAGCACGAGCATTTGCGGCCCTATCTGGAACAGAACCTACAACCGATCGACAGGTGAGCGACATGACCATCGAAAGCTACAAGCACCGGATCGAGGACGGGGGCGCCAACGCCCCCCTCTTCTTCACCTTCCACGGCACGGGCGGCGACGAGCACCAGTTTCCCGATCTCGCTCGCGACCTGATGCCGTCCGCCACCATCGTTTCGCCGCGCGGCGATGTTTCGGAAGGCGGCGCGCTGCGCTTCTTCCGCCGCACGGCCGAGGGCGTCTACGACATGGAGGACCTCGCCGTTCGCACCGAGCGCATGGCAGGTTTCATCGAGGCGGTCGTCGCCGAGCGCCAGCCGAGCGCGGTGGTCGGGCTGGGCTATTCGAACGGGGCGAATATCCTCGCCTCGGTCATCTTCGCGCGGCCGAACCTCTTCGACGGCGCCGTGCTGATGCACCCGCTGATCCCGTTCCAGCCGCAGGTGGAGGGTTCGCTGTCCGGCAAATCGATCCTGATCACCGCCGGGCGCAAGGACCCGATCTGTCCGCCGAACCTAACCAACCGGCTGGAAAGCTTTCTGCAAGGGCTCGACGCCGGTGCCGAGACGGTCTGGCATGACGGGGCGCATGAAGTGCGGCCGGTCGAAATCGAGGCGGCGCGGCAGTTTCTGCGCAAATGGGAGATCGACCAATGAGTGATGTCGAACGCGAGGACGGCAGTTCCAAGGGCCGCTACGTCTTCAGGGGCGCGGACGGCGCCGTGGCCGAGATGACCTATTCCAAGGTCGGCGCGAGCCAGATCATCATCGACCATACGGAAGTGCCGGACGCGTTTCGGGGACAGGGCGTCGGGCTGAAGCTCGTCGAGCAGGCCGTCGCGGACGCGCGGGCCGAGGGGAAGACCATCATCCCGCTTTGCCCGTTCGCCGCGGCGCAGTTCCGCAAACATGCCGAATGGGGCGACGTGCTGAAACGCTGAACGGGCTTTCCTTCGCGATCGGGCGCCATAGGTCAGTGGAACCCCCAACGCGAAGGAGTACGTCATGGAAAATGTCTACAAGAAGATCGAGATCGTCGGTTCGTCGAAGACGTCGATCGAGGATGCGATCCAGGGTGCCGTGACCCGCGCGAGCAGCACGCTGAACAATGTCGACTGGTTCGAAGTGAGCGAGATCCGCGGTCATGTCGAAAACGGCAAGATCGCGCATTACCAGGTCGGCATGAAGATCGGCTTCAAACTCGAATAGGTCACTTGCCGGCTGTTTCCACTACCCGGGAGCAGATCCGGGAGGCGTCGAGCAAGCCGGCGCCGTAGACCTTGTCGCGCCCCGGATCACCGAGGTCGGCAGCGTCCGCGATCAGGCGGCGCTCCAGTTCGGCCGGCGACAGATCCCCATCTGCGGCGAGCATCTTCGACAGGGCTGCGGTGACGAAGGGCGCCGCGAAAGAGGTGCCGGTCTTGGTACGGGCGCCCGAGATGGAAGCAGCCGTCCAGATGTCGACGCCCGGCGCGGCGACATCGACATGGTCGCCCTGCACCGCGCGCCGATAGACCCGGCCACGCCGATCGACGGCGGTGACGGCGATCACGCCGGGATAGGCCGCAGGAAAGCGCGGTTCGGCGCGGGCGCCGTCGTTGCCGACCGCGGCCACGATCGCGATATCGGCGCCGACCACGGCCCTCACCATTCGCTCCAGAACCCGGTTGTCCTCGCCCGCGAGGCTCAGATTGACGATGCGGACCTGCCGTTCGACCAGAAGGTCGAGCGCGCGCACGACATCATAGGCAGCGGCGCGCTCGGCCCGGCCTTCGCCGACAAAGGCGTCGACGGCGACGAGGCGTGCGTCGGGCACCAGTCCGCGTGCGCGCGCCGCCACGCGCCCGACCAGCAGCGCGGCGACCGCCGTGCCGTGCTGGAGCCCGGACGGCGGCTCGGCCTCGCTGGAAATCCGCACGACTTCCAGATCGGCACCCTCGAAAATCGCGTGCGCCGGATTGATGCCGGTATCGACCATGCCGATCGCGGCGGGCCCGGAGCAGCTCCGCGCGTCGAGCGGCCAGTTGACCATTTCCAGCGGCGCGCAGGCCGGGCCGTTGCAGACGGACGACGAGCCGGCGGCGCTGGCGCGGTAGAAATGATTGAAGTCCGCGCTCGCCTCGTCATTGATCGCCCGGACGGCATCACGAGCGTCTTCGAGGGAGAGGCCGTCGGGAATGCGCAGCTTCAAGACGGTCTGGTCTAGAGTTTCGAGGCGTTCCTGAGACAGGATCGCATAGCCGGCCGCTTCGAGCGTGGCGCCGTCATCGGCCGTCAAGCCGATCGCGACGATCTCGCGTTCGGCTTGGGCCGGCAACGGTGCCGGCTGCGCGCGCACGCGGCGCGGTGCGCGCTGACGCATACCGGCGAAGGGGCGCAGAAGCTGGCGCAGGAACCGCGGAGGCCGCGAGCCGCCGCCTCGCAGACCGGACGCCCCGCCTCCGCCTTCCCCGGCAAACGCGCCGCCGTCGTCACCGTCATCGCCGTCATCGGCAAAGGCGGTCGCGGCGACGAGTTGCAGGCCGACGTCCGGAACGACGGGGCTTGCAGCGAGAAGCAATGCGATCATGCAGGCCGCGAACGGCTTCGACACGCGTTTCACCTTGTCCACCTTCATTCGATTTGCCGGCATCGGCTCGCCGGAATAAGAGTCGCTCTGGAAACGTTGGCGAAGAGCACATATTCCTGTGCGTCGAAATTTGTTTTGCAGACAGGCGAGCGATGACGAGCCCTCCCAGCGATATCGGCGACCAGCTCATCGCATTCCTGCCCAACATGCGCCGGTTCGCATTGTCGCTGTCGCGTGCGCCGGACGTCGCGGACGACCTCGTGCAGCAGGCCTGCGAACGGGCGCTTGCCAGTTCGGCGAGTTTCGAGCCGGGCACCCGCTTCGACGCATGGATGTTCCGCATCATCCGCAATCTGTGGATCGACCGGACGCGCCGGCAGAAGACCGCCGGCCCCAGCGAAGACGTCTATGAGCGGCACGATTTGATGGGCGAGGACGGGCAGCAGGTGGCCGATGCCCGCCAGGAGCTGTCATCGGTCAGGGACGCGCTCGATTCCATGCCGGAGGATCAGCGGGCGATCATCATGCTCGTCTGCGTCGACGATCTTTCGTACCGCGATGCCGCAGAGGTGCTGAACGTGCCGATCGGCACCGTGATGAGCCGACTGGCGCGGGCGCGCAAAAGACTGGCCGAACTAACGGGAATAAACCCGGTGCCGGGTCGTTCTACCGGTGCGAGGGATTGAAACCATGATCGAACCGATGATTTTTGACGACGAGACATTAATGGCTTTCGCCGATGGCGAACTGGACGAGGCGACGACTAAGGCTGTCGAACGCGCGATGGAAACCGACGATGCGCTGGTGATGCGGGTCGCCGAATTCATCGAGACGCGCGCGACGGCACGCGAGGCCTTCACGCCTGCCGAGCCTGTTCCGGTCGCGCTCGACGCGGCGGTGCGCGGCATGGTCGAACGTCATCGCGCAGCCGAACAGCCGGCGTCGAACATCGTCTCGCTCGGCGCGGCACGTACGAGGCGCTTCGGCTTCGCGCAGCAATCCTGGCAATTGCCGCTCGCCGCCTCGCTGGCGACGGCGATCGCGGCCGGCTTCATCGGCTACCAGCTCGGGCAGAGCCCCGGCGCGGTGCCCGTCGAACCGGGCCTTGGCGGATTTTCGAGCGCGGAAATCGCATCCGTTCTCGACAGCGCCGCTTCGGGCGACGAGGTGGCCATCGCAGACGGATCGGGGCGCGTGCGGCTGATCTCCTCCTTCAACGAACAGAGCGGCGCGCTTTGCCGCGAATACGAGATCGACCGCAGCGCCGGCGCGTCGGTCGTCGCGGTTTCGTGCCGGGACGACAGCGACTGGTCGATGCGGTTTGCGGTGGCGGCTCCGGCCGGCGGCGACGGCTATGCGCCCGCCTCCTCGCTCGACGCGCTCGAAGCCTATCTCGGCGCGATCGAAGCCGGACCAGCGCTGACGGCGGAAGAAGAACGCGCCGCCCTCGACGCGGCGCGCTAGACCGTCCGCGCGAGACCCTTTTCCATCAGGCGGGAAATGAGGCCGGCAAGATCGGCCTCGATGCGCGTGCGCTCGATTTCCGGGTAGGCTTCGGCCAGTTCGTCGGCGAGGTCGAGCGGCGCGACCGGAGCGGCGAGCGCTTCCCAGATCGCAGCACCAAGCACATCCAGCGCGAAGATTCCCCCGCCCGAACGGTCGGCGAGAAACGCGCCGCCATCGCCCATGGGTCGGAGAACGACGTCGCCTGTGCGGACGATGGTGCCCGAAGGGAGGCTCGCCTGTGCCGGCAGATCGTCGCTCGATGCGACGCGCGGGGTGCCGGGGCGCAGTGCGGCGTGGAGCGTGGCGAGGTCTGCCGATGCCAACCGCGCGAGCAATTTGCGGGCGTCGGCAAGGCTCTCGTAGTGCAGGAGGAATGCCGGACAGCGGGCCGCAAGGCGGTCGATGCGCCCGAGCACGATGTCGGATGGCGCGGCGTTGCCGAAATTCTGGACGAGCAGGATCTTCATCGCCTGTCCGGGCGCGACTGCAAGCAGTTCCGGCTGGATGCCGCGCGCGCGTTCCAGAAAAACGAAGGCGCTCGCGTCGCGACGTTCGCCGAAGCGGGCAAGGCGTGCCGGCGGCAGCGCGAGATAGCGGTAGTGTCCGTCGTCGGGCCCCTTGTGACGCCAGGCGTCGAAGGCAAAGCGACGACCGAGCGCGCGCGGCAGGGGCACGCGCAGGCGTGGTGCGACGCCCGAGGCGACGAGCGCCCCGACGCCGTCCCGGCAGTCGACCGGCACGATGTCGTCGGCGATGATCCGCGCGCCGCAGAAGGCGAGCGCGGCCGTCAGCGTGCTCTTGCCGGCGCGGTGCGTGGACGGAAAGACGAAGTCGCGACCGGCGAGCGAAACCGCGCTGGCATGTAGGCAGAGCATCGACGGGTCAGGCTCGACCATGCGGTTGAGCAGGATCACGACGAGGCTGCAGGCGGCGCTGACGGCGCTCGGCTCGGTGAAAATCCGGCGTTCCGGCTCGTCGATGACGTAGCCTGCGCCGCTTCGGCGCACTTCGAGGAAGGGGTCGCACGAATCCGACACTTCGGTCCACGACCAGCCGGAGGTGACCCGCTTCAAGATCGCCAGAACGGGCTCGGAATCGACGAAGCGCACCGGGCGGTCGACCAGCGCGCAGGAGTGATTTGCAGGCATCGTGATGTCCCTCACACTTGCAGACCGGCCGGAAATCGTCCGGCCGGTCCGCATGTCCAGACGGGTCAGGCTCAGTTGAAGCCGAAAGCACGGCCGATGCTGCGGCCCATGTCCTGCAGGCCGCGGCCGAAATTGTCGACCGCCTGGCCGGCGCCGCGACCGAAGGAGCCGCCACGGCCAGCGCGTCCGCCCGAGCCGCCGAAGCCACCGCGTCCGCCCGAGCCGCGACCGCCGGAACCACGACCGCCCGAGCCGCCGCCAAACCCGCCGGAGCCGCCGGAACCACCGCCGAAGCCGCCACCGCCCGAGCCGGCACCGCCGCCCGAACCTCCGCCACCGGAACCGGCGCCGCCGCCCGAACCGCCACCGCCGCCGCCACCACCACCGCCGGAGCCTGCGCCACCGCCCGAACCGGCGCCACCGCCGGAACCGGCGCCGGACGCATGCGCCTGGCTGAGCTGCAGAAGGGCCGGCGCGCTGTAGGCGGCGGCAGCGAGCAGGCCGATGCGGCCGAGCGCGCGGCGACGGCCGAGCGATACCGTTTCGGCTTGCGAATTCAGGTTCTTGGAAACGTCTTTCATCTTGACCTCCTGTTTCGTGAACGAGGCCGGCGGAGCCTTGCGGACTGGCCGGTCACGAGCGGCAAACGGGACGTCGGCCGGTTTATTCCAGGCCGGCTGATATCACCGGCTGATGGAATAGAACGCCGGTGCGGACGTTCGTCGACCAACAGAAAACGGACGACAGCAATGACCGCAGCCATTTTGCCCCTGACCCGACCGATCCTTGCCGCCGGGCTGCGGCAATGGCTCGTGGCTGCGGCGAGCGTCGGCCTTGCCTGGCTTGCGATCGGGTTTTTCCTCGCCGACCTCGCCTTCGAGGGCCGTGCGACGCTTGGCGTCTTCGTCGCCATGATGGCCGGCTGGCTGATCCTGAAGCTGCCCGAAACGCCCGTCGCCATCATCGCCTTCCTCGCGCTCGCGGCGACCGGCGCAGCGGACCAGGACGACCTCTTCGACACGTTCGACAACGAGATCATCTGGCTTTTGATCGCCGCTTTCATCCTTGCCGCCGTCATCCGGCGGACCGGCCTTGCCGAGCGCCACGCCATGCGCGCGATCGCCCTGTTCCGCTCGGTGCCCGCGATCTTCATGGCAGCGACGCTGATCATCTTCGTCACCGCCTTCTTCATTCCCTCGACCTCGGCGCGCGCCGCGATCCTGCTGCCGGTCTTCGCAGCTCTTTCGGCGGCGATCGGGCGGCCGGGCGTCACGAAGGCGCTGGCGCTTCTGTTTCCGAGCGTCATCCTGCTTTCGGCCGGCGCGTCGCTGACGGGCGCGGGCGCGCACCTGATCGCGCTCGGCTTCATCGACGAAATCGACGGCCCGGAGATTTCGTATCTCGACTGGGCGCTGCTCGGTGCGCCGTTCTCGCTGGCGATGAGCCTTGCGGTGAATTTCGCGATCCAGCGCCTGTTCCTGACCGACGCCGACAAGGCGCCTCTCGGGCGCGCGATTGCAGCATCGAGCGCGCCCAGAGCCGGCGACCGCCGCCTGACGGCGATCATCGTCGGAACGGTTGCGCTTTGGGCGACGGGCGGCTGGCACGGCATCGATCTCGCGCTGATCGCGCTCGCCGCCGCGCTGCTCGCGGCCTCGAAGGCGGTGTCCGGGATCGCGTTCAAGGATGCGGTCAAGGATGTCGACTGGAACCTGCTCTTCTTCCTCGCGGCGACGCTGGTCGTCGGCGAAGCGCTGCTCGAGACCGGCGCCGCGGCCTTCCTCGTCGACCGGCTTGTCGGCTCGCTCGACACGGCGCTGAGCCCGGCGACGACCATCGCGATCGCGGTGCTCGTCGCCGCGCTCGCCCATCTCGTCATCATCTCGCGCACCGCGCGCGCCGCCGTGCTGATCCCCGCGCTTGCCCTGCCGCTCTCGCGCTTCGGCACCGATCCGACGACGCTGATCTTCGTCGTGACGATCGCAAGCGGCTTTTGCCAGACGCTGATGGTTGGCGGCATGGCTGCTGCCGGTCTTCGTGGCGGCCCTCCTGTTCGTCGCGCTGATCATCTGGCCTTTGCAGGGACTGGGCGGCTGATCTTTTTCGCCGGCGAAGGGAATAGACGCAGGCGCCGGACGTCATCCCCTCGAACAGACATTCCCAAGGCGAGAATTCCCATGTCGATGACCATTCTGATCGCTCCTTCCGGCTTCAAGGAAAGCCTTTCGGCCGAGACCGTGGCCGCCCGCATCGAGGCCGGCGTCAAGCGCGCCCTGCCCTCCGCCCGCATCCTCAAGGCGCCGATGGCCGATGGCGGCGAAGGTTTCACCCGGGCGCTGGTCGAGGCGACCGGCGGCACGGTGCATCCCGTCCGCGTGACCGGACCGGTCGGCGAGCCGGTCGATGCGTTCTTCGGAATGCTGGGCGGGCAGGACCAGCCGACGGCCGTCGTCGAGATGGCTGCAGCCGCCGGTCTGCGCCACGTGCCGCGCGACCGGCGCGACCCGACGCGCACCACGAGCTACGGCGTCGGCGAGCTCGTCCGCGCCGCGCTCGATCATGGCGCAACGCGCATCCTGCTCGGCTGCGGCGACAGCGGCGTCAATGATGGCGGGGCGGGCATGGCGGAGGCGCTCGGCGTGCGCTTTCTCCACGGCGACGGCAATCGCGTGCTGCCGGGCGGCGGCGGACTTGCCGAACTGGCGCATATCGACGTTGGCGGCCGCGATCCGCGTCTCGCCCGCGTGCGCATCGACGCCGCCGTCAACTGGCACAACCTTCTGACCGGCCCGGAGGGCGTCGCCCGCGTGTTCGGCCCGCAAAAGGGCGCGACGCCCGCGCAGGTCGACCTTCTGTCAGGTGCGATGGAAACATATGCCGCGCTGATCGAGACCACCACCGGCGTGCGCGTCGCGGACGCGCCCGGCGCAGGCGCTTCGGGTGGCATCGGCGCAGCAATCATGGGTCTTCTCGGCGGCGTGCTCCACCCGCGCTACGACCTCGTGATGCAGTATCTCGACCTCGACGCGCTGATCGACGAAGCCGATCTCGTCATCACCGCCGAAGGCAGCCTCGACGGACAGACGCCCTACGGCAAGGTGCCGGTGGAAGTCGCGCGCCGGGCCAAGCTTCGCGGCCTGCCGGTCATCGCGCTCGCCGGCACGATCGGCAAGGGCGCGGCCTCGAACTTCGCCCACGGCATCGACGCCTTCGCCTCCATCGTCAAGCGCCCCTGCTCGCTCGACGAGGCCATCGAGAAGGCCGACAAGTTCCTGGTGCGCGCGGCCGAGGACGCGACGCGGATGATCCTCGTCGGAATGATGCTCGCCGAGGGGCCACAGGTGACCGATCGGCGATTTCGACGCCCCCGTCCCATGCGCCAGCAAGCGGCCGCGACGGTCGTTCCGTTTTCCCGCGCGCTGCCGCGCGAAATTCCGGTAGCCGGTTAACTTAACCGATTGCTGCCCTTGCGGAAAAGTAGTTAAGTCTGAAATGCCGCGGGCGAGATTGCGCGTTTCGTCATGTCACTGTCACGCAACGGCAGTAGCCGCATCGCAGGCGTCAAGAAGGCGTCTTTTCTCAGGGAGAACGGGTATGACGAAATTGGGGCACATCCTGTCGGCCATCGCCGCCGGGCTGATGGTGACGACGTCGATCTCTTCGGCGCAGGACCTCGCCGAACTCGAGGCCGCGGCCAAGGAAGAAGGCATGCTGACGACCATCGCCCTGCCGCATGACTGGTGCGGCTATGGCGAAGTGATCGCCGGCTTCAAGGCGAAATATCCCGAGATCACGGTCAACGAACTGAACCCGGATGCCGGCTCGGCCGACGAACTCGAAGCCGTGCGCGCCAACAAGGACAACAAGGGCCCGCAGGCCCCCGACGTGCTCGACGTCGGCTTCGCCTTCGGCCCGCAGGCGCAGGAAGAAGGGCTCCTGATGCCCTACAAGGTCTCGACCTGGGATTCGATCCCCGAGAACGTCAAGGATGCCGACGGCCACTGGTATGGCGACTATTACGGCGTGCTTTCCTTCGCGGTGAACACGGACATCGTCGAGAACGTGCCGGCCGACTGGGCCGACCTGCTCAAGGACGAATACGCCAACTCGATCGCGCTGGCAGGCGACCCGCGCGCGTCGAACCAGGCGATCCTGGGCGTCCAGGCCGCCGGCATGGCGACCGGCGCAGATGCGGGCGAAGCCTCCGGCACCGCCGGCCTCGACTTCTTCAAGCAGTTGAACGAGAAGGGCAATTTCGTGCCCACCATCGGCAAGTCGGGCACGCTGGCACAGGGCGCGACGCCGATCGTCATCTGGTGGGACTACAACGCCCTTTCGGGCCGCGACGCGCTCAACGGCAACCCGCCGGTGGAAGTCGTGGTGCCGGCGACCGGCGTCCTCGCCGGCGTCTACGTGCAGGCGATCAGCGCCTACGCACCGCACCCCAACGCCGCCAAGCTGTGGATGGAATATCTCTATTCCGACGAAGGCCAGCTCGGCTGGCTAAAGGGCTACTGCCACCCGATCCGCTTCAACGACATGGTCGAACGCGGCGTCATCCCGCAGGAACTGCTCGACGCCCTGCCGCCGGCTGAATCCTACGAGAAGGCCTATTTCCCGACGCTCGAAGAGCAGGAAGCGGCCAAGAACGTGATCACCTCGGGGTGGGATTCCACCGTCGGCGCGAACGTTCAGTAGTGTCATATTCGCGAGCGGCCGTTCTTTGGAGCGGCCGCTCCGTCTCGCCGATGCCGCACCCTACGTTGCCCCCCTCTGGCCTGCCGGCCAAATCCCCCCCAAGGAGGGAGATCAGTCTCGTCCTCGTCGCGCGTGATCTCCCCCCGTGCGGGGGAGATGGCCGGCAGGCCAGAGGGGGGCGCGACAGGGCAAATTCGCTTCCGGCCGTTTCCACAGGCTTCCGATGACCGACATCTCCCACGGTCCCGCCCCCCAACCCGCCCGGCGCTCGCTGTCGCTGGCGTGGCTCGGCGTCGTGCCGTTCCTCGCCTTCGCGCTCCTGTTCCTGATCCTGCCGACGCTGCAGATCATCACCGGCGCGTTTCGCAATCCGGCCGGCGAGTTCACGCTCGACAACATCGCGAACCTCTTCCAGCCGTCGATCATGTCGGCCTACTGGATCTCGATCCGCATCTCCTTCGCCTCGGCCTTTCTCGGCTGCCTGATCGGCTTCCTGATGGCGGTGGCGATCACGATCGGGGGGCTGCCGACCTGGATACGCTCGCCGCTTTTGACCTTTTCCGGCGTCGCCTCGAATTTCGCCGGTGTCCCGCTCGCCTTCGCGTTCCTCGCCACCTTCGGCCGGCTCGGCCTCGTGACGCTGATCCTGCGCGATTGGTTCGGCATCAACATTTACGGCATGGGCTTCAACATCCTGTCCTTTTCGGGTCTGACGCTGACCTATCTCTTCTTCCAGATCCCGCTGATGATCCTGATCGTGACGCCGGCACTCGACGGGCTGAAGCGCGAATGGGGCGAGGCCGCCGCGATCCTCGGCGCCTCGCGCTTCCAATACTGGCGCACGGTGGCGCTGCCGATCCTGTGGCCGACGCTGCTCGGCACCTTCGCGCTGCTCTTCGCCAACGCCTTCGGCGCGGTTGCCACCGCCTATGCGCTCACCGGCTCGTCGCTCTCGATCGTGCCGATCCTGCTCTTCGCGCAGATCCGCGGCGACGTGCTGCAGGACCCTCACCTCGGCTACGCGCTCGCCTTCGGCATGATCGTCATCACCGGCATCGCCAACTTCATCTATATCTGGCTGCGCAGCCGCGCGGAGCGGTGGATCAAATGAAGGCGAACCGCTTCTGGTCCTGGCTCTTTCTCATTCTCGGCATCGCCTATTTCGTGCTGCCGCTGATCGGCACCGTCGAATTCTCACTGAAGATGCGGCGCGGCGAATATTCGCTCGACGCCTATTGGGCGGTCCTCGCCGATCCGCGCTTCCAGGCGACATTCGGCTATTCAGTGATGATGGCGGTGGCGACGATCATCGCCGGCGTCGTGCTGATCGTGCCTACCGCCTATTGGATACGCCTGAAGCTGCCGCATTGGCGGCCCTTCATCGAGTTCGTCACGCTTTTGCCGCTCGTCATCCCGCCCATCGTCATCGTGTTCGGCTATATCCGGCTCTACAACACCTCGTCCTGGCTGCCGCTGACGGGCACGGCTGCGGGCACGAACCTCCTCTTGATGTTCGGCTACATGACGCTGTCGCTGCCCTACATGTACCGCGCGGTCGATACAGGCCTTCGCGCGATCGACGTGCGCACGCTGACCGAGGCGGCCGAGAGTCTCGGCGCCGGTTGGCTGACGATCATGTGGCGCGTGATCCTGCCGAACGTTCTCGTCGCCGTCCTGTCCGGCGCGTTCCTGACCTTCGCCATCGTGATCGGCGAATTCGTGCTCGCCGCGCTTTTGAACCGACCCGCCTTTGGGCCCTATCTCCAGCTCATCGGCGCCAACCGCGCCTATGAGCCTGCCGCCCTCGCGGTGATCGCGTTCGCGATCACCTGGGCCTGCATGGGCCTGATCCAGCTCGTCACCCGCTTCCAGAAACACACGATGGCCCGCCGATGAGCTTTCTCGAAATCGCCAACCTTCAAAAGGATTTCGGCGGCACCCGCGTCGTAAAGGATTTCGACCTCGCCGTCGAGAAGGGCGAGTTCGTCTCGTTTCTCGGCCCCTCGGGCTGCGGCAAGACGACGACTTTGCGCATGGTCGCCGGCTTCGAGCAGCCGACATCGGGCGTCATCCGCATCGACGGGCGCGACGTCGTCAATCTGAAGCCCAACCAGCGCAATATCGGCATGGTGTTCCAGGCCTATGCGCTGTTTCCCAACATGACCGTCGGGCAGAATGTCGGCTTCGGCCTCAAGGTCGCGGGCAAGCCCAAGGCGGAGATCGACGCGCGCGTGGCGGAAATGCTCGAGATCATCAAGCTGCCGCACCTGGCCGAGCGCTACCCGTTCCAGCTTTCCGGCGGCCAGCAGCAGCGCGTGGCGCTCGCCCGCGCGCTTGCCGTGCGCCCGCAGGTGCTGCTCCTCGACGAGCCGCTCTCCGCGCTCGACGCCAAGATCCGCGTGTCGCTGCGCGAGGAAATCCGCGCCATTCAGAAGAAGCTCGGCATCACCACGATCTACGTCACGCATGACCAGGAAGAAGCACTCTCGATGTCGGACCGCATCGTGGTCATGAACGAGGGCCGCGCCGACCAGGTCGGTACGCCGTTCGAAATCTACAACCGCCCAACGACGCGCTTCGTCGCGTCGTTCGTCGGTACGCTCAGCACGCTCGAAGGACGCGTGGTCGACCCGGCAGCGGGCACCGTTTCGATCGGAGACAGCACCGTTTCGCTCGGCTATCGCCTTGCCGACCGACAGGCGGGCGACGCGATCACGCTCGCGCTACGCCCGGAAGCCGTGACGCTCGGCCGCGACGAGGCGCGCGGCGCGCATCTGTCCGGTACGATCCGCGACGTTTCGTTCCTCGGCTCGGTCATCCGCGTGCGCGTGGCGGTCGGCACCGGCACTGTCTCGCTCGACACCTTCAACAGCCCCTCCACCCCGCCGCCCGAGCCAGGCGACCTCGTGACAGTGAGCTTCGCGCCGGGCGATCTCCTGGTGATGGAAGACTAAAGCCGGACGAGCCCCGCGCCGATCATCGTGATGCCGAAGACGGCATAGACCGCCGCCCAGACGCGCCATGAACCGGCGAGCCCTATGCGCTGCGCGAGCGCGACGAAGGCGCCCGACCCGGTCAGGAAGCCGAGGCCCTCGACGACCGCGCCGACGGCGAAGACCGTGACGACGATCGCCAGCCAGTCGTCCACGCGGTGATGGAGGACGAGCAGGAACGCGCCGAGGAAGTAGCAGACGAGGCCGGTCATGAACGCGGCGGTGGAACTGTCGCGCAGACCGTCGAACATGCGCGAAAAACGCTCCGGCGCACGCCACCAGCCGATCGCCGCGGCCAGCGCATAGCCGCCGATGGCGATGGCGAGGTGTTCGGTGAGCGCTTCGTTCATGCCGCCCGCTCCGCGATGGCCGTGCCCGCCGCCCAGCCGGACGACCACGCCCACTGGAAATTGTAGCCGCCGAGCCAGCCTGTGACGTCGACCACCTCGCCGATGAAGTAGAGGCCATCGACGGCTTTGGTTTCCATCGTCCGCGAGTTGAGCCCGGCCGTGTCGACGCCGCCGAGCGTCACCTCCGCGGTGCGGTAGCCTTCCGAACCGATGGGGTAGACTTCCCAGCCCTGCAGCGTCTCGGCGATGATGGCGAGCTTCTTGTCGCTCGCCTCACCTATCGTCCCGGCCCAGCCATGCACTTCCGCCAGATGGGCCGCCAGCCGTTTCGGCAGGATGTCGGCGAGTACGGTCGGTATCGCCCGACGGCCGTTCTCGCGCTTGGCGGATGCCAACGCCGCGAAGACATCGTTGCCGGGCAGGAACGCGATGCGGATCGGCTGCTTTTCGCGCCAGTAGGACGAAATCTGCAGGATCGCCGGTCCGGAAAGACCGCGATGGGTGAAGAGCAGCGCCTCCTCGAACGCCGCCTTGCCGCAGCTCACGCGCGCATCGGCAGCGACGCCGGCGATATCGCGAAAGCCCGAAAGCACGTCCTCGCCGAAGGTGAGCGGCACGAGGGCAGCGCGCGTTTCGGTGACGCCAATCGCGAACTTTTCCGCGATCTGGTAGCCGAGCCCGGTCGCGCCCATCTTCGGGATCGACTTGCCACCGCAGGCGACGACGAAATGGCGGCAGCGAATCTTTGCCGCGCCATCACCGCCCAACCCGACGGCAAAGCCGCTCTCGTCGCGTTCGAGCGAAACGAGCGTCGTCGCCAGGCGCAGTTCGCATCCGGCCCGCTCCATCTCGTCCAGCAGCATGGCGATGATGTCCTTCGCGGAATTGTCGCAGAAGAGTTGTCCGAGCGTCTTTTCGTGCCAGGCGATGCCGTGTTTTTCGACGAGAGCGAGAAAATCGTGCTGCGTGTAGCGGCCGAGCGCGGACTTGGCGAAATGCGGATTGGCGGAGAGGAAATTCTTCGCAGCCGTTCCGATGTTCGTGAAATTGCAGCGTCCGCCGCCCGAAATGCGGATTTTCTCGCCGGGCGCCTTGGCATGATCGACCACCAGCACCCGCCCGCCGCGCGAGGCGGCATGGATCGCGCACATCATGCCGGCAGCGCCCGCGCCGAGTATGACAGTGTCGAAGGTTTCAGGCTGCATGGAAAGCTACTTTGCTGGTGATCCCGACTGGATTCGAACCAGTGACCCTCAGATTAGGAATCTGATGCTCTATCCTACTGAGCTACGGGACCACGGCGAAAACACATAGACGCCGCGCGCGCATTCGCCAAGTGCAAACGGCCCGGCCCAGCCGGGCCGCAAGTCTGGTCAGGCGGCGAGCGCCGTTTCGGCGAGGCGGACCCAGTAGCTGACGCCGTGCGGGATGACTTCGTCGTTGAAGTCGTAGGCGGGATTGTGGAGGTTCGCCGTGTCGCCATTGCCGATGAAGATGAAGGCGCCGGGGCGGGCTTCGAGCATGTAGGAGAAATCCTCGCCGCCCATCACCGGGTTGATCTTGTCGTTGACGTTCGGATCGCCCGCGACGCCCTTGGCAATGCCGGTGGCGAAGATCGTTTCTTCTGGGTCATTGAAGGTGACGGGATAATTGACGTCGATGTCGACATCGGCGACAGCGCCGCCGGCGAGCGCGATGCCCTGGCAGATCGCGCGCATGCGCTCGATCGCCTTGTCGGCGACTTCGCGCTTCAAGGTGCGGATCGTGCCGGCGAACTCGATTTCCTCGGGGATGACGTTGTAGGCGTCGCCGCCGTGGAACTTGGTGATCGAGACGACCACCGATTCAATCGGATCGACCGAGCGCGAGGCGATGGTCTGGATCGCCAGCACCATCTGGCTGCCGACGACGATCGGGTCGATCGTGCCGTGCGGCATGGCGGCGTGGCCGCCCTTGCCCTTGACCTTGATGGTGAACTCGGCCGTCGCGGCCATCAGCGGGCCGGGCCGCAGCGCGAACTGGCCGACGGGCAGGCCGGGCATGTTGTGCATGCCGAAGACGCGCGAAATGTCGAAGCGCTCCATCATGCCGTCCTTGACCATGGCAAGCCCGCCGGCCCCGCCCTCCTCGGCCGGCTGGAAGATGACGGCGACCGCGCCCTTGAAATTGCGCGTCTCGGCAAGATATTTCGCCGCGCCCAGCAGCATCGCCGTATGACCATCATGGCCGCAGGCGTGCATCTTGCCGTCCGTCGTCGAGGCGTAGGGCTTGCCGGTGATCTCGGTCAAGGGAAGCGCATCCATGTCCGCGCGCATGCCGATCGTCGGGCCGTCGCCAAGATTGCCCCTGATCAGCCCCACGACGCCGGTCTGGCCGATGCCCGTCACCACTTCGTCAACGCCGAATTCCTTCAGCCTTTCGGCGACGAAGGCCGCGGTCTCGTGGCAGTCGTAGAGAATTTCCGGATTGGAATGGATGTGGCGCCGCCAGCCGGCGACTTCTTCCTGCATTTCGGCAGCTCGGTTCAGGATCGGCATCGTATGGGGAGTTCCTTCCGGTCGACCTGCCATTTTGGCGTCACATAGTCTAAATAGTCGAGAGACGACGGTGGCGGGGTCCGCTGTTCTTCACGGGTAGCGGGCGAGCGTTCCTCGACCCGCCCGGTCATGAGACTAAATACCGGACGATGGCGACGGCAAGAGGCAATTGGTCAATGATGCGCAATAGGCTTGTTCTGGCGACGCTGGCGGCAGCGCTCGCAGTGACGGCGTGGCAGCAGCCGGTGCTCGCCGGACCTTCGATCCTGGTGGATTTGAACACCGGTCAGGTGCTGGCGCAGGAAGACGCGTTCAAGCCCTCCTATCCCGCCTCGCTGACCAAGCTGATGACGACCTATGTCGCCTTCCGCGCCGTGCAGGCGGGCGAATTGCGGCTCGACAGCCCGATCGAGATCACCACGGAAGCGACCAAGGAACCGCCCTCCAAGATGGGCTATGCGGCCGGTTCGGTGCTGACGCTCGACAATGCGATCAAGATCCTGATGGTCAAGTCGGCCAACGACATCGCCACGGCGCTTGCCATCAATATCGGCGGTTCCGAATCCGCTTTCGCGCAGCGCATGAACGACGAAGCTCGGCGGATCGGCATGTCGCAGTCGAATTTCGTCAACGCGCATGGGCTGCATTCGGACGAGCAATACACGTCGGCGCGTGATCTTGCCGTGCTCGCCATCGCGCTTCGGCGCGACTTTCCGCAGCATGCCGACTATTTCAAGCTCGATGCGCTCGCCGACGGCCAGAACATCATGGAAAACCACAACACGCTGATGGGCCGGTTCGAGGGCGCCGACGGCATGAAGACGGGCTATACGTGCCCGGCCGGGTTCAACCTCGTCGCCTCCGCCACCCAGCAGGGACGCTCGCTGCTCGCCGTCGTCATCGGCGAATTCTCGCCTGAGGAACGCGCCGACAAGGCGGCCGATCTGATGGGCAACGCCTTTGCCAAGCCGGCGGGAGACGCACCGTTGCTCGCCAATCTGCAGCCCGGTGCCGATGTCGGAAACCAGGCCACCAATCTGCGGCCGGTCGTCTGCACGGAAGAAGCCTGGCGCGAGCGCGCCAAGCGGCGCGATGCGGACGGCAAGCCGATCTACCATTCGAAATTCATCACCGAGCGCGCGGGCGATCCCGTCGCGATCGCGGTCAGCCTTGGCGGCGCGACCGGCCCCCGCTCGACGCAGCCGCGCTACGCCAACGTGCCGATCCCCACGCCGCGGCCGGATTACTCTCCGGAATCCGCGCAGGCGCAAGGCGGCTAGGCCGGATGCGCACGGACCCGATCGCCGTCTCCATCCTCACCGGGTTTCTCGGTTCGGGAAAGACCACGCTCCTCAACCGGCTCCTGAAGGACCCGGCGCTGACCAACACCGCCGTCATCATCAACGAGTTCGGCGAGGTGGCCATTGACCATCTGCTGGTCGAACAGTCCGGTGACGAGGTGATCGAATTGTCCGACGGGTGCCTGTGCTGCACGGTACGCGGGGAACTCGTCGACACGCTGGCCGATCTCGTCGACCGGGTGCAGACCGGCAAGGTCGCGGCGCTCGACCGGATCGTGATCGAGACGACGGGTCTTGCCGACCCGGTGCCCGTTCTCCAGTCCGTTATGGGGCATCCGGCGCTGATGCACGCCTTCCGGCTCGATGGGGTCGTGACGGTCGTCGATGCGGCCAATGGCGAAGCGACACTTCGGGCGCATGAGGAGGCGCGGCGACAGGTGGCGGTGGCCGACCGCATCGTGCTTTCGAAAACCGATCTGGTGGACGAAGGCGAGATTGCGGGACTGAAGGCGAGGCTGCGCGGGCTCAATCCGGGCGCAGCGTTCGTCGAAGGTTCGGCGTCTGGCACGGCGGCGCTGATCGCCTGCGGGCTCTACGATCCGGCGACGAAGATCGCCGACGTTTCGCGCTGGCTGGGCGAAGGCGAACACGACCATCATCACGATCACGATCATTCGCATGACCACGCGCATTCGCACCACGACGCGTCGATCCGCACCTTCTCGCTCGTCCACGACCGTCCGGTGTCGTGGTCGACCATCGAGATGTTCCTCGACCTGTTGCGCTCCACGCAGGGCGAGCGACTGTTGCGCATGAAGGGGATCATCGAGATCGCCGAGGACCCGGAGCGACCGCTGGTAATCCACGGCGTCCAAAAGCTCCTGCACCCGCCCGCACGACTACCCGCCTGGCCCGACGGCCAGCGCGGGACGCGGCTGGTGTTGATCACGCATGACCTGCCCGAGGACTATGTGCGGCGGTTGTTCGGGGCGTTCGTGGGGCAGCCGGCAGTCGATGCGCCGGATCGGGCTGCGATGGTGGACAATCCGCTGGCGATCGCGGGGTTTCGGGCGGGGTAGTTGGGGGATGATGGATTGGCTGACGCACTGAAGACCCCCACTCCGTCGCGCTTCGCGCGCCACCTCTCCCCCTCAAAAGGGGAGAGGAACCCAAGCTGGATTAGGCGCTGCCATCGCGGCAGGCTTTCCTCTCCCCCTTTCGAGGGGGAGAGGTGGCGCGCGAAGCGCGACGGAGTGGGGGTCGGCCGCAACGGTTCCCGTCTCCGTCAAAACCCTACCCTAATACGTCGTGCGGCGCTCTTCGCTCGGGGGGCGGCCGAAGAGGAGGCGGTAGCTTTGCGCGAAGTAGGAGTGCGAGGTGAAGCCCGTCGCGATGGCGACGTCGAGGATTGGCAGGTTGGTCTGACGTAGCAATTCGCGGGCGCGCTCGAGGCGCAGGCGCATGTAGTAGCGACCGGGCGTGACGTTGAGGTGGCGCAGGAAGAGCCGTTCGACCTGGCGTACCGAGAGGTTCGCGGATTTGGCGAGTTCGACCGCCGAGTAGGGCTCGTCGAGATTGTCGGCCATCAGCTCGACGATCTTCTTCAATTTCTCCGACTTGCCCGTCAGGTCCCGTTCCGGGCCGACGCGCTGGCGGTCGCCGGCCGAGCGGATGCGCTCATACTGAAACTGGTTGGCGACTTCGTTGGCGAGGTTCTGGCCGAAATCGGCGCGGACGATCTCCAGCATCAGGTCGATCGAAGTCGTGCCGCCGGCGCAGGTGTAGCGCTTGCGGTCGATCTCGAAGACGTTGCCGGTGCATTCGATGTCGGGAAAGCGTTCCTTGAAGCCGGCGCGGTTTTCCCAGTGGATGGTGCAGCGGTGGCCGTCGAGTTGGCCGGCCTCGGCAAGAAGGTACGAGCCGACGGAGAGCGCGCCGAGCGTCGCGCCGCGACGGCCGAGATTGCGCAGGGCGGCGAGCGCCTTGCTCTTGCCGGGAAACTCCGTCGTCAGCCCGACGCAGACGAAGAAGATGTCGACCGGCGGCGCGTCAGCGATCGCGTAGTCGATCTTGATCGGCAGGCCGTTCGAGGCCGAGACGGCCTCGCCATCGGCCGAAACAGTCGTCCACGAGTAGACGTCCCGGCCGAGGAGACGGTTTGCCGAACGGACCGTGTCGATGGCCGCGGCGAGCGAGAACATCGAGAACTTGTCCACCAGCAAGAAGGCGAACTGGCGTCCGTTGGGCGACGGCTCGGGCATGATCGCGGCGCCGCCTAGAGCCGGGGCGGTACGCGACCTGCCGCGCGACAGGCGGAGGCGAGCGTGTTGGCCATCAGCATGGCGATGGTCATCGGGCCGACGCCGCCGGGAACCGGGGTTATGGCGCCGGCCTTTTCGGCGACTTCGTCATAGGCAACGTCGCCTACGAGGCGCGATTTGCCTTCGCCCTTTTCGGGCGCCGGGATGCGGTTGATGCCGACGTCGATCACCGTCGCGCCGGGCTTGACCCAGTCGCTCTTGACGATCTCCGGGCGGCCGACGGCTGCGACGAGGATATCGGCCGTGCGGGCGAGCGCGGCGATGTCCTTCGTGCGGCTGTGAGCGATGGTGACGGTGCAATTGGCGGCCAAAAGCAGGTTCGCCATCGGCTTGCCGACGATGTTGGACCGGCCGATGACGACGGCAGTGAGGCCCGACAGGTCACGGCCCCGGATCTTTTCGATCAGCAGCATCGAACCGGCCGGGGTGCAGGGAACGAAGGCCGTGTCGACCTCGCCGGTGCCGAGCTTGCCGACATTGACGAAGTGGAACCCGTCGACGTCCTTTTCCGGCGCGATCGCCTGGATGACCTTGCCGGAATCGATGTGGCCGGGCAGCGGAAGCTGGACGAGAATGCCGTGGACGCGGTCATCGGCGTTGAGCTTTTCGATGAGGGCGAGAAGGTCGGCCTCGGACGTGTCTTCGGGCAGCGTGTGCTGGTCGGAGAAGAAGCCGCATTCCTTGGCCTTTTTCGATTTCGACGACACGTAGACCTGGCTCGCCGGGTCTTCGCCGACGATCACCACGGCCAGGCCCGGCGTGACGCCCGCCTCCGCGATGAGATCGCTCGCGGCCGCCTTGACCTTCGCCACCACGTCCTCGGCCGCCTGCTTGCCGTCGATCCGTTCCGCCATTCTCCGCTCCCCTGCCCTTCAAAGCTGTATCGCATCGTCACCAAAACGGCGCGGCGCGCTTTTGCCTGCGCGCCCTTCTTTGACGCGATAAAGCCAGAACCGCCAGCCGGATTTCGGTAGCGCGACATCGGTTGCACGGAATCGTTTGCCGGTCCATGACCAATGAAACTCAAGGGAGAACAATCATGGGCATCAGGGTCATTCTCGTCGGATGCGGCAATATGGGCTTTGCGATGCTGTCGGGATGGCTCGCCTCGGGACGGCTGGAGGCCGGCGAGGTCGGCGTGGTGGAACCGAACGATGCGCTGCGGCTGCGGGCGGACGAATTGGGCGTCCATGCCCATGAGGCGATCGAGGGGCTTGGCGATGCACAGCCCGAACTCGTCATCTTCGCCGTCAAGCCGCAGGTGATGGCGCAAGTCGTGCCCGCCTACCGGCATCTGGCCGATGGTCGGACGACGTTTTTAAGTGTTGCGGCGGGGACAAGCATTGCGACCTTCGAAGGGCTTCTTGGCGGCAGCGTGCCGATCATCCGCTGCATGCCCAACACGCCGGCCTCGATCGGGCGCGGGATGATGGTGACGGTTGCCAATGACCGGGTTTCGCAGGAGACCAAGGAATTCGTGGCCGGGCTGCTTTCGGCGAGCGGCAAGGTGGCGGAGATCGACGACGAGCGGCTGATGGATGCCGTGACGGCGGTTTCGGGTTCGGGGCCGGCCTATGTGTTCCACTTCATCGAATGCCTGACCAAGGCCGGCGAGACAGCGGGCCTGCCGACAGACATTGCCAAGCTGCTCGCCATGCAGACGGTCTATGGCGCGGGGTGCCTTGCGGCCGAAAGCGCGGAGGAGCCGGCGGAACTGCGTCGGCAGGTGACGAGCCCGAACGGAACGACGGCAGCCGCGCTGGCTGTGTTCATGGATGAGGGCCGGCTGGAAAAGCTGGTCGGCGAGGCTGTCGAGGCGGCACGGGCGCGGTCCGTCGAACTTGGCAAGGCCTAGACGCGAAGGATCGGCGCCGCGCCTGCCATCCGGCATCCGGCCATTGTCAAAGAACGGGAAGCGGGGCGCGCGGGCCGTGCCTTCCTATGGTTTTTTGTGTGGCGCGAACCCGCGCACCCCACCGATGGGCTGTCTGGCTTTCGACCGGTCACAGCGGGTCTCATCCCAAAGGATTTCGACCCCCAGCGGCTTTTCCGCATGGTCGTTCGACCACGCCGGCCTGTTCGGCATACGCTATGGCTCCGGCCGTTCGTCGTTGAAAAAGCCAAATCGTTGGCTTTTTCTCGGCCTTCGGCCGACCACTCCTCACCCCTCAAGTACCTGACAGGTTCCGACGCCCGTCAGGGGGAGGTCATCGCCGCCCTCCCGACACCCGGTGCGCACCGGTTCCCATGAGGATGATGCGGGGGAGTATGAGGGAGATGATGGGAGTGGGGATAAGTTATTTTGTGAGCGTGCGCGGACGGCAAGCCTGCCGCCTGCTTCTGCGCCTTGGAAGGAGCCATTTCGGGCTGCGGTGAGATGGTGGTTTTTGTGAAGGGGACCCCCACCCTGTATCCCTCCCCACAAGGGGGAGGGAGGCGTCGGCGTGGCGCCTTTCTTTTGATCTGGGAGCCGTGTTGACGGGCAGACCAAGGCTTTGTGGTTCCTCGGGGGAGCCAATTCGGGCTGCGTTGGGCTGGCGATCTTTTGGTGGTTTTTGCGAAGGGGACCCCCACCCTGTATCCCTCCCCACAAGGGGGAGGGAGGCGTCAGCGTGGTGCTTTTCTTTAATCCGGGTGCGGCGTTGAAGGGCAACAAGGGCGTTCAAGCCTCCCTCCTCCTTGTGGGGAGGGATAGAGGGTGGGGGTGTTCGTCGAGCGCAGACCGTCGCCACTAGCCGAGGGCGGCGACCATTTCTTCTTGCTTTTGGCGGAGGGCCCAGAGGCGGGTGGTGGTGTCGGGGGTGGCGTTTTCGAGGGTGAGGAGGTCGCCCTTTTTGACGGGTTTCAGCACCTTGCCGCCTTCCAGGAGCCCGACGGGAACCGCTCGGGCGGCGGCTGCCTCGCCTGCCGTCATGGTCCAGGAGCGGTAGCAGGTCTCGCCGATGGCGTCGAAGGTTTCGCCGACGGCCAAATCGCGCTTGGCGACGGCGGCGACTTCGGCGACGGGCTTGGGCAGCGGGACCATATCGGCCTTGCCATAGAGGACAGCGCGGGCGCATGAGAGCGGGACTTCGAGGCTTGTCAAATGGTAGGGCCGGTGGAAGGCGTAGTACGGGCCCTTGCCGACATGAAGGTCGTCCATGCGCTCGATGACGCGTGGGTGCGTCGCCTCGACGACGACGAAGACGCCGGGGGCGACGCCCTTGCCGATCGTGTAATCGACCACGCCCTTTTTCGACAGGACGCCGCCATCGGCGCGCGGGATGAGCACCCGGGCGAGTTCGTCGCGGCCGGCGCTGGGGCCGTGCATGCCGGGCTTGTCGGGCACGAGGCCGGTGGCATTGGCGATTGCGGCCATTTCGACCATGGTCTTGGAGCCGTCGATGAACTCGACCAGCATGCGTGGGTTCATGTTCCGCCGCTCGGCTTCCTCACGATACTGATCGGGCACGGCGTCGTGGTTGAGCGGGTTGTTCTTGCCCTTGCCGGCGGAGACGACCCGCAGGCCGAGCGCGGTGGCGAACTCGATCAGTTCCATGCAAGAGGATGGCTCGTCGCCGGCGCCGACCGTGTAGACGACGCCGAGCCGGTCCGCCTCGCGCTTCAGATACGCGCCGATCGTCACGTCCGCCTCGACATTCATCATGACGAGATGCTTGCCGTGCTCCATCGCCATCAGGTCGTAATCGGCGGCGACGCCGGGCTTGCCGGTGGCGTCGATGACGACGTCGATCAGCTGGTTCGTCACCATCGTCTCGACGGAGGTGATGGCGATGCGGCCGGCTTCGATGGCCGCGGTGACCTTCGACTGCGTGTCGGCCTCGGCGGCGCGGGAATCGTCGCCATAGGCGATTTCGATCGCGGCGCGGGCGGTCCAGGGGCGGCGGGTCGAGATCGCAGCAACCTCGATGCCCGGCATCAGCATGCCCTGCGTGACCAGGTCCGTGCCCATCTCGCCCGAGCCGATGACGCCGATGCGCACCGGGCGGCCGCTTTCGGCGCGGCGGGCGAGATCGCGGGCGAGCCCCGTCAGGGCGACATTCGTCATCAAAAATTCCTCGAGGCTCAAAAGTCGCGGCAGATGACTGACCGGCTGTCCGCTTGTCAACCAAGCGGGCGATATTCGACCCATTGGCGCGCGGCGGCAAACGATGATTTTCCGCTTTGGCCTTGGGCGTAGCTGGCCTATCTACGGGCGGTCTCAAGCGAAAGAGGGCCGAGAATGAGCGCACCGGTGGTTTTGACGATCCTCGACGGCTGGGGGCTCAGCGAGCGGGCGGAGGGCAATGCGGTGGCGCTGGCGGCGACGCCGAGTTTCAACCGGCTGTGGGCGACCTGGCCACATGCGACGCTGACGACCTTCGGCCCGAGCGTCGGGCTGCCGGAGGGCCAGATGGGCAATTCGGAGGTGGGGCACCTCAATATCGGCGCGGGACGGATCGTCTACCAGGACCTGCCACGCATCAACAATGCCGCTGCAGGCTCCGAGCTCGCCGAGCGGCTGGCGGCGAGCGGGCTGATCGACGCGCTGAGGGCAAGCGGCGGGACGTGCCACCTTGCCGGTCTCGTCTCGGATGGCGGCGTGCATGCGCATATGGAGCATGCGCTGGCGCTGGCCGGTCTCATTGCCGGGGCGGGCATTCCGGTCGCGATCCACGCCTTTACCGACGGGCGCGATACGGCGCCGAATTCCGCGCCGCAGTTCCTGGCCGAGCTGGAGCGCCGGCGGCCGGAGGGCGCGTTCGTCGCGACGGTGAGCGGACGCTATTTCGCGATGGACCGTGACAGGCGCTGGGAGCGCGTGAAGCTCGCCTACGACGCGATGACGGAGGCGTCGGGCGCGCGCGCGGCGACGGTGGGCGACGCGCTGGCTGCGGCGCAGGCGCGCGGCGAGACCGACGAGTTCATAACGCCGACGGCGATCGGTACCTATGGCGGCATGAGGGACGGCGACGGGCTCGTCTTCTTCAACTTCCGCTCCGACCGGGCGCGGGAAATCCTTCTGGCGCAGCTCGATCCGGCATTCGACGGCTTCGCGCGGGCACGGCGCATCGACTTTGCGGCGCGGGTTGGCATGGTGTCCTATGGCGGCGGGCTCGACGCCTACATGAAGGTGCTGTTCGAGCCGCAGACGCTGGCCGAGGGCTTGAGCGAAACCGTGTCCAAGGCCGGGCTGCGGCAGGTGCATCTGGCCGAGACCGAGAAGTATCCGCACGTCACCTATTTTCTCAATGGCGGCGAGGAAGCGCCCTTCCCCGGCGAGGACCGCGTCATGGTGCCCTCGCCCAAGGTCGCGACCTATGACCTCAAGCCGGAAATGTCGGCACCGGAACTAACCGAGCGGGTGCTGGAGGCGATCGACGGCGGCGATTACGAATTCGTCGTCGTCAATTTCGCCAATCCCGACATGGTCGGCCACACCGGCGACCTCGACGCGGCGATCCGCGCCGTCGAGACCGTGGACGCGGCGCTCGGGCGCATCGCGGCGGCGGTGGAGCGGCGCGGCGGCAGGCTGATGGTCATCGCCGACCACGGCAATTGCGAGGAGATGATCGACCGCGTGACCGGCGAGCCGCACACCGCGCACACGACCAACCCGGTGCCGGTGATCATCGGGCCATGGGAGGGTACGGTGTCGGATGGCGTGCTGGCGGATGTCGCGCCGACTCTGTTGCAACTGATGGAGGTCGCGCAGCCGGAGGCGATGACCGGGCGCTCGCTGCTGCGATAGATTTGCGGCTGGATACCGCATCTGCGCCATCCGAAAATGGCGCAGATGCGATCAGCATTCAGATCAGGGCGTGAGCTTGTGGATCATGCCCTCGTCGACGGCCGTGTAGAGGCTGCCGTCAGGACCCTGCACGACCGAGCGGAAGCGGCCCGCTTCCATCGGCAGGGTCATCTCGGTCACGTCGACGACCTCGGTGCCTTCTTCGTTCAACTGGATGACATCGATGCGCTGGCCGATCGGCGTGCCGCCGAAGCCGATGCCCATGATGCCGACCACCATCGCGCCGTCCCAGTCGCCCCACTGCTCGCCCGTCAGGAAAGCAGCCGAGCCGGAGCCTTGCGACCAGCCATTGTTGTCCCAGATGGGCTTCATGGCATCGGGGTAGGTCTCGAGGTCCGTCATCGGCATGAAGGCCGCGCGTTCGTAGCGGTTCATGCCTTCCATCTGGTTGGGCGAATAGCCGCAATAGTCATCCGGACACTCTTCGCGCCCGGCCATGTTCGGCCGTGGGTCCCAGCCGCCATTGCCGCCATTGACCAGCACGGTGATCTCGTCGGAGTGCCATGGGCCGTGCTCGGCGACGATCGGCGTGTTGGTCTGGGGGTGGAAGGCGATGCCCTGCACGTTGCGATGCCCGTAGGTGTAGGTGCGCGGGTCGAAGCCTTCGGGCGGAGCGTTGTCGGAGGCCGCGTTGCCGTCGGTGTCGATGCGCAGCACCTTGCTGCCCATGAGGGTCGGGCTCTGCGGAACCTCGCTGTTGTGATTGTCGCCGGTCGTCACGTAGAGAAAGCCGTCGCCGGGGCTGAAGCGGATGCGTCCGCCATTGTGCGCGCCCGGGCCGCCGAACGGATGGTCGGATTCGGCGACCTTGTAGGGGATGTCGTCGACGATATCGGTTCGCTCGGAGACGTTGCTCAACGCATCGTCGACTTCGAAACGCATGACCCTGTTGGTGCGCGGGTCCGACATGGCGGAGGTCGAATAGACGTAGATGCGGCGATTTTCCTCGAAGTCGGGATCGACCGCCACGCCGTTCATGCCCGCCTGTCCCTCGCAAACGAGATCGTCGGCCGTCGTGGCGTAGCCTTCCGCCTCGTTCATTCCGAGCAGCTTGTTGACCTCGCCAGAGGGCAGAAGGACCGAGAGGCCGTGGCACTTTTCGGTAAAGAACATCGTTCCATCCGGGAGGAACGCCATGTCCCAGGGCGCCTGCAACCCTTCCAGCACGACGGTGTGCTGAAGGCTGGTCGTGTTCGTGGCCATCGCGAGCGTCGGCACGGCAATGACGGTCGAACAGGCCAGCGCGGCTGCATAAGGCAAAGTCGTCGCGATACGAGATCTTTCCAACATTCACTCCTCCCAGTGTTGTCGAGGCGGCAGCCTCGAACGTTGGTGCAATTCTCCTCCCGTTCCTCAACGGGATCACGAGGCTAACGCCGCCGTCTTGCTACATCAAGCAGTGAAACCGGCGGCCGGACATCCAATGAAGCGGCGCCCGGCATCTATTGCGGATGGCGGGCCAAGAAGTCCTACGGAAACGTCGTCGTGATATAGGCGGCGATGTTCTCGATATCCTCGTCCGTCAGCTTCTTCGCATGCGGGATCATCAATGCGGAATTTGGGCCGACCTTTTCGCCTTCGCGATAGGTCTGCAGCCGCTCGACGAGAATTTCTTCGGTCTTGTCCGACAGCTTGGGGAAGCTGGCCATGCCTTGGGCGCTTGGACCGTGGCAGGCCCGGCATGTGCTCTGGTAGAGCTTTTCGCCGGCGGCCAGATCCTGCGCGAAAGCGGAGGATGGGCCCAGGATCATGATTGCTGCTACCGTTCGAAGGACCAAGTTTTTCATCTGACCATCCGGCTCTGATTATTTGAGGTCTCGCCAGTATCCGACGATAAATCCGGTTCGTCTACGTCTGGCATCTGGAGGCAGAAACATCATTCGTGTTCAGTTAAATCGGTAGCCCGAAGAGTTGAGGCCCCTAGTCACTTGTGCAACTTGCCGGGACACCTTCGCGGGCGCACCATGACCGTGGCGGTGGGCGGACCCAGTCACCGGGAGGAACGGGTCATGCTCGATACAAACATCGTCAACCTCGACACCGGATCGACCACGATCGGTGCCGGCGAGATCGAAGCGCTGGCAGCCAGATTGCGCGGCACCGTGATCGAACCGGGCGACACATCCTATGACGAGGCGCGCGCGATCTGGAACGCAATGATCGACAGGCGTCCGGGACTGATCGTGCGCTGTGCGGGCGCCTCGGACGTCGTCCATGCGGTTCGCTTTGCACGCGAGCACGGCATGCTCGTCTCGGTGCGCGGCGGCGGGCACAACATCGCCGGCAACGCCGTTTGCCACGGCGGCCTTTTGATCGACCTGTCGCAGATGCGCTCGGTGCGCGTCGACCCGTCGATCCGGCGCGCGTGGGTCGAACCCGGTGCGCTGCTCGCCGACCTCGACAAGGAGACCCAGGCATTCGCGCTCGCGGTGCCGACCGGCATCAACTCGACGACCGGCGTTGCCGGCCTCACGCTGGGCGGCGGGTTTGGATGGCTGACGCGCAAGTTCGGCCTCACCATCGACAATCTGATCAGCGCCGACGTGGTGACCGCCAATGGCGAATTGCTGCGCACCAGCCTTTCGGAAAATCCGGACCTGTTCTGGGCGATCCGCGGCGGCGGCGGCAATTTCGGCATCGTGACGGCCTTCGAGTTCCAGCTTCACCACGTCGGCCCGCAGGTGCTGTCGGGCCTCGTCGTTCATCCGTTCGCCGATGCGCGTTCCGTGCTGAAAGCCTATCGCAAGGCGCTCGAAACCGCTCCCGACGAGCTCGCCTGCTGGGCCGTCATGCGCCAGGCCCCGCCCCTGCCCTTCCTGCCTGCCGAATGGCACGGCAAGGAGGTGGTCGTCCTTGCCATGTGCTATTGCGGCAACCTCGAGGACGGCGAAAAGGCGACGGCGCAACTGCGCTCAATCGGGACGCCGATCGCCGACGTCGTCGGCCCGACGCCGTTCGTCGCCTGGCAGCAGGCCTTCGACCCGCTTCTCACCCCCGGCGCGCGCAATTACTGGAAGAGCCACGACTTCACCGAGCTTTCGGACAAGGCGATCGACGTGCTCGTCGACGCGATCGGGCGCCTGCCCGGCCCCGAATGCGAAGTCTTCCTCGGCCATGTCGGCGGCGCAGCCGGCCGCATCCCGACCGACACGACGGCCTTCCCGCAGCGCAGTTCGCACTACGTCATGAACGTCCACGCCCGCTGGCGCGAACTCCGCATGGACCGCCCGTGCATTGACTGGGCACGCGACCTGTTCGATGCCACACGGCCCTATTCGGCGGGAACCGCCTACATCAACTTCATGCCCGAAGACGAGACGGACCGCGTCGAGGCGGCCTATGGCGCGAACTACCAGCGCCTCGTCGAGACAAAGCGCAAATACGACCCATTGAACGTGTTCCGGATGAACCAGAACATTCGGCCAAGGGCGCAAGTCCGCGCGGCGTGAACGCATGACGATGCGGCGCAAGCCGCCGACCGGTTCAGCCAATCGCGACGAAGTCCTTTGAGGTGTGTCGCGGTTGGCATCCGCACGTTTTCAGACCGTCGGCGGTCGCGAGCGACCGTTGCGGCAAATCAGGCAATTCATGGATTTTGGATGGTGCTGCGAGAGAGGATTGAACTCTCGACCTCTCCCTTACCAAGGGAGTGCTCTACCACTGAGCTACCGCAGCTTCCGGATGCGGCGGTCTTCTGCCATAGGAGGGGGGAGAGCGCAAGCGGGGTAACCAGCTTTTCAGGCGACCTTGCGAAAGCTGTTCCGTCGGCGCGGGACAGACGCTAGTTATCGGCCATGACCAGCCAGACACGTCCGCCCCCCAAGACCAGCGAAGCCGAGCGCCAGGAGGAAGCGCGAAAGAAGCGCCTTGCCGAGCGGCTGCGCGCCAATTTGCAAAAGCGCAAGGCGCAGTCGCGCGCGCGGCGGGCGGGCGAGGCCGACGAGCGGCCGGAGGGGCTGTTGCAGGAGAATGACGGCGACGGGGATTCGTGAGCGCATCCCGGCGCTTCCCTTGAACCAGCCGTTTCGATACGCTACAGCCCCGCCTTTACTCCTGCGAACACCTACCCCTGCGAACACTGGCCGAGTCCTCGCCTGGACCGGGAAAGAGAAACAAAAGATGGATCGCATCCGCATCGTCGGCGGCAACGAACTGCGCGGCACCATTCCGATTTCGGGCGCGAAGAACGCCGCCCTCCCCTTGATGATCGCCTCGCTCCTGACCGACGAGACCTTGATGCTGCACAACGTGCCGCATCTGGCCGACGTCGAGCAGCTCATCCGCATTCTCGGCAATCACGGCGTCGACTATTCGGTCAACGGAAGGCGGCTTTCGCAGCAGGAAGGCTATTCGCGGACGATCAACTTCACCGCCAAAGAAATCGTCGACACGACCGCGCCCTATGAACTCGTCTCCAAGATGCGGGCGAGTTTCTGGGTGATCGGGCCGCTTCTGGCGCGCATGGGCGAATGTCGCGTGTCGCTGCCGGGTGGCTGCGCGATCGGCACGCGTCCGGTCGACCTTTTCATCGACGGATTGCGGGCGCTTTCTGCCGAGATCGAGATCGAGCAGGGCTACATCATCGCCAAGGCGAAGAAGGGTCTGGTCGGTGCGCGCTATGCGTTTCCGAAAGTTTCAGTGGGTGCGACGCACGTCCTGATGATGGCCGCGACGCTCGCCAAGGGCCAGACGATCCTCGAAAACGCGGCGCAGGAGCCGGAAGTCGTCAACCTCGCCGAATGCCTCAACGCCATGGGCGCCAAGGTTTCGGGCGCGGGCACGGCGACCATCGTGATCGAGGGCGTCGCACGTCTCCACGGAGCCCGCGTCGAGGTCATCCCGGACCGGATCGAGACCGGCACCTATGCGATGGCCGTCGCGATGACCGGCGGCGACGTGGTGCTGGAAGGCGCGCGGGCGGACCTTTTGCAGAACGCGCTCGACACACTTTCGCAGACGGGCGCGGAAATCACGCAGACGAATTCAGGGCTGCGCATCGTGCGCAACGGCTCGGGCATCGGGCCGGTCGACATCACGACGGAGCCCTTCCCCGGCTTTCCGACCGATTTGCAGGCGCAGTTCATGGGGCTGATGACCAAGGCGGACGGGCGCTCCAAGATCACCGAGACGATCTTCGAAAACCGGTTCATGCACGTGCAGGAACTGGCGCGGCTGGGTGCACGGATTTCGCTCTCCGGCCAGTCGGCGATCATCGACGGCGTCAACCGGCTGCGCGGCGCGCCGGTGATGGCGACCGACCTTCGCGCTTCGGTGTCGCTGGTGATCGCGGGACTGGCGGCCGAGGGCGAGACGATCGTCAACCGCGTCTATCATCTGGACCGCGGCTTCGAGCGGCTGGAGACCAAGCTTTCCGAATGCGGCGCAGCGATCGAGCGGCTGTCCTCCTGATCGGGTTTTCGTTGCGCTGCAACTAAACTATATCATTGGAAGCGCCGGCACCTGCCGGCGTTCGACAATGCGAGATCGGGGCCTGTGGAATGAGCGAACTGAAACTCGTCGCACTCGACGAAGAGGACCTGAAGGTCATTTCCGCTCATTGCCAGGACGCCGTCCTGAAGACCGGCGACATCGCCTATTTTCCGGCCGAGAAGCGGCTCGTCGTCGCGATGAACCGCTTCGTCTGGGAAAAGAAGACCGGCTTTTTCCGTCGCGACTACGAGCGCCGCCGCGCGGCGCTGCATTTCGAACGCGTGACCGGCATCAAGCTTGCGGGCGTCGACCGGACGCGGCCGCAGGACGTTCACGAACTGCTGGCGATCCGGTTCATGGCCGGGGAACTGCCCGGCGGAACGATCGAGCTCGTCTTTGCCGGCAATGCCGCCATGCGGCTCGAGGTGGAATACATCGAGGCACGGCTTGCCGACCTCGGCGCGGCATGGGAAACCGGCAGCCGCCCGCAGCACACGACCTAAGGACGACAGCAGCGACATGGCCATTCGCCTCGACATGACCGACGCCGATTTCGAGGCCGGGTTTTCGGCGTTCCTCGGCTCCAAGCGCGAGGCCGCGCAGGACGTGGACGACACGGTGCGTGCGATCATTTCGGACGTGCGGGCGCGAGGCGACGAGGCGCTGCTCGACTACAGCCGCCGCTTCGACCGGCTCGACTATTCCGATACGGGCATTGCGTTTTCCGCGGCGGAGATCGAGGCGGCGGTGCGTGCCGTGGATGCGCGGACGCTCGATGCGCTGACGCTCGCGCATGAGCGCATCACCTCGCACCACGAGCGGCAGATGCCGAAGGACGACCGCTATGTCGACGCGATCGGCGTCGAACTCGGCTCGCGCTGGACGGCGATCGAGGCCGTCGGGCTTTACGTTCCGGGCGGCACGGCGAGCTATCCGAGTTCGGTGCTGATGAACGCCGTGCCGGCGCGCGTGGCGGGTGTCGAGCGCATCGTGATGGTGGTGCCGACGCCGGATGGCGTGGTGAACCCCTTGGTGCTGGCGGCCGCACACATTGCCGGCGTCAGCGAAATCTACCGGATCGGCGGGGCGCAGGCGATCGCCGCGCTCGCCCATGGGACGGAGTCGATCCGACCCGTCTCCAAGATCGTCGGGCCGGGCAATGCCTATGTGGCGGCGGCCAAGCGCCAGGTGTTCGGAACGGTCGGCATCGACATGATCGCGGGACCTTCCGAAATCCTCGTCGTCGCCGACGCCGACAACGACCCGGCCTGGATTGCGGCCGATTTGATCGCGCAGGCCGAGCACGACGTCGCGGCGCAGTCGATCCTGATCACCGACGATGCGGCGTTCGGCGAACGCGTGGCGGCCGAAGTCGAGCGGCAGATCGCGGCCCTGCCCCGCGGCGAGATCGCCGCGGCGAGCTGGCGCGATTTCGGCGCCATCATCCATGGTCCCGATTTCGGCGCGGCGCTGCCGCTGATCGACCGGATCGCGGCGGAACATCTGGAACTCGCGGTTGCCGACCCCGAGGCGCTGATGGCGCGTATCCGCAATGCTGGCGCGATCTTCCTCGGCAGGCACACGCCGGAGACGATCGGCGACTATGTCGGCGGGTCCAACCACGTGCTGCCGACGGCACGCTCGGCGCGGTTTTCGTCGGGGCTTTCGGTGATGGAATTCGTCAAGCGGACGTCGATCCTGAAATGCGGCCCGGACCAGCTTCGCGCGCTCGGGCCGGCGGCGATCGCGCTCGCCGAAGCCGAGGGGCTGGCCGGGCACGGGCGCGCCGTCTCCATCCGGCTGAACATGTGAGCGCGATGGACGGCGGCGACACGACACGCAACCGCCTGATCGACGTCGAACTCGACGAATCGATCGGCCGGTCGACGCCCGATGTCGAGCACGAACGCGCCGTCGCGATCTTCGACCTGATCGAGGACAACAGCTTCCACCCGGTCAGCGACGATGCCGGGGGGCCCTACAAGCTCAAGCTTTCGCTGGCCGATTCCCGGCTCGTCTTCTCCATTGCGCGCGAGGACGACGCGGCCGTCGTCACGCACATCCTGTCGCTGACGCCGTTTCGGCGGATCGTGAAGGACTATTTCCTGATCTGCGAGAGCTATTACGAGGCGATCCGCACCTCGACGCCGAGCCAGATCGAGGCGATCGACATGGGCCGGCGCGGGCTTCACAACGAGGGTTCGCAGACGCTTATGGACCGGCTCTCGGGCAAGATCGAGGTCGATTTCGACACGGCGCGGCGGCTCTTCACGCTGGTCTGCGTGCTGCACTGGCGGGGCTGACGCCAGATGCCGGGCGACAAACCAGCGCCGAAATCTATCCTGTTCCTGTGCGGCATGAACGCAATCCGCTCGCCGATGGCCGAGGCGCTGGCGCGAAACGACCTGCCGAAGGGTGTCTTCGTTGCCTCCGCCGGTGTGCGGCCGGGCGAGCGCGACCCCTTCGTCGAGGCGGTGCTGAAGGAGGCCGGGCTGAACGGCGTTGCCCATGCGCCGCAGCTTCTCGACGATCTCGAAGACAGCTATTTCGACCTGATCGTGACGCTGGCGCCCGAGGCGCACCATGCCGCGCTCGAACTGACGCGCTCGATGGCGATCGACGTCGAATACTGGCCGACGGCCGATCCGTCGACCGCGACGGGCACGCGCGAGCAGATCATGGGCGCCTATCGGGACGTGCGCGACCGGCTCAAGATGCAGATTCAAAAGCGGTTTGGAAAAGCGTAGCGGACACGCGCATTATGCGTGTTCCCAAAATCGCCAACTTCCTATAGGTTCCGCGCCAATCGCGGCCTATATAGCCGAAACCAGCACAAACCAAAGGTTCCGAATGCCGAAGGAAGAAGTCCTCGAGTTCCCGGGCGTCGTCGTCGAATTGTTGCCGAATGCGATGTTCCGGGTCAAGCTTGAAAACGATCACGAGATCATTGCCCATACGGCCGGCCGCATGCGCAAGAACCGCATCCGTGTCCTCACCGGCGACAAGGTGCAGGTCGAGATGACGCCCTACGACCTGACCAAGGGCCGCATCACCTATCGCTTCAAGTAAGCCCGCACCCGGCGGCGCAGGATTTCGATGAGCATTCCCCAGAAGCTTGTCCTTGCATCCGGTTCGCCGCGGCGGATCGAGCTTCTCCAGCAAGCAGGCATCGAGCCCGACCGCATCTTCGCGACCGATATCGACGAGACGCCAAACCGGGCCGAGCATCCGCGCTCGCTCGCCAAGCGGCTGGCGCAAGGCAAGGCCGACAAGGCCGCTGAAGGCCTGAAGCGCCTCGGCGAGGAGCCGGCCTTCGTGCTCGCCGCCGATACGGTGGTGGCCGTCGGACGGCGCATTTTGCCCAAGGCCGAAACGCTGGAAGACGCGCAGGACTGCCTGCGGCTTCTTTCGGGCCGCGCGCACCGCGTCTATTCCGGTGTCTCCGTCATCACGCCGGCCGGCAAGTCGCGGTTGCGGCTTGTCGAAACGCGCGTGCGCTTCAAGCGCCTGTCGCGGGAGGAGATCGACGCCTATCTCGCTTCGGGCGAGTGGCGCGGCAAGGCGGGCGGCTACGCGATCCAGGGGCTTGCCGGCGCGTTCGTCGTCAAGCTCGTCGGCTCCTACACCAATGTCGTCGGCCTGCCGCTTTACGAGACGGTGAGCCTTCTTGCCGGCGACGGCTACAAGGTCACGGCAAGCGCACCAACCGGGACGGCGGTCTGATGGCGCTCGACGCCGCCAACGTGACGCCGCTGCGCCCCAAGCGCGCGTGCCCCGAATGCGGCAAGCAATCGCAGCGCGCGAGCTTTCCGTTCTGTTCGGAACGGTGCAAGAATGTCGACCTGAATCGCTGGCTGACCGGCTCCTACGTGATCCCCGCGACCGAGGACGAGGATGACGGCAGCGAGGACGAGCGCGGCTGAAAAGGGCGCAAATTTTTCGCCGACTTTCGCAACGTCAGCCGCTGGACAGGGCGATTTGGCGTGTTATAACCCGCTCGCTTCCGGCGGAAACCAACACCGCCCCGGCCTTTCGAGGCCGACCGGAGCGGTTGCCCAGGTAGCTCAGTTGGTAGAGCATGCGACTGAAAATCGCAGTGTCGGCGGTTCGACTCCGTCCCTGGGCACCATTTCGAATTTCCAATCGTGATCTTCGTTTGCGCGGCGTTAACCTTTCGTTAACCAATCACGCGCATCTTGTTGCGATAGCGTGCCGACCACGGATGTACTGGCGGGGCGCGATTTGAAAAGCCGGGCCTTGTGCCCGGCTTTTTCATGTCCGCGCATCGATATTCCAAACGCGCCGGAACACTCGGTTCATCCGCTCGTTTTGCAAGTCCAATCCCCAACCAAGGACATGACCATGGACCCGATGCAGAACGACGACCGCGAAACGCACGGCCTGGAGCGCCAGATCGCCGATTTGCGCGAGGAACTGGCCTCACTGCAGAGCGCGGCTAGCGAGCGGGCGCAGCAAGCCTATGAAGTCGTCAAGGACAATCCCGGCACCTCAATCCTCGTCGCCTCGGTGCTCGCCGGCGTGATCGGCTTCGTGCTCGGCCAGCAGGCGGAAGCCGAACGGCATCAGAGCCGCTGGCGCTGGAATTGATTGGACGGACGGCGGCAGTGCTTCATTTGATGCCAAGTCGTCATGGCGGGTAAGGTTGCTGTCTTTCTGAAGTGACCCCCACCCTTTATCCCTCCCCACAAGGGGGAGGGAGTCGTCGGCGTCTCGCTCATAAGGCCGACAACTGGTCTTAACGCGGGCAAGTTCAAATCGTCGTCGAACGTCTTTCCGGCCCCGATTAACCACGGCGCGAAGTAAAGCAGGTTCTCACGGCTACGTTACGTAGCGTTATATTCGCGATGTGATTTACTAGCGCTCTGGTTGCAGGAGCGCTTTTCATGGTTCGGTTCGTTCCCCTCATCCTTGCGGCAATGTTGGCCATCGCGCCGGTTTCGGCTCATGCGGCGAGTCTCGTCGCCAAGGTGAGCCTTGCCACCCAGACGATGACCGTCAGCCACAATGGCAAGGTGCTCTATCGCTGGCCGGTTTCGACGGCGCGCAAGAGCAAGATCACGCCGACCGGGCAGTGGTCGGCGAAGTGGCTTTCGAAGAACCACAAGTCCAGCCGTTACGAGAACGCGCCGATGCCTTACGCGATCTTCTACAACGGGCACTACGCGGTGCATGGCACCTATCAGGTGAACCGGCTCGGGCGCCCTGCCTCGGCGGGCTGCGTGCGCCTTCATCCCGAACACGCCGCACGACTGTTTTCGCTGACGCAGCGTGTCGGGCTGAAGCAGACGCGGATCGTCGTTCAGCGCTGATCGTCGGAATGGACGTGGATGATCTCCGGATCGAATTCGGGCTGTTCGGCCTCTTCCATCGGCTGCTCGGTGAAGCCTTCGAGGCTCGACACTTCGCTGACGTCCCGCTCGATCTCGAGCGGGCTGACGACATAGCGGGCAATGAGTTCGGCAATCGAGATCAGCGCGTGGACGTGGATGCGCTCGTAGCCGTGCGAGGCGTCGATGCCGAAGGCGACGAGGGCGGTACGCACGTCATGGCCGGCCTCGATGGCGGAGGCAGAATCCGAGCGGTAGTAGCGGAAGATGTCCTTCTGGTACTGGAGCCCGTTCTCGCGGCACAGATCGACCAGCTTGCGGGTCAGGTGGTAGTCGAAGGGGCCAGCCTGATCTGCCATGGCGATGGTGACGCCGAATTCGGACGAGTTCTGGCCGGGCGCGGTGGTGCCGTTGTCGATGGTGACCATCGAGGCGATTTCGGGCGTGACGATGGAGGCTGCGCCGACGCCGACTTCCTCGGCGATTGTGAAGAGCCAGTGGATGTCGACGGGCGTCGTCGCCTGCTCGTCCTCCAGCGCCTTGATCGCGGCGAGCGCGATGGCGACGCCGGCCTTGTCATCGAGATGACGCGAATTGATATAACCATTGTCGAGGAATTCGGGCTGCGGATCGACGGCGACGAAATCGCCGACATCGATGCCGAGAGCGTGGGTTTCCTCGCGGTTCTTCGTCAGCGCGTCGATGCGCAGCTCGATGAAGTCCCAGCCGACGGGAAGCGTGTCGACGCCCTCGTTGAAGGTGTGACCGGACGCCTTCAAGGGCAGGATCGTGCCGCGATAGGCACCCTGCTCCGTGTAGATCGTCACGCGCGCGCCTTCGGCAAAACGCGCCGACCAGTTGCCGATGGGCACGAGTTCGAGGCGGCCATTGTCCTTGACCATCTTTACCTGCGCGCCGAGCGTGTCGAGATGGGTGATGATCGCGCGGGCGCCGCGACGGCGCGAGCCCTGGCGCACGGCACGGATCGCGCCGCGACGCGTCAGCTCCGGCGTCAGGCCGAGCCGTTCGAGCTCTTCGGAGCAATAGCGCACGACCTGGTCGGTGTAGCCGGTCGGGCTGTTGATCGAGAGCAGATTGTGGAGCTGTCGAGCGAGATAGGCTTCGTCGATCTTCAAGAGAATAACCTCAACTGGAACTAGCGGCCGAGTGCGTGCGATGCGGATCGCTGGCCGGACATCGGGAACAGCAGGTCGACGAACCGCTCGGCCGTCGGCTGCGGCTCGTGATTGGCGAGGCCGGGACGTTCGTTCGCCTCGATGAACACATAGTCGGGCTCGGAGGGCGAGCGTACCATGAAATCGATTCCGACGACGGGAATGTCGATCGCGCGCGCGGCCTTGATGGCGGCATCGACGAGCTTGGGGTGGACCTGTGCAGTCACGTCGTGGATCGAGCCGCCGGTGTGGAGATTGGCCGTCTTGCGCACCACGATCTCCTCGCCCTCGCGCGGCACGTCGTCGAGCGACAGGTTCTTTTCGGCCAGGCAGCGCTCGGTCTCGGTGTCGATCGGGATCGTGCTTTCACCGCCGGTGGCGGCGGCGCGGCGGCGGGACTGCTTTTCGATCAGCGAGCGGATGTCCTTCTGGCCGTCGCCGACGATGCAGGGCGGGCGGCGCATGGCGGCGGCGACGAGGCGAAAGTCGATGACGACGAGACGCAGATCGTCTCCGTCGAAGCAGGCTTCGAGGAGGACGCGGTCGCAGATTTCGCGTGCGACGGCGATCGCGGCCTTCGCATCGTCGAGATTGTCGAGCCCGACGGCGACGCCCTTGCCCTGCTCGCCGCGCGCTGGCTTCACGACGATCTTGCCGTGCTTTTCGATGAAGGCGGACAGTGCCGCATCATCGCCGCCTGCCACGATCTGTTCGGGCACGACAATGCCGGCATTCTCCACCACACGACGGGTGACGGACTTGTCGTCGCAGATCGACATCGCCACGGCCGAGGTCATCTCCGACAGGCTCTCGCGGCAATGGACCGAGCGGCCGCCATAAGACAAGCGGAAGAAGCCGCCTTCGGCGTCGGTGATCTCGACATGGACGCCGCGCCGGCGCGCTTCGTCGACGATCAGCCGCGCATAGGGGTTGAGCGCGTCATATTCCGCGAGCGGCGAGGCGAAGAGCTTTTCGTTGATCGGGTTCTTGCGCTTGACGGCGAAGACCGGGACGCGCCGGAAGCCGAGCTTCTCATAGAGACCGATCGCCAGATCATTGTCGTGCAGGACCGAGAGGTCCATGAAGGCCGAGCCGCGGGCGGCGAAGTGCTCGGCGAGGCGGCGCACCAGCATTTCGCCGATGCCGGGATGGCGGGCCTGCGGATCTACGGCGAGGCACCAGAGCGACGAGCCCTTTTCGGGATCGTCGAAGAAGCGCTTGTGGTCGACGCCGGTGACGGTGCCGATGATCTCGCCGGTGATCTCGTCCTCGGCGACGAGGTAGGTCAACGAGCGGCTGTCGCGGTTGCGCCAGAAGAAATCGGGGCGCACCGGCACCATGCCGCGCGAAGCGTAGATGGTGTTGACGGCATCGGCATCGGCTTCCGATGAAAGGCGGCGGATGAAATAGCCCTTCGGCTGCTTGCGCGCGGGGCGGTAGGTGGCGAGATCGAGCCGGAAGGTGTGCGAGGGGTCGAGGAAGATTTCCTGCGGCGCCATGGCGAGCAGGACATGCGGATCGCGGACGTAGAACGCGATGTCGCGCCGCGCGGGTCCCTCCTCGCGCAGCGCGTCCACGATGGCTTCGTTGTCGTCATAGGTCTGGCAGAAATGGAGCCTGCCCCAGCCGCAATCGATGGATGCGTTGGGTTTGGGGCCGGCCGCCGCCTGGTCGTGCTGCGCGATGGGGTTCATCGTTTCGTTTCGCATCCTTCTCAAGCGATGACCGAGGGCCTTGTCGGTGCGGCCGCGCTCGGCGACCGCTGATCTGCGGGCCATGCTCAGACCTCGTGGGTCTGAAGCCAGAGTTCCAGAAGCCCAACCTGCCAGAGTTCAGAACCCTGGAGGGGGGTGATATGATCCGACGGGTTGGCAAAAAGCCGCTGCAGATAGTCGTCGCGGAAGATGCCGCGATCCTTTGCGGCCTGCGACGTCAGGGCGTCGCGGACGAGGTCGAGATAGGGGCCGTCGACATATTTGAGCTGCGGGACCGGGAAGTAGCCCTTCTTGCGGTCGATCACCTCGTGCGGGATGACCTTGCGGGCGGCTTCCTTAAGGACGCCCTTGCCGTTCTGCTTCAGCTTTTCCTCAGGCGGGATTTTCGCGGCGAGTTCGACCAGTTCGTGATCGAGGAACGGGACGCGCGCCTCGAGGCCCCAGGCCATGGTCATGTTGTCGACGCGCTTGACCGGATCGTCGACGAGCATGACCTCCGAATCGAGGCGCAGCGCGGCGTCGACGGGGGTGTCGGCGTTCGGCATACGCAGATGACGGGAGATGAGGTCGAGGCTCGGATCGTGATCCGGCAGCCATTGCGGATTGATGTGCTCGGCCATCTTCGCGTGGCTGCGGTCGAAGAAGACCTTGGCATAGTCGGAGACGACGTCGTTGGAATTCGCCAGCGGCGGATACCAGTGATAGCCGCCGAAGACTTCGTCCGCGCCCTGCCCCGACTGGACGACCTTGATGTGCTTCGAGACCTCCTTCGACAGGAGGTAGAAGCCGACATTGTCGTAAGAGACCATCGGTTCGGACATCGCGGCGAAGGTGCCGGGGAGCGCATCCATCAGCTCGTTCGACGGTACGAAGATCTTGTGGTGCTTCGTGTCGAAATGCTTGGCGATGAGGTCCGAATAGACGAACTCGTCGCCCTTTTCACCGTTCGCTTCCTCGAAGCCGACCGAGAATGTCATAAGCCCATGCTGGCCCTGTTCGGCGAGGAGGCCGACGATGACGGAGGAATCGACGCCGCCCGACAGGAGCACGCCGACCGGCACGTCGGCGACCATGCGGCGCTTGACGGCGACGCGCAACGCGTCGAGCACGCGGTCGCGCCACTCGTCCGATGAAAGCGAATAGTCCGGGTCGCGCTCATAGGGCGGGCGCCAGTAGACCGTGTCCTTCTGGGCGCCATTGGGCTCAATGACGCGGATCGTCGCCGGCGGCATCTTCTTGACGCCGTTGATGATGGTGCGCGGCGGCGGCACGACGGCGTGAAACGACAGATAGTGGTGGAGCGCGGTGCGGTCGATCGACGTGTCGATGTCACCAGCCTTCAACAGCGCGGGCAGCGAGGACGCAAAGCGCAGTGCGTGCCGCGTCTCGGCGATGTAGAGCGGCTTGATGCCGAAGCGGTCGCGCGCGACGACGACGCGGCCAGAATCACGCTCGTGGATCACGAAGGCGAACATGCCGAGGAAGCGCTTGACGCAGTCGATGCCCCAAGCGTGGTACGCCTTGAGGATGACTTCCGTGTCGCCGGTGGAGAAGAACTTGTAGCCCTTGCCCTCAAGCTCGGCGCGCAGTTCGGGATAGTTGTAGATACAACCGTTGAACGCGATGGTGAGGCCAAGTTCGCCGTCCACCATGGGCTGGCGAGCCTTTTGCGACAGATCGATGATCGACAGGCGGCGATGGGCGAGCGCGGCATTGTTGTGCATCACCAGACCCGACCCGTCCGGGCCGCGCGGCGCAATGGCATCCATCATCTTCGAAATGGCGACAGCCGATGGCTGCGCGCCGTCGAACCTGATCTCTCCGCAAATTCCACACACGGTTGTTTTTCCAACCCTCCGTTGTTCGATTGAATTTCGTCGCCCAATCATTTATAGTTCAAATGATTAGATGTCAAATTAATGAGGTTGTCGTGGTTGATGTCCCGACGAACGCGGAAGGCCAGCGAGAGTTCCCGCGGGCCGACCTCAAGACGATCGAAAAGGCGATCCGCCGCATCGTGCGGGCGCATGATTTGCAGTCGAAGGCGCTGACGAAGGCGGTCGGGCTGACGGCGGCGCAGCTCGTCCTGATGAAGGGGATCGCGGAACTCGGCGAGGTGACGACGACGGCGCTTTCCGCCCATGCCGACATCAGCGCGGCGACCGTCGTGACCATCCTCGACAATCTGGAAGAACGCGGGCTGATCGAGCGCTACCGCTCGGCACATGACCGGCGGATCGTGCATACGCGGCTGACGGCGGCGGGCGCGGCGAAGGCGCAAGCTGCACCCGAGCCGCTCGGCGATGCGCTTGCCGGGCGTCTTGGAGCTTTATCTGCGCCGGATCGCGAGGCGATCGTGACCGGGCTCGTGCGGGCGGCGGATCTGCTGCTCCCGGCCGGGATCCAAGCGAAAAAGGAGCCGGAGCCTTGATTGTGCTCGTGCTTTGGCCGAAAAGCGGAGTCTAGAAGCGTTCCAAGGCGTGGCAATTTGTCGATGTGACGCCGTCGAGGCGCAAGCCTATGTTCCGCGCGACATACGGGGCCAGGAATGAATTACGACCGATTTTTCGACGAGGCGATCGCGCAGCTTCACGCAGAGCGCCGCTACCGCGTCTTCGCGGATCTCGAGCGCATCGCAGGCGAATTCCCGCGCGCGATCTGGCGCTCCAATGGCGCGGCGCGCGAGATCACCGTCTGGTGCTCGAACGACTATCTCGGCATGGGCCAGCATGAGAGCGTGATCGGCGCGATGCAGAATGCCGCCGGCCGCATGGGCTCTGGCGCGGGCGGCACGCGCAACATTTCGGGCACCAACCATCCGCTCGTCGAGCTCGAGGCGGAGCTCGCCGACCTTCACGGCAAGGAAGCCGGTCTCGTCTTCACCTCCGGCTTTGTCTCCAACGAGGCGGCGATCTCGACCATCGCGAAGCTGCTGCCCGACTGCCTGATCCTTTCGGACGAACTCAACCACGCCTCGATGATCGAGGGCGTGAAGAAGTCGGGCGCGGAGAAGAAGATCTTCCGCCACAACGATCTTGCCCATCTCAAAAGTCTGCTCCAGGCAGCGCCGATCGAGCGCGCCAAGCTGATCGCCTTCGAGAGCGTCTATTCGATGGATGGCGACATCGCGCCGATCAAGGAAATCTGCGATCTGGCCGAGCGCTACAATGCGATGACCTATATCGACGAGGTGCACGCGGTCGGCATGTATGGCGCGCGCGGGGGCGGCATTTCCGAGCGCGAGGGCTTGGCGCATCGCATCGACATCATCGAGGGCACGCTCGCCAAGGCGTTCGGCGTCATGGGTGGCTACATCACCGGCAAGCGCGCCGTCATCGACGCCGTGCGCTCCTATGCGCCGGGCTTCATCTTCACCACCGCCCTGCCCCCGGCGCTTGCCGCCGCGGCGACGGCCTCGATCCGGCACCTGAAGGAAAGCCAGAGCGAGCGCGATGCGCATCAGCGCCAGGCACAGCAGGCCAAGGACGCGCTCGAGGCGGCGGGCCTGCCGGTGATGCCGTCGCAGACGCATATCGTGCCGCTGCTCGTCGGCGACCCGGAGCTTTGCAAGCAGGCAAGCGATCGCCTCCTCGACAAGCACGGCATCTACATCCAGCCGATCAACTACCCGACCGTGCCGCGCGGCACGGAGCGGCTGCGCATCACGCCGACGCCGTTCCATTCGGACGCGCTGATCGCAGGCCTGAAGGATGCGCTGCTGGAGACGTGGACGGCGCTTGGGATTCCGTTCCAGACGGCGCCTGCGGAGACGCAGGAAGGCCGGTCGGAGCGTGTTGTGTCGCTGGTTACGGCGAAAGCCGGCGGCTAGGCTTCAAGTCCTTTAACAGCGCGCCCTCTCCACCGCCTTCGGCGGTCCCCCTCCCCCGCTTCGCAGGGGAGGATTGAGGTCGCGGTCGTCCCCGACGGTGAATCCTCCCCCGTTTACGGGGGAGGTGGCCCGTAGGGACGGAGGGCGCGCGTTGAAATCGACAGGCCAAATCAGCGGCTTTCGATCCAGCGCGCCAGCCTGTCAGCGGCTTCCTCGACATGGTCGAGGCGGCGGTGGAAGCAGAGGCGGAAGAATTCTTCGCCGCCCGGACCGAAGGCTGTTCCCGGCGCAAGCCCGACATTGGCATCGTCGACGATCTCGAACGCAGCCCGCTTCGTGTCGCGGATTCCGTCGATCTTGAAGAACAGGTAGAACGCGCCGGGCGGGACCGTGAGGTCGACGCGGCCGGTGGCGAGCAGGCGCTGGGCGATCGTGTCGCGCGCAATGCGGGCGGCGGCGATTTCGCTTCTTAGGAAGTCGTCGCCCTGATCGAGCGCGGCGACGGCGCCCTTCTGCAGGAAGGCGGGGGTGCCCGAGGTCGAATACTGGATCAGGTTTTCGAAGACCTGCTGCAGTTCGGGGTGTATTTTCAGCCAGCCGACGCGCCAGCCGGTCATCGCCCAGTTCTTGGAGAAGGAATTGACGAAGAGGATGCGGTCATCGGGGCGCATCACGTCCATGAAGGACGGGGCGCGCGGGCCATCATAGTAGAACAGCGAATAGATCTCGTCGGCGATGATCCAGAGATTGTGCTCGCGCGCGATCTCCAGAATGTCCTCCAGCGTCTCGCGGTCGGCGGTCCAGCCGGTCGGGTTCGAGGGCGTGTTGACGAAGATCGCCTTGGTTTTGTCCGTGATCGCCTCCTCGATGCCGTCGACGTCGCAGGTCCAGCCATTGCCCGAATGGACGAGCGGAACGGGGACCGGCACCGCGCCGGCGACGCCGAGGGCGGCCGGGAAATTCGGCCAGGAAGGCGTCAGGTAGACGACCTCGTCGCCGGCGCCGGCCACGGCGTCGATGGCAAGCTGGATCGCCTGCATGCCCGAGCCGGTTACGATGAATTCCTCGTGGCTGAAGTCGTAGCCGAAATGGCGCTTGTGGTAGCGGACGAGCGCGTGGCGCAGTTCGGGAATGCCGCGCTGCCAGGTGTAGAAAGTTTCGCCGGCCTGGAGCGCCTGGATGGCCGCATTCTGGATGAAGTCCGGCGTCGGCTTGTCGCCCTCGCCTGCCCAGAGCGGTATGAGGCCGGTCTTGGTGCGGCCATGGTTGACGACGGCAACGATGCCGCTTTCGGGCGCAAGACGGGCTTCGCCACGCAGATGATCGACGAGTGACATTCAGTGTTCCCGGGAAGAGGCGCCCCGCCGGTCGGCCGGGCGCCAGAAAAGGTCAGACGGGCCGGCGCGCGAGCAGGTCGCGGATTTCGGTCAGGAGCGCGACGTCGGCGGGCGGTGCCGGCGGTACGTCCGCGACCTTCTCCTCACGTTCCATGCGGCGACGCAGATTGTTCACCGCCTTGACGATCAGGAAGATGATCCAGGCCAGGATCAGGAAGTTGATCAGCACGGTGAGGAAGCTGCCATAGGCGAAGACCGCGCCTTGTTCGCGCGCAGCCGCCAGCGTGTTCGCCGTGACTTCCGACGACAGAGGCAGGAAGTAATTCGAGAAGTCGAAGCCACCGAAAATCGCGCCGACAACCGGCATGATGATGTCGTCGACCAGCGACGAGACAATGAGCCCGAACGCGCCGCCGATGATGACGCCGACGGCGAGGTCCATCACATTGCCCCTGGCAATGAACTCCTGAAATTCCTTGATCATGACAGCCACCATGTCCCCTTGGAGCCGAGTGAGCGAAGGTTGCGGACGGCTGCTCCGCAACAGGGCAGAAGATAGCAGAAGCTTTCGCGCGCTAAAGATGCAATCTCGACTGGCCCCACAGCCATTTCGATCAGACGCAAGTTCGATGGACAGGCCGATCTCGCTGTGGTTGCCTGAATGCGCTGGAGGAGGACGGAACGGGTATGCAGGGCTGGGTGGTTGTCATCGTCGCCGTCGCCTATGTCTCGCTGCTTTTCGGCATAGCGAGCCTGGGTGACCGGCATTCGGCGCGGCACGGGCCGATCCGGGCGCGACCCTACATCTACTCCTTCAGCCTGGCGATCTACTGCACGTCGTGGACATTCTTCGGCTCGGTCGGGCTTGCCAGCGAGCGCGGGTTCGAGTTCCTCGCCATCTATATCGGCCCGATCATGGTGTTCCTGTTCGGGTTTCCGCTACTGCGCCGGATCATGCGGCTGGCGAAATCCGAAAAAATCACCTCGATCGCCGACTTCCTCGCCGCGCGCTACGGCAAGAGCTTCGCCGTCGCCTCGATCGCGACGATGATCGCCGCGATGGGAACGGTGCCTTACATCGCGCTGCAGTTGAAGGCGATCTCGGGCAGCGTCAGCCTGATGGTCGAGCACTATAATGGCGCGCCGCCGGTCGATTTCGTCTTCGGCGACATCTCGCTCATCGTGACCGTCCTGCTCGCGATCTTCGCGATCCTGTTCGGCACCCGGCATGCGGACGCAACCGAGCACCAGGACGGGCTGATCCTGGCCGTGGCGGTCGAATCGATCGTCAAGCTGGCGGCGTTCCTCGCGGTGGGCATCGCCGTCTCGTTCTTCTTCTTCGGAGGTCCGAGCGAACTGATCAGCGAGGTACGCAATTCGGCTGCCGCCATGGCCGCCTACGACTTCCAGACCTCGCTGCCGGTATGGATCACCATGACGACGCTGAGCGCCATCGCCATCATCATGCTGCCGCGCCAGTTCTACGTCACCATCGTCGAGAACCGCTCGGAGAGCGAGTTGCGCACGGCCACATGGCTGTTTCCGGCCTATCTGGTAATGATCAACCTGTTCGTGGTGCCGATCGCCTTTGCAGGCATCGTGCTTCTCGGGCCCGAACAGAACGCCGATCTCTACGTCGTCTCGATCCCGCTTCTCTTCGGCCAGGACTGGCTGGCGATGTTCGCCTTCATCGGCGGGCTTTCGGCGGCGACGGCGATGGTGATCGTCGCCAGCGTGGCGCTGGCGATCATGATCTCCAACGACCTCATCCTGCCGCTCTTCCTGCGCGGAATGGCCAAGCAGTATCTCGTCCAGCGGGACGATCTGTCCAAGGTCATCCTCAACATCCGCCGTGCGGCGATCTTCGCCGTGCTGATCGCGGCGTTCCTCTATTATCGCGAGATCACCAACAACACGCGCCTCGCCTCGATCGGCCTGATCTCGTTCGCCGCGATCGCGCAATTCGCGCCGGCGTTCTTCGGTGGGCTCGTCTGGCGCGGGGCGAATGCGCGCGGCGCGGTGATCGGCATGCTCGCCGGCATCGCGCTCTGGGGCTACACGCTGCTCCTACCTTCGCTCGCGCCGCCGGACACGGCGATCGTGCAGTTCGGGCTTTTCGGCCTCGAGGCGCTGCGCCCGCACTCGCTGTTCGGAACCAGTGCCGAGCCGCTCGTCCATGGCGTCCTGTGGAGCTTGTCGGTCAACACGCTGTTCTTCGTGCTCGGCTCGCTGTCGCGCACGGCCAAGCCGCTGGAGCGCATCCAGGCGGCACTATTCGTGCCGCGCGACACCAGCCCGATGCCGAGCTTCCGCCGGTTCCGCACGGCGGTCACCGTCGATGATCTGAAGGACACGATCGCGCGCTATCTGGGGGTGGAGCGCACGGAGCGCTCGTTCCAGAATTTCGAGGCGAAGCAGAGCCTGCCGCTGGTCGGCAAGGACCCGGCCAACATGGCCGTGATCCGCTTTTCGGAACAACTTTTGACCAGCGCCGTCGGCTCGTCCTCGGCGCGGCTCGTCCTGTCGCTCCTCTTCCAGCGCCACGACCGCTCGCCGCGCGAGGCGCTGCGGCTGCTCGACGACGCGTCCGAGGCGCTGCAGCACAATCGCGACCTTCTCCAGATCGCGCTCGACCAGATGGAACAAGGGATCACCGTCTTCGACCGCGACTTCCGGCTGATCTGCTGGAACAGGCAGTATCGCTCGCTGTTCTATCTGCCGGACTCGATGGGGCGGGTCGGCGTCTCGCTCGACGAAATCCTGCGGCACCTGGCCGATCGTGGCGACATCAATTTCGATACGATCCACCAGACGATCGACCGGCTCGCCGCCTTCCGCTCGCCCTGGCAGCTCGAACTGAAGAGCACCGGGCGGATCATCGAATTGCGCTCCAACCCGATGCCCGATGGCGGGCTGGTGGCGACCTATGCGGACATCACGCAGCGCGTCGAGGCCGATCTGGCGCTGAAGCGGGTGAACGAGACGCTGGAAAACCGCGTCGCGCGGCGCACTGCGGAACTGACGCGGGTGAACGAGGAACTGGCGCAGGCGCAGATGCTGGCCGAGGAGGCCAATCTGGGCAAGACGCGCTTCCTCGCCGCCGCCGGCCACGACATCCTTCAGCCGCTCAACGCGGCGCGGCTCTACTGCGCCTCGCTCGCCGAAAGCGTCGGCCAAAGTCCGGTCGGCGATGGCGTCGCCAACATCGAATCCTCGCTCGATTCGGTCGAGACGATCCTCGGTGCGGTGCTCGACATCTCTCGGCTCGACACCGGCGCGATGCGGCCGGTCGACACCATTTTCAGGCTGGACGGGCTCATGCGCCAGATCCAGACCGACTTCCAACCGCTGGCGCAGGAAAAGAAGCTCGACCTGCGCATCGTTTCGACCGGGCTCGCCGTCCATACGGACCGCAACCTGTTTCGCCGTCTCGTCCAGAACCTCGTCTCGAACGCGATCAAATATACCCGCTCCGGCACGGTGCTGGTGGGCGTGAAGCGGCGCGGGGACCTGCTCGAACTGCAGGTCCACGATACCGGCATCGGCATCGACGGCGACAAGCTCAACACGGTCTTCAGCGAGTTCACCCGATTGCAGGACGGCGCGCGCGAGGCGCAGGGGCTGGGGCTCGGGCTGTCAATCGTCGACCGCATCGCGCGGGTGCTGCGGCTCGAAATCCGAATTCATTCGGTGAAGGGCAAAGGCTCGTGCTTCTCGGTCCTGTTGCCGATCACCGAGGCCCCGCCAGCGGCGCTGGCCAGCGACATCCGGCCTCAGGTCGGCGCCCATATAAGGCTCGACGGCGTCTCGGTGCTCTGCATCGACAACGAACCGCGCATTCTCGACGGAATGCGCAAGCTGCTCGAAGGCTGGGGCTGCCGCGTGACCACGGCTGGCGGGTCGTCCGGCCTGACGGCGGCGATGCCGACGCCGGACGTGGTGCTGGCCGATTTCCACCTCGACCAGGAGGACGGGTTCCAGGCCATTGCCCGCGCGCGGCAGATCTGGAGCGACGCGCTGCCCGCGATCCTGGTGACGGCGGACCGGTCGAACGACGTGCGCGAGCGTGCGACCGCGCTCGACGTTCCGGTGCTGCAAAAGCCGGTCAAGCCGGCGGCGCTGCGCACGATGCTGACGCGCTATCGCAAGCTGCTTTCGGCGGCCGAATAATCAGGCGTTCGCCTGCTGCTCCATGCCGATGCGCGAGAGGCGGATGACGGCCTGGGTGCGGCTGTCGACGCCCAGCTTCTGCAGGATGGCGGAGACATGCGCCTTGATCGTCGCCTCGGACACGCCCAGCTCATAGGCGATCTGCTTGTTGAGTAGCCCCTCGGCGAGCATCGTCAGGACGCGCGATTGCTGCGGGGTCAGGGATTGGAGGCGCTGAATGAGATCGGAGACTTCCGCGTCCCGTTCCTCGCCCAGATCGAGCCCGTCCGGCAAGGCGATGCCGCCCGCGAGCACCGTCTCGACCGCCCGTCGTATCTGGTCCATGCCCGCGGATTTGGAGATGAAGCCCGACGCGCCGAGCTCGATCGCGCGGCGGACGGTCTCGGCATCATCGCGCGCGGAGACGATGACGACCGGAAAGTTCGACGAAATGCCGCGCAGGGCGACGAGGCCCGACAGGCCGCTCGAGCCCGGCATCGTCAGGTCGAGAAGCAGGAGGTCGATGTCGTCATTGGCAACGACGCTGGCCTTTGCCGCATCGAAATCACCCACCTCCTCGATCTGGGCATCGCCGAACGAGGAGAGCGCGTGCTTGAGCGCGCCGCGAAACAATGGATGATCGTCGGCAATGACGAACCGATAGCGCTGATCCAAAAACCCCTCCCTGTTCCGGCCCGCCGGGCGGAGTTTAGACGGATGCGGCCAAGGCGCTAGTGCGATTGTGGCCGCGCGCCGGATTTTGTGAACACCGCCGCGGCGCGGATCGTGCGATATTCGACTTTAGTCGTGCAAAACCGCATTCCCTTGCGGAACCGGGGCGCAGGCGCGGCGTTGAGGCACATCCCGAACCGGAACCATCACGATGGAAGCGATACGCCAGATTGCCGTTTTCTGTGTCGGGCGGGCCGTGATGTTCGGTGCCCTCGCCATCGGCCTCGTGATGCTGTCCTTCTCGTTCGATCCAGCCTGGGCGTTTCGCGCCGGCGCGATCATGACGCTCTTCATGGCGGCCGTCCTGCTCTTCAAGGCCCAGACGGCGAAGCACAAGCAGCCCAGCCGCACGGAAGTCTGGATTTATCTCGACGACCGAATGAAGCCGAAGAACGACCACGCCGTCAGCTATTTCGGCAAGATCCTGAGCGAGGTCTATGGACGGTTCGCGCAGGTGTCGCTGATGGTGGCCTGCGGCATGTTCGTGGTTTCGCAGACCTTCTTTGCCATCGGCTTCAGTTTCTACTGACCTGCCCTAGGTCCGGTCCGGCGCTTCTTCGGGCGTGCGCAGATCCTTCTCCCAGCCCTCGACGATGTCGAAGAAATTCTGGAAGAAGCGGCGCATGTAGCCGAGCGAACGCTCGAACTCCTCTTCGGACGGCAACGCCCGCGTGCCGTCATCGGCACCGACGCCCGCCTGCCGTTCGAGGGCTTCGACCCGGCGCTCCAGATCGTCGATGCGTTCCTCGTAGGCGACGCGCTCGTCGGTCGAGGTGCGGCAGACGAGTTGGCCGGACTGTTCCTCGCAGACCGACATCTGGCCGGTCGTGGTGTCCATGCGCACGAAGCCCGTATCGGTGCGCTCCAGCCTGTAGCGCTCGGTCTCCTGCGCGAAGGCCGGAGCGGCGAGCATTCCGCCGAGAACGGCGGCGACGACGAGATGGCGCATTTGCGTTCCTCCTTGGCATCGGCGGCAGCGGCGCTTTTCATCGGCGCGCGCGACCGCTATAGCGCGGACATGACAGGCATCATCTACAAGATCGTCCCGGCGCCAATGTGGCAAGAGGCAGTGGACCGTGGCCGCTTCGACGGCGCGCCGGTCGACCTCGCCGACGGGTTCATCCATTTTTCGACCGCAGCCCAAGTACGCGAAACCGCGGCGAAGCATTTCGCCGGGCAGGACGATCTTCTGCTCGTCGCCGTGGATGGCGATGCGCTCGGTGCGGGGCTGCGCTACGAAGCCTCGCGCGGCGGCGCCCTCTTCCCGCATCTCTACGCGCCGCTCGATCCTCGCCTTGCGCTTTGGGCCAAGCCCCTGCCGCTCGGTGCGGACGGACGGCACGTCTTTCCGGAGCTGCCGGCATGAACCAGCTTTACCGGACGATCGGCCGCAAGCTTCTGTTCGGCCTCGATGCCGAGCGCGCGCACGGGCTTTCGATCGCGGGGCTGAAGAGCGGCGTGCCGCTTTGTCCGCCGCCGGTCGTCGAGGCGCGGCTTCGCGTCGACATAGCCGGGCTCTCCTTCCCCAATCCGCTGGGGATGGCGGCCGGATACGACAAGAATGCCGAGGTGCCGGATGCGCTGTTGAAGCTCGGCTTCGGTTTTGCCGAAGTCGGCACGGTGACGCCGAAGCCGCAGTCTGGCAATCCGAAGCCGCGCATCTTCCGGCTCGTCGAGGACGAGGCGATCGTCAACCGGCTGGGCTTCAACAATGAGGGCCACGCGGCGGCGTTGGCGAAATTGCGCGACCGCAAGGGCGGCGGGATCGTCGGGGTCAATATCGGGGCGAACAAGGATAGCGCGAACCGGGTCGGCGACTATGTGATCGGGGTCGAGCGCTTTCGTGCCGTCGCCTCGTACCTTACGGTCAACATCTCTTCCCCTAACACGCCGGGCCTGCGTGATTTGCAGGCACGGGCGAGCCTCCAGGAACTGCTCGGTGCGGTCGCGGCGGCACGGGGTGATCGGGCGACGCCGATCTTCCTCAAGATCGCGCCGGACCTTGGCGATGCCGATCTGGAAGACATCGCCGAGACGGTTGCGGCCAACGGCATCGACGGCATCATCGTTTCCAACACGACGCTTTCGCGCGACGGGCTGACGAGCCGGCTCGCCCAGGAGAGCGGCGGCGTTTCGGGGCGGCCGCTCTTTGCCCGCTCGACGATCATGCTGGCGCGGATGCGCCGTCTGGTCGGGCCGCAACTACCGCTGATCGGCGTCGGCGGGGTCGACACGGCCGAGGCGGCGCTGGAGAAGATCCGGGCCGGCGCGGATCTCGTGCAGGTCTATACCGGCATGGTCTATGCCGGGCCGACGCTGCCGGGCGACATCCTGCGTGGAATGAGCCGGTTCGCGGCCGCGCAGGGGCTCGCGACGCTCAGCGACATTCGCGACAGCCGCACGGACCACTGGGCCGGTCAGGCCGTCTGAGCGAAGGTCTGCCGCGCGCGGAGCGGCAGGACGGCGAGAAGGCTGAGACCGCGCGCCAGCAAAAAGACGTGCAGCGCGGCCCACAGGCCGTGATTACCGAAAAGCGGGCCGAGCGTCCAAAGCGCGGCTACATAGAGCGTCAGCGACAGGAGCATCATGTTGCGCATGTCGCGTGACCATGTCGCGCCGATGAAGACCCCGTCCATCTGGAAGGCGAGAACGGCGGTGACGGCGGTCAGCGCCGCCCAGGGAAGGTAGGTCGCAGCGACATCGCGAACCTCGGCCGCGGTGGTGACGAGCGCGATCAGATGATCGCCGAAGACCAACACCAGAAGCGTCATGACGCCCGCGAGCGCAAAACCCCAGATCGCCGTCAGCCTGACCGCACGATCGAAGGCCGGACGCCAGCGCGCACCCACGGCGCGGCCGGCAAGCTGCTCGGCGGCGGTTGCGAAGCCGTCGAGGAAGTAGCTCGCGACGAGGAAAAAGTTCATCAGGACGGCATTGGCCGCGAGCGTCACCGTGCCGAGCTGCGCGCCCTGCCGCGCCAGAAGCGCGAAGGCGGCGAGAAGGGCGAAGGAGCGGATCATGATGTCGCGGTTGAGCGTCAGCATCGCCTTCAGCCTGGCCATGTCGCGCAGGGCGCCGGGACGCATGGGGCCGCGCCGGCCGAAGCGCGTCGTCAGGACGGCGATACCGATGGCAAAGCCAATCGCCTCGCCCATGACCGTGCCCCAGGCGACGCCTTCTAGCCCCCAGCCGAGCCAGAGGCCGAGCCAGAGCGAAAGGGCGATGTTGGTGAGGTTGATGGCAAATTGCAGCGCGAGGCCGACGCCCCCCTCGCCGCGGCCGAGCACGTAGCCGAGGATCGCGTAGTTGCCGAGCGCGAGCGGCGCGCACCACAGGCGGATCAGCACGTAGGTCTGCAGCGCCTCGGTGACGCGCGGCTCGCCGGCGATGAACCAGGCGCCGAGCGCGGCGATGAGCGGCCCGAGCAGGATCAGAGCGGTGCCGATCAAGAGCGCGAGGATCAGCGCGCGCCAGAAGATCGCCTGCTCCTCGGCACGGTCGCGGCTGCCATAGGCCTGACTGACGAGGCCGGTGGTGCCCGAGCGCAGGAAATTGAAGGTCGCGAAGACGACGTCGAAGACGATCGCGCCGGCGGCGAGGCCGCCGAGAAGCGCGGCGTCGCCGAGCTGGCCGACGATGGCGGTGTCGGCGATGCCGATCAGCGGCGTCGTCAGATAGGCGAGCGTCATCGGAACGGCGATCCGCAGGACCATTTTGTTCGTAACGGTAAAGCGCCGCTCCGAATTGTCCGTCCGTTCGTCCAAGGCGGTTATCCTCAACAGTCGATGCGGCGATTCGCCCGCCTTTGCCGATATCGAACAAAGCCTATCTGATCACGCGATGAAACTGCCGATCGTCCACCACCCCGACTACGATGCCCGATTTCCGGCCGACCATCGGTTTCCGATGAGCAAATATGCGCGGCTGATCGAGGTGCTGCGGGAGCGGGGGCTGGCCCGGCCGGACAACGAGCAAGTGCCGGAGCTGCCGGGTTTCGAGACGCTCGCGCGCGCCCATGCCGGCGATTATGTGCGGCAGGTGATCGACTGCGCCGTGCCGGAGGCGATCGAAAAGGAAATCGGGTTTCCGGTAAGCGAGCGGGTGTCGCGGCGTGCGCAGCTTGCCAGCGCCGGGACGCTGCTGGCCGCGCGGCTGGCGCTCGATCACGGCATCGCCTGCAACGCGGCCGGCGGAAGCCACCATGCGCGGCACGCGCAGGGCGCGGGGTTCTGCACGTTCAACGACGTCGCAGTCGCGGCCAACACGCTGCTCGCCGAAGGGACGGTCAGGCGCGCGCTGGTGGTCGATCTCGACGTGCATCAGGGCGATGGGACGGCCGAAATCCTGATGGGGGAGACCAAGGTCTTCACCTTCTCCATGCACGCGGCGAAGAACTACCCGGTTCGCAAGGCGGTGTCCGATCTGGACATGGCGCTCGACGACGGCCTGGAGGACGAGGCGTATCTCGCCCGGTTGACGGCGATCCTGCCGATGCTGACCGAATATTCGCGGCCGCAGATCGTCTTCTACAATGCCGGCGTCGACCCGCATCGCGACGACAAGCTCGGGCGCCTTGCGCTTTCCGACGACGGGCTTCGCGCCCGCGACCGCGCCGTGATCGGCCATTTCCGCGAGCGGGGCATACCGGTCTGCGGCGTCATCGGCGGCGGTTATTCGAACGACATCGACGCGCTGGCGGCGCGCCATGCGATCCTTTTCGAGACCGCGGCCGAATTCTGCTGATCAGCCGCGCCGGTAGCTGAGGAGCCGGATGATGAAGAAGGCGGGGACGACGATGATGGCGCCGACGAGGAAATAGTCGATGAAGCGGCCGAAGGCGTCGAAGCCCATATAGTAGGCGTTCACGACGAGGTCGCGCGCGCCGTAGATGACGTCATAGGGCGACCAGCCCATCACGCTCATGACGATGCCGACGAGGAACGAGATCACGATCAGCTTGACCAGAACCCGCAAGGGGCTGTCGCCGAGAAAGCGGTTCACTGCCGACATGTCGCGTCTCCGTTGGTGCGAGGCCGCACATACGCATTCGGGACGGGCGCTTCAAGTCGGCTGGAGCGGGTGAAGGGAATCGAACCCTCGTATTCAGCTTGGGAAGCTGCTGCTCTACCATTGAGCTACACCCGCGACGGGCTCATTAATCGGCGAGGCCATGGGCGGCGTCAAGCGCATTTGTGCGGGTCGACGGTTGACGCGGGGGCCGTCCTCGGCGACTGGTGCGGCGAATTTCCTTCATCCAGGACGCCCGACGTGACACGCTTGCAGACGCTGATCGAATCGCGCCGCTTCGAACTCTTCATCACCATTCTCATCATCGTCAACGCGATCACGCTGGGGCTGGAGACGTCGCAGTCGATCATGTCGCGGTTCGGGCCGCTGCTTCTGGTGGTCGACCGTGTGGTCCTGTTCGTTTTCGTCGCCGAGCTGGCGGCGCGGGCGCTGGTCTATCGCAGCCGCTTCTTCAACGATCCGTGGCGCATCTTCGACCTGATCGTGGTGGGCATCGCGCTGATGCCGGCGACGGGCAATCTCTCGGTGCTGCGCGCGCTGCGCATCCTGCGCGTGCTGCGCATCGTCAGCGTGGTGCCGTCGCTGCGCCGGGTCGTCGGCGGGCTGGTCGCCGCCCTGCCCGGCATGGGCTCGATCGTCCTGCTGCTCGCGCTGGTGTTCTACGTTTCGGCCGTGATGGCGACGAAGCTCTTTGCCGCGTCGTTCCCCGAATGGTTCGGAAACATCGGCGAGAGTGCCTATACGCTGTTTCAGATCATGACGCTCGAAAGCTGGTCGATGGGGATCGTTCGGCCGGTGATGGAGGTCTATCCCTGGTCGTGGCTCTACTTCATCCCGTTCATCGTCACGACGTCCTTTGCCGTCCTCAACCTCTTCATCGGTATCATCGTGTCGGCCATGCAGGAGGAGCACGAGTCGACCGCGTCCGAGGAACGGTCGCAGATGAAGGACGAGCAGGACATGATCCTGCAGGAAGTACGGGCGCTGCGTGCCGAAATCCGAGCGCTCAGGGCTGACGGAAATGCTTCGACAGCTTCAGGCCCTGCGCCTGATAGTTCGACTTGAGGTCGGTACCGTAGAGCGCCTTCGGGCGCTCAAGCATGTGCTCGTAGACGAGACGGCCGACGGTCTGGCCGTGTTCGAGGATGAAGGGCACCTCGTGGCTGCGCACTTCGAGCACCGCGCGGCTGCCCGTGCCGCCGGCGGCCGAATGGCCGAAGCCGGGATCGAAGAAGCCGGCATAGTGGACGCGGAACTCGCCGACGAGCGGGTCGAAGGGTGTCATCTCGGCAGCATGGTCCGGCGGGACGTGGACGGCTTCGCGGCTGACGAGGATGTAGAACTCGTCGGGGTCGAGGATCAGTTCCTTCTGGCCGCGATCGTGGAGCGGTTCCCAGAAGTCGAGGACGTCCTGCGCGGCGCGCTTGTCGACGTCGACGACGGCGGAATGGTGCTTGCCGCGATAACCGATGAGACCATTGGCGTCGCCGGTCAGGTCGATCGAGAGCGCGATACCGCCGCCGGAAATATTGGGATTGGTCGATGCGACGAGCGTTTCGGCGTCGTGGAGCGCATGCAGCGCGGCTTCGTCGAGCAGCGCGTTGCCGATCCGGAAGCGGATCTGCGACAGGCGCGAGCCGGTGCGGACCACGATCGGGAAGGTGCGCGGGCTGATCTCGAGGTAGAGCTGCCCTTCATAGCCGGCCGGGATCTTGTCGAACTCGGCGCCGAAATCGGTCATGACGCGGGTGAAGATGTCGAGGCGGCCGGTCGAGCTTTTCGGGTTCGCCGAGGCGGCGATGTTGGCCGGCAGTTTCAGACCTTCGAGGATCGGCACTATGTAGACGCAGCCCGTCTCCAGGACGGCGCCGGCCTCGAGGTCGAATTCGTGGAGCTTGAAACGTTCGAGCTTGTCGGCGACGCGGTTGCCTGGCCCCGGCAGGAAGCTGGCGCGGACGCGGTAGGCGCGCTTGCCGAGGCGCAGGTCGAGACTGGCGGGCTGGATCTGGTCGGCGTCGAGAGCCCTGTCGCAGGACAGAGCGCCGCTGGCGAACAGTTCGCCGATCTGCCGGTCCGGCAATATTCCCGTCTGACGCACCCTGTTCACCCCTCTCGATTGGTGGGGAGGTTTAAACAGGACACGAATTGACGCAAGGCGAGAAAGCCGTTAGACGGCGCTTTATCCCGTGGTGATTTGCCGGTCGGCTTGCAGCCACGTAAAACAAGTCGCTAAAGGACCGTGGGCCGCAAGGCTGTATGGACCGGCGCGACTTTTCGCGGCCGGTTTTTTTGTGTCTGGATGATGCCGATGTCGAACGAGAAATCCTGGAAGCCCGCCACCCAACTCGTCCATGGCGCGACCGTGCGCTCGCAATTCGGCGAAACGTCGGAGGCGATGTATCTGACGCAGGGCTTCGTCTACGACAGTTCGGAATCGGCCGAAGCACGCTTCAAGGGCGACGAGCCGGGCTTCATCTACTCGCGCTATGCCAACCCGACCGTCGACGTGTTCGAAAAGCGCATGTGCGCGCTCGAAGGCGCCGAGGATGCGCGGGCGACCGCGTCGGGCATGGCGGCGATCTCGGCCGCGCTTCTCTGCTCGGTGAAGGCGGGCGACCATGTGGTGGCCGCGCGGGCGCTGTTCGGCTCCTGCCGCTGGGTGGTCGAAACGCTGATGCCGAAATACGGCATCGAGTCGACGCTCGTCGACGGGCGCGACATGGCACAGTGGGAAGCGGCGGTGCGGCCGAACACCAAGCTGTTCTTCCTCGAAAGCCCGACCAATCCGACGCTCGAAGTCGTCGACATCGCCGCGGTCGCGAAGATCGCCAACGGCATCGGCGCGCGCGTCGTCGTCGACAACGTCTTCGCGACGCCGCTGCAGCAAAAGCCGCTCGAACTCGGCGCCCATGTCGTCGTCTATTCGGCGACCAAGCATATCGACGGCCAGGGCCGGTGCCTCGGCGGGATCATCCTTTCCGACAAGAAGTGGATCGACGAGAATTTGCACGACTATTTCCGCCACACCGGACCGTCGCTGTCGCCGTTCAATGCCTGGACGCTGCTCAAGGGTCTGGAAACCCTGCCGCTGCGCGTGAAGCAGCAGACGGAGAGCGCGGCACGGATCGTCGGACATCTGGCCTGTCACCCGAAGGTTTCGCGCGTCATCTATCCGGGCCGCAACGACCACCCGCAGGCCGACATCATCGCGCGCCAGATGACGGGCGGTTCGACGCTCGTCTGCTTCGAGACGAGAGGCGGCAAGGCCGGTGCGTTCGGCTTCCAGAACGCGCTCGACATCGTCAGGATTTCCAACAATCTGGGCGATGCCAAGAGCCTGATCACGCATCCGGCGACGACGACCCACAAGAACCTGACGGAAGAGGCACGCATGGAGCTTGGCATCACGCCCGGCACGGTGCGGCTTTCGGTCGGGCTCGAGGACGCCGACGATCTGATCGCCGATCTCGACCGGGCGCTGGAGACCGTCTAGGCCGGCGAGCGGCTAGGTGATGTAGCCGAGGCGGATGGCCTCGGCGACCGCCTGCACGCGATTGACGGCGCCCAGCTTGGTCTTGGCGCTGAGCAGGTGCTTTTCGGACGTGTGTTCGGAAATGCCGAGAATCTGCGAGATTTCCCATTCCGACTTGCCGAGCGCGGCCCACCTTATGCACTCGCGCTCGCGCGCGGTGAGTTCGGGCCGGGTGCGCTGCACCCTTGCGATCTCCGACAATTGCAGCGCCCGCGTCACCGCATGGGTCGCCGCCAGTTGGAGCGTGCCGATCTCGAAGGGATCGATGTCCAGCATCTCGCCCGACAGGGAAACGAAGACGACGACGCCTTCGAGCGTGATGATCGGGAGGACGAGACCTTCCTTGATCTTGAACTCGCTTGCCTCGTCGAACATGAGGCGTGCGCGGGGCGACAGGCCGGGAAGCGCGCCGGCCCCTTTCCAGGGAACGGGACGCGGCCCGTTTCGAATGATGTCGACCAGCGGATCGCATTCGAGATAGTCTTCGCCCACATAGTGATCCAGCCATTCCTCGGGCCAGCTATGCATCAGCACGTGGGCCTTTTGGTCCTCGGGGCTAAGACCGTCATCGGGCAGCGTGCCGACGAGCACCCGGTCGAGACCATAAAGCGAGGTCAGCGACAGGAACTTGTTTCGAACGGTGTCGATGGCATGGGCGGATTGCAGGTCGGATGCGAATTGAAGCGTCTCGTCGAAGGAGCGCACGGCCGATGCCCTTTTGTATCCGGTGTGAAACAATAGTATGGGCTCAAACTGATGTCACGCAACAACTTTCACTTGTGCGCGGCGCCATTTACAGCGGTCATGAAGGCGGGTTCTTTTTTCCGTCATGTCCGGCACCTAAACTTGAGCGAACTGATTCTGGAGCAATGACATGTCGTCAGGTCACATCGTCCGCGCCTATGACGAGGATCTGGCCAGGCTCGGCGCACGCATCGCGGCGATGGGCGGCCAGGCCGAGCGGCTGGTCGAACAATCTGTCGCGGCGCTCGTCAATGCCGACCTGACGCTCGCGCGGCATGTCGTCGAGGCGGACAAGGCCCTCGACGAGGCGCATCGGGAGATCGACGAAAAGGCCGTCGCGCTGATTGCCCGGCGCCAGCCGATGGCCGGCGATCTGCGCGAAATCCTCAGCGCGATCCGCATCGCGGCCGATCTCGAACGCGTCGGCGATATGGGCAAGAACATCGGCAAGCGCGTCGGCGCCGTTGCCGAGACGCGCCAGCCGCCCCGCCTCTTCCGTGGGCTCGAAGCGCTTTCCGACCTTGCCCTGACGCAACTCAAGGATGTGCTCGATCTTTACGCGACGCGATCGGTCGAGCGCGTGCCGTTCATCCGCGACCGCGACGAGCAGATCGACGCGATGTACACCTCGCTGTTTCGCGAGCTCCTGACCTACATGATGGAAGATCCGCGCAACATCACCGCCTGCACGCATCTCCTGTTCTGCGCCAAGAACATCGAGCGCATCGGCGACCACGCTACCAACATCGTCGAGACGGTCTATTTCATCGTCACAGGCGAGCAATTGCCGCCGGAGCGTCCTAAGGAGGACGAGAGCCATCGCGTGGTGATGGACGCCGCGCGGTTCGCGGCGCAGTAGCCTTACCCGCGACGGCGGCGCTCCGCGACCGGCTGGTAGGCGACGCGCGAGTGATAGGCACAATAAGGACCGCAATCGCCGACATCGTTGCCGCAGAACGAGAATTCCTCGGCCAGCGGATCGCCATTCGGCCATTTGCAGGTGCGTTCCGACAGTTCGATCAGCTTGAGATTGCGCGACAGCGGCACGACGACGCTGGACAGGCGCGGCGCGGGCGCGGCTTCCGGCTGCGCGTCGAAACGGGCCTGAAGGGCGGTCGCGCCGATCGTGGTCGTCATCGGGCGGCTCGGGCGCGGCGCCTTGGGAGCCGACGGGGCGGATTTCTTGGGACGCGGCGTTGCCGAGGAGGCCCGGCCCCGGCCGGACAGCTTCAGGCGGTGGACCTTGCCGATGACCGCGTTGCGGCTGACGCCACCGAGCTGGGTTGCGATCTGGCTGGCGCTCAGGCCTTCGGCCCAAAGCTTCTTGAGAAGTTCCACCCGCTCGTCGGTCCAGTTCATGGCGACACGCTCCTAAGTGAGGTGCGGAATCCGAATCCTTTCCCGCCCGGCAACTGCCGAGTGGGCACCGCGTTGAGCTTGGTGATTAGATCCGCCGCACGAAATCTAGTTCTTTACTGGCCCGAAACTACAATATGCGCCGACTCGGTGACAAGAGTCGGCCGGACACACCGATTCTGTTTTTTCGGTTTTCCCCAACTTGGGCGCTTCGTCTGTCGCCGATCTGTCGCACTGCCTCGGCGCATGACGCTGCGTTGCAAAGAATTGACAGCGCGCCCGCGAACGCTGATAAAGACGGGCAGAAGCCGCCCTCGAGGCGGATTTTTTGTTTTTGATCGCGTCCCCCGGATGGAGTGAGGCCATGGGCGGTTCGGCCCTTTTCGAGACCTACAACCGCGCGCCCTTGCGTTTCGAACGCGGCGAAGGCGTCTGGCTCTATACCGAAAGCGGCGAGCGCTATCTGGATTTCGCGGCGGGCATCGCGGTCAATTCGCTCGGCCATTCGCATCCGCATCTCGTCGAGACGCTGAAGACGCAGGCCGAAAAGCTGTGGCACGTCTCCAATCTCTATGAGGTTCCCGAACAGACGCGCCTTGCCGAGCGCCTGACCGACGCAACCTTCGCCGACAAGGTGTTCTTCGCCAATTCCGGCGCCGAGGCGCTCGAATGCGCGATCAAGACGGCGCGCCGCTACCACTACGCCAAGGGCCATCCCGAGCGCTACCGCATCATCACCTTCGAGGGCGCCTTCCACGGCCGCACGCTGGCGACGATCGCGGCCGGCGGCCAGCCGAAATATCTCGAAGGCTTCGGCCCGAAGGTGCAGGGTTTCGACCAGGTTGCGTTCGGCGACCTGGAAGCTCTCGAAAAGGCGATCACCGAGGAAACGGCGGCGATCCTGATCGAGCCGGTGCAGGGCGAAGGCGGCATCCGTCCGATCGAAGCCGACATGCTCGCGCGCCTGCGCGGCTTTTGCGAAAAGCACGGCCTGCTTCTGATCTATGACGAGGTCCAGTGCGGCATCGGCCGGACCGGCAAGCTGTTCGCCTATCAGTGGTCGGGCGTCGCGCCCGACATCATGGCGATCGCCAAGGGCATCGGCGGCGGCTTTCCGATGGCCGCGTGCCTGGCCAGCGACGAGGCCGCATCCGGCATCGTGCCGGGCGTCCACGGCACCACCTTCGGGGGCAATCCGCTCGCGATGGCCGTCGGCAACGCCGTGCTCGACGTCGTTCTCGAGGACGGTTTCCTCGACGAGGTCAAGCGCAAGTCCCTGCTCCTGAAGCAGTCGCTCGCATCGGTCGTCGACGAATTCCCGGAGGTCTTCGAAAGCGTGCGCGGGTCGGGGCTGATGCTCGGCCTCAAATGCCGCATGCCCAATGGCGAAGTGAACCTCGCCTTCAGGCGGCACAATTTCCTGGCGGTGCCTGCCGGCGACAACGTCGTCCGCCTGCTGCCGCCGCTCAACGTCGCCGACGAGGAAATCCGCATCGCCGTCGAAGCGATCCGCGACGCCGCATCGGACCTCGCGCTGCCCGCGCGCAAGGCCGGCTCGGCCGCCTGAGAAACGAGATCATGGCTTCAGCATTCCGGCATTTCACCGACCTTTCCGCCATCGCATCGGGCGAGCTGCGCGCCATTCTGGACGACGCGCGCGCGCGCAAGACGCGCCTCAAGGCCGGCGCGCGCGAGCGTCCGCTGGAAGGCAAGGTGCTGGCGATGATCTTCGACAAACCGTCGACCCGCACGCGCGTCTCCTTCGACGTCGGCATGCGCCAGCTCGGCGGTGAGACCCTGATGCTGACGGGCACGGAAATGCAACTCGGCCGGTCCGAGACGATCGCCGACACGGCGCGCGTCCTGTCGCGTTATGTCGACGCCATCATGATGCGCACGACCGAGCACGACCGCCTTCTGGAAATGACCGAGCACGCGACGATCCCGGTCATCAACGGCCTGACCGACGACACGCATCCGTGCCAGATCATGGCCGATCTGATGACCTTCGAGGAACATCGCGGCCCGGTCGAGGACAAGCTCTTCGCCTGGACGGGCGACGGCAACAACGTCTTGCATTCTCTGGCCGAAGCGTCGGCGCGCTTCAATTTCCGGCTCAACATCGCCGTGCCGGCGGGCAGCGAGCCGGACGCGAAATTCGTCGACTGGTCGAGGGCCAATGGCGGGCGCATCGAATTCCACGACAGCGCCTACCGAGCGGTTGCGGGCGCCGATTGCGTCGTCACCGACACCTGGGTCTCGATGAACCAGGAGCATCGTGCGCGCGGCCACAACGTCTTCCAGCCCTATCAGGTCAATGCCGAATTGATGGCCGGCGCGAAGCCGGATGCCCTCTTCATGCACTGCCTCCCCGCCCATCGCGGCGAGGAGGTGACGGACGAGGTCATCGACGGACCGAATTCGGTCGTCTTCGACGAGGCGGAGAACCGGCTGCACGCCCAGAAGGCCGTGCTTGCGTGGTGCTTCGGCGCTTGATTGAACGCGGCGCGGCACCTATCTGCCGGGCACAGTTGATAGATCTGGCTTGGCCAGCGGGCGCGGCGCGGCGATAATCGCGCTTCCCCGAGGATAGGAATGTTCCCGTGACTGCACCGCATGCAAAGCTCGGCGATTTCGGTTTCGCCGGTGACGACACCGTCGTTCCGTTTCAGGTCGGCCCGCTCGATGCGCGCGGCCGCATCGTCCAGCTCGGCCCGATCCTCGACGCGATCCTCGGCCGGCACGACTATCCCGAGCCCGTCGCGCGGCTGCTCGCCGAGGCGATGACGCTGACGGTGCTTCTCGGCACCTCGCTGAAATTCGACGGCAAGTTCATTCTCCAGACCCGCTCGGACGGGCCGGTGGACATGCTCGTCGCCGACTTCACCACTCCCGGCTCGCTGCGCGCCTATGCGAGCTTCGATGCCGAGCGCGTGGCGGAGGCAAGCGCCGCCGGCAAGGCATCGCCCGCCGATCTCCTCGGCAAGGGCGTTCTGGCGCTGACCATCGACCAGGGCCAGCACATGCAGCGCTACCAGGGCATCGTCCAGCTCGACTCGACTTCGCTCGAAGACGCCGCGCGCACCTATTTCCGCCAGTCGGAGCAGATCCCGACCGAGGTTCGGCTGTCGGTCGCGCGCCAGATGATCAAGGGCCAGAACGGCTTCGACGGGCACTGGCGCTCCGGCGGTCTGCTCTCGCAGTTCCTGCCCGAGGCGCCCGAGCGTCTGCGCCTGCCCGACCTTCCGGGCGGCGACGGCGACAATGGCGAAATGCCCGATCCGACCGACGATGCCTGGGCCGAAGTGCAGGCGCTGGTCTCCACCATCGAGGCGGACGAGCTGATCGATCCGACCGTCGGCCCCGAGCGCCTTCTCTACCGGCTCTTCCACGAGCACGGCGTCCACGTCTTCGAAGGCTCGGGCGTCATCGACGACTGCTCCTGCTCGCGCGAGAAGATCCGCGGAATTCTCGACGGCTTTACGGAAGAGGAAATCTCCGACAGCATCGAGGACGGGAAGATCAAGGTTTCGTGCGAGTTCTGCTCGACCCATTACGAGTTCGATCCGACCGACTTCGTCACACGGAATTGAAGATGGCCCGAGGGCTTCTGCCTTCGCTTCTGCTCATTGCGGCTCTGGCGGCTCCGGCCGCCGGGGCCGGCGAAGTGATGATCGATTTTCCCGGGACGGAGGTCGAGGAAACCACCCTCGCCTATCTTTGCGGATCGACCGAAATCGACGTGCGCTACGTCAATGCAAGACCGGTATCGCTTGCGATTTTCGATTGGGAAGGCGAGCGGATCGTGGCTTCGGCCGGCATTGCCGCTTCCGGTGTCCGCTATGCCGGCGGACGCTACGTCTGGTGGTCGAAGGGCAGCGAGGCGACGCTGTTCGACGAAATGGCCGACGAAGACGACGCACTGTTGGCGTCTTGCATTGAGCAGCCTTAGCCACAATTGCGCCACTTTTGTTAACGTGTGACTTAAACCTTCATCAAGCGTGCGGTTGCAGTATGCCCCGGAATTCGGCAAGCGGGGGGCATCGCTACCGGATGAACGATGATCATAAGACTGGCAATAATCTGGCTCCTCGTCGCGGGCTTTGCGGCAGGCTTTGCGGAACTGGTGACGTCCGACACGGTCGGGCGGGCAGACCGTGCGGGTTCGCCTTGCGACGAATGGTCGAATCCGGATTGCTCCGGGCCGCCTGCGGGCGCCCCGCTCAACTGATTAGCATTGCGGAAACCATAAGCTGCCAAGGTCGGCCGTGAACCACAGCCGATCGGAATAAGCATGCCCGCATTGTCAGCCGGCCACGAGGAAGAGATTGCAGAGGCCGTCTGCGAGATCGCCGTCCTTCTCGCGCAGGCCATCCACCAGATCGATCCCGAAGCCGCGCAGAGAATGAACTTCGCTGCCGGCAAGGCCTACAACCGGCATCTCGGACGGGACCAGACCCTGGCTGCGGATCTGATGCTGCGCTTCGGGCGCGCTCTGGTCGACCGCTCGCTCTTTCCGGTCGCCGGCGACGGCGAGGATACGCTCAATTGACGGAATGGCGCTCGCCGGGAAGGTCGAGCGAAAAGGCGGGAATGGCGACGTCGAACTCGCGCCCGGCCTCGTCGCGCATCGTATAGTCACCGACCATGAATCCGGACGACGTGGCGAGCGGACAGCCCGACGTGTACTGAAAGCTGTCGCCGGGTTCCAGTTCGGGCTGTTCGCCGACGACGCCGGCGCCGCGCACCTCCTCAAGCTTTCCGCTGGCATCGGTGATGCGCCAGTGCCGGGAGACGAGCTTGACGGCCTTCGTGCCCCGATTGGCAATCGTGACCCGATAGGCCCAGAAATAGCGGCCAACCTCCGGTTGGGAGCGCTCCTCGAGAAAAAAGGGCTCCACGGTGACCTCGATTCCGCTGGTGGTCGTCCGGTACATCGGCTTGCTCACACTCACTCCTTGAAAAATAACGCATACGGGGACGCTTTAGGTGCGCGGCGCGTGCAAGTTGAAGCGAAAGTGATCATGCGGCCGTCGCGCTTTCACCTATGACCGAACCGAGGAGAGCAATGCAATGCTGGACGGCTGGGCACGAGCAAGGATCGATCCGGCGCTGGACCGCGCCGGCCGCAGCCTTGCGCGAAGCGGCGTCACCGCAAACGCCGTCACCCTGGCAGCTTTCGCGGCCGGGTTCGCAGCCTTCGTCGCCATCGCGCTCGAAGCCTATCTGAGCGGGCTATTCCTGCTTCTCGTCAGCCGGATCGGCGACGGCCTCGACGGAGCGGTCGCCCGCCACACGCGCAAGTCGGATTTCGGCGGCTATCTCGACATCGTGCTCGACTTCGCATTCTACGGGCTGGTCCCGCTCGGCTTCGTGCTGGCCGATCCGTCTGCAAATTCCGTCGCCGGCGCCGTTCTGATCCTGTCGTTCTACGTCAATGGCGCAAGCTTCCTCGCCTATGCGGTCATGGCCGAAAAGCGTGGCCTGTCGACCGACGCGAGGGGGGAAAAATCGCTCTTCTTCACCACCGGCCTGGCCGAGGCGACCGAGACGATCGCCTTCTTCGTCGCCTTCTGCGTCTTTCCGGAATGGTTCGCGGTGCTTGCGTTCGTTTTCGCTGCGCTGTGCTTTTATACCGCCGTTTCGCGCATCGTCATCGCGGCCAGGACTTTCCGCGAATAGGCATCGGCGCAGTCTTTCGCCGCTAGACCGATACGTTCGATCGATTTCGACTGGACATCATTTGCAACTAAACCTAACGTTGCACGAAAGTGCAGCTTTCAGGGCGGGACGGGCCTCGATGACGAACTTTGCGGGTTGCCGACAGGACGGCCATGTCCTGCGCGGGGCTGCCTAGGCATGCTCGACGACGCGGCTGAGAGCACCGCCATCGCCGATGTTTCCGGTCCGCGAACGTCTTTCGTGACGGATTTCGCTCAAGAGCCGGCGTTGCGGACGCTGCCGCCGGCCGAACAACTCGCACGTGCACTTGGCCTGACGCCTGCTGACCTCGCAACGGCTTCGGCCCGGTGCAGGATGAACGGGACGAGCCTCGCAGCGGAACTGATCGCGGCGCAGGTCGTCACCGAAGAGCGCTATTGCCGCGCGCTCGCCACGCTGCTCGGCCTCCCCTTCCTCGAACAGATCGAACCGTCGCTCGTCGTGATGCGCAAGGCGGTGCGGTTCGAGGCACTGTCGCGCGACGGCGATCTGCCGCCGGTCTTCTATTATTCGCATGAGCGCCCGCTCCTGCTGGTCGCTCCGCTCAACGCCTCCGTCGACGACCTCCTGCGGCTGACCCGCGGCAAACCGGAATTTCGCCAGCGCCTGCGCATCGTCGCGCCAACGACCTTGCGCAAGGCGATCCAGGCGCGCAGCCGCGCTTCGCTGATGCGGGCGGCCGTCTCGGGACTTGCCGAGGCCGCGCCCTCGCATTCGGCACGGACAGTGATGACGGGGTATCAGGGTTTCGTGCTCGGGCTGCTCGGCGCAAGTCTTGCCGCTCTCGCCATTTTCGACTTCGGCCGGCTGGCGCTGGTCATCCACGCGGCCGGCAGCCTGGCATTCCTTGCCTGCGTCCTGCTGCGCGTCGCGGCGGCGATGGTCGCAAGGCCGCTGAAACTTGCCCGGATCGAGACCGACCCTTGCGCGCCGGTGCCGATCTACTCCGTGCTGGTGGCACTGCGGCACGAGGCGGACATCGTGCCCGAACTGCTCGTTGCGCTCGGCAAGATCGACTGGCCGCGCTCGAGACTGGAGATCAAGCTGATCTGCGAGAGCGACGATGCGGCGACGCGCGCCGCGCTCGCTGCGCATGATCTGCACCCTTGCGTCGAGGTGATCGTCGTGCCGGCCGGCAATCCGCGCACGAAGCCGAAGGCGCTCGCCTACGCCCTGCCCCAATGCAAGGGCGAGTTCGTGGTGCTCTACGATGCGGAGGACCGGCCGCACCCGTTGCAGTTGCGCGAGGCTTGGGATCGGTTCCGCCGCGAGGGTCGCGAGCTTGGCTGCCTGCAGGCGCCGCTCGTCATCTCACGTTCGCGGCCCTTGCTGCCGCGCCTGTTCGCGCTCGAATATGCGGCGCTCTTTCGCGGGCTTCTGCCCCGGCTGGCGTCGTGGAACGCACTGCTGCCGCTTGGCGGGACGTCCAACCACTTCCGGCGCGAGGCGCTCGACGCCGTCGGTGGCTGGGACCCCTACAACGTCACCGAGGACGCCGATCTCGGCCTGCGGCTGACACGCTTCGGCTATCGCGTCGACCTGATCACGCGGCCGACCCATGAGACGGCCCCGGCGGACTACGACACGTGGCTGCCGCAGCGCACGCGCTGGTTCAAGGGCTGGATGCGCCTTAACGCATTATTTTGCAACACATTGAAAATAAATAAAATTTGTAAGGCATCTCGGTTCATTGTTGCCATCACAGCAACCAAATAGCAACAAGTGGATGGCGAACTCATTTTGAGCGGCCAGTATCGGTTCGGGAGCCGTTTCAACAGACGATTGGAGGCGTTCACATGGTTAACAACTCTGAGGCGGACGCTCACACGTTAGGTTCGCAGGTGGAACCCACTGTAAAGCGCGAGGATCTGAACGACCACTGGATCGGTCTAGGGACGGCGCTTGATTGGATTGCGCAGCGTGGCCAGCCGCTGTCCCACGAATTGTATCTTGCTCGGGAAGACGTCGCGAACGAAGCATTTGTAGCGACCATGGCAGACCTTCCTTCCGAAATTGCTGAATCACTCGTTCGAGGACAGCTGGAGGAAGGCCCCCTGACGTTGGTTCCGATACCCAGTGGGATCTGGCGTCTAACTGCAACGTCCGATGCAAATGACGCTGACCAGCCTTACCGGCTGATCGGAACGGATGAAGGTGATCCTTGGGAGGGGGCGATCCTTGGAGTGCATGTCGCGGGATATCGAAAGGTTCAAATCCAGTCTGCATTCATTCTCGATAGATGGCCAGAACACACGTCGGCCATCGAACCGGTGCCAACCCGTGCCACGTCTCGGGCAGACGTGAGGCGACTGGTCGAAAGCATCATCGCAAAGACGCCACAGGAATTGGCGCCGCTTTCCCAAGAGGAAATGGAAAACTTGATCCGAACCATGAAGCCAGCTGCTCCGAGAGACATGGTTCGAGAACTCTACCGAGCTCACTACCCAAATCTCAAACGGGGACCCAAAGGGCAGCGCGATCCGGAAAGACAAGCTCAGCTGGAGAAATTCCGCGGGGAATTGATCGCCGCGGAATTGCGAAATTAGGTTCTAGCCCTCCTGCACGGCAGCGTCTCCGCATCCACCCGGAATTGTTCGGGTCCAGATGGAGATAAGACCATGCAGGAAACTTCAGCACTGTCCATTGCCCAGACCGCCCGCACGCTCGGGATTGGTCGTTCCACGCTTTATTGCCTCATCAAGGAAGGTCGTTTGCCTGTGCGCAAGCTTGGCAAGCGCACCCTGATCCTGCGCCGGGATCTCGAGCATTTCATCGCTGCCCTTACGACTTCGACCGATCCCGACTGATAGGTCGTTGTCGCCATGATCCTGTCGACTCTGCACTTGCGCTGAGAACCGACGCGGTAACCAACTTCTCATCCTGCGAATTTCCGATGGACCGTTTCATACAACGAGGTGGCCGAGTTGCCCGCGGCCCAGGCTCCGCCAGTATCCCGGGCTCGCCCCCCGCTGCCGAGGACAACAGCGGAGCTCAGCAACACAGCTCCGAGGGTCATTACAATGCCTACGCCGAAGCGAGCCAGGCGCGTGTGATCCGCAACAGGCCGAAGCCTTCCAATCTCGCCCAAGCCACACGGTCATCTCAGTCAACTGGGACCGGAAAGAGAGATGAGGTTGCTGGCGCACTGCGAGTATTGAACGCAGCTCCCGACCCGGGAACTGTGTTGAAAGCAAAGCCGACCGAGGTCGCGAATTCGACGCTGGACGATCCCACAAACCAAACGGCGATCGTACCCAATCCTCGCTTGATGACGGCTGAAGGAGTTGCAAGCTATCTGGGACTGAGTGTCTCCACAATTTGGCGGTTGCCGGCCAAGAGTGCCGACTTCCCTCCTCCCATAAAGGTCGGTGGCTCGACGCGCTGGGACCGGTTGGACTTGGATCGCTATGTCGAAGTATGCAAGGCGCGCCGCCATACGGGCCGCTGATCATGTCTCGCAAACACGATCCGAGCAAGGCACGCCGTCACTGGGTTTACTCTCGTGACGAAGTCCGTTCGCTGTACAACGTGAGTGATGGGACCATCACGAATTGGTTGCGCGCTGAGCTGGAACCAATCGACGCCAGGCGTCCTCAACTAATTGCGGGATATCGGCTGCGCCAGTATCTGACGAAAAAGCGCTGGCCGGATGGTCGCTCGCCACAAGAGGGACGCTTGTTCTGCTCGACCTGCATTGGCTTTAAGGAGCTGATTGCCAGTACGATCAAAACCACCTCGGCTGACATGACATGCATATCAGTGACAGGCATGTGCAGGGATTGCCACAACATGCTAGAAGCCGAATTGCCGCCTGACGAAATGCCTGAAGTCTTTGCCGCTTCCATCAATATCCCCGGAGACTCGTCCGACGTAATCGGTGGAGTTGTCTCGGGGTCCATTGGCAGAAACGGGGCCTCAATCCCCCCAGAAACCAGCAGTTCCAATTCGCGCTGGCTCTACGACTTTCGGATCTACCTGGAAAGCAACCGCGAATTCGGCGTCAGCACGATAGATGAATATCTGCGCGCTGCCGGACGCATGAGCGCATTCCTGGGCCATAAGCCATTCGAGAAGATCGGCATTGCCGACGTGCGCAGGTTCAAAGACGAGCTTCGCAAGAGGCGGGAGCTTGGCGGCAGTCAGGGACTGAGCTGGTCGACGGTCCTGCACACTCTTGATCGCTGCGGCGGTCTCTTTAGATGGCTGCAGCGTCGACCGGGCTTCGAGATGGATCCCGACCTTCCCGGCTATTTCAAAATGTCGCGCAGAGAGCGAGCAGCCGAGGCGGGCATGGTGAAGGGAACGAGCCTCACTTTCGATCAAGCCCTCTATCTCTTCGCGACCATGCCTGTGACTGGACCTATCGAGCTTCGGGACCGAGCTATCGTCGCTATGTTCATCGTGACTGGGATCCGCGTGGCGGCCCTAATCACACTCGGCGGCAAGCACGTGAACATGCACACAAGATGGATTAATCAGGATCCGCGCGAGGTGAGCACTAAATTTGCCATACACATCCGTACCTACTGTCTGGATCTTGGCTCCGGGCTGCTTGATGCACTCCAGCAATGGGCGCGATGGCGCAGCGCGAACGGCTTCGGCGACGAGGCTCCATTCTTCGTCCCGGATCGATACATTCAACCAAATGGCATCGGACTGGGTTACCGGTCTGTCGAAGCCGAAGCCGCACAATGCTGGAAATCAGATGCACCGGTGCAACGGATCATCAAGAATGCAGCCCGAGCTGCCGGAATTCCAGAAGAGGCTGTCTCATCACATGACTTCCGCAAAGTCCTCCATCCATTCCTCTCTAAACGGGGTAAAATGGAGATCAACGAGGAAGTGGCCCTGCAGCTCAATCTTGGTCACACGCCGAAAGAGGTGATCCGCAAACACTATGCGTCCATGCAAGACAGCGAGCGCGAAGAGTTGCTTGACGATCTCTGCCGGAGGGCGCTCTCTAACCGTAGCGAGGTCGAGCTTTATGCTGGCTACCACAGTGGCAGGATCAGCGAAGCCGATCCCGACTACGATCGAGCAAGAGTCATCTATCAGCGATATGCGGAGGGTTAGGCTCGTCGCTACGAGGGCGCACTTCGCATTGTCGGGACCGGGACCGTGTCCGGACGGACCGCTTCTGTGAAGCGCTTGGCGGTAAGCTGCCATTCCGAGTTCGCCTTATTGGGCAAAGTTTGCTTGGTCAGCTCACGACCCCAACTCAGACATTTCACGATGCGTGGCGGCCTGCCAAAACCCGCCATTCGGGACGCGTCCGAAATACGGCGCTGTGGAGATCGGCTTGTGAGCGACACGACTGGACTCGCGTCCTATCGGACGTGCTTGGAACATGCCGCATTCGGGTTGCGGCATCTACCGCGCCGGGTAGGTGACCGAACCGCCGTCATGTAAGACCGCGCCGTCAGTCGGGATTGCCGGGTCGATACGGTCGCTTCCCATCAAATGGAAGACCTGTTCGCCATTGGCGAGCAGATGGTCTGCGATGATGCGGCGATGGCAGCGCCACCATACGGCCTCGGAGCACATGATCGCACATCGGAATTCCTGACCCAAAGCGCGGAGCCGATCGAACCCTGCCTTGAAGTCCGCAGTAAGGGCATAGTCCGCGTAGTTGTGGAAACTGCGGTTCCGCCACGCACCGTTGGTATCGGCAGGAGCGTGCTCGACCTTCTTGCGTCGACCGCCGAGCGAAACGATCAGCTCGTACTTGATCTGCGCCTGCGCCAACGACTGCGAGAGGTTCTCGCTGTCGAACTGCGGATAGGCCCGCGATCCGGGCAGCCTTCGGACGTCAACGACGATGCCGATCCTGGCCGATCGCAAGAGATCGATGAATTCGTCGCCGGTCCGGTTCGAATGGCCGACCGTGAAGAAGGGCTGGCTCATGAGCGGCAGGAGATAGACACCGCTACTTCTTGCGGTCGCCTCGATCTCCCTGCCCGGGTTTCGTGTCGTTCTTCGCCTTCCGCTTCTGGTCCTGGGCGAGGCTTCGCCCGACATCCTCGACTTCCTTGAAACGGCCTTCGTCGTCGCGGCGGACATATCGCTTATCGCCGGGCGTCGGTTCGATCAGTTCGCGTTTGGCTGCCATCGGGTGTCTCCTTCGCTGGATCCACGTCCAACGGACTTGGATTCCATCTTGTTCCGGAAGGCGACGGCAGACGCTCATTGAGGCGGCGGATCGAGGGCCGACGTGGCTGCTCTAGGCTCCGTCGATGATCATCCTGTCGAGCGGGATGTCGTGCCATTGCGGGTAGATGGTGGGCAGCTTCGCCAGCGCGTAACCGACACCGAAAGTCAGCGGCCTGCTCGGCATCGCGGCAAGCGTCCGGTCGTAGAACCCGCCGCCATAGCCAAGCCTGAACCCGGCATCGTCATAGCCCACCACCGGAGCCACGACGATGTCCGGAAGGGTCGCCGTGCCGCCAGCTGGCACCGGGATGTTCCAGACACCCTTCTCCAGCTTCTCGCCGGGAGACCATGTGCGGAACTCCAGCGGTTTTCCCTTCTCGATGACGACTGGAAGAGCAAGCTGCCCCCCGCGTGCCGTCACGCCCGATGCCCATTCCCGAAGGTCCGGCTCGCCGCGGAACGGCCAGTAGATGCCCACGACGCTGCCCTCGACGGTTCCGATCTCCGCATCGAGCCGGGCGGCGATCCTTTGCGCAGCCTGCGCCCGGACATCGGCCGGGAGGGCAAGGCGCTCCGCCAACAGCCTTGTTCTCTGGGCTTTGCGCCAGCGCGCGACATCGACGGCGGCCTGCGCGTCCGTCTGTTCCGCCGAAAAGGCGGGGTCAAGTTCGTGCATGAAGCACGGCGGGGAAGCGTAGCCGGGATTGTCCTCGTCTCCTGGATGCATGGCAGTTTCCTCTCTTCGTTGCAGCAGGCTGGCTCGATGACGCAAAACGGAGTGCGTCGCAGACCCGCGGCGGTCATGTTCGTCCACCGTCGGGACAGCCGATCACCCGGGAAGCATACGGGATCGGGGGCGCTTTGATCCTGAAGATGCGTCGCCGGCCTGCCGCGATATGGCAAGTCGCCTCGGACTGCTTCGTCAGCTTGACATTCCTGCCGCAAAGGCCCACGTCTGTGGCATGTGCATGAACGACCGCCGCCTTCTGACGTTTTCCAGGGTGTGCCCCATCGCGGGCATCTGACCCCCGGCCAGGTCGCGTCGCGCCCCGGCCGCGGGGCATAGGCTGATTTCCGGTTTGCCGGAGCTGCCTTCAATAGAGCGGCAACCAATCCCAGATCACCGAAGACAAGCGTTACGCCATGGCTGCGTGCGCGCGTCGTTTACATGAGAGGGCCCGGAGATGGCTCAACCGACCAAGAAGAACCGCAAGCCGGCGATCGCCGTGACGCGCACCGACAGCGAGCGCCTGTGGCGGCTCGCCGAATCCTTCGCTCACCGCAACCGCGCCGTGGCGGAAGAACTGCTCGCGGAACTTGACCGCGCTAAGGTCGTCGAGGACGGCCGGCTCGCACCGGACGTGGTGCGCATGGGATCGTCCCTGCGCTTTACCAGCGATCTCGGCGAGGACAGGAACGTCACGCTGGTGTTCCCGGGCGAGGCCGATATCGCCGAAGGCAAGGTATCGGTCCTGACCCCGATCGGTGTCGCGCTGATCGGCCTGTCCGCCGGGCAGTCGATCGACTGGACCGCGCGCGACGGGCGTATCCATCGCCTTACGGTCGAAGCCGTTCGGCCGCCCGCAGGCCAGGCCGCCCTGGCTTCGGTCTCGCCCGAACTGCGGACCGCGATATGACCGGGATCATGCCGCAGTGCCGCCTATCGTTGTTCGGGGGGTGCCTCATCGCAGGATAGTCGCCCCTGAGCCGCGCCATGTGGCCAGGGGATTCTCCAGTGCGCCGACACGTAACCGCTCGAAGCCGAGCGATGGAGAACTGCGATGACGAAAGATGCCTGCTTCCTCACCACCAAGGACTTCACCATCCTGGAGGTCATGCGCGACCGCTGCCTTGGCCGCGACGATCCCCTTGCGCCGATCCTCAAGCGGAAGATCGAGGCGGCGACCGTGATGTTCCGGGACGACATTCCGGTGAACGTCGCCACCCTGAGCAGCCGCGTGACGTTCAGCGTCAACGGCCGCGAGCCTGACAGCCGCATCATCTCGCACGACCGGATGACCTCTCCGATCGGAATGTTCCTTCCGATCACCACGGCGCGGGGGCTCGCGCTGCTCGGGCTTTCCGAGGGCCAGGAATTCACGATCGCGAACGCCGACGGCGAGGAAGACCGGATCCTGCTCCACGAGGTCCACTACCAGCCGGAAGCGGCCAGACGGGAAAAGGAGGCCTTGGAGAGGATGAGCGGGCCGACTTCGGGCAAGCCGTCCTTGCGGGTGATCAGGGGCGCCTTCCACGATCAGCCCCGTCTCGTGTCGGTGTCGCATGACGGCTTCGACGACCCAGGCCCTTCGGCCGCCTGAGCGTCCGGCGCGGCGCAGGAGCAATAAATGATCGAATACCTCATCCTCGCCGCGGCGGCCTTCTTCGCCGGAATGCTGAATACGGTCGCGGGCGGCGGCACGTTCCTGACCTTCCCCGCGCTCGTATTCACGGGGGTGCCCCCGGTTGCCGCCAACGCCACCAGCGCCGTCGCGGTGTTTCCGGGGTACTTCGGAGGGGCGCTGGGCTTCCGCCAGGAAATTGCCGCCTACGACAGGAAGCGGCTGATGAAGATCGTCGCCTTTACCGCGATCGGAGGGCTTGCGGGCTCGTTGCTGCTCCTCGTCTCTTCAAACGATGCGTTCTCCGTCGTCGTCCCCTTCCTTCTCGCAGCGGCCACCCTGGCCTTTGCCTTCGGCCCTCGCATCCAGGCGTGGGCGAGGCGCCGAAGCGTGGGCAAGCCGGAGGGCGCGTTGGGAACGCTGCTCGTCTCCGTGTACGGCGGTTACTTCAACGGCGGCCTCGGCATCGTGCTGCTGGCGCTGTTCTCGCTGTGGGGCATGCGCGACCTCAACGCGATGAACGGTCTCAAGAACGCGCTGTCCTTCGTCCTGTCCGGGATTTCGGTGGCCACCTTCGCGGCGGCCGGGATCGTCGCGTGGCCGCAGGCAGTCCTCATGATGATAGCTGCCACTGTCGGCGGATACGCCGGGGCACCCGTCGCAAGGGCGCTGCCCGCGTCAGTGGTGCGGACGATCGTCATCGCCGTCGGGGCATCAATGAGTGCCCTCTTCTTCTGGCGGGCCTTCGCATGAGCCGCCCGTCTCGCTTCCGGTCAGGAGCGTTGCTGATCCGCCAATGACCCCGGGGACCAGTTATCCGGCGGTCTCCGGGGTAGCCGGATTAAACGCAGGCAGCGTGCTTGGCGTCCGCTCGGCGGCGGAGCTTCCGCGCGCCTGACTTCCAGCTTCCGGGCACGCCGCCGACCGCGGCTCGCCGCCCGGCCGTTTTTTTTGAGACTGACATGTCTGATCATAGCAATCCTCGCCCGCGATCCGCTTTCGCGCGGATGATCGTCCGTGGGTTCGGGCGATGGCAAAGACGCAAGGCGATGGACCAGCTTCAGGCACTGGACGACAGGGAACTCTGGGACATCGGCCTCTCCCGCAACGACATTCCCCGTGCGGTCGAAGGTCTCTTCCGGGACAAGTAACCGGATGAAGCTCGGGTCATTTGCTTGAATGGAGATCGCCAATTGGACATGACGACCAAGGTCATAATCGCGTGCGGCACGCTTGGGCTGATGCTCATCGCGTTCGCGGTTCTCCGACCCTTTGACGAAGCCCTGCACGCGGAGAACTTCCGCGTGCAGGGCTTTTCCTATCGCCGCTTGCCCGGCATCGTCGCTCGCACCATGAGCTCCGACACGGAACCGGTTCCGGTCTTCTCTGCCTTTTGCAGCTTGGGCTTGCGGGCTTCCTTGTTGCCCTTCCGTTTTGCCATGACGGCTTCCTTCCTGACGGCGCCGCGCACGGCTGCATGGCAGCTCGCGGCGCGGTTGATCCATGATGTGAAAGGAATGTCCCTGGCCCGCCGCCCGAGGCTGCACGAGCCAGGGCTAGATGCCGTTTTTCGGACGCTTCCGGAAAGGAAGCCGCATTTCGGAGAAAGTAATCACCGCCGCATCTTGGCCAGGATGCAGGCGCTGTCAAACCGTCTTTGCAGTAAATGGCCCTTGGCCGGGCGACATAAGGTCGCCTCGCAAAGAAGGCTGCGAACTGCTATATAGGCGGCATGTGCATGGAGACTTTCATCAAGGTTTCGAGGCTTGCCGGGAACGGTCGCATCCGCCCCCGGAGCAGGCTTCCTCACCCCGATTTCCGCACCTGATCCTGCTCCGGGAAATCTCTACGAAACCTGCGGTCTGATCCTGCGGCGCCGAGCGCCGCATCGATGGAGCGTCCGATGAGAGCCCCCCGTTCACGGCTGGTATGCCGTCCCTGCAACCGCCATCTCCCACTGTCCGCCAGCCGTTGTCCCTGGTGCCTGTCTCCGCCCTCCCACAGCTCCGCGGGCCCGTCCCGGATTCCCGCGCTTTCGCGCGTGATCTCGTCGGAAATGGGCGTGCGGTCATGATGCAGTCCCTCAATAACCCTGCAGCTTCCGGCGATGTCCTCAAGGAGCAAGCGGCGCTCCCGTGGCGCATGAACTGCGACGGGAATCTCGAAGTCATGCTCCTGCGTCCGCGGAGGGGCGGAATCTGGCGCGTTCCGGCAGTCCGCTGTTCCGGCACGAGAACCGGCCTGCAGTCGGCCGACCGCGCGGCATTTGAGGAAGCTGGCATCACGGGAAGGTCCGGTTCCGAACCGCTCGGCCGATACGTGGCGCTGAGACTCCTGCCATGCGGCAGCCGCGAGGCGGTCGAGGTAACCGTCCATTGGCTTCGTGTCTGGGGCACCTTGGTCAACTGGCCGAACGACGTGAAGGTGATACGTCGTTGGATGCCTCCTGCCGAGGCGGCTCTATCGGTCGAAGAGACCGGACTTCGCGATCTCGTCGCGTCGCTCGTCTCGGGCGCGGCACCTGTCCAGCCGGAACTGTCGCCATGGCGACCTGTCGCAGTCCGGAACGGGTCCGTTTCAGGGCTTGCTTCGTCGCCAACAACGGGTAGGTTCGCTCCATGCTGACAATGCCAGCCTTCGTGCGCCTCGACGGCGCGCGCCTGCTCAAAGCGGGCATCTAACCCGGACGCGATCTGACCCCTGGCTCAGCGTCCGGGTCCGCCAGGCTCAAGCAACCTCATTCGATCTTCGCGCCCGCGATCCCGGGCGGTCGCCTGCGGCGTTCGGCCGTGGCGGGGAGTCATTCATGGAAATCCTCGATCTCCTGCGTCCGCGGGACATCCTGATGCGCCATCCTGCGCAGGCGAAACGCCCGCTTCTGGAGGCCATGGCGCGCCAGCTTGCTTCGCGGACCGGACTTACTTTCGTTTCAGTGCTGTCGGCACTGCTCAGCAGGGAGAAGCTGGGTGCCACCTGCATCGGCCAAGGCATCGGCATGCCTCACGCGATGCCGGGCGGATTGGGGGAGCCGGCTGCTGTGCTTGCAGTCCTCGAACATCCGATCCCTTACGACGCGTCCGACGAGCAGTGGGTGGATGTCGTGCTGGGGGTCGTCTGGCCTCGCGAGGGTTCTACTGAATTCCTGAACGCTCTGGCGCGCTTCTGCAGGCACCTCTCCCGTCCGCAGGTCTTGAAGAAGGTCAGGGCCGCTATGTCGGCCGAGGAAGTCCTGCAGCATCTCGGTCAGCAGAAAGATGCCGGATGTCCCACGATCTCCGCGCTGTCGACCGCAGTCACGCCTGGGCCCCTGGCCATGCCACGGCCGCAGGCAGCAGCAATGTGGGCTTGGCGATGAGCGCGATGGCGATGGACAGGCTCTCCGGCTGGCTGGACGGCCGGATGTCAGATCGGGATCTGGCGGACGCGCTCGGATGCGACGTCGCATTCGTCCACGGTGTCTTGGAGTGTTGGACCCCGAACTCCCTTTCCAGGGCGCCCGCAGAGCGAACGCAGGGCGTGCAGACCTGCACGAGGCTGGCGATAGCCCATGCGCTGCACACGACCGGCGCGCTGACGCTGCCGGACGCTGCCGCCGTGGCGGCTGGAAGCTGGCAGGTTTCGGCGTCCCTGCTGAAGCTTCTGGAGTTCCGTCCGCGTGGCTGTCAGCCCGGCGACGCTGATGACGAAGCGGACCCTTTGATGCATTTCGTCCCGCATGCGGCGGAGGCCATCCCGATCGCAGCAGCCGACGAATATCTGGATGTGGCGGACGGCCGCCGGGTCTACTGGCGCAAGCCGCGGCGCGACGCATACCTGCTCGCCTGCGACCTTCATCGCCTCTCCTGCGCAAGCAGACGCGAAGACACGCCTGCCCTGCAGGAAGAGTATCTCGAGCTGCTCGCCAGGCTGCGGGAGCCGGAGGACCACGTCTGCGAATGGATCGGGACCGTAGCCGACGGCCGCTTCCGCCCTGCTCCCGACAGGTTCGCCGAGCGCTCGCCCGCAATGCAGCAGGGACTTTTCCACCAGGGGAGCCGATCGTTCGCCGAGTCCTACGCGACGAAGGTTTCCGTCAACGTGTCGCTGGCGGCGCGCTCGATAAAGCGGCGCGCTCTTGGCCTCGCCGTGACCGATCCGCTGAAGATGACGGCCGCCCGGAAAGGCGAAGGCAAAGCATGATGAAGACCCCGCACTACCTGATCGACAAGTCGAAGCTGCTCCGCAATCTCGAGCGGATCGAGCACCTTCGCGAGAAGTCCGGAGCCAAGGCGCTGCTGGCGCTGAAATGCTTCGCGGCCTGGAGCGTGTTCGATTTCATGCGTCCCCATATGGACGGCACAACGTCGTCCTCCCTCAACGAGGTCAGGCTGGGAAGCACCCGGTTCGGCGGCGAAACCCATGCCTACAGCGTCGCCTGGGCCGACCACGAGATCGAGGAAGCGGCCGGGCTTGCCGACAAGATGATCTTCAACTCGATCGGCCAGCTTGATCGTTTCGGCGCGCGCGTAGGCGGCCTTGCCTGTGGTCTGCGCCTCAACCCCGGCATCAGCGCCTCGCACTTCGACCTCGCCGACCCGGCGCGTCCGTTCAGCCGTCTCGGCGAAACCGATCCGGGCAGGATCGAGTCCGTCCTCGACCGGATCAACGGCTTCATGATCCACAACAACTGCGAGAACGGCGACTTCGCGCTGTTCGCCAACATGCTCGACCGGATCGAGGAGAAGTACGGCGAGGTGCTACGTTACGCCGACTGGATCAGCCTGGGCGGCGGCATCCATTTCACGGCCAACGGCTATCCGATCGATGCTCTGTGCGAACGCTTAAGGCGGTTCTCCGAAAAATTCGGCGCCCAGGTGTACCTGGAACCCGGCGAGGCGGCGATTACCGACAGCACGACGCTCGAGGTCACGGTCCTCGACACGCTCGACAACGGGCGGAAGCTGGCTGTCGTCGACGCCTCGGTCGAAGCGCACATGCTGGACCTCCTGATCTACAGGCAGGAAGCGAAGGTCGCGCCCGACAGCGGTGCCTTCGACTACATGGTCTGCGGCAAGTCCTGCCTGGCCGGTGACATCTTCGGCAGCTTCCGCTTCCCGGCCCCGCTCGAAGTCGGCGACCGCATCTCGATCCAGGACGCGGCCGGCTACACGATCGTGAAGAAAAACTGGTTCAACGGCGTGGCCATGCCCGCCATCGCCGTGCGCGAGCTCGACGGCTCCGTCCGCACGGTCCGCGAGTTCGGCTACGCCGACTACGAATCCAGCCTCTCTTGAGATTTTCCCCAGCAAGGAAGGAGCACCCTCCCCGAAATGAAGAAGCACGTCCTGATCATCGGCGCTGGCGGCGTCGCGAACGTCGTCGCGCACAAATGCGCGCAGAACAACGACATCCTCGGCGACATCCATATCGCTTCCCGCACCCTCGAAAAGTGCGCGGCGATCGTCGCGTCCATCCGCGAGAGGAACGCGCTGAACACCGAGGGGCGGCTCGAGGCCCACCAACTGGACGCGCTTGATATCGCAGCCACGGAAGACCTGATCCGACGGACGGGCGCGCAGATCGTCATCAATGTCGGCTCGGCATTCGTGAACATGTCCGTGCTGTCGGCCTGCATCGCGACAGGCGCCGCCTACATCGACACCGCGATTCACGAAGATCCCGCGAAGGTGTGCGAGGCCCCGCCCTGGTACGCAAACTACGAGTGGAAGCGCCGCGACGAATGCGCCGCAGCCAACGTGACCGCCGTCCTCGGCGCGGGCTTCGATCCAGGCGTCGTGAACGCTTACGCGCGGCTCGCCAAGGACGACTATTTCGACCGGATCGACTCGCTCGACATCATCGACATCAACGCGGGCAGCCACGGCAGGTACTTCGCCACGAACTTCGACCCGGAGATCAATTTCCGCGAGTTCACCGGGCAGGTCTGGTCCTGGCAGGACGGGAAATGGACATCCAACAGCATGTTCGAAGTCGGTCAGGAGTGGGAGCTCCCGGTTGTCGGCCGCCAGAAGGCCTACCTGACCGGGCATGACGAGGTGCATTCCCTTTCGCAGATCCTCGGCATCCCGAACGTCCGCTTCTGGATGGGCTTCGGCGAGCACTACATCAACGTCTTCAACGTGCTGAAGAACCTGGGCCTTCTGTCCGAAAAGCCCGTCACCACGGCGGAGGGCGTCGATGTCGTTCCGCTCAAGGTGGTGAAGGCGGTGCTTCCGGACCCGTCGTCGCTGGCTGAAGGCTACACGGGCAAGACCTGCATCGGCACCCTCGCCAAGGGCATGAAGGACGGCCGCGAGCGCGAGATTTTCATCTACAACGTCGCCGACCACGAGGAGGCCTGCGAGGAAGTCGGGAGCCAGGGCATCTCGTACACGGCCGGAGTTCCCGCCGTCGCCGCGGCTATCCTTGTCGCTACGGGCCGCTGGGACGTCGGCAGGATGGCTAATGTTGAAGAACTGCCGCCGCGGCCATTCCTCGGGCTGCTGGGCAAGCTCGGACTGTCCACGCATCTCAGCGAAGGCTGCGATGACCGGGTCCTGCTGTTTCCATGATTCCTGCGGAGGGCGTCCGGCAGTCCGGGTGCCCTCCGGCCGCGGCGTCAGCGGGATGAACGCGGGAATGCTTCTGCGCCGTGACCGGCCTCCAGCCCGTCGACCGCGCGAAGGATTCCTTCCCTTGTCGGCGAGGCGGCCGTGAAGGACTCGATCCACGGCAGATGCCCCAGCCGAGCGGCGATCTTGTCCGACAGCGACAGGGACCTCGCCCTCCTGCAGACATCGGGATTGCCCGTCGACACGACCAGTCCGCGGAATGCATCCGCTGTCCGCACCGACATGAACAGCACGGCGTCGATCTGTCCGCGTCGCAGGAGGTTCTTCGCTTCCTCGGGCAGCTGCCGGGCCTGGGCGGTCGCGTAGACTTCCACCCGCGCGCAGCTGTAGCCCTGCGCCGCAAGCGCTCCCGCGACATCGAACGAGACATGGCGGCCGCTGGGATATGCCAACGGCCCGTACTCCGGCCGCCAGCGGTGCCTGACCATTTCGAGCAGGCTTCCAGCCGTGCCGGAAGCGGCCGCGACGTTAGACAGGCCCGCAGCCCTGGCGGCCGACGCCGTGTCGGGACCTACCGCGAAAACCCGGACGGCCGCATCCAGACCCTCGAGAGCAGGCACCGCGTTGGCGGAAGTTAGGATGATCGCCGAAGCTGTCCGGAGGACCCTGCCGTCGAATGGCAAGGAATCCACATGCAGCAGAGGCGCAAGATGGACGCGGTGCCCTCTTCGCTCCAGAACCTCCGACATTGCGGCAGCCTGCGCCTTGGGCCAGGTGAGCAGCAGGTTCAAAGCGATCTCCGATGAAGGACATGCCGCGCCATCAGCTGGTGAAGAAGCTCTGGGTCCCGTGAGCCTCGATCGCTTCGGCGAGACGGCCGAGCGCGTGGACATAGGCCGCAGTGCGCATGGTCACCCGCTTCTCGCGACTGACGTTCCAGACTTCACGTCCTTCGCGTTCCATGATGGTCTTCAGCCGCTCGTGGATGTCCTCGACAGGCCAGTAGAAGCCCTGCCGGTTCTGGACCCACTCGAAATACGACACGGTGACCCCTCCGGCGTTCGCGAGGATGTCAGGGAGGACGACCGTCCCCTGCCGCGCAAGGATTTCGTCCGCTTCAGGCGTGACCGGACCGTTGGCGAGTTCGAGCACGAGCTTCGCCTTGACCGACGCGGCGTTGCCTTCATGGATCATGTTTTCCAGCGCTGCGGGCACGAGCAGGTCGCAGTCCACGGCGACGAGTTCATCCGGACCGATCTTCTCGTGACCGCCCGTGCCGACGGTGCTGCTGACAGACTTTCCGTTCGCCTTGGCGTCGAGCAGAAGGTCGACATGCAGGCCTGCAGCCGAAAAGACCGCACCTTCCGAATCCGAGACGGCGACGATCTTGTGGCCATCCGCAGCGAGAAGGCGCCCGATGTGCTGCCCGGCATTGCCGAAGCCCTGGATCGCCACCCGCATCGTCTGCCCGAGGTCCAGGTCCGACGACAGATGGCGCACCAGATAGTACCCGCCCCTGGCGGTTGCGTCGCCCCGCCCGAGAGACCCGCCAAGCGAGATCGGCTTGCCCGTGATCACGGCCGGCTCATGCTGGCCCACGATTTGGGCATACTCGTCGGCCATCCAGCCCATGATCATGGAGTTCGTGTAGACGTCCGGCGCGGGGATGTCCCGGTCCGGGCCGATAATGCGCGCGAACGCCTGGATGTAGGCGCGGGACAGCCTTTCCAGCTCGGCCTTGGAGAGCGTGCGCGGATCCACCTGGACGGCTCCCTTGCCGCCGCCATAGGGCAGGTTCATGACCGCGCACTTGAACGTCATCCAGAAGGCGAGCGTTTCGACTTCCTCGGCGGTCGAAGCCGGGTGGAAGCGGATCCCGCCCTTGGTCGGTCCGCGCGTGTCGTCGTAGCGGCAGCGCCAGGCAAGGAACGACTTCCGCGATCCGTCGTCCATGCGGATCATGAGTCTGACCTTTGTGGTCTCGCGGGCGAATTTCAGCTTCTCGATCACGTCGGGGTCGATGCTCAGGTGAGCGGCGGCTTCGTCGAGGCGGATCAGGGCGTCGTCAAGCAGGGTATGTTCAGCCATCATGGCTCCTTCGTTGGTGGTGCTGGGTTCTGTGCGGAAGCGTTGGTGCGATCAGGCCGCGAGCGCCGCCTGATGGCGATAGTCCCGGCTGAAGCGGCGGCCGAGCCGCGTCATGATCTCGTAGCCGATGGTGCCCGAAGCGCGGGCAATGTCGTCCACCGTCTGCCGTTCGCAGATGACATCGACGAACTCGCCTTCACGAGGGAGGTCAGCGCAGTCGGTCGCGTCGACGACTATGCTGTCCATCGACACCCGGCCTGCGAACGGCAGTTCCTGCCCCTTGTAGAACGCCGAGAGACTGGCTCCGCGGGGCCAGCCGTCGGCATAGCCGATCGACAGCGTCGCGAGCCGAGATCGCCGCCGGACCGCAAGCGCATGGCCGTAGCCGACACGGGTATCGACGGGCACCTCGCGCAGCTGCAGTACACGCGCGGATACCGTGACGGCCTGCCGCACGGCGCTCGGCTGTCCGGATACGGGGTTGATCCCGTAGAGCGCGGCTCCTGGCCGGACCAGGTCGAAGTGGTATTCCTCACCGAGCAGGATTCCTGCCGAGTTGGCGAGCGAGGAAGCGGCATGCTTCGGAAGCACCGTCCGCAGCTTGCTGAATTCCCGCAGTTGCGCGCGGTTGGCAGGATGGGGAGCCGCGTCGGCACAGGCCAGATGGCTCATGACCACCTCGACCGATAGACCGCCCAGCAGCGCCGGATCTGTCGCCAGCATGGCCACGTCGCCGGGCAACAGGCCGAGGCGCGACATGCCTGTGTCGATCTGGAGCGCGACAGGCATGCTGCGCCCCTTCTCGCTGGCATGCCTGCACCAGCTGTCCGCTTCGCCCATGGTGTTCACGACAGGCATAAGGACCGAATTGAGGAATTCGCCCTCGGTGCCGGGCGGTGTGCCGTTCAGGATAAAGACGCGCGAACTGAAGCCGATCGCCTTCCGCAGTTCGAGACCCTCTTCGAGATGGGCGACGAAGAAGGTCCGGCATCCGGCCGCCTGGAGAGCGAAGCCGACTTCGGCCGCGCCAAGTCCGTAGGCATCCGCTTTCACCACGGCGGCGCACTCCGCCTTGCCCGCCAGCTCGGACAGCATGCGCCAGTTGGAGACGACCGCGTCGAGGTCCACCGTCAGGATCGCTCCTGCGCGCTGCACTGCGGCGCTCATGATCGGTACCGCCCCGGCCCGAGATCAGTCACGTCGATCTCGGGCGCCTTCCCGGACATGATGTCGGCCAGGACTCGGCCAGAGCCGCAGGCCATCGTCCATCCGAGCGTCCCATGCCCGGTGTTGACGAAGAGGCCCGGCACGGAGGTGGCGCCCACGATCGGCGGCCCGTCCGGGGTCATTGGCCGCAGGCCGCACCAGAAGGAAGCCTCTCTGGCGCGTCCTGCTCCCGGGAACAGGTCCGTGACCGAATGCTCGAGCGGCGCGCGTCGTGAGCGCGGCAGGGAGAGGTCGAAGCCCGAGATCTCCGCCGTGCCGCCTACCCGGATCCGGTCGCCCAGCCGCGTGATGGCGATCTTGTATGTCTCGTCCATCACGGTGGACACGGGCGCGGCAGTCTCGTCCGTCATCGGCATTGTAAGTGAATAGCCCTTCACGGGATAGACCGGGACGTGAATCCCGAGAGGTCTCAGCAGGCGCGGCGAGTAGCTTCCGGCAGCGACGACGACAGCGTCGGCGGGCAGAAGCCCATCAGCCGTGCGAACGGCCGAGACCCTGCCGCCTTCCAGCACGACGGCGTCGACCGACACGCCGTAGCGGAAGTCGACCGCGCCTGATGCGAGCGCCGCGAGCTTCTCGGTGAATATGCGGCAGTCGCCAGTCTCGTCGCCGGGGAGCCTCAAGCCCCCGACAATCTTTTCGCTCACGCGCGCCAGGGCAGGTTCGGCGGCGACGCACCCCGAACGCGCGAGGACCGCGAATTCGACGCCGAACTGCTTCAGGACCTCTATGTCGCCGACGACCCCGTCGAGCTGCTTCTGCGTCCGGAACAGCTGGAGGGTGCCTTTGGTCCGCTCGTCATAGTCGATGCGGGTGGTCGCTCGCAGGTCGCGCAGGCAGTCGCGGCTATACTCGGCGATCGGAACCATGCGCGCCTTGTTCACCGCATAGCGTGGCGACGTGCAGTTCGAGAGCATCTTCAGGAGCCACGACCACATCGCAGGATCGATCCGGGGACGGACGGCGAGCGGCCCGTGCTTCATCAGGAGCCATTTGATCGCCTTCAGCGGCACGCCGGGTCCGGCCCAGGGCGAGGCGTAGCCCGGAGACACCTCTCCGGCATTCGCGAATGAGGTTTCAAGCGCGGGACCTGCCTGGCGGTCCAGCACTGTGACCTCGTGCCCCGCCCGCGCGAGATACCAGGCGGAGGTTACGCCGATGACCCCGCTTCCTACGACGATGACCCTCATTGCCGCCGCCCGAAAACGAGTGCGACGGATGCCGCGCGGCAGCGGCGATGGATTTCGACTTTCATGACGCGTCTCCACCGGGCCAGCGGTGGCGGACCCGGAAATCAGAACCGAATTTCAGGCTTGGTTGGATTTCCGGCCCCCGGTCGACGGCCTTGCGGCCGCGCCAGGGCTAAATGCACGCGATGAGGCTACCCGCATGGTTCATGAACCGGATGCGGGTCCTCGAGTTCTTCCGGTCTGTCTGCGGCTGACGGCGCAATCGGTTGCTCGCGGCTGGGTTGGCGCGGCCAACATAGCACCGTGGCCGAATTGTTCAACTTCAACGGAGGTCTTCAGTCGGCACGTCCGGCGGCCTCAATGCCGCCCCAAAGATTGCTTCATCTGGACCGAATCGACGCGCGGGAGAGAGCCGGGATACCGGCCGCCGAAGGAGCAACCGCCCCGGAAACTCTCAGGCACCCGGACCGCCCGTCGATCGAAGACTCTGGAAAGCGGAGCGGCAGCTCCCGCCGAAGGTGTAAGCCGGGCCCGTGCGAGACGGTCCCTGCCAAGCTCTCAGGCCAATGACAGAGGGGGCATGCATGCGAACAGGCATGCATCGCGCCGGAGGTCTGTCATGAATCCTACCCGTTGATACGCGCCACAGGTTCCCCGCGCCGTGATGGCTTGCGGTGATCCTGCTCGACATTTCACCTTCCCTCGTCCGGTCGCACGTCCGCTTCGTCGAAGCTGGCGGCGCGCCGCTTTTCAGAATGCAACGATATGACTGATGTCCCACCTTCTCCCCTGAGCCGTCGCGCACTGCTCGGCGGCGGCGCCGCGTTCCTCGCCCTCGCCGCCGCGGGCTGTTCCACAACCGCTCCGGCGCCTTCGCTGGCTGCAGCCCCGCCCCCTGTCGCGCCACCTCCGGCTCCAGAACCCTCGTTCGACACGGATGTGCTGTCTATGTATCGGGCGATGCCGGAAGAGAAGTTCCCGGTGCCGGCCGCCGACCTGAAGCGTCTCGACCCGAAATATGTCCGTCGGGTCGTCTACTACGTCACAGCCGAAAAGCCTGGCACTGTGATTGTCGATACGGACGCACGCTACCTCTACCACGTCCAGCCAGGCGGGCTGGCCACCCGATACGGTGTCGGCATCGGCCGCGCTGGGTTCGAATGGTCGGGCCGCGCCCACATCGCCTACAAGCGTGAATGGCCCGTCTGGACGCCTCCTGCCGACATGATCAAGCGCCAGCCTTCGCTCGAGAAGTGGCGTCACGGCCAGCCGCCCGGCATCGACAATCCGCTTGGGGCGCGCGCGCTCTACATCCACCAGGGAAACCGGGATACGCTCTACCGCATCCACGGCACCGCTGAGGCGTGGACAATCGGCAAGGCGATATCCTCGGGCTGCGTTCGCCTCCTGCACCAGGATGTCATTCATCTGCACGAAAACGTGCGATCCGGGTCCGCCATCATTGTCATGGGGTCCGGCGGCGCTGCCGAGCTGGGAGGACTGTCATGATCGACCAGGCAATGACCTTCCTCGACTGGTTCGGAGTGGTTGTCTTCGCGACCACTGGCTCGCTGGCCGCGGCGCGCAAGCGGATGGATCTGTTCGGCTTTATCCTCCTTGGCACGGCCACGGGTATCGGGGGCGGGACGATCAGGGACACGGTCCTCGGCGCCACGCCCGTGTTCTGGATCACCAGCCCGGAATACCTGCTCGCCTGTGTGGCCGTGTCGTCCGCCGTTTTCTTCCTGGCGCATATCCCGCAGTCACGGGAGGCCCTCTTGTTGCGGTTCGATGCTGTTGGCCTGGCTCTCTTCGCAGTCCTTGGAGCCGACAGGACCCTGGCTATGGCCGGGGGACCTGTGGCCGCGGTGGCGATGGGCATCGTGACGGCCACGTTCGGCGGCGTGGTCAGGGACGTCCTCAGCGGCGAGAGCCCTGGAATTCTCAGTCGGGAGGTCTATGCCTCCGCGGCTCTCGCAGGTGCCTCCACGTTCGTCCTGCTTCACGAGGGAGGTGCCGGACGGGAAATCGCGGTGATCGCCGGGTTCTCGGCAGCGGCTGCTATCCGCTTCGGTGCACTGCACTGGGGGTGGTCACTTCCCCGCTACGGCGCTCGCGGCGCCGAGCCCGCCAACGGGGTTGTCTCCGACTGAAATGGATTCTGGACCCGGGTGGCCGAAAGGCTTGCCCTTGCTCCGACTGCGCGAGGGCGCAACTATCGCAGCTTCGCTGGACCTTCGAGGAGAAAGTTCATGATTACAGGTTCGCAATGCCGAGCCGCCCGCGCCCTGGTGGAAATCACCCGGGCCAAGCTCAGCCTTCGTTCGGGAGTGTTTGAAGACGCAATCCGTGACTTCGAGCGCAAGGTCGACAACCCGAACGACCGCGATATCGAGGCCCTGCAGGCCGCTCTTGAGGAGCTTGGAGCCGTGTTCATCACGGAGAATGGCGGCGGCATCGGCGTACGGCTGAAGTTCACCGCAGCGGAAGCCCGCCAGATTGCACGTCTTGAGGGAGAAGGCGGCATTGTTGCAAATGATCGAGTGCCTTGAGCGCGGGTGGCCCAACTGCATCGCTGAAGAATCGCTACGGCCCAGCTACCGACCGCGCCGATCGACGCTCTGGATATCACGCGCTAGGTCGCGACACGCGGCGGCCCGCCAGTCCACCATGTCGTCCGTGACGACGCGGCCCGTGTGACGCGGAACATCAAAGGCCCAGATACAAGAGATCAGGCCCCTTCGGCACGATACCATTCGGATTGAGCGCCTTTATCGAGTAGTAGCCCTTCTTGATGTGGTCGATGTTCACGGTGTCGCGGATACCCGGGATGTCAAGGACGCGCTTGAGATACCTGGCGAGGTTCGAATAGTCGGCCAGCCGCCGCCTGTTGCACTTGAAGAGGCCGTAATAGGCGGCATCGAAGCGCACGAGCGTCACGAACAGGCGGATGTCGGCCTCCGTGAACGGCGCGCCGAGCAGAAATGGTCCCTCAGCCAGGCGAGCCTCGAGCTCGTCGAGCATGTCGAACACGCCGACATAGGCCTCGTCGTATGCGATCTGCGTCGTCGCGAAACCTGCTCGATAAACGCCGTTGTTCAGCGCCGCATAGATGCGCTCGTTGAGCGCGTCTATCTCTGGACGGAGGGCTTCCGGGTAAAGGTCGACTGTAGTGTCCGCCAGCGTGCCGAATCCTGAGTTGAACATCCGCACGATGTCTGCGGATTCGTTGTTCACGATCGTCTTTCGCTTCTTGTCCCACAGGACAGGCACCGTGGCGCGGCCCGTGAAGTCGCCGTCGGCGCGGCTGTAGAGCTCGTGCATGTAGACGGCGCCGTTAAGATCGTCGCGGCTCGAGCCGGGATAGTCGCCGAAGCGCCAGCCCTGATCGGTCAAGGCCGGCTCCACCGCGGACACCGACACCAAGCCGTCGAGCTTCTTCAGCTTGCGTGCAGCCAAGGTGCGAGATGCCCAGGGACAGATATAGGCGACATAGAGATGGTAGCGGCCCGGCTCGGCCTCGAAACCATCGCCACCGGTTGGCCCAGCGCTGCCGTCGGGCGTGATCCAGTTACGAAAGCTGGACACTTGGCGGACAAAGCCACCTTTTGAGTCCTTGGCCTGTACTGGCTGCCAGTCTTCGGTCCATTTTCCGTTCACGAGCATGATTGTCTCCTCAGGTCCTTAGCTTGATCGACGTACCCCACGGGTCGCGCAGCGTCGTAGTGCCGTCGTCATCTAATTCCGACTTCAACCCCGCGGCTTTCGCCCGCGCCGCGACAGCGTCCATTTCCGTAGCCTCGCGGACGATGATCTCGACGGCGTCCAGGCCTGCGGCTCCGTCGGCTCGTGGGGAAGCGCCGCGGCTGCTCCAGATGTTTCCGGCGAACTGGTGATGGTAGCCGCCGCTGCCGTAAAAGCTTGCGCCGGGATAGTCGACCGTCACCTTGAAGCCCAGCACGTCACGATAGAAGCGGTCTGCTTCAGCCGTATCGCCGACGCGCATATGGACGTGGCCGATGCTGCCGTTCTCGGGGAACCCATTCCAGGCTGTTCCAACGCCCGCAGCAAGGAGATCCTGCACATCGAGAGGATCGGTGGTCATCTGGATTTCGCCCTTGGCATCAAGCCATGCGGGCACGGGGCGGTCGATGTAGACTTCAATGCCATTGCCTTCAGGGTCGGCCAGATAGAGCGCTTCGCTGACGATGTGGTCAGATGCGCCCTGCAAGGGCACGCGGGCATCGGCGACATGCCGAAGCCACCGTGCTAGATCGGCGCGCGTGGGGAGCAGGAATGCGGTGTGGAAAAGGCCGGCCTGATGCCTGTCCGAAGGCGCGGCGCCCGAAGCTTCTTCGAGCACGAGCAGCGGGGCGCTCCCGTTTCCCAGAACGACACGACGGCCTTCCTTTGCAAGGACGATCAGGCCCATGACGTGTTGGTAGAAGTCCGAGACCTTGTCTAGGTCGAGTACCTTGAGAGTGACCCTGCCGATCCTCATCGGAGCGGCGCTCATGTCGAAATAGTCCGTCGCGTTTGTCATTGTCCTTCTCCCGGAAAGTGGGCGACCGCGCGTCTGGCACGCGGCCGCCGCTGTCGTTCAGGAAATGCCCTGCCAGGCAGGGGCGATGTCGGTTCCGTGGCCGAGCCCGTATCCGAGCGCGATGTTCAGCGCTGCGACAGGCTCCAGCAGGCGGGCGCTGGCGAGGCCTCCGGTTTCGATGGTCGAGAAGCCCGCGCTCTTGGCCAGTGAAGCGACCTGCTTGCGCGCGTCTTCATCGTCGCCGGCGACGAACACGGTCGTGTCCTTGCCTGAGGTCTTGCCGCCGTTGGCCAGCACGGAGGCGAATACGGTGTTGAAAGCTTTCACGACCTTCGCGCCCGGTGCCTTATTCTGGATCTCTTCGGCGGCGCTGGTGGAGTGGCCGATGGCGAGCCCCGAGAAGTCCGCTTTCATCGGGTTCGTGACGTCGACGACGATCCGGCCATCGAAGCCGCCCGCACCGACGATCTCAACCGCAGCGTCATACGGTACGGCGAGGAACGTCACGTCGCTCGAGTTTCCGGCCGCATCAAACGCGTCGCCCTTTGCCCCGTGGCCGACTTCATCTGCAACGGCCTGCGCCTTCGCCTTGTCGCGACCGATCACAGTCACCTGATGTCCGGCCTTGGCAAATACGCCAGCGAACCCCTTGGCCATGTTGCCCGTTCCGATGATCGAGATATCCATCTTGCTTCTCCTTGTTGGCGACGCTGCATCGCGTCCTCTCGAAGAAGATGGCCTATCGACCGTCGGAAGATAATCCGCGCAACCGGGATGTGATTGCGTCCATTTCGGCAGCAATCACCTTGGTCGGTCTGCGTATCGCTCCGCCAGGAATTCTACCAGCAGCCGCACTTTCGCGGCGAGATGGAGCTTGTGAGGATAGAGCACGTGCACGTCGTAGGGATCCGTCGCGAATTCCTGAAGCAGCCGCACTACCCGTCCTTCACGCATCGCGGCATTGGCCACGAACTCCGGCACGCATGCAAGACCCAGGCCGGCTTCCGCCGCAGCCAGACAGGCTTCTCCGTTGGAATACCGGATTCGGCCATTGACTGCGACGAACGTCGTCTCGCCCTTAGCTTCACCACGAAAAGGCCATTTGTTGGGTTCGCGGAAATTGGTGTCGATGATGCAGGAATGGTCCGACAGGTCGGCGGGAGCCATCGGTTCAGCATGTCTTTCCAGATAGGCTGGCGACGCGACGACAACGATCCGCACTTCCAGCAGTTTTCGCATCATCAGGCTCGAGCCGCGCGGCCTGCCGACCCGCACGGCGAGATCGAACCCCTCTTCCACGAGGCTGACAACCCGGTCTGAGAAGCTGACATCGAGTTCTATTTCCGGAAAGCGGATCGCGAAGGCATTGAGTGCAGGCACGAGTTCGAGCACGCCGAAGGTCAGCGGTGCCGTCATCCGCAGGCGTCCGCGCGGCTTTTGGGAAATGTTGCGGATCTCAAGATCGAGCGTTTCGAGTTCCTCGAGCAGCGGCCGCAAGCGCTCGTAGTAAGCCTGTCCGGCTTCTGTGGGAGAAACCGACCTCGTTGTCCTGTTCAGAAGCCGTACGCCGAGGTCGTTCTCCAGGCGTGAGACCAGCTTTGATGCCTGTGTGGCCGAGGTTCCCAGCTTCTGCGATGCGCCGACGAAGCTCTCCGCTTCGATGACGGCAACGAACATGCGGTCGCATTCCAGACGGTCCATGCGCATCCTCCGAACACGCTCAACCTGGCAGGCGAGTCACGGCGCGGTCGGATGAACGAACTGCCGCGCGCGCCCCAAAGGTTCAGCATCACACCGTACTTGCATTCACTGGTAGATCGGCAGTCCGGAGGTCCAGATCGCCAACCCAAAAACTGCCACCAGGATCCAGAACAGCGAATTGACAAGCATCCGCATCAGGTCCCGGTTCTGGTCAGCGGTCACGCCGACCCTATCCGACACCCAATCGCCCGGTGCCAGAAATATCCAGAGGATAAAGCGGCCAATGCTGTTCATCGTGTCCTCCGTCGGAAGCGGATTTCTGCGTAAGGCACAGTATGGGCCGAGAAGCGGCAGCGAGCACGTCCGGATGACACTGACAGTCCGCGTTCAGGCGGTCATATTCAGCTTAGTCATGATAACGTTCTAAGAAGCCGACCGTTCTTGGAAAGTGATTGAAGAAAATGCGCCTTCCCAATCTTCTCGTCTGCGGATTGCTTGCCCTGCTCGGCGGATGCGTGACGCAGATGACCACCTCGGCAGAGTCTCATTCGATCCATGATCTGACCGACACTCAGAAGCGACGGATCAGGGATGACCTTCTCGTCGGCCTGAACGTTTCCGATGCGCTGTTCTCGACGGTTCGTGCTGCGGTCTCGTCATCGGGCACGATGACGGTGTGCGGATGGGTCAGGGTCAGGTCGGACTTTCCAGACTATCCCAGATACCCTGACAACAGGCCGTTCGTCGTTACCTACACCTACGATGGCGGGCAGCTCAGAAACTTCCGGCTGGTGCACTTCGCCAATTCAAAAGCCGAAGTTCCTCCACTCTACGTTCGCTGCTCAGCGCTTGGAATCCCGCTGTAACTGCCCCGGCCGACGATCGGAACACACTCCAAACGATAGATGGTTCGGCAACATTAGCCACCAAGCAACGCCGGAGCCTTGGTCGAGATGACAATTCGGAAAAATTCCCGGACCTTAATCGACGTTTGCGAGGGTAGCACGGCGAGGCCGAAGGCCCTGATCGCAAAGCGCTCATGCTGATTGGTGCTACCGCATCTTTTCGGGCCGCGTTAACTGAGCTTAATCCTTACTCTCCTCGCCCCCAGCACAAAGCGGCTGTTGGCGCAAAACTGGCGAGCGTTGATGAAGATGAAATGGCGGATGGGACTGGATACTCCCGTTATCCTGACGGGATTGACGGTCCTCGGCATGCTGATGGGCATTTCCGGCAGGTGGCTGCTCGAAGGGGTTGTCGCTGATCGGCTTTCCCTTGCAGGATTGAGTTTAGTATATCTCGCCGGCGGGCTTCCAGCCATGTGGCGGGCCATCGAAGCCTTGTGGCAAGAGCATATCCTCGACATTGACCTCCTGATGGTGGTGGCGGCGGTCGCGGCCGCCGCGGTGGGCGCGCCCTTCGAGGGTGCCGTGCTGCTGACGTTGTTCAGCGTCTCCACGACGCTGGAGGATCGCGCGCTCGGTCGCGCCAGGCGCGCCATCGAATCCTTGATGGCGTTGAGACCGGAGACGGCGTTCCTGAAAAGCCCCGACGGTTCGGTGCGGGAAGTCCCTGCGGCTGAGCTCGCCGTCGGCGACGTCGTCGTCCTGCGCCCCGGTGCGCGCGTTCCGGCGGACGGTGTGATCGCCCACGGTCACGGCGCACTCGACGAAGCCAGCATCACCGGCGAGTCGATTCCCGTCAGCAAGGAGCCTGGCGGGCAGGTCTTCGAGGCCACGGTCAACCTGGACGGCGTGCTGGACGTGACGGTCACCAAGCCGGTCGCCGAAAGCACTGTCGCGCGGATGATCCAGCTCGTCACCGAGGCGCAGGCCGCCAAGGCACCGTCGGAACAGTTCAGCGCCTGGTTCGGCCAGCGCTACACGGTCGCCGTTATGGCCGGCGCTGCGCTGTCCTTCGCCGCCTTCTACTGGCTGGGCCGCGACTGGGAGGATTCGCTCTATCGCGCGGCCACGCTGCTGGTCGCCGCCAGCCCCTGCGCCATCGTGATTTCGGTTCCGGCAGCGATCCTGTCGGCGCTCTCGGCTGCTGCCCGCCGCGGTGTGCTCTTCAAGGGCGGCGCGGCTCTGGAGACGCTGGCCGCCGTCGACACCTTCGCTTTCGACAAGACCGGCACGTTGACTACCGGCAAGGCCGTGGTGAACCGCGTCGTCGCCCTCGACGGCGACGAGGAAGAGTTCCTGCGCTTACTGTCTGGCCTGGAGGCGCATTCCGAGCACCACAGCGCGGCCGCCATCCGGCAGGAGGCGGCGCGGCGTTCCATCGCACCCGCGCAGGTGGAAAAAGTCGTAACACGGCCAAGCGCAGGAATCGTCGGCGAGCACCTAAAAGGTCAGCTGTGGGCTGGCAATCACCGACTGGCCGCGCAAATGGGTGCATCCATCGACCATCCCGCGCTGGCCGAGCTGGCGCAGGACAGCCAGACCGTCATCTACTTAGGCAAGGATTCGACCGTGGTCGGCGCCGTAACAGTTGCCGACGAGGCGCGCGCCACATCCTCGGAAGCTCTCGTGGCCCTGATAATGGGCGGCGTGCGCCGGATCGTGATGATGACGGGCGACCGCCGCCCGGTCGCCGAGAGGATCGGCGCGGAACTCGGCCTGCGGTCGGACCAGATCCACGCCGACATGCTGCCAGAGGACAAGGTTCGCATGGTCGGGGAGCTTGCCACGACGGGCAAGGTCGCGTTCGTCGGCGACGGTGTGAACGACGCGGCCGCGCTTGCCCGCGCCGATGTCGGCATTGCAATGGGGGCCGCAGGGTCGGACGTTGCCCTTCAGGCGGCCGATGTCGCCCTTTTGTCGGAAGACATGCGACAGCTCGCCGACGCCCGGAACCTCGCAAAACGAACCGCTCGGATCATCCGCCAGAACCTCGTCTTCGCAATGCTCGCTATGGCGGTGCTGGTCATTGGCGGCTTGTTCTTCGAGCTCCCCCTTCCGCTAGCTGTGATAGGCCATGAGGGGGGCACCGTCATCGTGATCCTCAACGGCCTCAGGCTGCTAGCAGCACCTACGAATGACCGCTGTGAAACGAGCTCGGCTTTGCCGCGGCGAGCCATAAATTCTTCAGGTGCCGCCCGACAAGCTTATCGCCGAAAGATCTATCGGCCGACGTGAATGGCGTCAGGCCGTAAGCGCCGCGATCCAGTCGAACTTCCTGTCGGTCGTCATTCCCATGGTCGTTCCTTTTCGTGCTCAACGCCTGCTTCCGGGATGACGTTCCGGCCCGGGCAGCGGCGCATCACTGCCTTGGTGGAGAACGCGCTCCGCCGCTCCGTCGAGATCCTCGAGCTGTCCGCTCTTCATCGACCAGAGGAAGGCAAGCAGGCCCGCCAGGCCAGGTTGCGCTCCGATTGACCGTCGAAGATCGTCGGGCGAATAAAGGGCCGCTTTTCAAGTGCAGCCGCCCAGGACCTGCCGGTCCGCAATCCACCCCAATGACGAAGTCCGAAGCGAGCCGCTCACCAACCGGGCGGAAATCAATTTCCGTCGCATAGGGGGCCGATTCTGGACGGTCGCCTTTTGGTGACACGAGGGGAATAGCTGCCATTCGGCGTGGCGACGCCTGGGCAAGCTCGATGCAGCTACAGCTACTGCCATCGCAATGCTCATCCGACCAGCACAGTTCAACGACATGCCGACGTCGTCGGGGGCTTCGATATTCTCAGGCCAGGTTACGAAGTGCAGAGCCGGAATTGCGCGGCTGCAAGCGTGATCACCAACGGACACGACCGCGGCGAACAAACAATTGAGTGGCTGTCGGCAGGCGGCAGCCTCTATGACGCGACCGCAGTATCTGTCTTGACGAGCAACTGAATGAAGTCGATCGCTTCACTGGTGTCGATTACATCACTCAGCAGCAGACGATTGACCAGATCGAGCAAGTCGGACTGGCTCGAAAACTCTTGCATCAAATCATCGACCAAGCCATGCGCCATGGCCATCTGGATGATCCTTCGTGCAGCCTGATCTCCGGTAGTCATGTGCATCGCTCGTGGTGCGGATGTCGCAATCGCTTCGAGATCACCAACGCGCGCCATCCAAAAAAAGCCCCACCCAACAACTACAGCATTTGGCCCTTGATGAGGTCATCGGCACGAGATCAGGCGCCCAGGATTGATATGTTCATACGGTCAGTGAGGCCAAGATCCAAGGTGTCGTCTTGCAATCTCGTCATCCACGGCATCCTCGAAATCGCAAAGTTCCATCGCAATCACGATTGGATCGAAGCCATGGTCGCCAAGTTGGCGCGCGAGCCGATCCGTTATCCGCGCCCAATAGTTAGTCTTCGCATTTTCCGAAAGGGATTCATCCGTGAGAAGCGCCGCAGCACGTCGAACATCGACTGCTCGCGACTTCAGCGGAAAGGGGACCAGCGTTGACCTGACCGCCTCCAACGCCTGCTGAGCCATGCAATACCCTCCCACAGGCAGTATACCGCCGCTCAATCGCAGAATAAATAGATCGCCTGGTAGCGCATCGGAGGACAATAAATCGCTTCTACGCTCACGACCATAGACAGCCCCGCAAGGGTTGCATCTTGTGGCTCATCAGGCATGACTGCAAATCCGTGACCAGAGCGGCGTTACGTCAATGCACAGATTTTCCATACGATCGTGGATTAGAAAACTCGCCAGTAGGGCAAGCAGGACGTTGGCGTGGAGCGCATCTTTCAGAAACATGGACCAATCACGCAGCCTGCAGCGGACAAGGGAGAGTGTCGGTGGAGCTCGACTCCCAGCGGGTCGGCGAGAAATGGACGAAATCCTAACTCCGCTCCTGCAGAAACGCGCAGAGCTTCAGGCCGATGCCAAGAAATTAGCTGCGATGGCACACCGATATCAGGCGGTCGGAAAGATCGACCATAGTTCCTTGAACTCCTTGGCCACAATCGCACTGCGGGCAAGGGATGCTATCGAAGAAGCAGCGCGCCTTGAGACCGTCCTGATATTCGACGATGTCTCCGCCAGGAACAGGCTGCTGCAAATAGCGCGCGAGTTGCGAGAAGCGGAAGACACAATTGATCGAGCTTTGGATGGGATCAAGAATACCCGTCAGCTGATCATCAACGGCAATTTCTTCCGTTGAGTTTGCGTGTCGTGAAGTCAGGAAACTCGGCAGCCTGCAGATGCGATATTGCCTTGTCCGACCGCAAGGAACGCTGATCCTGCTAATCCGTCGTGCGACCTGGCTTGGCTAAACGCTGGCGATCCGATCTCACGAGGCAAGACACCCAATCCATTCGGCCGCATATCACAAATCAGAACAAGGCGGCAGCGGCAGTCGCGCCCAGCACGGGGCGCGGTGACGAACGCGATCCTCGCGATCGAGCGAGAAGCGGGCGGCACAAATTTGCTTCTGTGTGAGCGGACGCTTCGCTCCGTTCTATTTGCCAGCGTTCCAGCTGAACACTCCCGGCTCGCATTGTCGTATTGAGATTGACCCATGTGAACTCTCCTCGGCCTTGATTGGTCAGAGGAGCGCCGGAACTGCTCGCCCAACGCTTTGGGGCCGTCTGCTGACTGTCCGGTTCTGGCCGGGAAACCGAGGAAGCCGACGTTCGCTCAACGGCCCCATTGCAGGCGTTCGCGACATGGGTTGGAGCGCGACTACGGTACAGGCGTCTCTTAGTACTCGGCTGGTGAAAGCTTATGGCGCTCGGGAAATCCGCCGATTAATCGGGTAGGTTGATCCACATAATGAACTCGTGAGGCTGATACTCTACCGGCTCCGCGTCCTCAACGGGAATGGCGTCGAGCGCTTCCATCAGGAATGCATCGAGCTGCGTACCGCCGATATTCTGACACCAGACGTTCGGCAGGCCTCCATCAACATGATCGAGCCGAAAATAGCCCCGCCTATGCGCGTGACCCTGCTCTTGCGCGCCGGCATGGAGCACTGCGAGATGATTCATGATGATCACCCCGTCGACGGCATCGAACGGGACCCGCACACCATTTACCTGATGAAAGGAGTGCCCAGTCAGCAGACCTGATCGCGAGTAGGTTAGCGCCGAAATGGGTTCATACACATAGGCGTCCCAGAAAACGACGAGCACACCAATCGTCTCCTTCGCGGAAAACCCGGAGAACTTGCCTTGCGCGCTTTCGAGAAAATCCTTCAGGACGTTGTCACGGGGCCACGTGACGGGATCGTTGGGGTCCGGGTTGGCGCGAAGGGCATCCCCCAGGGCGGAGCGGGCGGGGATCTGTCGCGCATTCGCACCTCTTGCCGCCTGATGGTCGACGAGGGATGGGCATTTCACCTCGAATAGATATACACGCTCTTGGAGTTCAACGGCGAGTTCTGGCCGGCGACCGGTGCTGGGGTTGGCTGGTTCATGCCGAAATTGTGCGCCCGCCGGCCAACGCGCTTCGAGCAGCACCCTAAGCACCAGGATTTCGGCGAATTTCTGCAGCAGTTGCTGGAAGCCCGCTCTCCACGCCGCGGGGTCCTGCGCCGCAGGGGTATATCCCGTATCGACTAGGTCATCGACCAGACGCTCGCCCAAACCAGGCATACGAGACTCGCAAGAAGCCAAAGCTTGGATGAGGGCTTCGCCAAACTCCGTGACGCGGCCTTTGTGGAGGTGATAGGTCAGCCAATGGGTTCCGCCTTCGACGGCGGTACGATAGCGGTCGGCGAGCGCTTCCGAAATACCTGAAAGATCTTGATCGGCTACGCTTTTCACATCCTGGGACAACCTAGCCTCCAGTGGTCGTAAGAACGAAGAATCGAGGCGAGGACGTTGGTCCACATCCGCTCGGCACAATGGAGTGAAACCTCATCTGGTTGCCGTCATAATCCACTCCAACAACCGTTCGCATTCACCCAGTACGCTGCGGCTGGGAAATCACCTCTTATGCCCTCTGCGGGTCCGTTTACGGAGGGCGCGCTTCTGTACGCGGAGCTGGGATAGCAGCCGCTCACCACAGCGCGATGTACGCTAGTGCACGACCAAGGGCGTGGGATGGGAACCTGGGAAATAGTTGTCCGCTTGCCTTCAGGAAACAACGCGTGACTTGACGAGCGCGATGCCACAAATGAGACGGGCATCCTTGCCTTGATCTTCTCACCTGGCAAGGGCTTGGGTTCGCCCTAGCGACTGGCTTAGGTTTTGGTCGCGGCCTTCTTCGCAGACGTCTTCTTAGTTGGCTTCGGCAGGTTTGGCGGCCGCGACAGGTCGAGCACAACCACGTCAACCCGCGCCTTCAGCTCATCCGTCATTTTATCGAGAATGCGAGCCTTCAGTTCGCCGGCCGATGTGACGCTCGCATCAACCAGACCGTTGACCTTTTCGCCGTTGCCAAACCACAGTGCGAGGTAGACGCCCTGACGCGCAGCGTCGGGGTGAATCGCGTATCGCTGATCCAACTGTGCGGCGGCAGCCGAGTATAGTTCGTCGTTCCACTGGCCCTTCACCTCCGTCACGAGAAGGCGATTGCGTCCTTCCAAAATGGCGGACGCAGTGATGTCGCAGCGATTGCCGCCCGCCATGTGACGCTCGATCACGGTCGACAAGCCAAGCGCCTTCATCTGCCCTTGCAGTTGATCTACGATCCTGTTGCGCGCGGTGTTTTCATCGACGCGCTTTTCGCCGTAATAGAAGGAATCGAGCGGGTCGGTCTCCGAGCCGTTAAGCCAACGCTGCAGCTCTTCCAACTGCTCGACCATCAAGGCCCGAAGGTCCTCGACCGACGCCACGTCGTTTTCTTCGAGCATCTTGTTAATCTCCAACGGACGCGGCGCCCTGAAATCCTGAAGCGCGAGTTTGCGCTGGGCTTCTGCCCGCATCGTCAGCATCGCCTCGTGATAATCCGCAAAACGCGCATCGGGAAGCATGCGGTCGAGCACCTCGATCCTGCGTTCCGGCGCATCTTCCGCGATCCTCCAGATGCAATCGCGTAGGAAACGATAAGCGCTCTGGTCTTCGGGATCGCCAGTGCCCCAGCTACTGGGCAGATGAACCTTCGGCCAAACCGGGACAAACGCATCCATGACCTTGTAGATGGTCTCCGCCGTGATCGGCGGATGGTCGTCGTCTTCCCGCTCGTACATTCGACCTAGGCGGCTTTCGAAACCAAAGATTGCCTGCGGATCAGTCTTGAGTTCCTGCCACGCGGCGTCATGACCGGGCGTCCGATAAAGCACGGCATTGAGCTGCCAGAAATTTCGGCGACCGCGTGCGCGCTTGTCCTCCTCTGTTTCCTTGCCGCTATCGACCAGAAGATCGCCGCAACGCCGATCGATGAGCGCGATCAGATCTTCTCGCCGCCCGTACTTCGACGCCATGCCGAACAGCTGCCGCATCGACTCATGGGGCATCTGCGGAAAACGCTCCAGCCATTCCATCGGCAGCGTTTCACGCAAATTGTGGAAGGCGGGCTTGTTGTTTAGCCAATAGACATGCTGCGGCGCGTTCTCGGGCTCGGCCAGCTGCGGCTCGATGTAGGCGCGTAAGAACGTTTCCACCGATCCCGGATCCTTGAACAGCGCCGCCTCGAGCGCCGCCTCGAACGCTTCGCCGTCGGCCTCGCTGTCTTTGAACACAGGGTAGGACGATGTTGCTTCGGTCTTCGCCGCCGCCAGTATGCGCGGATCGAGAATCGTCAGGTCGACACCGTCGCGATACAGTACAATCAGGGCCGCGAGCAAAATCTCGGCAATGTTGGTGCTCTTGCGCTGGCCCAGCTGTTCGACAGTGGGAATATGCGGCTCGACAAAAGGCATACAGTTTCGGAGCGCGCGAAGCGGCGTTTCCGGATTGTCGACCATGCCCTCCAGTTCATCCGGGTGATAGAGGTAAGCGCGGGCAAATTTCGTGAGCCACCATCCGTGGCGTCCCGCCTCGATTTCCGCGAGGTTGGCGCGAAGATGGGCCCGGTTGTTGGCCTTGACCGCCGCTTCCTTCTCCTCCCGTTTTCTCCGGCCGCGTATGTGGGTCACGCGACGCTCGTCGCGCCAGTATCCGCGTCGGGCCCGCTCTCGTCTTGCCCACAGTCGCATGAAATCGGGCGAGAACTGGCTTTGCGCCCGCTGCGTCGCCCGGAGCACGTTCGGCCCTTTCTCCTTGGCCCAGAAGTTATGGCCGGAAAGAAGCGATCCCCAAACATCCACCATGTTGTGGTCAAGAGCGTACTGGCTGAGCGCGTCCGGGTCGCCGACATGCATATGCAGGCCAGAGTGCGCGTGGCTCGAATATAGCTCGATAACCGAGTTCTGCGCCTGCTCACCGCGTAAGCCCTCGACGGCACGCCGCTGAAGGTCGCGCCTAAGCTCGTCATTGGCGACGAGATGCTTGACCGACGCGCTACGCTCGGTCGACGCGTTGCCCTGGAAATGGAGCGATCTGATCCACTGCCAGATGCGAGCCGGGTCGTGTGGTCCTGCTTCCGCAAGCTCGAAATACCGATCAAGAAGCCGACCGAGGATTTTGCTTTTTCCGTACCGGCACGTACACGCATAGGCGTGCTTGGGCGTACAGGTGCAGACGAAGCCTGTCGTAAGGGCATCGAGGAAGCTCGTCACTTCGGCGAGCGTGAAAGACCGCACTAGGCGGTCGATGAAATAGCGAGACGTCCCGTCACGATACCTGCGGTTTGGCGTGCCGTACAGCACCGAGAGCTTGTCCAGAAGGTCTGCAACCTTGGCCGCGCCGACCGATACAACGCCGCGCTTGGTGACCCATCGCGCCACGATCTCAAGCGAGGTCGCCGAGCCTTCCGCGACCAGAGGATCAAACTCGACCGCAGGATTAAAGGTGCCGGCGGCCAGCAGGACCTCGCCGACCCACTTCCGGGTATCGCTGTCGGTCGCCCCATTGCGGACCAATACCGACAGTTCCGGCAACAGACTTGCCGACGCGTCTGTGTCGATCAGCAGTTCCAGGACAAGCCTGCGAAACTGCCCCGGTTTCCTCAGGATCGCGCGAACCGAATCTAGGATGTCCGACGTGAAAAACTGACCGACGTTGAAGCGTCTCCACGTGTCGCTGCGACGGAAGAGCGGCTCCAAATCCGCGAGTTTGTCCAAGGCCAACAGCAGAGCGCGCTTCGCCGCCGTCGTCAGTTGGCTTGGATCGCCGTTCGCCAGCACCGCATAGGGATCAAGCTCGATCAGGCGCAACTGTAGCGGCTGGTGTCCCAGCGCGGCCATCCAGCCGACCATGCCACGCAATTCGTCGCGGGTTACGCCATTCGGTGCGACAACGGCAAGGACCCGTTCCAAGGAGAGACGGTCCCTCGGATCTTCGATCCGACCCGCAAGATATGACGCCGCACAATATTCGGCGACGATCCGGTGGACAGCTTCGTGCTCGTCCGGATCGTCCGAGGGCTTCAGCAACCGCGTGTCGATCAGGAAGGGCGCGTTCGATGCGTCGCGCAACAGGCCGTTGATGTAGGGAAAATCGCGGTCGCTTAGACTCTCAACCGTGGCGATGCCCGCCGCGCCGGACAAGAGGAGCTTGGCGAACATCTCGCCTGCAACTACGATGATGGCGTCAAGCGGCGGCTTCAATTTCGGCTTTGGCCGTTCGGTATTCGCCTCGTGCGCGAGACGACGTATTGCATCCGAGAAAATCTTCGCCTTCGACGTGAAGACGCGCTCGCTCTCGATGTAGGCCTCGCCGAACAGGATCAGAAACTGTGGATTGCCAAGCAACGGACCAATCCCAAACTGATGAACCTCCGCAGCGAAGGAATCGAAATCCTCGCCGGGAAATTTGCTCTCGAAAAGCTGGCGCTGCTCGTCCTCGTTGAAGGGCTGCAGATGCACGACCACGGGCTTCGTCCCGTAGCACTGCTCGACATACGCCGTGCGGCTGCGGTCCCATTCCGCCGACCGGCTCGCGAACACGACCGTCGCCGCCGGTGTCTCGCTCGCCATCGCGACGATCTTGTCGGTCGCGACGGTGTCGATCCGCGCGACCTCGTCCATCGCGTCGATAACGAGCGGGCCGGTTCCAGCGAGTCCCGGCTTGTTCTGGAAGATGCTGGCACGCGTCCGGTTTGCCTGGAGCAGCCCAGCAAGCGCCTTAAGCAGCTCGGTCTTGCCTGCACCCGGTTCCGCCAGGATGACGAATACCGTTCCCACCTGAAGCAGCTCTTCTTCAGTGTAGGTCTTTTCGTCTACGACGAGGGCGCGGGAAATATAAACTGCCATGACTCCGCCGACGGTCAATTGCGCAGAGATCATACAGTCCACTCGACCGCCAGCCAATCTTAGGACTTGCGCTGGAACCTGCAAAAATCATCAGAAAGAACAAGCGACCGACGCGCCAGCTACCTAGCCACGCGACCGCTGTGAAATTTGTCACACTAGCGTGCTGGATCGCGGCATCGGTGACGAGCAATGGTCGATAGCAGGTAATGTACTCTGCGAGCAGGTGGTTAAAGCTGTACGGTGAGGGGGGTGAACTCTCGAGCCTGACGGCAGCTTTCAGGACAGTCAAAACGTACGCGGAACGGCGACAATGGGGGCGCGAAGCGGCCACTCCAGGCGGTTCTGCCGGAATGGCCGCTTTCGAGTGAAGGCAACGTTTGCCTGAATGGCCGGAATGGGGGCGCAAAGCGGAAATCGATTTCCGCTTACTGCTTATCGTCGCTCGGGTTTGCGTTGGCGGCAGCTTTGCGCATCCATTCCTGCCGTCCAGCGACTCTTCGTAAACTCCTAAAAGCGGACGTCATCGAGCCCGCCTCTGCCGGAGATAGAATTTGCAATGATGATCGAGGCTTAGTCACTGTCGGAGTGCGACCTTCGGGGTACCGCAGGGCCGTTAGACGAAGTGCGGGCTGTCGTAACTTACAGCGGCGACCGCCACGCCTCGGCGCTGCGCCAGCAGGGCAAGGTGGCCGAGGCACCGGCTATGCTTGACGGCTTCGCGGTGGGCACGATAGCTACATAGCAGCTGCTTTTGGGTACTGCACGCTCATTGCCAACGCGATTTGGTCCAGCCGTCCGAAGCAAGTGCCGCGACGGCTCTGCGTGTCACCAGGGGATTCAGTCCTGCGGACCTATCCCGCAAGAGGGTTCGGGTTGTGGGAAGTGGACTGAGGGATCACGCGGCAGAAAAGAATTGTGGCCGTTTTGTCGACATTGCCTACTCGTCAGGCCGACGCGATCGTGAATTGACATCCGCTTCGATTTCGGCCCCCGTGCGACACAGTTCCTGCGGCTCGATGATTGCTGCGAATTCGATGAAAGGATCCGACGCGTTGACAAGTTTGAAGGCTCTTTTCCTCGTCGGTGCGGCGACCCTTTCGTCCGGCACGGCCTTCGCCGCCGACGATGTTATGGACGTCGACCAGGTCGCGGAAGGCCGCTGGGGCCTAACCATCGGCGGTTTCGCCGGTTTCGCGCCGGCCTATGAGGGGTCGGACCAATACGTCTTTGTCGGCTACCCGCTTGTCATCCCGAAATATTACGGCGACGGCTACGACCCGCTGGCCGCGCCGCGCGTGACCTTCAAGGGCATCGACGACGTGCGCATCACCGCGCTGCGGCTCGGCGTCGTCGATGTCGGTCCGGTCGTCGGCTACAGCTTCGGCCGCGACGAGGACAAGGCCGACCTCCTGACCGGCCTCGGCGACATCGACGGGGGGGTCAATGTCGGCGGTTTCGTCGCGGTGCGGATGGCGCCCTTCTACGTCGATGCGGCCTTTATCACCCAGGTCACCGGCGACACTGACACCGGACACACGATCCGGCTCGGCGCGGGGTGGGAAGACAAGATTACAGAAAGGTTGACCGGCCGCGCCTACCTGTCCACGGCCTATGCGTCGGACGATTACATGGACGCCTATTTCTCGGTCACTCCGGGGCAGTCCGCTACGTCCGGCTTGGCGGTCTACGATGCCGATGCGGGCTTCAAGAACATCGCCTTCGACGTCGGCGCCGACTATGCGCTGACCGAGCGATGGACCCTGACGTCGAAGCTCGGCTACTCGCACCTCCTCGGCAGCGCCGCTGACAGCCCCGTCACCGCCTCGCGGCACCAGGTCTCCGGCGGCCTCGGGCTCACCTACACCTTTGGCCGCACCCGCTGAGGCCCGTCTCCCGAACACGAACCTTCGCCCCACGGCAACCAGCCTTGGTTGCTCCCCAGAACCGACAGTCTGGTTTCGGCCCCAACATTTCGTCGGAGACGCTGCTCAGGGTCGCTTACGTCTCAGGCCAAAGTTCGCGCAGCGGTTTCTTCATCGACTTGCGAACCTGGTCGATCTCCCCGATGTCGATATGGCGGCTCAGAAGACCATAGACGGCCGTGATTGCGCTATCAGGATCGCTGGGCATGTCATCCCGCATCTCAAAGGCGACGCGGTCGATGAAATTCTGCCTCGTGCGATCTCGTGCCGGTGTGTCGGCCGGGCGCCATCCTTCGAAGAAAATGCCTCGGACCAGAATTGGCATCTGCGCGGACATATCGGCCATTTGCGGCTCTCGTTTGGCGTCCGCACCTTCAACCAATCTTACTCGCGCACCGTTGCCAATAGCTTTCTGACGCGTAACGCGATCGCTGACGTGATACGTTAACCCACGGTGCGATGAAGCGTCAACGTAGCCGAGGACGGAGCTGCCAAGATGCTCCGGGGTCTCCGAAAGTCTCTAGGATGTCAAACCAGCAGATCGAACTGAGCGCGACCTCTCAAAATCTAAACGATGAACCGAAGAGCCAGGGAGCTTCGACTGCGCTGGTTCCTTCGGGCTCGACTGCGTTGGTGGCTCCGCCCCAAAAATCCGCGAAACGGTCCAGACCTTCGCCGTGGCGCCGGTGGGGCTTGTGGATCGGGCTGGCGGCTGCGGGTGGCGCTAGCGGTTGGCTCTTTTTGGCCCAGCCCTGGCAGGCTGGTGTAAATGCGGTTCCGGTCGAGATCGTCGCGCCCGGTCCCGTCACACGAGTCCTCGCCGTGAACGGACGTATCGCCGCGCTCCGTTCTGTCGAAGTAAAGTCGACCGTGGCAGGGACGCTGATAGCGTCCCTTGCCGAAGAAGGTGACACGGTTTCAGAAGGTGCCGTGCTTGCACACCTGGACGACACCTCCCAGCTGGCGGCGGTACGGCAGGCAACCGCAGCTCTTGATCAGCAGGTTCTAGCCCGGAACCAGGCACGTGCAGCAGTGGAGAGGGCTGAAGCACTGGGTGGCACCGTCTCCAGGGTTACCCTGGACGACGCGCGAAACGCCTTGGAGCGCGCCGAGCAGGAGGTCGGCCGGCTGCGTGCACTCGTTGATCAGGCGCAGTTCCAGCTGACAAAGTTCAGTATCGTCGCACCGATCGCCGGCACGATCCTCACGCGGGGCGTCGAGCCTGGACAGGTCGTCGACCTCACCACAACGCTCTTCACGCTCGGTGACCTGAGTGAGCTGGTGGTGCAGACGGATGTCGACGAATCTTATGCCATGCAGATCAAGACCGACATGCCAGCAGTGCTGCAACTGACCGGCGGCGACCGGAAGCACGATGGAAAGGTGAGTTTCGTCGCCCCTGTCGTCGATGCGGGTACGGGCGGGCTGGCGGTCAGGATTTCGTTCGCCGAGCCCCAGACAGCGCCTATCGGTCTGACCGTGACCGCCAACATCATCGTTGACCAACGTGACGAGGCCTTATCGGCGCCGCGCGCAGCACTCGTCGCCAACGGAAGCGAGCTATCGGTCTTCGTGGTTGAAGGGGAAAAGGCCAAGCGCGTGCCGGTCAAGGTCATCGACTGGCCGGCCGACCGACTGATCGTGACCGAGGGGCTGAAAGCCGGTGACCGCCTGATCACCGATGCGAGCGATCTTGCCGACGGGCAGACCGTCCGCAGCACTGGCCAGTAGCTATGCTTTATGCCTTCAAGATTGCCGCTCGCTACCTGACCGCCAACAAGGCCCAGACGTCGCTGCTGGTGTTCGGTGTCGCCGTCGGCGTGTTCATCTTCATCTTCATGAGCGCGCTGATCGGCGGACTGGCCGAATTTATCTTGGCCCGGACAGCCGGTGATCTGTCGCATGTGACGATTGAAGCCGAGGCCACTGCTCCGCCATTGCTGCTCGGCGACGTGCCTGGCATCGTCATGTTGGTGCAGGAGAAAGATACGAGCCGGGACGCGCGGCTTTCGAGTGCAGAAGCATTCATTCCAATCATCGAGAACCTGCCTGGGGTGAAGGCGATATCGCCGCAGATAACAGGGGGTGGGTTCCTGCGCCGCGGCGCCCAAACGGCGCAGGTCAGCGTCACCGGCCTGGAGCCGGACAAGGTCTCCGTAATCGTCAACCTGGAGAACTATCTCGTTCAAGGCACCGTCGAGCTTGGCGTTGGCAAAATCCTAATCGGCAAGGGCCTAGCCGACGATATGAACTTCCGCCTTGGCCAGACCGTCCGCCTGCAGGCGGACACCGGCATCGACAGGGCGTTCGTGGTCTCGGGTATCTACGAGACTGGCTCCGGCGGCGCGGACCGTCGCCAGTCCTATGTCAGCCTCGCCACCGCGCGAACCTTGTTTGCCATGCCGCAGGGTGTCTCCCGCATCGAAATCAAGATCGACGATCTTTACCAGGCCGACGCGACGGCTATGCGGATCGAGGCGTTGACCGGCCTTGCGGCGACCTCGTGGACCGAAAACGCCCAGCAGCTTCTCGATGCGCTGAAGGCGCAGGCGCAGACCGGTCTGATGCTGAAATCCTTCGCGCTGATCACAATCGTCATCGGAGTAGCGTCGGCCCTGATGCTGTCGACGTATCGCCGGCGGCCGGAGATCGGCATCATGCGCGCCATGGGCGCACCGCGCTCCTTCGTCGTCGTGGTGTTCGTAATGCAGGGCGCCATGATCGGCCTCGTTGGCGGGCTGCTGGGAGCTGGCATCGGATATGCCGTGCTGCTCGCATTTCCCTCCAGGGAGTCCTTCCAGCCGGGCAACCTTCCGATCGACATCGCACAGGGCGCGTATGGCGTCGCCATCCTTCTGACGGTCCTCAGTGCCACGCTGGCCGCAATCCTGCCTGCGCGCGCCGCCTCGCGCGTCGACCCAGTCACGGCAATCGGCCAATGACGGAACCGCTTCTCCAGGTGCGCGATCTCTGGAAGATATTCGGAGAAGGCGACGCCGAGACGCAGGTCCTGAAGGGGCTCGACCTCACCATGGCGCGCGGCGAGATGTCGGCGCTGCTGGGACCATCGGGATCCGGCAAGAGCACGCTCCTGACCATCCTCGGCACACTGATGCAGCCGACGTCGGGAGGCCACTGGATGCTCGGCGAAGACCTCACGACCGCGAGCGACCAGGAGCTGACCGACTTCCGCAACCTGCACATCGGGTTCGTCTTCCAGTTTCACAATCTTCTCCCAGACTTCACCGCGCTCGAGAACGTCATCTTTCCGACCGCAGTGCGCGACGGGCGCGAGACGGCCGCCGCGCGAGAGCGGGGTCGCGACCTTCTCGTTCGGATGGGACTTGCCGATAGGATCGACTATCCATCGACGAGTCTTTCCGGCGGCCAGAAGCAGCGCGTCGCGGTTGCCCGCGCGCTGATGAACCGACCCGAGTTCGTGCTGGCCGACGAGCCGACGGGCAATCTCGATCGGGCGTCCGCGAACCAGGTTATGGAGTTGATCGGCGAGATCAACCGCGTGGAAGGAACCACCTTCCTAATCTCGACCCATGACGAAAAGATCGCGGCGCGTTGCCAAAGGCAGATTCTCGTCGGCGACGGTCGGGTGACCGGGTAGCTGTGAGACACCGCTGCCGGGTCCGGGCCCTGCCGGTCCAACATAGGTCAACAGGAAGGACCCAGGAATGACGGCTTCAGGGGAGGTGCCCAATTGTCCTTATGATCGTCGCGCGAATGCGATCCGCGGCTGACTGCGGCGCGATCGTCTCAGAGTGATCATCGCGCTTTGAAACCTCTGAACTCGGACTGGTCTAGCAAGACAGACCAGGACTTGAGCAAGGGGTGCAATTCAAACCCAGATCACGCTGGTGATGCCACCGCAAGCCAGGGCAAACAGCACGGCGGACCAGGTGGAAACACCCAACGTTAGATAAAGGGCAATGCCGACAGCAATCATAATCACTGCCGCAAGCGCAGCGCGAAGGGCAACAATTCGCAATGATGGACGCGCTGGGCTCACAGGTCTCTCCGACGGCCAACGACCGCATCGTAATGTCGTGTTCGACAGCATCAATAGGCGAATCCGCAACTTAGGCGCTGATACCCGCGCCTTCGGCTTGCCAAGACCCGGCACGCGTCTGAAAGCCAAAGGATGATATTGGACATATCACTATCTATATTCTAGATCCATCTAGTATGATGTGAGGTATCAGAAAATGATCACCGCAGCCCAGATGCGGGCCGCCCGTGCGCTTCTCGGTATCGATCAGAAGGTGCTGGCCGAGCTGTCCGGCCTGTCCGTTCCCACGATCCAGCGCATGGAAGCGAGCTCGGGCAACGTCCGGGGGATCGTGGACAGCTTGACGAAGGTGATCGCAGCGCTCGAACTGGCGGGCATCGAACTCATCGGCGAAGGCTCGGTCAGCACAGCGGCGGGACGTGGCGTCCGCCTCAAGTCATCGCCTCCGAGACACTGACTTCTCAACCCGCGACGGCGACCGCCGACAGATGCCGACGATCCCGCCGCTTCCTTGACCAAGGTGCGGCCCAAGATGAAAGTCCAGACCCCAAACGAGGCACCAAGCTTCGCCGAACTCTTTACCCCGAAACTCGTCACGGTCCTGCGCGAAGGTTACCGACTGCCGCAGCTCCGAGTTGATGCCGTTGCCGGACTGACGGTAGCCATCGTGGCCCTGCCGCTTTCGATGGCCATCGCCATCGCATCTGGCGCGACACCCGCCCAAGGGCTCTACACCGCCATCGTGGGCGGCTTCCTCGTCTCAATGCTTGGCGGCTCCCGGTTCCAGATCGGCGGGCCAGCTGGCGCGTTCATCGTGCTGGTCGCAAGCACGGTGGCGCTGCACGGGATGGACGGACTGATCCTTGCGACCTTCCTCTCCGGCTTAATGCTGGCGGCTGTCGGCTTCCTGCGGCTGGGCACGTTCATCAAGTTCATCCCGTTTCCCGTGACCGTCGGCTTCACCGCCGGCATCGCCGTCATCATATTCGCCAGCCAGGTCAAGGAACTTTTCGGGCTGACGCTCGACCACGAACCCGGCGAACTGCTGGAGAAAATCCCCGCGCTCTGGGATGCGAGGGAAAGCCTGACCCTTGCCGCACTGGCCGTCTCGGCTGCCACGGTCGGCATTATCCTGGGGCTGCGGCGCTCTCGTCCGCACTGGCCGGGCATGCTGATCGCGGTCGGGCTTGCCGCGCTCGCCGCGGTGCTTCTCCAACTGCCCGTGGAAACGATCGGCACGAAGTTCGGCGGAATCCCGTCCTCCCTTCCTGCTCCTGTCGTTCCCGACCTGGCTCTGGAAAAGATCATGGCGGTCCTCCCGGCCGCGATCTCGTTCACTCTTCTCGGAGCCATCGAGTCTCTACTGTCGGCGGTCGTCGCCGATGGCATGACGGGCCGTCGGCATCGCTCGAACTGCGAACTCGTCGCACAGGGGGCTGCAAATGTTGGCGCGGCACTCTTCGGCGGGTTCTGCGTGACGGGGACAATCGCCCGCACCGCGACCAACGTCCGGGCGGGCGCACACGGCCCCGTTGCCGGGATGCTGCACGCGGTGTTCATCCTCCTGTTCATGCTGGTCGCGGCACCGCTTGCCGCCTACATCCCACTCGCCGCGCTCGCAGGTGTGCTGGCCGTCGTGGCCTGGAACATGATCGAGAAGCCTGCGATCGCGATCCTGCTGCGGTCCGGATGGGGAGAGGCTACGGTGTTGGGCGCCACCTTCTTCTTGACCATCTTCCGTGACCTGACAGAAGCGATCGTCGTCGGTTTTGCTCTGGGATCGGTGCTCTTCATTCACAGGATGAGCCGCACGACCGCCGTAGCCACCTACACTCCGTTCGTGAGCCGGGACGAAGCAGACTCTGCGCATCCGCGCGGCGCCTACGACGAAGAACTGGCGGCAAACCCCAACGCGGTCATCTACAGGATCACCGGAGCGCTGTTCTTCGGCGCCACCGCGTCCATCGGCTCGGTGCTCGATCGCATCCAGGACAGCCACAAGGCGTTGATCGTCGACTTCTCTGCTGTGCCGTTTCTCGACTCGACAGGTGCCAATATGATCGAGGGGCTGGCCCACAAGGCCCATCAGCGCGACGTTGCGCTTTGGCTGACGGGCGCAAGCGAAGACATCCAGCGCGCGTTGATCGCGCATGGGCTAAGGCAGCCGATCGTGCGCTATGCGTCCACGATCGAGGACGCCGTGGCTGCCCTGCCTGTGGGCAAACAAGAAGTTCGCCAGACACGATAGTCACGCGCGGCGTTGAGCCGACGTCATATTCAGGCCTATACCCAATCAAAGGTAGACCCTTTTGACTAGGCCGCCTTTTTCCAGGCGACGATCTGGAACTGACGGCTTTTGGCAACGCTACAGGTTCGATGAATGGCTGGGACGGGGTCGACTCCCGCCAGTGTCTTGGCGCGGCACGCCGCGTGCGCATTATTGGCTAGAACGGGGTGGGAAACGGACTGGCAGGTTTCGGGGTTGCTTCTTGGGAAAGCTGCCATCACCTGATCAACGACCTTCGGCAGGGAATCGCCCGGGGTCAGGATTGCTGACACGAACGCCGAAAGCAGTCGTACGCAACCGCCTGCGATTGGCATCTCTGCTCTCATCGTCCACCGCGACCAGCACTCCTTAAGTTCATGTAAATCTTTTGGGGGCGCAATGGGATGTTGAGATGATGAGTTATGGCAGAGACCGGTCCGTTGGAAGAGCAAGAGCTGGACGCGACCATTCCCCTTATGCGCCGGACGCTCGATCTGCTGCCCGACGGCGTGCTGATTATCGGCTCGGATCGACAAGTTCTCTATCTCAACGACGCTTTCAAGCAGCTCTGGCAAATCCCGGAGAAGGTTGCCGCGCAAGGCGACCGCGCAATGCTTGATCATGTCATCGGACAACTGGAAGACCCAACCGCCTTCCTGAATACCGTCGAGACCCTCTATTCGAGCCCCGACCCGTCAGAGGACGAATTAAGTTTCATTGACGGCCGCGTTTTCAAGCGCCGTAGTGTAGCGCTGGAAGGCGGCGATGAGGGGTTCAGTCGCATCTGGATCTTCAGCGACTTCACCGAAGCCTGGAGCGCTCGGATCGATCCGCTGACGGGTCTGCTCAACCGCCGCGCCTACAGCCGCGAGCTGCCTTGCTTCATGGCAGCTGAGGAACCTGGTCTCGTCAAGGCCTTTGCCATTGTCGACCTCGATCAGTTCAAAGCCTTTAACGACCGGTATGGTCACGCCGGCGGCGACGCCGTGCTCGAGCGGGTTGGTGCCCTCCTCGATCGGGGTGCGAGCCTCGCATCTCACAAGGCTTTTCGGATCGGAGGTGAAGAGTTCGCGATCGCCTCTGCGCATGGCAATAGCGAAGCGGCAATCAGGTACCATCAGGACATGCTCCGCAAGATCCGGGAAGCGGCGATACCCCATGTGAGCAACAGGCCCCATGGGGTCGTGACGATTTCCATGGGGCTTGGCTTGTTCACGGGACCGGGTCGGCCCGGAGATGTCTTCGCAAAGGTGGATCGGGCTCTTTACCGGGCCAAGAAGCTCGGCAGGAACCGCATCGCGATGGCGACGATCGATCCACGGTTGAAGCTGACGCCGGCGCAGACCTCAGATTTCGATCTGCTCAGTCATGCACGTCAAGAGACACTGAGTTGGCAAGATGAAACGCAGGTTGCCTCTCAAGCCGAAACCGGGGCGGACAAGGTATTTGTGCCGCCTGCAAGCCCTTTCGGATCCTCGACGCGAGACGGCAAGCTCTTCGACGTGCTGACGCATTCGGTACCCGGCTTCGTATGGCTGGCGGATGAACAAGGCAATGTCGACTTCGTTAATGACGCCTGGTGCAACTATACTGGCCTTGATCGAGATCAATCCTGCGGCACGGGCTGGTTGACAGTGCTCCATCCCGAAGATCTCGCCGTGTTGACGGAAGTGTGGCCGCCTGAGCTGTCCGGTCAGATGCCCGCCTACGAGACCATGATGCGGTTCAAACGCCATGACGGTACGTACCGCTGGCACATGGTCCGGACAAACCCGGTTGCGGACACCGATAATCGCTGGATCGGCTGCTCTACCGACATTCATGATGTCGTCACGATGCAGCAGCGGGAACGGGCACAGCTCGACATTCTTCAGATGGTCGCCAGCGGCGAGCCAACGCAGAAGGTCCTCGAGTCGCTTTGCAGTCTCGGTGAGAGGCAGCTACCCGGCAGCCGCTGTTCTGTCTTGCTTGTGTCGCAGGATGGCAAACGCTTTGAGGGTGGTGCTGCGCCGTTCCTCCCCAGGAAGCTTCAGGACATGGTCGCCACCATCGACATTGGGCCCGGGGTGGGTTCTTGCGGGACGGCGGCATATGAGAAGCGAGATGTCGTCTCGCCGGACATCTCGACAGATCCACTTTGGACCGACTGGCGCGCGACCTTTGAGCCGCTTGGTGTGAAGGCCTGCTGGTCTCGACCGGTCTACAGCGAGGATGGAATCGTCGTGGCGACCTACGGCTTCTACTTCTTGGAAGTCAGGTCGCCGACTATCGAGGAACTGGAAAGCCTTGAGAACCTGCGGCAACTCGCGGCCATCGCCATTAGCAAGGCTAGAACGCATGAGGCCCTGAAAGAGAGCGAGGAGCATCATCGCTACACGGTGGAGTTCAACCCGCAAATCCCTTGGACGGCTGACCCCACGGGCAGGATCGTTACAGTTTCGTCACGGTGGGCGCAGGCTACAGGCATCCCGGTCGAAGGCGCCCTTGGTGCCGGCTGGTTCAAGGCGCTTCATCCGGACGATACACAGCGCGTGATCGACTATTGGACCGAACGGTTGAAGACAGGGCAGCCGGTCGATCTAAAATTCAGGATCCGCCTGAAGGAAGGAACCTACTGTTGGGTCCGGGCACGGGCGTATGCGAGGCACGACGACAGAGGCGCGATCATCAAGTGGTATGGCGCAGTCGAAGATGTTCACGATGCCGAACTGGCCATGGAACGTCTTCGTCGGCAAGCCTACTTGGATGAGATTACCCGGCTGCCCAATCGCCGGGCCTTTGAAGAGCTGCTGGCCGAGCAGTTGGCCGCAGGTGGCAGCACACCGCTGAAGGTGCTCATGCTGGACATCGACGGGTTCAGGGTCGTGAACGAGCGCTTTGGGCATGAAGCTGGTGATGCGGCTCTTCGCCTGTTTGGCAGATATCTCTGCAAGACAATCCCGCAAGCCGACATGATCGCGCGAATTGCCGGAGATGCCTTCATCGTCCTTCTGCGAGAAGGCGGAGGTAACGAGACGCTGGAACGCTTCGGCAACAGGGTGGGTAAGTCGCTTGAACAACAGCTCGGCCGCAGCGCCAAAACGCGGCTATGTGGCGTCAGCATCGGGTGCGTCGAAGTGCAGCCACATGACGTCGCTGACGAGGCGGTGCGGCGCGCTCGATTGGCGCTAACCGCTGCCAAGAAAGACCCCCACACGACCAGCGTCTTGTTCACGCCTTCGCTGCTAAAGGCTGCCGAGGACGGTTTCGAGCAGATCGAGCTTGCGCGCACAGCGCTCAAGGCGGGTTGGATCACGCCCTTCTACCAGCCGATGATGGACCTGCGCAGTGGCTGCGTTGCTGGTGCCGAAGCGCTATTACGAATCGACCATCCGCGAATGGGTCTTCAAGGACCAAGCACGATCTGGGGCGCGCTTGACGCAGCCAGGATTGGACGAGCAATCAACGACCGAATGATATCGCTGGTGCTTGAAGATCTGGCGGGATGGTCTCCTTGGCCGCAAGCGCTCGGCAGCGTGTCTATCAACATGTCGACCGAAATCCTAATACATCCAGGATTTGCTCGGTCACTGCTGAGAAAGCTTGATAGAAGGGGCATTGCGACCAGTCAGGTCACCGTCGAAATCACCGAGCGGGTGCTGGTCGATCAGCTGTCAACTCGAAGCCATCAGACCCTGCGCGATCTTCAGCATCGTGGAATCAGAATATCGCTTGACGATTTCGGAACCGGCTTCGCGTCATTGACACATCTGCAGCAGCTCCCGGTCAACGAGATCAAGATCGATCAGACCTTCGTCCACGATCTCAAGCCGGAAGGGTCGAACGCCGCGATCGTGAAATCGATGATCGGCCTAGCCTTGAACATGGGCATAGACGTTGTCGCAGAGGGTGTCGAGACCGCTGAACAGGCACTTTTGCTGCGCCAGTGGGGATGTCGATATGCGCAAGGCTATTATTTCCACCGTCCAGTTCGAGCCAGTGACTTTGCAAAGCTGTGTGGCTTTGGCTCCGATGCGGTCGCGATCCACCCTGAGCCCTTGAAGGCGGTCGGTAGCCGCGGACGCTGAGTGATCCTGAGCGGAGCAGATAGATGGTACAGCGCGCGTCCGCGTCAAAAAACTGACCTGCCCGAGTTTGCCGAAGGCTGCAGCTCCTGGGAGGGTGAAGCGATCGTCTTCGTCATCAGGGCGAGATTTCACTCCACGTCGAGGAGCATCGAGCGGCCGGACATGATCGTCGCTTACGCGCAGCGCAAGACCCTGCTGATCCACAAGCTAATCGCCCAGGGTGTCGACCGGGGAGAGTGGCACGTCAGCGACGTTTTCACGGCGGCAAGCGTGGTGCGCGACGCCGTCACGGCGTTCATTCATCCCCAACTGCTTGCGCAGGCCATCGAGGTGAACGCGCCCGTTGAGGACCAACTACGCGCCACGGTGGCGACCCTCACCCGAGCCTTCGAGGCCGGCGTTGACTACAGCCTGCATCCGTCTGTGGGTTAGCGGTCCGAAGACTTGCTACTGTATCGAGCTTGGCGCGTCCCAACCGAGCGTGCGCTTCGCAGATTCAGAACGGCTGCCGCCTGGCGCGTTTAAGAAGCGGACCGTCGGCAGTCGATTCCGGCTTGGCCATGGGAGGGCGGCCTAATGAACGGCAAGTTTCAGGCAAGCGATCGGAGTACCGGGAACGGCGACAAGGGGGTCGTGTGCTGACCAGGCAAACTTTGCCTGACAATGCGTACCCGGAATGTCAGCTAACCGCCAAGCGCTTCCCAAAAGCAGACCGTCCGGATGCGGCCAAGCCGCCAGTCAGCAATCCGTGTAGTATTGCTCATAGAGCCCAAACGCGCGTTTTCCCGTGCAATCGTTTTCATGCGAAGCTGGATAAAGCAGGGCGTCGGAACGTGATCACCTACCAAGAGCGAGAGACAGCGCGATGCATCGGGTGCCGTGACCAACGTGCGGACGATGAACTCAGCTCAACCGTCGCGGTCAATTGCGTATTCTTTCAAGCTGGCACGGTGCTCGCGCTCCGCGAGCGAGGACGCAACGCCAAACCGAGAGGCATTTGCCGGTGTGGGTGGAGGCAAGGCTTGCTGCGGCTAAAACCCGTCGGCTACGGTTATCGGCTAGGGTATACCGTTCGCGAACCAAGGGGCGCGCACTTGCGTGTTTCTAATTCATACGCACGCTCTCCTAGGAGGCCGCGCAAGCGATCATCCCAGGCGGAAAGTGCGGCGTGCACTCGTTCGTCAAGTCTCGGCCTCGAGTAATGCCGGATCAACGTGCGTGTTGCCTTGGATCCGCGCTGGTGTCCAATAACCGCGGCAATCGTGTCGAGCGCAATGCCCATCTCGTCCATTTGGCTTACTACTGTCCGACGCAGATCATGGGTGGTGAAGTGTGGCACCGGCGGTGTGCGTTTCTTGAGCGCGTGTCCGAGATCGCTCGAGCCAAGAGCGCGATTAGATAGAGCGGCCCGAAAAAGCGGACCGCGTTCGTGGCGTCTGCGTGCCGCGTCGACGAGCTCGCACGCAATTCCGACTAAGGGTGTAACCCGCATATTCTTATTCTTGGAGCGATGTGATGGGAGCGTCCACAGAAGGCGGTGATCTTCTCGGCTGAGCTCCGTGACATCCATCCCGGCAATCTCGCCTACCCGCGCGCCTAGGCATATCTGGATCTTCAGCACGGCTATGCAATCGACCGGCATGCCATCTGCACCAGCTTCGAGCCAACGCCAAACGGTCCTGATCTCTGTCTGATCAAGGACCCGATTTCGCAGATCGCCACGGCCGTATCGTTCCGCGCCTTCGGTTGGATCATTCAGTACGAAGCCTTTGGCGACACCCCACCTGTACATCGCCCCGATTGCCTGCCTCCGCTTTTCTGCTTCGCGCGGTCGACTGTCGGCAACCGGATCCAACAGTCCGCCGATATCACCTCGAGAAAGGTCGTTCGCAGGATCCTCAAGTTTGTCGAAAAGGGCGCGCTTCAAGCGCCGCTCGATATCTAGCGCTGTCCGGAGCGGGCCGCCCTGTCGGTTAGGGTTGCGGATGGATGTTGAATAGCGCTCGATAAGTGCCGCTACACTTAGGAGATTCTTCTGGACGCGACGCACCTCCCGCTCCTCTTGCAGAAGATCCCGCCCCTGGCGCGCAGCCTTGAGAATCGCAGCCGCTCGCTCGCGTGCTTCTGCTAGCCCCAGTCCGTTCCGCGCAACTGCATCGCAGGGGCCGAGGGAGGTGCTCCTGGCAGATGGCTCCCCTTTGATCCGGTACGCAACATTCCACGTCAGGGCGCCGGATGTGGCAACACGCACCCGCAATCCGCTCTGCTGGTCATCAGAGACGTAGTAGGGGCGAACGCTCGCGCGAAGCGCGCCGAGGACGACATTAGTTAGTCGCTTCTTCAAGGCCTCGTTTCCTCTGAAGAATTGATGCCGCGTGACAACACCATAGCAACAGGATTGGCAGACGCGGGCGAACGGACGCGGACAATAACGGACATTCGATGCATCCCTGTACCAATTCTCGTGTCACTGAAACCTGCTTAGTATTCCGTCTCTTAACGACCATCATGGTCACTTGTGGACGGCAGAGGATAGCGTATCAGAATATCCGATCAAGGGCTGGATGCAGACCTGGCTCGTGCACATGCGTTCGCCGCGCACGCTGATGCGCGATCTCGGCTTCGGCAATTTCGTGCTGATGCAGGTGCTGTTCGCGGGAATGGTGCTTTCCGCGCTGGCGCATGTGTTCTTCGTCATCACTATCATCGCGCTCGGCACGACACTTGCGGTGAAGGGCGCGCTGCCGACCAGCCATGCAGCGATCCTCGCGCTCGACATCTTCAACGTCGCCGCCGGCTACGCGGCCTTCCTGCTCCTGGGGCGACGCACGCTGTCACCTTCCGAGCGGCCCGGTTTCTGGACCGTGGCGGCCGCGACGCCGCTCTATTGGCTTGCCCTGTCGCACGGCGCGTGGCGGGCCGTCTGGCACCTGATCCGCCAGCCCCACCACTGGGAGAAGACGCCGCATCCGCCGAGCCGGGTTCTGGTCCGGCGGCAAACCGGCGAGGCCATCACCCCGGCAAAGGCGCCGCGGCTCGATAATCGGCGATGATGCTGGCGTCGATCGCCTCGATCGCGTCGAGATCGCGGCCATCATAGGCGAGCGCGCGCAGGATGCGCGACATGACGGCCAGCCTGGCGCGGCGCTTGTCATTGGCACGCACGACGATCCAGGGCGACACCTGGCTGTGCGTCCGCTCCAGCATTGCATCGCGGGCCGCCGTGTAGTCATCCCAGCGCGACATGCCGGCGACGTCGATGGGCGAGAACTTCCATGTCTTCAGCGGATCGTGGCGACGGTCGTGGAAGCGCTTGAGCTGAGTTTCGTGCGAGATGTTCAGCCAGAACTTGAAAAGATGGATGCCGTCGTCGACGAGGGTCGCCTCGAAGGTCGGCACTTCGCGAAAGAACTTTTCCGTTTCAGCCGGCGTGCAAAAGCCCATCACCGGCTCGACCACGCCGCGATTGTACCAGGAGCGGTCGAATGTCACGAATTCGCCGTCGGTCGGGAAGTGGGCGACGTAGCGCTGGAAATACCATTGGCCGCGCTCGACCTCGGACGGCTTGGTCAAGGCGACATTGCGCGCGGTTCGGGGGTTCATGTAGCGGCGGATGACGAAGATCATGCCGCCCTTGCCTGCGGCGTCGCGCCCCTCGAAAAGGATCATGACGCGCTCGCCGGATTTCTGCAGCCAGTATTGCAGCTTGACGAGCTCGACCTGCATCTTCTCGAGCGCCGCCTCGTAGTCCTTCTTCGGCATGCGCTCGGCATACGGGAAGGCGTCGGCGGTCAGGTGATGATCGTCGATCCAGTCCGGCAGGTCGGGATCGTCGATGTCGAACACGCGCTCCTTGCCGCGAACGTTCAGGCGTATGGGCGCGATCGGATCGCCGGGCAAAAGCGTCGCATTCATCGGATATCCTTTCGATTTTCGGGGTTCATGCTATGTGGGGGCCAGGTTCCGGTCCAGCCGAAGTTGAGCGAGGGGCAAAGGTGGCTAGCGACAGTTCGGCATCGCTTTCGTCGGCCAGACGGCTTGGCGCGCGCTGGCGCATGCGCCTGCGCGATCAGGCGGTCGTGGTGTGCGTATCGCTTGGCGCCATCGCGCTGGTGGCAGGCGTCGCGGGGCGCCCCGTTCTGGGCATTATCGCCGCGATGGCGGTGCTGGCCGCAGCGGTGTTGCAGGCCGGCGCGCCGCGCAGGCAGTCCGCGGTCTTGGCGCCTGCGCTCGCTCCGCGCGGCGATCTCGAGCGCGAAGCGCATCCGAGCGGACTGGAACTGGCGGCTGCGATCGCCGACCCGTTGATCGTGTGCGACGCGAACGGCGTCGTCCTGATCGCCAATGCGGCGGCTTCGCTCGCCTTCGGCCGCATCCAGCCGGGCGAACTCGTCGCGCTGCGCTTCCGCAGCCCGGAAATGCACGATCTGATCGAAGCGGCGCTTGCCGGCAACCATGTCCGGCCCATCGATTATGCCGAGCGCGTTCCGATCGAGCGGAGCTTCAAGGTGAGCGTGACGCGGATCGGCGAGGATGGCCGTTTCGCACTCCATTTTCGCGACCAGAGCGAAGCCCGGCGGATCGACCGGATGCGGGCCGATTTCATCGCCAATGCCAGCCACGAATTGCGCACGCCGCTCGCCTCGATCTCCGGCTTCATCGAGACGCTGCGCGGGCCGGCGCGCAACGATGCCGAGGCGCGCGAGCGGTTCCTCCAGATCATGCACACCCAGACCGGCCGGATGGCACGGCTGATCGACGACCTCCTGTCGCTGTCGCGGCTGGAGATGAAGCCGCTCGCCGGCGCGGGGACGGCCGTCGACCTCGTGGCGCTGACGCGGCAGGTCACCGATTCACTCGGCCAGATGATCCGCGACAACGAAATGGAGCTTTCGCTCGACCTGCCGGCACAGCCCGTGCGCGTGCTCGCCAATACCGACGAGATCGTCCAGGTCGTCGAAAATCTGGTCGAGAACGCCTGCAAGTACGGACAGGCCGGCAAACGACTCGACATCACGCTGTCGAGCGACGACGAGGAAGCCGCGCTTTCGGTTCGCGATCATGGGCCGGGCATTCCGGCCGAACATATTCCGCGCGTGACGGAGCGGTTCTACCGCGTCGACGTGGAAACCAGCCGGGTGCAGAAGGGGACGGGCCTTGGTCTTGCCATCGTCAAGCATATCCTGACCCGTCACAAGGGAAGGCTGACGATCCGCTCGACGCCGGGCGACGGCGCGACCTTCACCATGCACCTGCCGCTTGCCAAGGACCAGACCGCCCGATGATGCGCGCCGCCCTTTCCGCTCTGCTGCTTGCGGCCCTCTCGTTGCACGCCGCAGCGCAAAGCCCGCAGATACCCAGCTTCTGGGATGCGCGCGAGCGCATCGAGCGGCCGCAGGTGACGGACCTGCCCCGCCTTCGCTTCCTGACGACGGTGGACTTCGCGCCGTTCAACTTCCTCGACGCAAACAACCAGTTGACGGGCTTCAATGTCGATCTCGCGCGCGACATCTGCCGGCAATTGTCTCTCGATGCCGTCTGCCAGATCCAGGCGCTGCCCTGGGACGAACTCGTGCCGGCGCTGGAAAACGGGGACGGCGAGGCGATCATCGCCGGCTTGGCGCCGACGGCGCAATTGCGCGAAGACCTGGCGTTCACGCGACCCTATCTCAAGTTTCCCGCCCGCTTCGTGGCAGCGCGTTCGGCGAGCCTTGCCGAGCCCCTTCACCGCTCGGTGGCCGGAAAACGGATCGGCGTCGTGGCCGGCTCGGCGCATGAAGCTCTCCTGCGCGCGCATTTCGCCGATGCCGTACCGGTGCCGTTCTCGCGCGCAGACTGGATGCTGCGCGACCTGAAGGCCGGGCGGATCGATGCGGCCTTTGCCGACGGTTTGCGCATCGCCAACTGGCTTGCCGGAGACGAGCCGGAGGATTGCTGCGCCCTTGTCGGCGGGCCCTATCTCGCGCCGGACCATCTGGGCCAGGGGCTGACGATCGCCGTTGCGCGCGACAATGCCGACCTGGCGACCGCCTTCGATTCGGCACTTCGGGAAATCGACGCCAGCGGCCGCTTCGCCGAACTCTACCTGCGCTATTTCCCGGTGAGTTTCTTCTAGTCTTCCACGCGGTGCCGGATCGCTGCGGCGCGCTCGATGGCGGCGGCGGCGAGCGGGTCGATGGAAAAACGCGCCTTGACGATGTCGAGGATGCGATCCTCCTCCTCGCGGATGTCGAGATCGATCGCTGCAACGTCGACGGCCAGCGCATAGGCCGTCTCGCGCAGGCGCGGCGACAGCGCGTCGCGGATCGCCTCCAGAACGTCCGGCAGGCCGCCCTCCGCCGCTAGGGCCTTCTGGCAGGCCTGTGCGACGCGCAGCGTTCCGGCCTGGTCGAACCCGGCAAAGAGCGGAAGCGTGCGCACGATCGCGCCGATGCGCGCGAGTTCCTCGTCGCCCATGTCGCGGTCGGCGGCCGAGGTGATGACCATGATGTAGACCATCGCTTCCTGCGGCGACAATTTGGGCGCGGGCTCGCGGACGCGGTAGGCTTCCTCGGGTTTCGTCTTCGCCATGGTTCTCGCCCTCTTCTGGATTCAGTCTCAAATCTAGGAGCGACACCGCCGAACCGCAATGCAATCGGCATGGTCGGGGCCGCCAAAGATTGACGCTCGCCCCTTGCAAGCATAGACCATGCCCGCCCGCTGGCTTGCGGGCTTCCAGAAACCGGATATCGACACGATGGCGACCACAGGATCGAACGCGCTCCATTTGACCCCGGAAATTCTCGAAGCGGCCAAGGTATCGAAAGCCTGGCCGTTCGAGGAAGCGCGCAAGATCGTCAAACGCTACGAGGGCAAGGACTGGCCGCAGACCGTGCTGTTCGAGACCGGTTATGGCCCCTCCGGCCTGCCGCATATCGGCACGTTCGGCGAGGTGGCCCGCACCTCAATGGTGCGCCATGCGTTCCGCATCCTGACCGAGGACAAGGTCGCGACGAGCCTTTTGTGCTTTTCAGACGACATGGACGGGATGCGCAAGATCCCCGACAACGTGCCGGATCGCGCCGGGCTCGAGCCGCACATGCACAAGCCGCTGACCGCCGTGCCGAACCCGTTCGGCGGCGACTATGCGAGCTTTGCAGACCACAACAACACGATGTTGTGCCGCTTCCTCGACACGTTCGGCTTCGACTACGAGTTCGCCAGCGCGACGCAGTATTACAAGTCGGGCAAGCTCGACGCGATCTTGAGGCGCGTCGCCGAGCGCTACGACGACATCATGGCCATCATGCTGCCGACGCTGGGCGAAGAGCGTCGCGCCACCTATTCGCCTTTTCTGCCGATCTCGCCGAAGACCGGCCGCGTGCTCTATGTCCCGATGAAGAATGTGGACGCGGAGGCGGGCACCATAACCTTCGACGACGAGGACGGTGAGGAGACGACGATGCCCGTGACCGGCGGCCAGGTGAAGCTGCAGTGGAAGCCGGATTTCGGCGCGCGCTGGGCCGCACTGGGCGTCGACTTCGAGATGTTCGGCAAGGACCATGGACCGAACATGGGCGTCTATGACGCGATCTGCGTGGCGCTCGGCGGCCGGGCGCCGGAGCATTTCGTCTACGAGCTCTTCCTCGACGAAAACGGCCAGAAGATCTCGAAGTCGAAGGGCAACGGGCTGACCATCGACGAATGGCTGACCTATGCGCCGACCGAGAGCCTCGCGCTCTACATGTTCCAGCGCCCGCGGCAGGCCAAGAAGCTCTATTTCGACGTCATCCCGCGCGCGGTCGACGAATATTACCAGTTCCTCGCCGCCTATCCGCGGCAGGACTGGAAGGAGCGGCTGGGCAATCCGGTGTGGCACATCCATGACGGCAATCCGCCCGAAATCGAACTGCCGGTGACCTTCGCGCTTCTGCTCAACCTCGTCTCCGCGTCGAACGCGCACGACAAGGCGGTGCTGTGGGGCTTCATCTCGCGCCATGCTCCTGGCGTGACGCCACAGACGCATCCCGAACTCGACCGGCTCACCGCCTATGCGATCCGCTATTTCGACGATTTCGTGAAGCCGACGAAGGCATTCCGCGCGCCGGACGAGGCGGAGCGGGAGGCCTTGGCTGCGCTCTCGGACGGGCTGGCGGCCCTGCCCGCCGGTGCCGATGGCGAAGCGATCCAGAACGCGGCGCTCGACGTGGCGCGTTCGATCGAGCGCTACCAGGACCATGCAAAGAAAAGCCCGACTGGTGGACCGGGCGTTTCGGTCGCGTTCTTCCAGATGATCTATCAGGTGCTGATCGGTCAGGAACGGGGTCCGCGCTTCGGGTCGTTCGTTGCGCTTTACGGCATCGACAACACGCGGGTCCTGATCGACAAGGCGCTCAAGGGCGAACTGAAATAGTCAATTCGAGCCGGGGGCGGCGCCGTGTATGCCGCGCCCGGCTTCGCTCGCCGCCCTTTCCTCATCCTCGTAGCCGCTGCCCGGCGCGGCATGCGCCCAGCCTTGCGCGACCAGCCATTCGGCCGGGTCGGCGGGGCCGAGCTTGCAGCGGCTGACGATCGTCTCGCCGCCCGGCGTGCCGGGCACGGTGCAGGCGATGGCGCGGCCGCGCAGATAGTTGCGGAAGGCCGTTCGGGCATGAACGCCGCACGGCCAGGAACCGCCGCCCTCCCCGCAAATCTCGTCTGCGGCGACGATCTCGATTCCCTCCAGCGCAACACGGTGGCCTTCCGCCTCGATCGTGCCGGCATCGATTGCGACGGGCCGATGAAGGAGCGTTTCGCGCGGCGGGCGGGTTGCCGGGTCTTCCGGTGCGCCGAGCGGACTCAGGGGTTCGCGCGGCGCGACGCGCTCCAGTTGCGTGATGTCGACGGGCGGGGCGGCGATGGTCGGCGCGACGGGGCGGCCGACACGCTCGGACTTTGGCGCGGACGGTGTTGGCTCAGGTGCGACGGGCGGGGTTTCCGAAACTTGCCGGTCGGACGGACCCGACGCCAGTTCGCTCTGGCCCCAGCCGAACACGATGGCGCCGACCAGGACCAGACCGCCGACACCCACGAGGAGCGCGGCCGGCCGCATGCTACTGGCTCGCCCAGACGATCCGCGCCATCCAGACGATGTCATCTGCGGGGATGGAACGATCGGGATGGTCCGGGTTGAGCGACTGGAGTTCGACTATCTTCGCGCTTTTCCGTGCCAGAACCTTGGCGGTCACCTCGCCACTGGCGGTCTTGGCGACGACGCGGTCGCCCTTGCGGACCTGCGCTGCCGGGTCGACGATCAGCACGTCGCCGTCGCGGTAGAGCGGCAGCATGGAATCGCCCTGCACCGTCAGGGCATAGGCGCCCTCGCCTGCCCCGGCCGGAAGCGGCACCTGATCCCAGCCATGGCCGGCGGGAAAGCCCGCATCGTCGAAATAGCCGCCGGCGCCGGCCTGCGCGAAACCGATCAGCGGCACCGTCGAGGACGTCGGGCGCGCCTCGCCATCGGCCTTGAACAGGCCGAGCAGGTCGTCGATCGAGGCGCCCGTCGCGTCCATGACCTTGGCGAGCGATTCCGTCGACGGCCAGCGCGGGCGGCCGTCGGCGGACTGGCGCTTCGATTTGTTGAAGGCGGTGGAATCCAGGCCGGCGCGCTTGGCCAGCCCCGAGGCCGACAGCGCATTGCGCGCGGCCAGCGCGTCGATCGCGGCCCAGACCTTGTCATGGGAGAGCATGGCGCCACCCCGCTAGAGGAAAATATACCTTGAACCTGTTAGCGCGGCACGGCCGGCTTGTCCAGCGTCACGGACGGTAGGCGGCGCGGCCGGTCGCCAGCATTGCGTCCAGCAGGTCTAGCCGGTCCTGCCCCCAAAAGGCCTCGCCATCGAGCACGTAGACCGGCGCGCCGACAGCATCGCTGGCCGCGGCCGACTGGGTGTTGGCCTTGCGGCTTTCCTCGACTTGCGGCGTGTCGGCGGCGGCGAGGATCGCGTCCGCGTCGTGGCCCTCGGCCGTCAGGTAGGCGGCGAGTTGCGCGCGGTCGGCGATGTTCTCGTCCTTCGCCCAGACACCCTCATGGACGCGCCACAGATAGCCGGCGGGGTCAGCGCCCGCTTCGACGAGCGCGATGGCGACGCGGTCGGCAAGGGCGGAATCGACGGGGAAGAATTTCGGCTCGAGATTGAGCGTCAGGCCGCGCATTTCGCGAAATCGCTGCAGTTCAACGCGGCGGTAGCGCTGGCGAAGCGGCGTGCGCTGGCCGAGCGGGACCGAGCCGGAATTCGCCCACACGCCCATGATGTCGATCGGCTTGTAGCGGATCGTCGCGCCATGGCGCGCGGCGATCTCATGCAGGGCGTTGTGGCCGAGATAGGCGTAGGGGGATGAGCCGATGAGGTAGTAGTCGATGATGCGGGTCATTTGAAGAAGGCCTCGAATACCGTGCTGTCGACCGATCGAGCCGAATGAAGAATTCGCATGATGCGGATGAGGTCGTCATCGGCGGAATAGTAGATGACATAGGGCTGTATCGAGAGACGACGCAGAGCCGAACTGCCCGTCTCGGGCGCGAGTGGGCCAAGGCGGGGATGATCGCACAGTCGTTCGACGGCGATATCGAACCGCGTGAGCACGGCATCGGCCGCGCGCGGGTTTTCCGCCAGAAGGAACTCGAAAATGTCTCGGATGTCTTCTCGCGCTTGCGTCGTGAAGGCGAATTCAACGGGCAAGTCGTTCTCTCAACTCTGCCATGACGAGCCGACCGTCGATGAGTTCGCCGCGTTCCGCTTGGGCGATTCCGATGGCTATTTCATCCTGCAGCGCCAGGCACTTATCCACGTAGTGCAACAGGTTTTCGGCGAGTTGCTCCTGCATCTCGGGAGGCAGCTTCTCCGCGGCACGCAATGCCATCTCGATCTTGCTCATCGCACGCTCCGTTTCGTTCCGGCCAATTCAAGCCTGCTTCGCCAGATCGCGCAAGCCTTGATGGGAAGCGAGGAAGGCTTCTTCCTGGGGCAGAAGCGGGCGTGGGGTGGCTTCGATGCCGAGCTCAGCGATGAGTTCGTCGATCGGCACGAAGCGGCGGTTGTTGCGGTCGTAGACGCCTGCCGTCGTCATGATCACGGCGGCGGTGCGGCCGTCTTCGTGCAGGAATCGGTGACGGCCGATCAAATGGCGATCGGTCCAGGTCTCGACGGTCGTGACGACCTCGAAACGCTGCCACAGCTTGATCTCGCGGACATAGACCGATTGCAGCCCGCCCATCATCGGGCCCCAGCCGCGCTCGCGCGCCAGCTTGAGGAAGCCGAGGCGCAGGAAGATGTCGACGCGGCCGACATCGGCCAGCATCATGTAGCGCGCATTGTTCAAGTGCATGTTGCGGTCGATATCCGACGGCAGGCAGCGGAATTTCAGCCGGCTTTCGTCGCCCGGACGGAACGGGCCGCGCGATTTCGCAGTGGCGACCATGCGCGCGAGGCGCCCCCAAACGTACATTCTTGGCTCCGGGAAAAAGGCCCCCACTCCGTCTCGGACTTCGTCCGAGCCACCTCTCCCCCGAAACCGGGGGAGAGGAAAGACGGCGTAGAGATCGTATCAGGCGGCCTTTTTGGCACCCGCGTAAGGATCGAAGCGCTGGTAGAAGGTATCGCCCTTGGCGGCCATGTCCTTCAGGAGCGCCGGCACGTCGAACTCCTTGCCATACTTGGCACCGAGCTTTTCGGCGAGCGCGACGAAGTTCTTAACGCCCATGCCGTCGATGTAGGAGAGCGCGCCGCCCGTATAGGGCGCGAAGCCGAAGGCGAGGATCGAGCCGACATCCGCTTCGCGCGGGTCGGTGACGATGCCTTCTTCCATGACGCGTGCGGCCTCCAGCGCGATGACGACGAGGAAGCGCTGCTTCAGTTCCTCGACATCGACGCTATCGGCGTCCTGCTGCGGGTAGAGCGTCTTCAGCTCCGGCCACAGGTGCTTCTTGGCGGGCTTCGCCGGGTAGTCGTAGAAGCCCTTGCCGTTCTTGCGGCCGTGGCGTCCGTGCGTGTCGACCATGGTGTTGATGAGCTCGAACTGCTTCGGATCGACGGCGCCCTCGCCCATGTCGCGGATGGTCTGCTTCATGATCTTCTGGGCGAGGTCGATCGCCGTCTCGTCAGTGAGCGCGAGCGGGCCGACCGGCATGCCGGCCATCTTGGCGGCGTTTTCGATCATCGCCGGCGGGACGCCCTCGATCAGCATCTTGAACGCTTCGGCCATATAGCGCAGCACGCAGCGATTGACGTAGAAGCCGCGCGTGTCGTTGACGACGATCGGCGTCTTCTTGATCGCGCGGACATAGTCGATCGCGGTCGCCAGCGCCTTGTCCTCGGTCTTCTCGCCCATGATGATCTCGACGAGCATCATCTTGTCGACCGGCGAGAAGAAGTGGATGCCGATGAACTGACCGGGACGCTTCGAGTTCTTCGCCAGGCCCGAAATCGGGATGGTCGAGGTGTTGGAGGCGAAGATCGCGGTTTCGGCGATGACGGCCTCGGTCTTCTCGGTCGCGCCCTTCTTGACTTCCGAATCCTCGAACACGGCCTCGATGACGAGGTCGCAGCCCTCGAGCTTGGCATAATCGTCGGTCGGCGTGATGAGCGAGAGGAGCTTCTGCTTGTCGTCTTCGCTGGCGCGGCCCTTCTTGATCGCGCCGTCGACGAGGCCTTCCGAATGGGCCTTGCCCTTTTCGGCCGACGCCATGTCGCGGTCGAGGAGGACGACCGGGATGCCGGCCTTGGCCGTGACATAGGCGATGCCCGCGCCCATGAAGCCGGCGCCGAGGACACCGATCTTCGAGAACTTGGTCGGTGCGATGCCGGCCGGGCGGCGGGCGCCCTTGTTCAGCTCTTGCAACGAGATGAAGAGCGAACGGATCATCATCGCCGCTTCGGTCGAACGCAGGATCTCGGTGAAGTAGCGCTGCTCGATCTTGAGCGCCGTGTCGAACGGCACGAGGAGCCCCTCATAGGCGCATTTCAGGATCGCGCTTGCGGCCGGGTAGTTGCCGTAGGTCTCGCGACGCAGGATGGCGATCGCCGGCGGCCAGAGATTTGCGCCGGCGGCCGAATAGACGGGACCGCCGGGCAGCTTGAAGCCCTTTTCGTCCCAAGGCTGCGTCGCCTTGAGGCCGTTCCTGATCATGCCCTTGGCGGTTTCGATCAGCTTGTCGGGGGCGGCGATCTCGTGGATCAGGCCCATCGACTTCGCCTTTTTCGGCGACAGGTTCTGACCGGTCGTCAGCATCTGGAGGGCCGACTGCGGATCGGTGAGGCGCGGGACGCGCTGCGTGCCGCCGGCGCCGGGGAAGATGCCGACCTTGACCTCGGGCAGCGCCATCTTGACGCTGTCGCTATCGGCAGCGACGCGGCCGTGGCAGGCAAGCGACAGTTCGAACGCGCCGCCCATGCAGGTGCCGTTGATGGCTGAGACCCAAGGCTTGCCGCTGGTCTCGAGCTTGCGCCAGAGCCACGACATGCGGCCCGCGCCGTCGAAGAGCATTTTCATAGCGGCGTCGGGGTTTGTCGTCTTTTCCTTGGCGAAGATGCCGAGCATGCGGTTGAGCATGGTCAGGTCGGCGCCGCCGGAGAAGGTGTCCTTGCCCGATGTGATGACCGCACCCTTGATCGCAGCGTCGCCGGCGACCTGGTCGATGATCTTGTCGAGCTCGTCCATCACCTCTTCGGTGAAGACGTTCATCGAACGATCGGGCATGTCCCAGGTGACGAGGGCGATGCCGTCGGCATCGGTTTCGACGGTGAAGTTCTTGTAGTCAGCCATAGTCAAATCTCCTCCGCCCGGCTCAAACGCGCTCGATGATCGTTGCGGTGCCCATGCCCGCGCCGATGCATAGCGTGACGAGTGCGGTGTTCAAATCGCGGCGCTCGAGTTCGTCGAGCACGGTGCCGAAGATCATCGCGCCGGTCGCGCCGAGCGGGTGGCCCATGGCGATCGCGCCGCCATTGACGTTGATCTTGTCGTGCGGGATGTCGAAGGCCTGCATGTAGCGCAGCACGACCGAGGCGAAGGCCTCGTTGAGTTCGAACAGGTCGATGTCGGAAAGCTGCATGCCGGCGCGCTCGAGGAGCTTTTCGGTCACGTCGACCGGGCCGGTGAGCATCAGCGCCGGTTCGGAGCCGATATTGGTGAAGGCCTTGATGCGCGCGCGCGGCTTGGACGACAGCTTCTCGCCGCCCTCCTTCGAGCCGAGCAGGACGACTGCCGCGCCATCGACGATGCCGGACGAATTGCCGGCATGGTGGACGTGGTTGATGGCCTCGACTTCCGGATGGCGCTGGATAGCAACGGCGTTGAAGCCGCCCATTTCGCCCGGCATCACAAAGGACGGGTTGAGCGAGGCCAGCGACTGCATGTCGGTCGACGGGCGCATGTGCTCGTCATGGTCGAGTATGGTGAGACCGTTCTGGTCCTTCACCGGCACGACCGAATTCTTGAAGTAGCCGTTCTTCCAGGCGTTGGCCGCGCGCTTCTGGCTCTCGACGGCATAGGCATCGACATCGTCGCGGGAAAAGCCGTATTTGGTCGCGATCAGGTCGGCGGAGACGCCCTGCGGCATGAAATAGCCCGGCAGGCCGACCGAGGGGTCCATGAACCAGGCGCCGCCCGACATGCCCATGCCGACGCGCGACATGGATTCGACGCCGCCTGCGACGACGAGTTCGTCCGAGCCGCCGGCGATCTTGGCCGCGCCGAGATTGATGGCGTCGAGGCCCGAGGCACAAAAGCGCGAGAGCTGGATGCCGGGCGCCTTCATGTCGTAGCCGGCCTCGAAGGCCGAGGAGCGCGGGATCACGGAGCCGGCTTCGCCGACCGGGTCGACGCAGCCGAAGATGATGTCGTCGACATTGGCGGTGTCGACGCCGTTGCGGTCGCGCACGGCTTCCAGAACCTTGGCGCCAAGGCGCACGGCCGGCACTTCGTGCAGCGAGCCGTCCTTCTTGCCGCGGCCGCGCGGCGTGCGCACGGCGTCGTAGACGAATACGTCAGTCATCGGGGTTTCTCCTCTGATCCTCAGAACTGGGGTTCGACCGTCACATCGGTCGTGACCGAATTGGCAATGAAGCAGGCGTCGTGCGCCTTGTGATGCAGCTCTTCGATGGTCGCCGCATCGCCGTCGGATTCGACGCGGGGGCGCAGCGTGACCTTCACAATGGCCATGCGGCCATCAGCATTCTTCGCCATCACGCCTTCCGCACGATCCATATAGGAGCGGATGTCGATCTTTGCCCGTTTGGCGAAATCGAGGAACCACAGCATGTGGCAGGAGGCGAGCGAGGCGACGAACATTTCCTCGGGGTCGATGGCCGCGGCGTCGCTATAAGGGGCAGGCACGATGGTCGGCGCAGCGGAGGCCGACAGGACGGCGCCGCCGTCGAAGCGCAGCTCGTGGACGCGCGAATAGCGGCCTGCGAGGAAGTCCGCTCCGGCTTCCTGCGCCCACTTCAATTCGGCGACGTGCTGCGACATTCCTTCTCCTCAGAGCGAGCGGGCGATCAGGAGCTTCATGATCTCGTTGGTGCCGCCATAGATGCGCTGGACGCGCGCGTCGCGGAACATGCGGGCGATCGGATATTCGTTCATGTAGCCATAGCCGCCGAAAAGCTGCAGGCACTCGTCGACGATCTTGTTCTGCAAATCCGACAGCCAGTATTTCGCCATCGAGGCGGTGACCGGATCGAGGCCGCCATTCACGTGGCGCGTGACGCAATCATTGTAGAAGACGCGGCCGATGGTCGCCTCGGTCTTGAGTTCCGCAAGCTTGAACTGGGTGTTCTGGAACTCGATCACCGCCTTGCCGAAAGCCTTGCGCTCCTTGACGTAGTCGATGGTGAGCGAGAGGGCGCGCTCGATCATGGCAATCGCGCCGGCGCCGATCTGGAGGCGTTCCTGCGGCAGTTGCTGCATCAACTGGATGAAGCCCTGCCCTTCCTCGTGGCCGAGAAGGTTCGAGGTCGGCACGCGCACGTCGTTGAAGAAGAGCTCGGAGGTGTCGTTCGACTTGAGGCCGATCTTGTCAAGGTTGCGGCCGCGCTCAAAACCCTCGACTTCGTCGGTTTCGACGACGATCAGCGAGGTGCCCTTGGCGCCGGCCGACGGGTCGGTCTTGGCCACGACGATGATGAGATTGGCGAGCTGGCCGTTGGTGATGAAGGTCTTGGAGCCGTTGATGCGGTAGTGGTTGCCATCCTTTTCCGCGCGGGTCTTGACGCCCTGAAGGTCCGAGCCGGCACCCGGCTCTGTCATGGCGATGGCGCCGATCAACTCGCCGGCCGCCATCTTCGGCAGCCACTTCTTCTTCTGCTCCTCCGAGCCGTAGTGGAGGATGTAGGGTGCGACGATGGAATTGTGCAGCGAGATGCCGAAGCCGTCGACGCCGACATGGCCGATCGCCTCGATGATGGCACTCTCATGGGCGTAGGTGCCACCCGAGCCGCCATATTCTTCCGGCATGGAGGCGCAGAGAAGACCCGCCTCGCCGGCCTTCTTCCAGCTCGCGCAATCGAAGCATTCCGCCTTCTCGAATTCCTCGTAGCGCGGCGCGATCTCGGCATCGAGAAACTTCTCGGCCATGTCGTAGAGCATGGCGACGTCGTCGCCGGCCCAGTCGGGCTTCGGCAGGCCGAGAACGGTTGCGGGATGCGTTGCCAATTGGGTCTCCTCCGACGACCGCGCCCCCTCTTCCAGGCGCGACCAGATTGGTAGCAAAAAAGTTCAAGCCTGAACAGATCAGGCTTGAATGCGGCAGAGCTTAGAAGGCGTCCGCCGAAAGCGCCATCATGGAATCGGCGCCCGAGGAAATGCGGGCGAGATGGGCCGTGGTTTCGGGCATCAGGCGGTCCATGAAGAAGCGTGCGGTGGCCAGCTTGTTCTCATAGAACTCGGCCGAACCGTTGGCACCAGCAGCAATCTTTTCCTGCGCGGTCTTGGCCATCATCGCCCACATGTAGCCGAGCGAGACAAGGCCGAAGAGGTGCATGTAGTCGGTCGAGGCGGCGCCGGCATTGTCGGGCTTGCCCATCGCGTTCTGCATCAGCCACATAGTGGCAGCCTGAAGGTCGTTGAGGCCCTTCTTCAGCGACTTGGTGTAGGGTGCCATCGTCTCGTCGGCGCGGTTTTCCTCGCAGAACGCACCGACATCCTTGAAGAATGCCTGCACGGCGCGGCCGCCATTCTGGCCGAGCTTGCGGCCGACAAGGTCGAGCGCCTGGATGCCGTTGGCACCCTCGTAGATCTGGGCGATTCGAGCATCGCGGACGAACTGGCTCATGCCCCATTCCTCGATATAGCCGTGGCCGCCATAGACCTGCTGGGCCATCACGGCATTGTCGAAGCCTTTGTCCGTCAATACGCCCTTGATGACCGGCGTCATCAGGCTCATGTGGTCCTCGGCCTGCTCGCGCGCCTTCTCGTCTTCGGAGCGGTGGGCGACGTCGGACTTGAGCGCGGTCCACAGGATCAGGGCGCGGCCGGCCTCGTTGATGGCGCGCATGGTCATCAGCTTGCGACGGATGTCGGGGTGGACGATGATCGGGTCGGCCTTCTTCTCCGGCGCCTTGGCGCCCGAAAGCGAGCGGCCCTGGATGCGGTCCTTGGCGTAGACGACGGCGTTCTGGTAGGCGATCTCGGAGATCGACAGGCCCTGGAGGCCGACGCCGAGGCGGGCCTCGTTCATCATCACGAACATCGCCTTGAGGCCACCATTCTCCTGGCCGATCAGCACACCCTCGGCCTCGTCATAATTCATGACGCAGGTCGCGTTGCCGTGGATGCCCATCTTTTCCTCGATGGAGCCGCAGGAGACGCCGTTCTTCTCGCCCGGATTGCCGTTCGCATCGAGCTTGAACTTCGGCACGATGAAGAGCGAGATGCCCTTGACGCCTTCCGGCGCGCCCTCCATGCGGGCGAGCACCAGGTGGATGATGTTCTCCGACATGTCGTGTTCACCGGCGGAGATGAAAATCTTCTGGCCGGAAATCTTGTAGGTGCCGTCGCCGTTCGGCACGGCGCGGGTGCGCAGGAGGCCGAGATCGGTGCCGCAATGCGGCTCCGTGAGGTTCATCGTGCCGGTCCAGACGCCATCGACCATCTTCGGCAGATAGGTCTCTTTCTGCTCGTCGGAGCCGTGGGCGAGGATCGCGGCGACCGCGCCCTGCGTCAGGCCGGGATACATCATCAGGGCCATGTTGGCTGAGGACATGTACTCGCCGATCGCCGAATGGACCGTGTAGGGCAACCCCTGCCCGCCATACTCGGCCGGAACGGCGAGGCCCATCCAGCCGGCTTCGCGATACTGGTCATAGGCGGCCTTGAAGCCCTTCGGGGTCGTCACCGAGCCATCCTCGTGGCGGGTGCAGCCTTCTTCGTCGCCGATGCGGTTCAGCGGATGAAGGACATTCTCCGCGAGCTTCGCACCTTCCTGGAGGATCGCCTCCAGCACGTCCGGCGTCGCGTCGGCGAAGCCGGCGAGGTTGCCGTAGCGCTCGTAGCCGAGAACTTCATTCAGAACGAAAAGCGTGTCCGCGACGGGCGCCTTGTAGGTCGGCATGGCAGTCCTCCGAAAGAAAGCTGAAAGCCCCTTTCCCGGTCCTGCCGGCGGGGCGCTGATCCGGAGATGATGACTATCAAACTTTGACGTTTGCGTAAACGTCAAAGTTTGTCGCAGCATTGGGCCGCAGCAATGAAAAAGGCCGGCTTTGCGGGCCGGCCTTTTGAATGCGGAGTGAAAAAAGCGATCAGGCGGCGTTGGCGCGCTGACGCTCCTCGACCAGCGAGGCGACGCCGTCGCGCGTCTGGCGCAGTTCGTCGATCGCCTCGTCGAGCTGGCGGCGCTGCTCTTCCAGGCGGGCGATCTGGCGCTCCGACTTGTCGAGGACAAAGCGGTACTGCTTCATGTTGGTACCATTCGGATCATAGAGATCCATCATCTGCTTGATCTCGCGCAGCGAGAAGCCAACCTTGGTGCCGAAAGTGATGAGCTTCAGGCGCGCCAGGTCGCGGTGGGCGTAAAGCCGCGTGGTGCCTTCGCGCTTGGGCTGGATGAGCCCCTTGTCCTCGTAGAAGCGCAGCGTGCGCAGGCTGACGTCGAACTTGCGCGCGACATCGCCGATGCGCATGAGTTCGCCATCGTCTTCGCCCGAGGCATTGGAAAAGGAGGCCACGTCCGTGCCGGCCGGCATGATGTTCATGTCAGATCCCGTGATTCTTGATTCGGTTCGCTTGTCGCGAAAATTTGTGGCGAGGCGAAGGACGCCTTCGCAAATGAGTCCCCCTCGCCTTCCGTAAGGCAAGCGGGGCATGGGGCGCGCATATAATCCGAGACGGATTGTGCTGCAAGTGCGAAACGCCCGCCTGCGCCACTTTGCGCACGGCTTGCGCGCACACCCGCACTCAACCTTTGGTAAGTTTGGTTAACGGCTTGTTTACCATGGATGAGGAAAGGTGACCGTCAGCGACTCACCGTGATCTGTCTCGTATCTTGTTCCTCACGGCTTGATCCTCCGGCGCCGGGACGTCGCCGGAACGTCAACGGGTCCGGCAAAGGCCGGCAGAGGGCAACGGGCGTCTAGGATGACACAGAAGCAAGCCTATCTCGATGCATTGAACAGCGGTCGCCGCCGGCGCCCGACGACCTCCATCGACGATCTCAATCGGACGTTGGCGGAGCTGGAAACGCGCATCGCGGGGCGCGCGGACGAACCCGCAGCGCCGATCGCGGCGGAAAAGCTCGCTGCCGACATCGAAACCCAGCGCAAGCGCGAGGAAAGCGTCGAGGCCGCCGGTTCGATCGCGGCCGAACTGAAGCTTTTGCGCGACGATCTCAATGCCAAGCTGGCAGCGGGCATCGAACGCGAATTCGCCGCGCTGAAGACGCAGATCGAAGGCGCCCGAACTGCGCCAGCCGCGTGCCGAGCCGACGAAATCTCCGGCGAGGTGGAGCGTCTCGGCGGGATGATCGACGCGCTGGCCGCCCGCGGCGGCGAGGACAATGCAGTCCGGCTCCAGACGGAAATGGAAGAAATCCGGCAGGCGCTCGCCGATGTCGCGCGCGAATCCACGGCCGAAAAGCGCTGGGACGAGTTCGACCGCCGGTTAGAGGCCTTCGCCGGCCCAGGATCCGAACTGGTGAAGACGATCCAGAGCCGCCTCGAGGAAATGGGCTCGGTCGTCGCGACGCTGCCGGAGCCGGCCGCCATGCACGCCCTCGACGACAAGCTCAAGGTGCTCGCCGCCGCCATGGACCGTTTCGCGCAGAAGCAGGGGCCGCTCGGCGACGGCGCGCTTTCGTTGATCGACGAACGCCTCGACGAAATCTCACGCGCCATCGCAGCTTCGGCCGGCACCGGGCGCGGCCTCATCGTCGACGGCAAGCCGTTCGAGCGCATCGAAGCGCGGATCGGCTCGCTGGCCAAGCAGATCGACGAACTGATCGAGGATCGCCCGACCGCAGACATCGGCGCGCAGATCGCCGCGATGAGCGAGCGGATCGACGAGATCGCCGCGCGCTCAGCGATGCCGCACGAGACGATGGCGCGCCTGGCCGAACAAATGAACGCGATCGCCGGCAAGGTCGATGCGATCCCGGCCTCGCCGGACCTGTCCGAAATCTTCAAGGGCGTCGAAAGCCGCTTTGCGGCCTTCTCGCAGACCGTGGACGAACGCAGCGTGGCCGGCGCGGCCAAGAGCGAGCAGCTCTTCGCCGAACTGGATCTGCGCCTCGGCGCGCTCGCCGAAAAGCTGGAGGCCGTTCAGGCCGGGCAGTCGCGCGAGGCGCTGATGGCTGCCATGGACGAACGGCTCGCCGTCTTCGCCGACAGCTTCGAACAACGCCTCGGCGGCATCTCGCAACGGCTGGAAACGACCACGGCGACACTGGTCTCGATCGATCCGGAACTGGTGAAGAGCCTCGAAGCTCAGGTCGCGAGCCTTGCCGACGCGATCCAGTCCCCAGCGCGCGTGCCGGCCGAATTCGAGGACGTCGCGCCGCGGCTGGAACGGCTCGAACGCATCATCGCCGACAACCACGCCGCAATGCTCGAATCCGCCCGCGAGGCGGCCGAACAGGCGGCACGCACGATCGGACAAGCCGGTTCGGGCGACAATGACGTCGTCCAGGGCCTGGCCGACGATCTGCGCGCTCTCGAAGCTTTGGCCCGCCGCTCCGACGAGCGCAACACCAAGACGTTCGAGGCCATTCACGACACGCTCCTGAAGATCGTCGAACGCCTCGGGGCCATGGAGTACGACGCACAGGACGAGCACGAGGTTCCGCGCGTCGGCATCGCCGAAACGCCGGCGCTCCATGCCGACGTCGACGACATGTCGATGGACACGGCGCTCGATGCGGAAATGCCCGCACTCGGCGAGCGGCCCGCCGACCTGCGCACGGACGCGAGCCAGCCGCGCTCGATGATCGCCCGCGTTCTTGGCCGCAAACGCCGGGACAAGCAGGAACCGGCAGCATCCGCACCAGCAGAACTCGAACTGGACGCGCCGATCGATCCGGCGATCGTCAACCAGCCGATCGAACCGGGCCACGGCTCGCCCGACCTCAACGCGATCATGCGCCGGGTGCGCGACGAGCGGACCGTTTCTGGAAAAGACGGCACGGCTGCCGCCGGCGTGGATGCCAAGGCGGACTTCATCGCGGCCGCGCGACGCGCGGCGCAGGCCGCCGCCGCGGAAGCGGAGACGCTGAAATCCGGCAAATCGGCCGACGGCTCGCAGCGCTTCAGCCTGGCAAAGCTTCTCAAGTCCAAGAACCGCGCCGTGTCGATGGGCATCGTTGCCGTCACGCTGGCTCTCGCCGGCATCCAGATCGGCAAGACGCTGACCGCAGACGAGGCGGTTGCCAGCGTCGAGCCCTCCGAACCGGTCACGCTTGCCGCCCTCGACACCAAGCCTGCCGCGACGACCGCCGCATCCACCCAGCCGCAAGCCGTTCGCGACCTGACGGCTATGGCCAAGGAACCGAAAGCCACCCCTGCCGCGAAGCCGGTGCTTGCTGCCGTGAAGGCGCCTGCGGCTGACGACGCCCGCATCGAGACCGCCTCGATCGCGCCGGACGTTCGTAATCCCGCCCCGATACAGCCGACTGTGCCGGCCGATACCGCCAACGATGATGTGGACGAAGCGCCGAGCGTCACGGCCGTTCCTTTGGAAGCTGGCAACGCCGTGTTGCGCGAGGCCGCCGAGGCAGGCGATCCGAAGGCCTGGTTCGAGATCGGTAATCGCTATGCGGAAGGCCGCGGCGTCGCGGCGGACATGAAGGCTGCGGCCCTCTGGTACGAGAGCGCGGCGGAAGCCGGCCTTGCGCCCGCTCAGTACCGCTTCGCCAACATGCTCGAAAAGGCGACGGGCATCGAACGCGACGTGCCGCGCGCGATCGAGCTCTACGAAAAGGCTGCGGCGAAGGGCAATGCCAGCGCCATGCACAATCTCGCCGTCCTCCACGCGATGGGCGCGAGCGGGCGCACCGACAACGAAGCGGCGGCGCGGAACTTCACCAAGGCCGCGGAACTCGGCGTTCGCGACAGCCAGTTCAACCTCGCCATACTGGCCGCCAAGGGCGTCGGCATGAAGCAGGATCTGGCAGCGGCTTACAAATGGCTCGCCATCGTCGCCGAAGCCGGCGACGCGGATGCGGCGGCCAAGCGCGACGAGGTCGCAACGCTGCTTCAGCCCGCCGATCTCGAAAAGGCCAAGAAGTCCGCCGAATTGTGGGCGCCCAAGCCGCTCGATGCGCAAGCCAATTCGGTCACGATCCCGGACGCCTGGACCGAGGACATGGAAGCGACCGCAAGCGTCGATCTGGGCGCCGCGATCAAGCGCGTGCAGACCATCCTCAACGCGAACGGATACGATGCCGGCAGCGCCGACGGGATCATGGGAACCCGGACGACCTCCGCCATCGCGACCTTCCAGAAGGACAACCAGATGGAGCCGACCGGGCGCATCGACGAACCGCTGGTCCGCGCCCTGCTCGCGCTCGGCTGACCCTTTCCCGCATCACTTCTGCAACCACCGCGCCCGCCTTTTTCGGCGGGCGCAACTTTTTCGGCCAATGTCGCCGCAGCGGTTTGACTTCGCCTTTTCCAAAGCGCAAGAACGACTATGCTTCGACCATGAAATCCAAGGGAAATCCCCTTTCCCGAACACTGAGCGAGATGAGCCGGTGGGCATCTATCTCCCGATCGCCGAATTGTCCGTCAACATGCTGGTTCTGCTCGGCATGGGATGGGCGGTCGGGTTCCTGTCGGGCATGTTCGGGGTTGGCGGCGGGTTCCTGATCACGCCGCTCCTGATCTTCTACAACATCCCCCCGGCCATCGCGGTCGCGACCGGCGCGAACCAGGTCGTCGCCTCGTCCGTCTCGGGCGTCCTGGCGCATCTGAAGAAAGGGACGCTCGACTTCAAGCTCGGGACGGTGCTGCTCCTGGGCGGCATCTTCGGCTCGACGATCGGCGTCTTCGTCTTCGCCTTCCTGCGCGGGCTCGGCCAGCTCGATCTGGTCGTTTCGCTCCTCTATGTCGGGCTGCTCGGCACGGTCGGCGGGCTGATGCTGGCCGAAAGCATCCGTGCGCTGCGGCGCGCCAAGGGCGGACAGGTCGCCAGCCTGCGCAAGCCGGGCCAGCACAACTGGATTCACCGCCTGCCGCTGAAGATGCGGTTTCGCACCTCGAAGCTCTTCGTCAGCGTGATCCCGGTCCTGGGTCTTGGTGCCGTTATCGGGTTTCTCGCCTCGATCATGGGCGTCGGCGGCGGCTTCATCATGGTGCCCGCGCTGATCTATCTGCTCAAGGTGCCGACCAACGTCGTCATCGGCACGTCGCTCTTCCAGATCATATTCGTCGCCGCCTACACCACCATCGTCCATGCGGCCACCAACCAAGCGGTCGACATCGTGCTTGCCTTCCTCCTGATGATCGGCGGCGTGGCGGGCGCGCAATATGGCGCGCGCGCCGGGCAGAAGCTGCGCGGCGAACAGTTGCGCGCGCTCCTCGCACTGCTTGTCCTGATGGTTGCGGGACGCCTTGCGGTCGACCTTTTCGTGCCGCCCGCAAGCCCCTACTCGCTGGCAACGGCGGGAGGCCTTTGATGCGTGTGCTGCTGATCGCCCTGGCGCTGCTAATCCCAATGACGGCCGCGCACGCGCAGGACCCGGATGCGCCGGAATCCTTCCAGATCGGCCTTTCGACGAACCGCGTCGCGATCTCATCGGATTTTTCGGGCGCCGATCTGACGATTTTCGGTGCGCTCGACAATGCCGACCAGATGCTCGCGCGGCAGGGTCGATACGACATCATCGTCGTCCTCGAAGGTCCGGCGCGGCCGATCGTCGTGCGCAAGAAGAACCGGGTGCTGGGCGTGTGGATCAACACCCAGTCGCAAAGCTTCACCAGCGTGCCGGTTTCCTATTCCGTCTCGACGACGCGGCCCCTGCAGGACGTGACGCAGCCGCAGGTCTACCGGCAACTGGCACTCGGTTCGGAAAACATCTTCCTGCGCGCGGTCGAGGAAGAAGGCCAGCGCGACCCCGAGAAGGTGACCGAATTCACCGCGGCGCTGCGCGACCAGAAGCGCGCGGCCGGGCTCTACAACGAGCGCGTGGGCGGTGTGCAGTTCCTGTCGCCGAGCCTCTTTCGCGCCACCGTGGCGCTTGCGCCCAACGTACCCGTCGGCACGCATCGCGCGCGGGCGTTCCTGTTTCGCAACGGCACCTTCGTCAAGGAAACCTCGGCGCAGCTCACCATCGTCAAGGCGGGCCTCGAACAGCGGATCTATCGCACGGCGCAGGAGAACGGGCTGCTGTTCGGCATCTTCGCCGTGTTCCTGGCCGTCGTCACCGGCTGGCTCGGCCGGATGATCTTCAAGCGGGATTAGTCAGCGCGAAGAAGCCGTCGATCCATCGGGTAGACCCGGTCGGTGCCGAGCATGTAGGCGACCAAATTGTCGGGACAGAAGAGGTTGGCGAAGGCGCGGTCGAGGACGTTGAGCGCGCCGGTGAACGTGCCGAAGGCGGGCATGATGAGGCGGTTGCCGTCGGCGGCGAAGCAGCGGCGGCGCACCGAGCGGCCGCGCTGGACGATGCGGGCGCCGGGATGAAGATGGCCCGCGATTTCGCCGGAAAGCCGCCCGGCCGACGGCTCGTGACGGAAGACGATGCCGCCGATGCCGAGTTCCTGCACCGTCGCGCCGGGAAGGTCGGCCGGCTTTTCGGGATCGTGATTGCCGGCGACCCAGAACCAGTCGCGGCCTTTCATCAGCGCGAGAAGCTGGTCGCGGTAGATTGCCGGTATCCGTGCGGCGCCGCCGATATCGTCGAAGCTGTCGCCGAGCGAGACCACCATCGCCGGATCGTAGTCGACGATGACGGCCCCAAGGCGTGCGAGTGTCGCGGCGGTGTCGTAGGGCGGCAGCATGTAGCCGCGGCGGGCTTGGCGGGAACCCTTTTCCAGATGCAGGTCGGAGACGGCGAGCAGGCGCATTTCCGGAAACCAGGCAACGCCGCGCGCATCGCAGACCACGCGCTCTCCGCGCACCGCCGTTTCGCTCGTCGCCGAAAACCGGCTCTGCACCCTCAGATTCATTCCGTACCCATCGCCTCGTCGATCAGACTGTCCGCGGCCTCGCCCAGGAGCTCGTCTTCAGCACCGCCCGCCACGCGCTCCTTGCCGATCTCGAGCATAACCGGCACGGCGAGCGGCGAGATGCGCGGCAGGTCCTTATGCATGATTCGACCCTTCACGCGCGAGAGCATCTCGCCGAGCCTCCTGACATCGAGCAGTCCCGTGGCCGCATCCGCGCGCGTCGCGCGCAGGAGGATGTGGTCCGGATCGTGGCTGCGCAACACGTCGTAGATCAGGTCCGCCGAGACCGTCACCTGCCGGCCGGACTTTTCCTTGCCCGGATGACGGCGCTCGATCAAGCCGGCAATCACGGCGCAATTGCGGAAGGTGCGTTTCAGGAGCCAGCTATCGGCGAGCCAGGCGTCCAGATCGTCGCCCAGCATGTCCTCGTCGAAGAGTTCGCCGAAGGTGAGCCTGCCCGAACGATGCAGCGCGCCCATGTCGCGCAGGCCCCAGATTGCGATCGCGTAGTCGGTGGCGACGAAGCCGAGCGGACGCGCGCCGCCGCGCTCCAGCCGGCGTGTCAGCAGCATGCCGAGCGTCTGGTGCGCGAGGCGCCCTTCGAAGGGATAGGCGACCATGTAGAACCGGTTGCCGCGTGGAAAGGTCTCGATCAGAAGATCGTCGCGGCCGGGCAGGACCGATTTCGCGTTCTGGATCGTCAGCCATTCGAAGACCTGATCGGGAAGGCGATGCCAGCGCGACGGATCGGCGAGCATGGCGCGCACTTCGGCGGCAAGGTAGGTCGAGAGCGGAAACTTGCCGCCGCCATAGGACGGGACCAACGCATCGGCTCCCGGGGCGGGCGTGACGTAGCACTCGTTCTCGCGGATGCCGGCGAAGCGGACGACCTGGCCGGCAAAGATGAACGTATCTCCGGACGTCAGCGTCTCGAGGAAATATTCCTCGATCTTGCCGAGAGAATAGCCACCGGCCAGCGCACTCTTGGTCTTGCCGCGCACGAGGCGGATGTTGAGCATCGGCGCTTCGACGATGGTACCGACATTCAGGCGATATTGCTGGGCGATCATCGGATGCGAGACGCGCCAGCGGCCGTCCTTCATCTGGCGGATGCGGGCGAAGCGCTCATAGGTGCGCAGCGCGTAGCCGCCGGTCGCGACGAAATCGACGATGCGGTCGAAGGTCTCGCGGTCGAGGCGTGCATAGGGCGAGGCAGTGACGATTTCGGCGTAAAGCTCGTCGGCGAAGAAGGGCTCGGCGCAGGCCATGCCCATGACGTGCTGGGCGAGCACGTCCAACCCGCCCTCGCCCACCGGCGGCGTGTCCTGCGCGCCGAGATAGTTGGCGTCGAGCGCCGCCTGGCATTCCAGCACCTCGAACCGGTTTGCCGGCACGAGGATCGCGCGGCTCGGCTCGTCCATGCGGTGGTTGGAGCGGCCGATGCGCTGGGCGAGACGGCTCGCGCCCTTCGGCGCGCCGACATGGACGACGAGATCGACATCGCCCCAGTCGATGCCGAGATCGAGCGTGGAGGTGGCGACGATCGCGCGCAGGCTGTTGGTCTCCATCGCCTTTTCCACGCGACGGCGCTGGCTGACGTCGAGCGAGCCATGATGCAGCGCAATCGGCAGCGTGTCCTCGTTGGCGCGCCACAGCTCCTGAAACAGGAATTCGGCCTGGCTGCGCGTGTTGACGAAGAGCAGCGTGGTCTTGTGCCGCCGGATGGCGTCGTAGATTTCGGGAATGGCATAGCGCGCCGAATGGCCGGCCCAGGGAACATGCTCTTTCGAATCCAGAATGCTGATCTCGGGCTTGGCGCCGCCGGCGACCTCGATCAGGTCGGCCATGTCGCCGGGCGGGTTCTGGCTCACCAGCCAGCGGCGCAGCTCGTCGGGATCGGAGACGGTGGCCGACAGACCAATTGCCTGTAGGTGGGGCACGATTGTGCGCAGCCGCGCCAGCCCGAGCGACAGCAGGTGGCCACGCTTGGAAGTGACCAGGGAATGCAGCTCGTCGAGCACGATGTAGCGCAGGTCCTCGAAGAAGCGCGGCGCATCCGGCGAGGCGATCAGCAGCGCAAGCTGCTCCGGCGTGGTCATCAATATGT
>JAEWET010000036.1:0-131059 GCA_023389195.1 Pseudomonadota bacterium
AACTGAAGGTTGACGAGAACGCCCTGATGGCTCGTATCGAGAAGCGCGCCGCCGAGACTGTCGCCGCTGGCGGCGCCGTGCGCGCCGACGACAATCCGGAAGCCTTCAAGAAGCGCCTCGTCGCGTATCGCGAGCAGACCGCGCCTGTGTCGGCCTATTACGCCTCCAAGGGCGCGCTGAAGCAGGTGGACGGTATGGCGTCCATCGACGACGTGACCAAGGCCATCGACGCCGCTCTGGCGGGCTGAAGCGAACTCGCCGGAAAGGCGCAGCTTTTCCGGCACATGCGTGTTGACTCTTTGGCCATGTTGGCCTAGTAGCGCGCATCCATAGAGACGCAAGCGTCCCGGAGCCTTCTTCACGAAGGGTCGGGGCGATTTTGCGTTTCGCCCCCGCAAGGGCCGGCCTCCACCGGCGCGGGGTAATCCCAACGCTGCATTGCAGCATCACATGGAGACGGCCTGTGGCCCGTATTGCTGGCGTAAACATTCCCACCAACAAGCGCGTCATCATCGCGCTTCAGTACATCCACGGCATTGGCGCCAAGAATGCCGAGGAGATCTGCGAGAAGGTGAACATCCCGGCCGAGCGCCGCGTGTCCCAACTCACCGACGCTGAAGTGCTCCAGATCCGCGAGACCATCGACCGCGACTATCTCGTGGAAGGCGATCTGCGCCGCGAAGTCGCGATCAACATCAAGCGTTTGATGGACCTCGGCTGCTACCGCGGCCTGCGTCACCGTCGTTCGCTGCCGGTTCGCGGTCAGCGCACGCACACCAACGCCCGCACCCGCAAGGGTCCGGCGAAGGCCATTCAGGGCAAGAAGAAGTAATTCGGAGGGGAGTAGGGGAGTAGGGGAGTAAGGGAGTATGTGTTGACGTTCCGGCCAGGCCGCGACGTTCCACCTACTCCCCTAACGACCTACTCCCTTACTCCCCTTCCAAGGTGGAGCCGCTGGCATTACGGCGGCGAAGAGATCATCGAAAGGAAGACCATGGCCAAGGAAGCCGGACGCGTCCGCCGTCGCGAACGCAAGAACATCTCGACGGGCATCGCGCACGTCAACTCGACCTTCAACAACACCATGATCACCATCACCGACGCGCAGGGCAATGCGATTGCCTGGTCGTCGGCCGGTGCCCAGGGCTTCAAGGGTTCGCGCAAGTCGACCCCGTTCGCCGCGCAGGTCGCTGCCGAAGATTGCGCCAAGAAGGCGCAGGAGCACGGCATGCGCACGCTCGAGGTCGAGGTCTGCGGACCGGGCTCGGGTCGTGAGTCGGCTCTTCGCGCGCTTCAGGCCGCGGGCTTCATGATCACGTCCATCCGCGACGTGACGCCGATCCCGCACAATGGCTGCCGCCCGCGCAAGAAGCGCCGCGTCTAATTCATCATCATCGCATGAGCGCCGTTCGCGGCGCTCCTCTGCGTTTTCCAGATTGCCCGTCACGATTGGATGGTGGCGGGGAAACGGAAGGAACCCGGAATGATCCAGAAAAACTGGCAGGAACTCATCAAGCCGAACAAGGTCGAGTTCAAGTCCAAAGGCCGCACCATGACCACGCTCGTCGCCGAGCCGCTGGAGCGTGGTTTCGGCCTGACGCTCGGCAACGCGCTTCGCCGCGTGCTTCTATCGTCGCTGCGCGGTGCGGCCGTCACGGCCGTCCAGATCGATGGCGTGCTGCATGAATTCTCGTCGATCGCGGGCGTCCGCGAGGACGTGACCGACATCGTTCTCAACATCAAGGAAATCGCCATCCGCATGGAAGGCGAGGGCCCCAAGCGCATGGTCGTGCGCAAGCAGGGTCCGGGCGTCGTGGTTGCCGGCGACATCCAGACCGTCGGCGATGTCGAGATCCTGAACCCCGACCACGTGATCTGCACGCTCGACGAGGGCGCGGAGATCCGCATGGAGTTCACGGTCGACGCGGGCAAGGGCTACGTGCCTGCCGAGCGCAACCGCGCCGAAGACGCGCCGATCGGGCTCATCCCGGTCGACAGCCTCTACTCGCCGGTCCGCAAGGTGTCGTACAAGGTCGAGAACACCCGCGAGGGCCAGGTTCTCGATTATGACAAGCTCACCATGCAGCTCGAGACGGACGGTTCGATCTCCGGCGAGGACGCAGTGGCTTTTGCTGCGCGCATCCTGCAGGACCAGCTCGGCCTCTTCGTCAATTTCGAGGAGCCGCAGAAGGAAGTCGCTTCGGAGCAGGTCACCGAGCTCGCCTTCAACCCGGCGCTCCTGAAGAAGGTCGACGAGCTGGAGCTTTCGGTCCGCTCGGCCAACTGTCTGAAGAACGACAACATCGTCTATATCGGCGACCTGATCCAGAAGACGGAGGCGGAAATGCTCCGCACGCCGAATTTCGGACGCAAGTCGTTGAACGAGATCAAGGAAGTTCTCGCCTCGATGGGTCTCCATCTGGGCATGGAAGTGGCCGACTGGCCGCCGGAGAACATCGACGATCTCGCCAAGCGCTACGAAGATCAGTATTGAGGCTTTGTGCCTCGCATCAAATGTGAAGGAGCAAGCTCATGCGCCACGGAAATTCCGGCCGTAAGCTGAACCGTACCGCCAGCCACCGCAAGGCCATGTTCGCCAACATGGCTGCGTCCCTCATCGAGCACGAGCAGATCGTGACGACCCTGCCGAAGGCGAAGGAACTTCGCCCGATCGTGGAAAAGCTCGTCACGCTCGGCAAGCGCGGTGACCTGCACGCCCGTCGTCAGGTCATCTCGTCGACCCGTTCGGAAGCCGCTGCCAAGCGTCTCTTCGACGACATCGCGCCGCGCTATGCCGACCGTCACGGCGGCTATTTGCGCATCATGAAGGCCGGCTTCCGCCACGGCGACAATGCCGCCATGGCCGTCATCGAGTTCGTCGATCGCGACGTCGACGCCAAGGGCGCCGCCGACCGCGCCCGCGTCGAGGCTGAAGAAGCCAACCGCGAGAGCGAAGCCGCATAAGCCACGGCCCTTGGGTCGATCGCATGTAAAAAACCCGCCGAGCGATCGGCGGGTTTTATGCGTTCCGGAGGTCGTTTGGACTACGCAGTCGCGGCGTAGGCGCGGCCTTCCATGCGCGATCCGACTGCCCAGAATATCAGCGCCACAGTCGCCACCGCCGCGAGCACCAGGAACGCATTCGCATAGCCGTAATGCGCGGCGATGTATCCGCCCAGCGCGGGGCTCAGGGCCGAGCCGACATTGTGCATGGTCATCACGCCGCCGATGCCCAGATTGACGTGCCCCGTTCCGCGCAGGATGCGCGCGACCATGCCGGGCGTCGCGACGCCGAGAAGACCCGCGCCGACGCCGTCCAGCATCTGGACGGGGATCAACGCCCACGGATTGTCCCAGTAGCCGGCGATGAGGCCGCGAATGGGCAGCGCGATCAGCGCAACCATGACGACGATTCCAAAGCCGCGCCTTTGCGCGACCCACGCGGCGAGGAGCGCCATCGGGATCATCTTTCCCTGCGCGATGATGATGGTCGCCGACGTGTAGGCGCTCGGATCGGCGAGCCCGCGCGAGACGACCGATTGCGACAGAAGTGGCAGCATCGCGGCATTGCCGAAATGAAAGAGGAAGATCGTGATGCCGAACAGGACGAGCGCGCGGGATTTCAGCAACATGCCGATGCTGGAGGGTTCGCGGTTCTGGTGCTGCGCGGATGGCTCAAGCCCGCGCGCCACGTCGTGGTCGATCTCGGACGGCTCGATCATGTAGACGCTGACGATCGAGGTGATCGCCAGGATGATCATCAGGACGAAGACCGCGATCAGGCCGAAGACATAGCCGAACGTGCCGGCGAGGATTGCTGAAATCACGTTTCCGCCGTGGTTCCAGGCCTGGTTCTGGCCGAGCTGGCGGGCGAGGCCGGTCTGGCCGACCAGTCCGAGCGTCAGCCCGGCAATGGCGGGCGCGATGATCGCCGCGAAAACGCTGGTGCCGATCTGCGATCCCGCGACGACCCAGAAGTCGGTGCTGATGAGCAGCGCCAATGTTCCAAGAATGATCAGACCCGCCGCAGCCGCGATGATGGTGCGCTTGAACCGCGTCGCGTCGACGAGCGCGCCGAGCGGCGTCGTCGCCAGCATGCCGGCCAGGCCGCCAAGCGTCATGACATAGCCGATCTCGTCGGCCGCCCAGCCATGGCCGATGAGAAAGACCCCGAGAAACGGACCGAGCCCGTCGCGGACGTCGGCGAGTGAGAAATTCATGGCGCTGAGCGCCCGGATGGAGCGTCGTGAGGGGTTCTGCATTGCGAATGTCCCTTCGGCCCGGCGGCGTCTTAGCCGATCGGTCCCTTGAAGATGAAGAAGGCTCCCGCGCAGATGAGCGCGAAGCCGACGAGGTGATTGAGGGTGAGCTGTTCGCCGAGGTAGAAGACCGAGAAGACGGCGAAGACGGTCAGGGTCAGGACTTCCTGGATGGTCTTCAGTTCAGCGGCAGAGTAAACCGCATGCCCATAGCGGTTGGCGGGCACCGCGAAGCAGTACTCCGCAAGCGCTATCAGCCAGCTCACGCCGATGACGATGAGCAAGGGCTTTCCGGGATATTTCAGGTGACCGTACCAGGCGAACGTCATGAAGACGTTGGAGATGGCCAGGAGGCCGATCGGCATCAGATAGGCAAATGACATGGCGGCATGTTCCGGTTCGGAAGATGCCCGTCATTAATCCCTGGTCGCCAAACCTGCTTTGAACCCGCGTTGAACGGAAACCAAACGCCAGGTCAGAAAAGCCGCAGGCTCTTCATGCTCGCATGCCCGTTTCGACCGATGATGATGTGATCATGCACCGCGACCCCCAGCGGCTTGGCCGCATCGGCGATCGTCTTGGTCATCTCGATGTCCGCGCGCGATGGCGTCGGGTCGCCGGATGGGTGGTTGTGGACGAGGATGATCGCGCTTGCCGAGAGTTCCAGCGCGCGTTTGACCACCTCGCGCGGATAGACGGGCGTGTGGTCGATCGTGCCGGTCTGCTGCACCTCGTCGGCAATCAGCACGTTCTTCTTGTCGAGAAAAAGAATACGGAACTGCTCGCGCGTCTCGAAAGCCATCGCGGCTCTGCAATAGTCGATCACCTGGTTCCACGATCCGAGCAGTTCGCGTTTGCCGACCTGGCCCTTGGCGAAGAGGCCCCCGGCAGCGGCGACGAGCTTCAGGTCCAGCGCGGTCGATGCGCCGACGCCCTTGACCTCCGCAAGGAGCGCAGCATCGGCGCCCAGCACTTCGGCGAAAGAGCCGAACCGCGCGATGAGCGCCTTGGCCGTACCTTTGGTGTCGGCCCGCGGAATGGAGCGAAACAGAAGAAGTTCGAGCAGTTCATAGTCGGCGAGCGCGGCGGCGCCGCCTTGTTCGAAGCGCGTGCGCAGCCGGTCGCGATGGCCATGATAATGCGGCTTCTCGGCCTTCCTGCGGGCAGCCTCGGGCAGCGGTGGGATCGGAACGCCCTCGATGGCGTCGGTGAGCGGGCGTTCGGCGAAGAAACCACGCTCGTCCTCGCCCTCCGCGTCGCCCATGCGCCGGTCCTCAGCTCAGGCCGGGGCGGTCGAGCCCGCCGGGCGACAGCGAAAAGATTTCGCAGCCATCCTTCGTCACGCCCACCGTGTGCTCGTACTGGGCCGACAGCGAGCGGTCGCGCGTGACTGCGGTCCAGCCATCAGACAGAACCTTCACATGCGGGCGGCCGAGATTGATCATCGGCTCGATGGTGAAGATCATGCCCTCGCGCATCTCCACGCCCTCGTTGGCGTTGCCGTAGTGCAGGATGTTGGGTGCGTCGTGGAACAGTCGCCCGACGCCATGCCCGCAGAAGTCGCGCACCACCGAGCAGCGCTCCGCTTCGGCAAAGGACTGGATCGCCGCGCCGATCGCGCCGGTCCGTGCGCCCGGCTTCACGGCGGCGATGCCGCGCATCAGGCATTCATGCGTGACCTCAAGCAGTCGCTCGGCGGCGCGTTTGATCTGGCCGACCGGATACATCCGGCTCGAATCGCCGTGCCAGCCATCGACGATGTAAGTCACGTCGATATTGACGATGTCGCCCTCGCGCAGCGGCTTGGCGTCGGGAATGCCGTGGCAGACGACATGATTGATCGAGGTGCAGGAGGCCTTGGTGTAGCCGCGATAGTTGAGCGTTGCGGGGAGCGCGCCGTGATCCATGCCGAATTCGAAGACGAAGCGGTCGATCGTCTCGGTCGTCACGCCCGGCTCGACCATGGAGGCGAGTTCATCGAGGCAGCGCGCAGTGAGCTGGCACGCCTCGCGCATGCCGGCAAAGGCGTCTTCATTGTAGAGCCGGATCTGGCCGGTGTTGCGCAGAGGGGCCGTCTCCGCGTCGAGATAGGTGACCATTTGCCGTTTACCCGCGGGCTTGTCGTCTGATTTCGGATCAGGACAGACTTGGCATCAAGCGCGGCGGCATTCAACCCCTTGGCGCGTCGAGTTCGCCGGTCTGGAGCTTGCATTGCCGGCGCCCGCGGCTAAGCCGGTCGAAAAGGAGCATGCCATGGCCGAACAATCCAATTTCGACATCTGCGTCATCGGAGCCGGTATCGCCGGTGCGTCCGTGGCGGCAGAGCTGGCCGACAAGGCACGCGTCCTTCTCGTCGAGCGCGAGAGCCAGCCGGGCTACCATACGACCGGCCGCTCGGCGGCGCTGTTCTCCACCACTTACGGCCCCAATGTCATCCGGGCGCTGTCGCGTGCCTCCGAAATCTTCCACAACGACCCGCCTGAAGGTTTCGACCGCCCGCTTCTCACGCCCCGCGGCGCATTGATGATCGCGCGCGACGACCAGATGGAAAGCCTCGAAGCGCTCCAGCGCGAACTGGCCGGCGCGGCGGGCGTCGAGCGCCTCGACGGGGCCGCGGCACGCGCGCTCGTCCCGCTTCTTCGCGGTGGTCATGTCGCAGCGGCCATTTTCGAGCATTTCGCGCAGGACATCGACGTGCATGCCCTCCATCAAGGCTATCTGCGCCGGTTCCGCACCCGTGGCGGCACCTTCGTCGCCAATGCCGGCGTCGATGCGATCGGGCGCGGCAGCGGCGGCTGGACGATCGAGACCGGGTCGAATGCTTTCCAGGCCACCACCATCGTCAACGCGGCCGGCGCGTGGGGCGATGTTGTCGCCGAGACAGCAGGGATTGCCCCCGTTGGTCTCGTGCCGAAGCGGCGCACCGCGGCGATGATCGCGCTGCCGGAGGGCACGAACGCGCATCACTGGCCGATGGTCATCGATATCGACGAGGAATTCTACGCCAAGCCCGATGCCGGGCGGCTCCTGATCTCCCCCGCCGACGAAACCCCGTCTGAGCCTTGCGACGCGCAGCCGGACGAGTACGACGTCGCCGTGGCTGTGGACCGCGTCGAAACCGCATTCGATATCCAGGTGCGGCGGATCGAGAACAAATGGGCGGGGCTGCGCACTTTCGCGGCCGACAAGAACCCGGTGGTCGGGTGGGGCGACGCTGGGCAAAGCTTCTTCTGGCTGGCGGGGCAGGGCGGCTACGGCATCCAGACGGCGCCGGCGCTGGCAAAACTCGCTGCCGCGCTCATTCTCGGCAAAACGCCAGAACGCGCGATCATGGACCATGGCATCGACCTGGAATCGATGTCGCCCGGCCGCGCTATGCTTCGCAAATGAGAAGAGGGGGTGTTGGTACGCCCAAGGGGAATCGAACCCCTGTTTGCGCCGTGAAAGGGCGCCGTCCTAACCGCTAGACGATGGGCGCGTACAACGAGGCGGTTTATAATAAGCTTCGCCGGAACGCACAACCCGGCAGCACCTGTTTTTCGAACTTTTTGCGCCGAAATGCGCGTTACGCAACGTCGTGACGCGGGATCAGCCGCGCCGGCGGCAGCGCCAGTTCCAGTCGCGTTCTGGTCCGACGTCCACATGCACGGATTCCGTGTGGCAATAGGTTCCGACACCGCCACGACCGGGCATCGAGCGTACATATTCGGCAAGCGTCCATTTGCTGACGCCGGCGACCTGGATGTCGGCGGCGGCACAGGCCATGTGCAGCGAATTTCGCGCGCCGCGGGCGCGGCGATTGCGCTCGGCGCTGCGGAAGCCGGACGTGATCACGACCTTCTGGCCGAACCGGCTTTCGATCGACTTCAGGACGCGCACGAGGGACGGTCGCAGGCATGAGACGTCGACGTCGTCATGCTGCTTCATGAGGCCGTTCGGGGCGAGCCGCGCGAGGCCTGGCGCATAGGCGACCTGATAGAGGCCGCCATCTTCGTTCAGGTCGATGTCGCTGTCGTCGTCGATGCCGTTCCGACGCGTGATTTCGAACAGGTTCGCATTGTCGCGTACGCCGGGCAGGGCGTTCTCGCTGATCGAGGCGGTGCTGATCATTACCGGTCGGGACTGCTTCGTTGCCGTGGAAACCGGCGCGCGATTGGCTTCCAGGTCGATGATCGGCTTCGGCGCCTCTGCTGCCTGCTCGGCGGGCACCGTCTGCGCGACGGGAGCCTGCTGCGGCACGATCGGCGAGGGTGCGGCCTGGGCCGGCTGCTGGGAGAAGAAGGCGGACAGGAAGCCACGTTTCTGCGGCTCAGGAGCGGCGGCCGGTGCCGGCTGGACGACGACTTCCGGCTCGCTCGTGGGCGCAGGTTCGCTCGCGCCCATGGCCGCATCGGCGTCGGCGGGTGCGCTCGGCGCTGCGGCGGCAACCTGCGTTTCGCCGTCTGCGGGCGTAGCGGCCGGATCGGCGCTCGTGGCGATTTCGCGATTGGTCATCGTCGGGACGGAAGCGACCTGTTCGGGAAGGCTCGGGTCGGTCTCGTCGAATGCAAATTGTGGCGTCGCATCGGCTGCGGCACCCTCGGTCGCCGAAACTTCACCGGTGTCCGCTGCGGCGGTGGCCTGCGCGGCCTGCGGCATGGCAACGCCCGTCGCGCCATATTGCGGGTTGAAGCCGAACATCGCCATGTCGGTGTCGGATGTCGCCGAACAGGAAGCGAGAAGGGTCGCTGTCAGGGCTGCGAGCACAGCACGATTGAGGGCGCTATGGCGGCGCGAACCTTCTGCAGACAATGCGTGTCCCCTTGGTGCGTCTCGTTTGGGCGGGCTTTCGCGTCGAAACGAGCGAGCGCAAAGCATCCGGCCGGGTCGAGACCTATCGGAATTGACTGTCGAGCACAACACCTGACCCGCGCAGCGGCCTTGCCGTGTCAAGCCGCCGAATCGTTGTATTCACAACTTGGCGCCTGCGCCGATCGTCGCGGAGTATTGGTGAATTCGTGCCGTCTGTCTACACCCGCACCCTGACGTAATCCCCAGGTGCGTCAGCCAGAACCTCGGTATTCTTGCCGATTTTCCGCGCTTTGGCCGTCTTGTCGTCCTGCGTGCGAATCCAGGTGTCCCAATGCGGCCACCACGAGCCCGGTGTTTCGGTCGCCTTTGCGACCCAGTCGTCGAAATCGCCCTTGGGCGCGTCGCCGGACCAGAACTGGTACTTCCCGGCGGCGGGTGGGTTGACGACGCCGGCGATGTGGCCGGACCCCGCCATGACATAGTCGACCTTTCCGCCGAAAAGACCGCTGCCGACGAAGACCGACTTGGCCGGCGCGATATGGTCTTCCTTCGTCGCCAGATTGTAGATCGGAATCTTGACATCCTTCAGCGACAGCGTCTTGCCGGCGAGCTTCATCTTTCCGGTCGCCAGATTGTTCTCGAGATAGCAATTGCGCAGGTAGAAGGAGTGGTTGGCCGCGCTCATGCGCGTGGAATCGGAATTCCAGTAGAGAAGATCGAACGGCATCGGCGTCTTGCCGCGCATGTAGTTGTTGACGACGTAGGGCCAGATCAGGTCGCCTGCGCGCAGCATGTTGAACGCCGCCGCCATCTTGGTGCCGTCGAGATAGCCGCGCGTTTCCATCGCGCGCTCGAGCGCGCCGATCTGCTCCTCGTCGACGAAGACCTTCAGGTCGCCGGCATGGGTGAAGTCGACCTGCGTGGTGAAGAAGGTCGCGGTGGCGATCCGCTTTTCGCCCTGCTTGGCGAACAGCGCCAGAGCGGCCGCGAGCAGCGTGCCGCCGACGCAGTAGCCGATCGCGTTGACCTGCTTTTCGCCGGTCGCCTTCTCGACCGTATCGAGCGCGAACTGCACGCCGTCGCGGATATATTCCTCCCAGCCGGTGCGCGCGTGCCGCTCGTCAGGGTTGACCCACGAGATCACGAAGACCGTGTGCCCCTGTTCGACCGCCCAGCGGATGAAGGATTTCTCCGCGTTGAGGTCGAGGATGTAGAACTTGTTGATCCAGGGCGGGCAGATGAGGAGAGGGCGCTTCAGAACTTCCTTCGTCGCCGCTTCGTACTGGATGATCTCGGCGACGTCGGAGCGCGCGACCACCTTTCCCGGCGTCGTCGCGATGTTCTTGCCGATCTCGAAGCGCGACGCGTCGGACTGGCGCAGCTTCAGATCGCCCTTGCCGGCCGCGATGTCCTCGGCCAGCATCTTCAGGCCGCGCACGAGGTTCGCGCCGTTGCTCGACACCGTTTCGCGGAAGAGCTCCGGGTTCGTCAGGATGAAGTTCGAGGGCGATATGGCGTGGCTGATCTGCTTGACGTAGAAGCCCGCCTTGTGGCGCGTATGCTCGTCCAGCCCGTCCGCATGCTCGACCAGGTCGTTCGCCCAGCGCGAGGTGACGAGATATGTCTGTTTCAGGAAGTCGAAAAAGGCGTTCCGGCCCCAGTCGGGGTCCTTGAAGCGCTTGTCGGGTGCTTCCGGCGCGGCAGGGGCGTCGGGATCGGCGATCTTCGCCATGGACCGCGTCCACGCTTCCATATAGCCCGAATAAAGTCGCGTCTGCGCTTCCAGCGCGCGCGACGGGTCGGACAGCCAGTATTCGGTGAGCCTGGAGAAGGTCTTGACCATGTCGGCCATCGGCTCGGCCACCGTGTCGCGAACTTCGCCTGCCTCGCGCGGCGCCGTCCATGCAGCCGCCACCTTTCCGGCCTCTTCCATCATGTGGGAGACGTTGACCGCGAATTCCTCGGGGTCCTTGACGAGGTAGTCCTCGATACCCGGAGCGTCCGCCTTCTGCGTGCCTTGCGTCGTCTTGGAGCCGACCATGATTTTTGCGCTTCCTCCCGGCGGCATTTTCTTTACAGACTAACACGATGGGACGCGGGCGGTCCAACGAATGCAACCGCCCGAAGGACGGAAAGAGGAAGAATGGCCGGTTATCTCATTTCGAAGTTTCCGGGCGCGGCGGCGGCCCTCGCCGTTGCCCTTTCTGCGTGCGCCGCCCCGCAGGCCGACCCGGGCGTGTCCGCCTCGACGGCCTCGGTCGGATCGGGCGTCTATCCCAATCTCAACGTTCCGCTGCAGCCGGCGACGGCCCAGATCACGCCCGCGGAACGCGCGGCGACCGCCGACGAACTGCGCGCCCGCCGCGACAGTCAGGCCGCGACCGATTCTGCGCCGGCCTCTTCGGCGGCGCAATTGCGCCAGATCGGCAGCAGCCATGCACAGGGCGCGATCAGCCGCATCGAACGCAACTGACGACGGCCGGCCGTCTCGACCGTCGCCCTGAAACTGTGTATAGCCGCCACCATTCCCTCTAGCCGCGCCGGGTTTGCCCCATGGAAGAGTTTCACAAGGTCCGCCGTCTTCCGCCTTACGTCTTCGAGCAGGTCAACCGCCTGAAGGCCTCGGCCCGCGCCAAGGGCGCCGACATCATCGATCTGGGGATGGGCAATCCCGACTTGCCGACGCCGAAGGCGATCGTCGACAAGCTGGTCGACGTGGTGCGCGATCCGCGCACCCATCGCTATTCGTCCTCGCGCGGCATTCCCGGCCTGCGCCGCGCGCAGGCGAACTACTATGCGCGCCGCTTCGGCGTGAAGCTCAATGCCGACACGCAGATCGTCGCCACGCTCGGTTCCAAGGAAGGCTTCGCCAACATGGCGCAGGCGATCACCGCGCCCGGCGACGTGATTCTGTGCCCCAATCCGACCTATCCGATCCACGCCTTCGGCTTCATCATGTCGGGCGGTGTCATCCGCTCGATGCAGGTCGAGCCCGACAACGGCTTCATCCCGGCGCTCGAGCGGGCGATCAAGCACTCGATCCCCAAGCCGCTCGCGCTGATCATGAATTACCCGTCGAACCCGACGGCGCATGTCGCCTCGCTCGACTTCTACAAGGACGTCGTTGCCTTCGCCCGCAAGCACGACCTGATCATCCTCTCCGATCTTGCCTATGCCGAGATCTATTTCGACGGCGCGCCGCCACCTTCGATCCTGCAGGTTCCAGGCGCGATGGACATAGCGGTCGAGTTCACCTCGATGTCGAAGACTTTCTCCATGCCCGGCTGGCGCATGGGCTTTGCCGTCGGCAACGAACGCCTGATCTCGGCCCTGACGCGTGTCAAATCCTATCTCGACTATGGCGCCTTCACGCCGATCCAGGTCGCCGCGACGGCCGCGCTCAACGGCGACGGCTCCGAAGTCGATGAAGTCCGCAAGGTCTATCACCGCCGCCGCGACGTCATGGTCGACGCGTTCGGCCGTGCCGGCTGGACGATTCCGGCACCTGCCGCGACGATGTTCGCCTGGGCGCCGATCCCCGATCAGTACAAGCATCTCGGCTCGCTGGAATTCTCCAAGCTCCTCGTTGAGAAGGCGGATGTCGCCGTCGCGCCGGGCATCGGCTTCGGCGAACATGGCGACGACTATGTGCGCCTCGCGCTCGTCGAGAACGAGCATCGCATCCGACAGGCGGCGCGCTCGATCAAGAAGTTCATGGGGGCCTCGGCCCCGGCACCCGACAATGTGGTGCAGATCGGCGCTCGGCGCTGAGCAGGATAAAAGCAGAATGTTGAAAGGACGGTCGGGGGCATGAGCGAAGCATTGCGCGTGGGTATCGCCGGGTTGGGTACGGTTGGCGCCTCGGTCGTCAGGCTGGTCACCGAGAGGGCGGCGGAACTCACCCGCCAGTGCGGCCGGCCGATCTCGATCGTCGCCGTCGCCGCGCGCGACAAGACGCGCGACCGCGGCATCTCGCTCGACGGCACGCAGTGGTTCGACGATCCGGTCGCGCTCGCGAAGTCGAAGGACATCGACGTCTTCGTGGAACTGATCGGCGGCGACGAGGGCGCTGCCCGCGAAGCGGTCAAGGCCGCGCTCGACGCCGGCCATCACGTCGTCACCGCCAACAAGGCGCTTCTCGCCAAGCACGGCCTCGCGCTTGCCGAGGCGGCCGAAAAGCGCGGCGTGCTCCTCAACTACGAGGCGGCGGTTGCCGGCGGTATCCCGGTCATCAAGACCATGCGCGAGGCGCTTGCCGGCAACACGGTGCTGCGCGTCTTCGGCATCCTCAACGGCACCTGCAACTACATCCTGACGCGCATGGAAGCCGAAGGCATCTCCTTCGAGGACTGCCTCGCCGATGCCCAGCGGCTCGGCTATGCCGAGGCCGATCCGACCTTCGACATCGAGGGCAACGACACCGCCCACAAGCTTGCCATCCTCACCAGCCTTGCCTTCGGCACCAAGATCGCCGCCGACGACATCTATATGGAAGGCATTTCGAACATCACGCAGGCGGACATCCGCGCCGCGTCCGAGCTCGGCTACCGGATCAAGCTTCTCGGCGTCGCGCAGAAAACCGAGACCGGTATCGAGCAGCGCGTCCACCCGACTATGGTGCCGACTGCCTCCGTCATCGCGCAGGTCCACGGCGTCACCAACGCCGTCGCGATCGAGACCGACATTCTGGGCGAATTGCTGCTTTCCGGCCCCGGCGCCGGCGGCAACGCCACCGCGTCTGCCGTCATCGGCGACATTGCCGACATTGCCAAGAGCCGTCCCGGCTTCCAGCACGGCCCCGTCTTCGGCCGCCCCGCCAAGGAACTTGCGCCGTGCAAGAAGGCGAAGATGCGCGCCCATGCCGGCGGCTATTTCATTCGCCTCACGGTGTATGACCGCACTGGCGTTTTCGCCGCGCTCGCGCGCCGCATGGCCGACAATGACATTTCGCTGGAATCGATCGTCCAGCACTCCGACCGGGATTCCGGCGCGGACCGCAAGACCGTCATCCTCGTCACCCACGAGACGACGGAAGCGGCCGTGCGCAAGGCGATCGACGGCGTCACGAAGGACGGCCACCTCGTCGACACGCCGCAGGTCATCCGTATCGAGCGTGCCGGCTGATGGCGCGCCGGGCAGCGCCTTGACCCTGGAGCGGCGGCACTTCTTCGACGTGCGCCGGTCGGTGCGGGGGCTGGCCTGGGAACACCGGCTCGATCCGCGCCAGGAGAACATCGCGCTCGCCATCGCCCAGTCGCATGGCGTGCCCGACATCGTCTCGCGCGTGCTCGCCGCGCGCGGCGTCGGCCTCGACGAGACGCCGCGCTTCCTCGACCCGACCATTCGCGACCTCCTTCCCGATCCGTCGTCGCTGACCGACATGGACAAGGCCGCCGAACGTATCGCCCACGCGGTCGAGCAACGCGAACCGGTCGCGATCTTCGGCGATTACGACGTCGACGGCGCCTGTTCGTCGGCACTGATGAAGCGCTTTCTCGCCCATTTCGGCGTCCCTGCCGAAATCTACATTCCCGATCGCATCTTCGAAGGCTACGGCCCGAACCCCGACGCGATGCGCGATCTCGTCGCGCGTGGTGCGAAGTTGATCGTCACCGTCGATTGCGGCACGAACAGTGCGCCTTCCGTCGATGCTGCCAACGAGGCGGGCGCCGACGTCGTTGTCCTCGACCATCACCAGGTCGGCGGGCCGCTGCCCGCCGCCATCGCCGTCGTCAATCCCAACCGCGAGGACGATTTGTCGGGGCAGGGGCATCTGTGCGCGGCGGGCGTCGTCTTCGTCACGCTGGTGCGCGTTACCAGCATCCTGCGCACGCGCGGCCGCACCGATCTGCCCGACCTTCTGTCGATGCTCGATTTGGTCGGGCTGGCGACGGTCTGCGACGTCGTTCCGCTCATCGGGGTCAACCGGGCGTTTGTGGTGAAGGGGCTGGCCGCCGCGCGTCGGCTCGGCAATCCGGGTATCGCAGCTCTCGCGCGGGTCTCCAAGATCGGCGAGCCGCTCAATGTTTTCCATTTCGGCTTCGTCATCGGCCCACGCATCAATGCCGGCGGGCGCATCGGCGATGCCGCGCTCGGATCGAAGCTTCTCGCCTGCGATGACCCGGTCGAGGCAGGCGCGATCGCCGAGACGCTCGACCGCCTCAATCAGGAGCGGCAGGCGATGGAAGCGGTCATGCTTCTCGACGCCAAGGCGCAGGCCGATGCCGAACTCGTCCGCGGCGATGGGCCGGGCGTGCTCGTCGCCGTCAGCGACAACTGGCACCCGGGCATCGTCGGCCTGCTCGCCTCGCGGCTGAAGGACCACGCGCGCCGTCCCGCCTTTGCCATTTCGTTCAACGCGAACGGTGTCGGCAGCGGCTCGGGCCGCTCCGTGCCCGGCTTCGACCTCGGCCGCCTCGTCCGCGACGCCGTCGATGCCGGCCTGCTCGTCAAGGGCGGTGGCCACGCAATGGCCGCCGGCATCACGGTTAGGCGCGAGAAGCTCGGCGAATTGCGCGCCTTCTTCGAGGAACGAGCGGCAGCGCAGGTCAAGGATCTGCGCGAGGGCGAGACATTGAAGATCGACGCTGCGTTGTCGGCCGAGGGCGCACGTTTCGATCTCCTCGACGCGATGGAAACCGCAGGCCCGTTCGGCGCCGGTCATCCGCAGCCCGTCCTCGCCCTGCCGCGCCACCGCATCCTCGATGCGCGTGCCGTGGGCACCGGCCATCTGCGCGTCGAACTGGCATCGGAAATGGGTGGGAGGCTTCAGGCCATGGCCTTCCGCTCGGCCGAGACCAACCTCGGTCATTTCCTGGCGACATCGCGGGGCCAGACGGTGCATGTCGCCGGTTCGATCGCGTCCAACTACTGGAACGGCTCGCGCTCGGTGCAGTTCAGGATTCTCGACGCGGCAAGGGCCTAGGCGAGCACGTTCTGCAGCCGGTCCAGTTCGGCAAGCTGGGCGCGCGTCGCGTCGTAGCCGAGCTTGATCAATTCGTCGGCGCGGTGAAACTCCGTCAGCCCGATATGGCCGAGCTTGGGCTGCAGCGACAGGTCCGGCGGATCGCCCGCCAGGCGCGAGCGCGAAATCCGATCCTGGATGATATTGAACGCCTCGACCATGACGCCGGTGATGCCGAGCCGTGCCTCACGGTCGCGTGGGCCCTTGTCGACGATCAGCGGTGTCTTCTTGCCATCGGCCATCTCTTCGCCATCCGCCGGCATGTCGGCCGAATGCTTGATGACGGCGGCGCGGCCGAACAGATCGTAGTGGAGGTTGACCGCGACGACGAGCGGCTGCTCGTGCGCGCGACAGACCGAAACCGGCACCGGATTGACCAGCGCGCCGTCGACCAGAACGCGCTTGTTGCAGACGACCGGCTCGAACACGCCGGGCAGGGCATAGGACGCGCGCATCGCCGTGATCAGCGAGCCGCTCGACAGCCAGATCTCGTGGCCGGTGCGGATTTCCGCCGCGACGCAGACGAAAGGACGCGGCAGGTCGGCGAAGGTCAGGCCTTCGAGATGCTCCTGCATCCGCGCCGTCAGCCGCATGCCGCCCAGAAGGCCCGAGCCGCGCAGATTGAAGTCGAGCAGGCCGAAAATCCGGCGCTTGGTCAAAGAGCGTGCGAAGTCTTCGAGCTCGTCCAGCTTGCCGGCAAGATAGCAGCCGCCGACCAGCGCGCCGATCGAGGTTCCGGCGATCATGTTGATGCGAATGCCGGCTTCATCGAGCGCGCGCAGCACACCTATATGCGCCCAGCCACGCGCCGCGCCGCCGCCCAGCGCAAGTGCGACGCCCATCGGCTCCGGCCGTTCCGGAAGCTTGATCTCGGGCGAGGACGGCAGGGCTGCCCCTGCTTCCGGCTTGCTCATGAAGGACGCCCAGTCGAGCATCGGTTGCTCCATCTCAGATCGGGCCATACTGACAAGATATGGTATCCGAAGGATGAAGACGAGCGATGCGCCAGAGCAATCGCCTATTTGGTGTAGATGGTTCCGGGGTCGAATTTCGGCGCTGCGTCGATGACGAGGCGAACGCCGCCATCCGCCGCCTCGGCCCTGCGATAAAAGCAAGAACGCCGCCCGGTGTGGCAGGTCGCATCGTGCCCGGCGACCTCGACGCGCAGCCAGACCGCGTCCTGGTCGCAGTCCGTCCGCAGTTCGACGATCGTCTGCAAATTGCCGGACGTCTCGCCCTTTTTCCAGAGCTGGTTGCGGGAGCGCGACCAGTAATGCGCGATGCCCGTCTCCAGTGACAGCGCCAGCGCCTCGGCATTCATGTGCGCGACCATCAGCACCGTGCCTTCATGCGCATCGGTCACGACGGCAGTGATGAGGCCGGCAGCGTCGAAGCGCGGCGTGAAGGCGTCGCCCTCTTCGAGCGCCGCCTTGGAAGTCGGAGGCGATTGGAACTGCATGATGTCCGTTGGGAATCGAGTGACGGTCAGGGCGCGCGGAAGTCGCGAAGCGACATCAAAAAGCGTGCCTGCTCCTCCGGATGGTCCCGGAACGCACCCGTGAAGGTCGATGTCATGGTGCTCGAGCCGGATTTGCGAATGCCGCGCATGGCCATGCACATATGCTCGGCCTCGATCACGACGGCCACGCCGCGGGGCGTCAATGCGTCCTGGATCACGCCGGCGATCTGCGCCGTCATCGCCTCCTGCGTCTGCAGGCGGTGTGCGAAGATATCGACGACCCGCGCGATCTTCGAAAGGCCGACGACCTTGCCGTCCGGCAGATAGCCGACATGCGCCTTGCCGATGATCGGCACCATGTGGTGCTCGCAGTGCGAGTGAAACGGAATGTCGCGGATCAGGACGAGATCGTCATAGCCCGCAACTTCCTCGAAAGTGCGGCCCAGTTCTTCGAACGGGTCCTGATCGTAGCCGGAAAACATTTCCCGATAGGCTTTCGCGACGCGTTTAGGCGTATCGACCAGCCCTTCGCGGTCCGGATTGTCTCCGGTCCAGCGCAGGAGGACGCGCACCGCCGCTTCGACTTCGACCTGTGTCGGCCGCGGCTGCTGTTCGAGGGTCGTATCGGCGTCGGCACGGTTGGGGAATGATTTCACAATTGCGTCCATGAAAGGCGTCTCCCGTAGTTCCCCTCTACGGAGGAACGAGTTGAACGGACCACAGCCTTTCCCGGAATTTTTGGCAGATCCTGCCGTCGATCCGAAATGGCGTGCATGCGGCCAACCCTCTTTCGCCGGCACGGCTTGTCGGGTCGATCGCACAACCACTATATATTCGCCTATCGGCCGATGAAAAGGCATGGCAGCGGCGACGATTTGTTCAGCCGCGCCGCAGGAGCTGGAAACTGCGATGATCGATGACGTCTACAACGCTAAAATCCTGGGGTTTGCGGGCAACATCGAACGGCTCGGCCGCCTGTCCGACCCGGACGCGAGCGCGACCGCCCATTCCAAGCTCTGCGGCTCGACCGTCACCATTGACCTCAGGATGGACGGCGACGAGGTGGTCGATTTTGCCCATGAGGTGAAGGCCTGTGCGCTCGGGCAGGCATCCTCCTCCATCATGGCTCGCCATGTCGTCGGCGCCCGCGCCGACGAATTGCGCTCCGTGCGCGAGACGATGCGTCGCATGCTCAAGGAAAACGGCACGCCGCCCGAAGGCCGCTTCGCCGACCTGCGCTACCTCGAGCCCGTCCGCGACTACAAGGCCCGCCACGCCTCGACCATGCTCACCTTCGACGCCGTCGTCGACGCCATCGACCAGATCGAGAAGAAGCGCGCCGGACAGGCGGCCTGATTGCCGTGGACGATTTGCCGAAGACGCGCAACTGGTCCGGCGCCTGGCCGCGCACGCCGGGACGGCTGTTCGGCACCGGGTTCGTCCGTCTCTACCAGCTCACGCTCTCCGGCTTTGTCGGCAATTCGTGCCGGCACTACCCGACCTGCTCGGAATTCGCATATGAGGCCATCGCGCGGCATGGCTTGTGGCGCGGCGGGTTCATAGGGCTCTTTCGTGTCATGCGCTGCGGGCCCGGCGGCACGCACGGCATCGACCTCGTGCCCGAACGGCTCGACCGCGATCAGGCATGGTATGCGCCCTGGCGTTTGTGGCGCGTCAGCCGCAAGAGTGGCGCGGCCTGACCTTGTCCGTGCCCGATTGATCGGCTACACGCGCGGACATCGACAACCACCTGCGCTCGTTTGCAGGACTGGATAGGAAGCATTCCATGCCCGAAGTCTCCCTGACATTTCCCGATGGTTCCGTTCGCGCGCACGATGCCGCGGCGACGGGGGCCGATCTCGCAAACTCCATCTCCAAGTCGCTTGCCAAGAAGGCCGTCGCCTACGCCGTCGATGGTCAGGTGCGCGACCTGTCCGAGCCGCTCGGCGCCGATGGCGCGGTCGAGATCATCACGCGCAGCGATCCGCGCGCGCTGGAGCTGATCCGCCACGACGCCGCCCACGTGCTCGCCGAGGCGGTGCAGGAGCTTTGGCCCGGCACGCAGGTCACCATCGGCCCCGTCATCGAGAACGGCTTCTACTACGATTTCGCACGCGACACGCCCTTCACGCTCGACGATCTGCCGGTCATCGAGAAGAAGATGCGCGAGATCATCGGCCGCAACAAACCCTTCACCAGAGAAGTCTGGACGCGCGAGAAGGCGCGGCAGGTCTTCGCCGACAAGGGCGAGGCGTACAAGGTCGAGCTGATCGACGCCATCCCGGCGGACCAGGACCTGAAAATTTACGCGCAGGGCGACTGGTTCGATCTTTGCCGCGGGCCGCACATGGCCTCGACGGGCCAGGTCGGCAATGCCTTCAAGCTGATGAAGGTCGCCGGCGCCTACTGGCGCGGCGATTCCAACAATCCGATGCTGACGCGTATCTACGGAACGGCCTGGGCCGAGCAGGCCGAACTCGACGCCTATCTCCACATGCTGGAGGAAGCCGAGAAGCGCGATCATCGCCGGCTCGGGCGCGAAATGGACCTTTTCCATTTCCAGGAGGAAGGGCCGGGCGTCGTGTTCTGGCACGCGAAGGGCTGGCGGATGTTCCAGAAGCTGACGGCCTATATGCGCCGCCGGCTCGAAGGCGACTATGATGAGGTGAACGCACCGCAGGTGCTCGATTCATCGCTTTGGCAGACGTCGGGTCACTGGGGCTGGTACAAGGAAAACATGTTCGCCGTGCAGTCGGCCGACCCAAAAGCCGAGGACCAGCGCGTCTTCGCCCTGAAGCCGATGAACTGTCCGGGCCACGTCCAAATCTTCAAGCACGGTTTGAAGTCCTACCGCGAACTGCCGATCCGTCTTGCCGAATTCGGTACCGTCCATCGCTATGAGCCGTCCGGCGCGCTGCATGGTCTGATGCGCGTTCGCGGCTTCACGCAGGACGACGCGCACATCTTCTGCACTGACGAGCAGATGGCGGCCGAGTGCTTGAAGATCAACGACCTGATCCTCTCGGTCTACGAGGATTTCGGCTTTGACGAGATCGTTGTGAAGCTTTCGACGCGGCCGGAAAAGCGCGTCGGCTCCGACGCGCTCTGGGATCGCGCCGAATCGGTCATGATGGACGTCTTGAAGCAGATCGAGGCGCAATCGGGCGGGCGCATCAAGACCGGCATCCTGCCGGGCGAGGGCGCATTCTACGGGCCGAAGTTCGAATATACGCTGCGCGATGCGATCGGCCGCGAATGGCAGTGCGGCACGACGCAGGTCGACTTCAACCTGCCGGAACGCTTCGGCGCCTTCTACATCGACAAGGATTCGGAAAAGAAGCAACCGGTGATGATCCACCGCGCGATCTGTGGGTCGATGGAACGCTTCCTCGGTATCTTGATCGAGAACTTCGCCGGCCATTTCCCGCTCTGGTTCGCCCCGGTGCAGGTCGTCGTCGCGACGATCACCTCCGACGCCGACGACTACGCGAACTCCGTCGTCGCGAAACTGAAGGCCGCCGGCATCCATGCCGAGCCGGATTTGCGCAACGAGAAGATCAACTACAAGGTCCGCGAGCACTCGATGGCCAAGGTCCCGGTCATTCTCGTCTGCGGCAAGCGCGAGGCGGAAGAGGCTACGGTCAACATGCGCCGTCTCGGATCGCGCGACCAGCAATCGCTGTCGCTGGCCGACGCGCTGGAGCAGTTGCGGCAGGAAGCGATCGCGCCGGACCTGAAGCGATTGGCTTCTGCAAACTGAGAAATCGGGGGCGGCTTCGGTCGCCCCTTTTCACATGGCTGTCACGGCGCTGCGCGACAATTGTCATCATGATCGCGATCCGACGCCAGTGCCTCTTTCCAGAGCTCACCTACGCCAATGACGGCCACCGCCGGCTGCAGCGTTTCCTGATCGAGCATATCGAGAGCCTTGCGGGGCGCGACCGTTTCGCAGCGCTCTACGACATCTGGCGCCGCGACGTCGCGCCGGGCGGTGTCGACCTCTTCTCCACGATGCTGCGCATGGTCGGGATCGAGCTTCGCATCGAAGGCGTCTGGCCGCCGGCGCGCCTGCCCGACACGCCTCTGGTCATGGTCGCAAACCATCCGTTCGGAATTGCCGATGGCATCGCGATCCTGGCGCTCGCCGAGCGGCTCGGTCGGCCGTTCCGCGTGATGATCCACAAGGATCTGATGCGGATTTCGGAGATGGCGCCCTACGCGTTGCCGATCGACTTCTCCGAAACCCGCGAGGCGGTCGCCGCCAATCTGGCCGTGCGCAACGAGGCGCTGCGTCTCTTGAAGGAGGGCGTCACCATCGTCGTCTTCCCGGCAGGCGGCGTCGCCACCGCGATGCGGATTGTCGGGAAGGCGAGCGATCTGGAATGGAAGATGTTCCCGGCCCGGTTGGTTCGCGATGCACGCGCATCCGTCGTCCCGTTGCATTTCGCGGGCCAGAACAGCCGCTGGTTTCACCTTGCCAGCCGTTTTTCGATGACGCTGCGGACCGCCCTTCTGATCCCGGAATTCACGAAGCGCGCCGGCCGCCCGATGGACGTGCGCATCGGCCCCGTCATTCACGCCGACGAATTCAATCGTGAGCGCAAGGCGATCCTTGAACGGATGTACCGGGCTGTTTTCGACCTTGCCACCGACCGCCGATCCCGCCCGGCAGCGCCGGCCGCCATCGGCGATCTCTCGGTCGGCTAATCGCCGGAAGCGTCGATCCGCTCGCCGCCATTTTCATCGGCGATGACCTCGACATCGCTGTTGCGGCCGGCGACGACCCTGAATTCGCGCTGGTAAAGGCGTTCGCGGTTGCGCGCGACGGCGACATACTCGCCTTCCGCGAGCACCATCGAGGCGAATGCGCCGACGCTTTCGCGCACGATGTCGCCCGAATCAGTCAGCACCGCCCAGGACGTGTCGGCGATTGCCTCACCGCCCGCCTCGCGCACGAGCTTCATCGTGATCTCGGCCGCCTTGTGCTCGACGGTCGCCTCGGTCAACTGGCCGGCCTCGACGCGGATGTCGGAGCGGATCACTGCATTGACGTTCCCATAGGTCGAGACGACGTGGTAGGTGCCGCTGTTGAGACGCACGACGGCTTTGGGGCTGACGTTCGGCACGATCAGCGCACGCTCTCCGGCCGCGTCGCCGGCGCCTTCATAGATCGAGAAGCGCAGTTTGTCGGGCGGAATGCCGGCACCGCCCGAGAGCACGGCGTCGAGCTTCAGCCCGCCTGCGTCGAGCACGAACTGCTCGTCGCGCGCATTGGGGCCGAGGGTGATGCGCTTCGTGGCGCCCGCCCGGCCGAACGTCGCATGGACGAGGTAGCTGCCCGGATCGAGCTGGAAATTGCTGGTGCCGCCCTGCGCGGTCGCGATCAGCGGCAGCCGCCCGTCCGGTCCCGGTTCCGGCCGGAAGACGCGCCAGACCATGCCGCGTTCGATCTCCGAACCCTCGCCCGTCAGTCGGGCCGACAAGGTGAGCGATCCGGCGCCGGGCATCGCAAGCGGTACTCCGATCGACGGCGCGGCATATCCGGTAATGCCGGGCAGTTCGATCTGCGGCAATGGCGAGGGGAGCTGGATCTGCGGCAGCGCGCCGACGCCGCCGTCGGGCTGCGACTGGATAGGGGGCAGCGAAAGGGGTGGCGGTGTCGTCGCGCCGGGAATTTCGAGCCGCGGCATGCCGCCGCTCGGCGCTCCGAAACCCAGATTGCGGCCAGGACCGGGTCCGCCACCGAATCCGCCCCCAAGGCCGCTGGGTCCACCATCCTGCGCCTGCGCCGGCAGGGCGCCCGCCATCAAGGCGAGAAGGACGGCATGGATCAGTCGCATTGTGAACGGTCTGGCACGGGAAACATGCCTTGCGTTGAACCCGAAACCGGTGGCAATTTCAAGGCTCCAGACAGCGCCGACGTGCCGGTTCGTTCACCGTGCGATCGCCGTTCTTCCCGCCAATTCAATCCCTTGGAAGAGGAAACCCAGATTTGACGTCTTCGACGATCGAATTCCTTCTCAACAGGAAGTCCGCACCCATTGCCGAGTTGCACGCGCCCGGGCCCTCCGACGATGAAATCCGTACGCTTCTGACCATCGCCGCACGGGTGCCCGATCACGGCCGCCTCGCGCCCTGGCGGTTCATCGTCTATCGCGGCGAAGCGCGGGAACGTGTCGGCGAAAAGCTTGCGGAACTCGCCGAAAAGCGCGAAGGCCCGCTCACCGATGCACGCCGCGAGCAGGAGCGCACACGTTTTTCGCGCGCACCGCTGGTCATCGGCGTCGTCCACGTGCCGCGCGACAATCCGAAGATCCCGCAATGGGAGATGTTCCTGTCGGGCGGCGCCGTCGCGATGAACCTCCTCGTTGCCGCCGGCGCCATGGGCTATGGCGCGAACTGGATCACCAACTGGTATTCGGATGTCGAAGAGGGCAGGGCGATCCTTGGCCTCAAGCCGGAGGAGCGCGTCATCGGCTTCGTCCATATCGGCTCCTTCGACGGCGAGGCGTTCGAGCGCCCGCGCCCCGACATCGACGCGCTGATCACCGAATTCGGAGCCACTTCCTGATGTTCTACGAACCGAAGAACGGCCACGGCCTGCCGCACGATCCGTCGAAGGCGATCGTCTCGCCGCGCCCGATCGGCTGGGTCTCGACACTGTCCGGCGAGGGCGCACTGAATCTTGCGCCCTACTCCTTCTTCAACGCGCTGACGACCACGCCCTTCCTCGTCATGTTCTCTTCGGAAGGCGAAAAGGACAGCATCGTCAATGCGCGGGCAACGGGCGAGTTCGTCATCAACCTTGCCAGCCGCGATCTCGCCGAAGCGATGAACGCCAGCGCTGTCGACGCGCCGTACGGCACGAGCGAGTTCGACTACGCCAGGCTCGAAACCGCGCCGTCGACGCTGGTCGCACCCCCGCGCGTCGCGCATGCCCATGCCGCGCTCGAATGCAGGGTCACCGAGATTTTCCAGCCGATCGGTCTGAACGGCAAGCATTCGGCTGCAACCGTCGTCATCGGCGAAGTCATCGGCGTCTATATCGACGACGGTGTCCTGACGAATGGCCTATTCGACGTCGTCAAGGCGGGCAATCTCGCCCGCCTTGGCTACATGGACTACACGTCTGTCACCGAAACCTTCGCTATGCGCCGCCCCCGCTGGAACGCCGACTAGGCGGTCCCGGCAGCCTGCGCGCGCGCGATCAGGCGTTCGGCGCGCCGCAGGTGGGGACGGTCGTACATTGCGCCGTCGATGCCGACGACGCCGGGGTTGCCGGCCGCTTCAAACGCATCGATCACCGCTCGTGCATGGGCGACGGCCTCGCTCGACGGCGTGAAGACCTCGTTGATGATCGGCACCTGCGCCGGATGGATCGCCATCCGCCCGGTGAACCCATCGCGGATGCCAGCGACGCAGTCCTTGCGAAAGGCATCCTCGTCGCGGAAATTCGGGAACACCGTGTCGATCGCGGCCGCCTGCGCTGCGCTCGCAGCCAGCAGCGTCACCGCCCGCGCCAGTTTGAAGACATCGGTGTAGGCGCCCGTCTCGTCCCGCGTTGCGCTCGCGCCGATGTCGGCCGAAAGATCCTCCGCCCCCCATGTCAGCGCGCCGAGCCGGGCATGAGCGCGGTAGGTCGAACCGGCGAGCACGCTCGCGCTCGTCTCGGTGATGATGGGGATGATCCGCGTTGCCCCATCCTCGATCCCGTGGTCGGCTTCGTGGACGCGCAGCTTGGCCGACAGATGCTCCAGATCGGCATATCCGCTGCATTTCGGCAGCATGATCGCATCGGGCCGCGCAGCTATCACGGCCGCCAGATCGTCATCGGTGAGGCCGGTCGTCAAATCGTTGACGCGGACGACGAGCTGCGGCCCGCCCGGCCGCCGCCCCGCGACGAAGTCACGCGACAGTTCGCGCGCCGCCGGCTTGTTGGCCGCGGATACAGAATCCTCCAGATCGAGGATCAACGCGTCGGCGCCGGAGTCGAGGCCCTTGTCGAGCTTGCGCTCCGAATCGCCGGGAACGAAAAGCAGCGAGCGCATCAGGCGGGTTTCCTCAGCATCATGGCCTGGCGCGTGCATTTCGCCACCAGCACGTCGTTCTGGTTATAGGCGCGGTGCTCGAATTCGACGATGCCGCGATCGGCCTTCGACTTCGACGGCCGCACGCTCTTCACCTCGGTCTCCACGCGCACCGTGTCGCCGTGGAAGAGCGGATGCGGAAACACCGTGTCCGTCATCCCTAGATTGCCGATCGTCGTGCCGAGCGTCGTGTCGTGCACCGAAATCCCGATCATCAGGCCGAGCGTGAAAAGCGAGTTGACCAGCGGCTTTCCCCACTCGCTCTTCGCCGCGAAATCGAAGTCGATGTGGAGCGGCTGCGGGTTCAGCGTCATGACCGAGAACAGCATGTTGTCGCTCTCGGTGACCGACTTGGTCAGCATATGCCGGATGACGTGTCCCGGCACGAATTCCTCGAGGTAAAGTCCTGCCATGAACGGCTCCTCCTGATCGCGAACGTGACGCGTTAAAGAACATGGTGAACCGTTCGTAAACCAATTCGAGCTAGCGTCCACGCATAGTTTGCGAAGGGGGCGGGCGTGACGACGGCAATCGCAGAATCATATCTACGCTCGACGCGCGCATCCGAACGGGCCGCTGCCGCCGCATATCTCGCCAACGCCGCTCTTGCCGCCGAGACGCCCCGCGACGACCGCCATGCCGCCATCTCCGCGCTGACGCTGCTCGCCGACGACCCATCGCCGAACGTGCGCGCCGCCATCGCCCTGGCGCTTGCTGGCAGCCGCCGCGCGCCGCTGCACATCGTTCTCCACCTCGCCAAGGACCAGCCCTCCGTCGCTGCACCGATCCTCCTGCGCTCGCCGCTCTTGACCGAGGGCGACCTCGTCGAGCTCGTCGCCACGCTCGACGCGCGCGGACAGACCGTGATCGCACGGCGGGCAGGGCTCACTCCCGGTGTCACCGCAACGCTTTCGGCCTTCGGACCGCGCGATGCCGTCATTGAGCTTGCCCGCAATGACGACGCCGAAATTCTGCCCTCGGCCTTCCGTCAGATGGTCGAACGCTTCGGCTGCGATGCCGAACTGCGCGAGATCCTGATCCGTCAGGCGCGGCTGCCCGTCGATTGCCGCCACCGGCTCCTCGCCAGCATCGGCGATGTCCTCAGCCAATCGTCTTTCGTCAAGGCGATGATCGGTTCGGAGCGCGCGGCGCGCGTCACGCGCGATGCCTGTGCCCGTTCGACCGTCTCCCTCGTCGAAGGCGCGCGAACTGCGGAGATGTCCGAACTCGTCGCACGCCTGCGCGAGACGGGGCATCTCACCACCGCTTTCGTTCTGCGCTGCATGGCGCTCGGCAAGATGGAGTTCTTCGTTCATCTCGTCGCGCATCTCTCGACCGTTCCGCAGGAGCGCGTACGCACGATCCTCGTCTCGGGCCGCGACCTCGCCATCACGGCCGTTTTCGACAAGGCTGGATTTGCAGCGTCGATCCACCTGCCGCTCGTCGGTGCCATCCATGTCTGGCGCTCGGTCGCGCGCGGCGACCGGATCGCCGGCGTCCACGAGGCAAGCCAGGCGATGATCGATGCGATGGGCGAAGAGAATTCTTCGCAGGCCGGCCCGGTCGTCAGCCTGCTGCGCCAGGTCCAGGCCGACGCGATGCGCGCTTCCGCGACTGAAACGGTACGGATCGCCGCTTAGACCGGCGGGCATTCCGACGAATGACAAGTATGCCGCTCTAGCTGTCTTTCCCATCCGCTTTCGTGCGACGCCAGACGAGTCCGTCTGGCTGCAAAATGCTCTAGATATCCAGTTCGCCAGCGAACTCGGCATTGTCCTGGATGAAGCGGAAGCGCAGTTCGGGCTTGGTCCCCATCAGCGCATCCATGGACGCCTTGGTCGCGTCCTCGCTCTCGTGGACTTCGACGCGCAGCAAGGTGCGCTTGCGCTTGTCCATCGTCGTTTCCTTGAGCTGGCTCGCCAGCATCTCGCCGAGGCCCTTGAACCGGCCGAGCTCGACCTTGCCGCGCCCGGTGAACTCGGTGCGCATCAGCTCGTCCTTGTGTGCGTCATCCCGCGCATACATCGTCTTGCCGCCCTGCGTCAGCTTGTAGAGCGGCGGCACGGCCATATAGAGGTGCCCGCCGCGCACGAGCTCCGGCATTTCCTGATAGAAGAAGGTGATCAGCAGCGAAGCGATGTGCGCGCCATCGACATCCGCGTCGGTCATGATGATCACGCGGTCGTAGCGCAGATCCTCCTCGCGGTATTTCGACCGCGTGCCGCAGCCGAGCGCCTGGATCAGGTCGGCGATCTGCTGGTTGGCGGTGAGCTTCTCTCGCCCGGCGCTCGCCACGTTGAGGATCTTGCCGCGCAGTGGCAGCACCGCCTGGCTCGCCCGGTCGCGCGCCTGCTTGGCCGATCCGCCTGCCGAATCGCCCTCGACGATGAAGAGTTCAGCGCCCGCCGCCGCGTTCTGCGTGCAGTCGGCGAGCTTTCCGGGCAGGCGCAGCTTGCGCACCGCGCTCTTGCGGCTGACTTCCTTTTCCTGGCGTCGCTTCACGCGCTCGTCGGCGCGCGCGATGACCCATTCCAGAAGCTTCGAGGCTTCCTGCGGATTGTCCGCGAGCCAGTGGTCGAACGGATCGCGCACCGCGTTCTCGACGATGCGCTGCGCTTCGCCGGTCGCCAGCCTGTCCTTGGTCTGGCCGACGAACTCAGGCTCGCGGATGAAGACCGACAGCATGCCGGCCGCCGAGATCATCACGTCCTCGGAGGTGACGATCGAGGCGCGCTTGTTGCCCGTCAGTTCCGCATAGGCGCGCAGTCCGCGCAGCAGCGCGTTGCGCAGGCCCGTTTCGTGGGTGCCACCTTCCGGCGTCGGGATCGTGTTGCAATAGGAGTTGAGGAAGCCATCGCCGCCATGCCACGTCACGGCCCATTCCAGCGAGCCGTGCCCGCCGGACTTCTCGCTCTTGCCTGCAAAAGGCTCGCGCGTGACCTGGTATTCGGTGCCGAGCGAAGCGAGGAGATAGTCCTTCAGCCCGCCGGGGAAGTGGAACGTCGCCTTGTCGGGCGTCTTGTCCTTCTCGCCGATCAGCGAAGGATCGCACGACCAGCGAATCTCCACGCCGCCGAAGAGATAGGCCTTGGAACGCGCCATCTTGTAGAGCCGCGCGGGCTCGAAACGCGCATTGGCGCCGAAGATCTGCGCGTCGGGATGGAAACGCACCTTTGTGCCGCGCCGGTTCTGCACGTCGCCGAGAAATTCCAGTCCGCCCTGCGGGATGCCGCGTGAAAAGCGCTGGCGGTAGAGCTTGCGCCCGCGCGCGACCTCGACCTCGAGATCGTCCGAGAGCGCGTTGACGACGGAGACGCCGACGCCGTGGAGGCCGCCCGACGTCTCGTAGACCTTCGAATCGAACTTTCCGCCCGCGTGCAGCGTCGTCATGATGACTTCGAGCGCGGACTTGTCCTTGAATTTGGGATGCGGGTCGACCGGGATGCCGCGGCCGTTGTCGGTCACCGACAGGAAGCCGTCGGACGAAAGCTCGACCTCGATGAAGGTCGCGTGGCCGGCCACCGCCTCGTCCATCGAATTGTCGATCACTTCGGCGAAGAGGTGGTGCAGCGCCTTTTCGTCGGTGCCGCCGATATACATGCCCGGCCGCCGGCGCACCGGCTCCAGCCCTTCCAGCACCTCGATGTCGGCAGCGCTGTAGCCGTCGCTGGCATCCTTCGTCGCAACGGCCGCCGGTGGCGCCGCGCGCTTGGCGGCGGCGACGATCGGGTCGGCGGGACGCGCCGCGGGCTTGGCCGGCGTCGAGGCGGCGAGGTCGCCGAAGAGGTCGTTGTTGTCGTCCATGGGCGGCAGGTTGGTCCGTTCGCGAATCAGATCGAGCGTGCTCGCAGGGCTGTCATCATAGCCGGGGGCCTTCTAATGCAGGAGATCGCGGCAAAAATGAAGGGGCGCGTTCCCGATTCGTCCACAGGCAAGAGCGCTGGTCAGCCAAGCGGGCCATGCAGGGCAAGACCTTGGAGCTTGCGGATCAGGTCGACGCGCGAGTTGGATTCCGTCTTTGTGTAGATGTGCTTGATCTGCGTCCGCACGGTCTCCACGGAAATTCCATGCCGCTCCGCGATCATCCGCGCCGATAGCCCCTCGATCAGGCCGAGGACCACCCGCTGCTCGGCGCCGGACAACTGAAACAGCTTGCCGACATCTTCGATGTCGGTTGCTCGCAGTTCCCGCGCCATCGGTTCGATGAGAACGAGGATGGACGGCCCCTCGAAAAAGGCGGGAACGGGGTCCTTCTCGATCGACACCAGGGTTATGCGTTCCGTTCGCGAAACGAAGGTCAGCGTCTTGGGCCCCACATAATCGCGCCTGCACATCAGCCGAAGCGCGTCATCGGCTCCAGGCACATTCAGCCGTAAGCTGCGCCCGAGCGTGCGAATGCTGGTGCCGTCCATCATCATTTCGCGGGCCGCAGGCGAGGCGGCCGTGACCATTCGATCCTCGTTCACGACGAGCGCGCCCGCGCTGATGGCATCGAGTATCGAATGGCCGACTGGCCCGATCGCCTCACGCGCGACGGATCGCCTGTAGAATGAGAAAGCGCGCCGCAGATGGGGCGAGATATCGCCGAACATCCGTGCCAGCGGTTCGTTTTCGTTACCGTCTGCCTGGCCGGTGAAGCCGATCAGAAAAAAGGAGCAGGACGGATCGCGGATCGCGGTCACACCAACAACCGATTCGATGCCCTGCGGCCGCAGGTAGTCATTGTAGAATTCGCTATTCAGGAAGATTTCAGCGCGCAAAGAGCATCGGCAACTGTCCCCAGATCGACAGGCCGCTCCAGCACGGCCGGTGTCAGGGGATTCACATTTACGTAGTAGTCGCGGAAGCTGACCGCATCCGCTTCGTCCATCGGTGAGGCGAGATTGAAAATGCCCTTTTTCTCGCTCGGATTGTAGCAGAAAAGGCTCGCCTTGCCGCCGGGAATGCGGGCCGCGAGATTGCCTGCAAATCTCTCCCAGCTCGTCCGTCCAACCAGACAAGCATAGATTTCATCGACGACCGCTTCGGTTTGAGGAGATGACATAGCAATCCCCGCCGTTCACGGAATTTTGAGGTCAAAACCAGTTTGACGCAAGTCCATGGCTCGAGGCGCGCGTCGGCCGTCTCGCGTGAAACCGTGCAAACTTTCGAACTGAAGTAATTCAATGAAAACGTTTCACAGTTAAAGCATCGGCAAGGTTGGCTGGTGAGGGGCAGGGAAGTGACGGTCAATTACGCATCGCTTCTGCTCGCCACCGCGATTTCCGGCATCTGTCTCGCCGCGACGATGATGGGCTTCTGGTTCACCGCCAAGCGCGATTCCTTCAAGCTCACCTGGTCGCTGGGCGTACTGACGCTCGTCGCCCATGTCCTCGCCTACACGATCTATGCCGAGAACCCGCATCCGGTCATAGGCGCCTTCGTCGTGGCGCTGCTGCCGCTCGGCCTGTCGATCATCCACGGCGCGGCGCACCAGTTCGTTCAGCAGAACCCCTCGCTCAACCGCGTCGCGGTCACGTCGCTGATCTCGCTCGGGCTCGCCCTTCCGCCGCTCGCGCTCGGCTATGACGGCATCGCCTTCATCGTCCAGAACCTCGCAGCCGCTATCCTTCTGTCGATGTCCGGGCATGTCTATTTCAGCCATCGCCGCGAAGCGCCGACGGCGCTGATGCTGATGGCTGGCCTCTATCATCTGGCTGCGCTTTCCTTCGCGGCCTGCGGGCTCGTGTTGATCGTCGGCCAGCAATGGACACTTGGCGGCGTGCCGGAAAACTGGGCCGAGCGCGTCAACATCGTCGTGGCCATCCTCGCCATGACCGGCGGCGGCGCGCTCTCCATCGCGCTCGACCAGACGCGCCTTGCGCAACTGCACAAGGCCGAGGCGATCACCGACGCGCTGACCGGCCTCCTCAATCGCCGGGGCCTGGCGCAGATGACCGCCGGCCAGACCTACGGGCCCTTCGCGGCCGTCGCGATCTTTGATCTCGACCATTTCAAGAGCGTAAACGACACGCATGGCCATGCTGCGGGCGACGCTGTGCTCTGCGACTTCGCTCGCATTCTCGATCAGGGCAAACGCGGACGCGACATCGCCGCGCGTCTTGGCGGCGAGGAATTCGCGCTGGTCATGCCGCGCGTCACCGACGATCAGGCGGCGGCCACAGTCCGACGCATTTGCGCCATGCTCGCGGCCGAGACCTTCGAGGCCAAGGGCCGCGCCTTCCGCTGCACGGCCAGCGCCGGCATCGTCTTCGGCGACGATACACGGCCGGGTGTCGACGCGCTCATTGCGCGCGCCGACGAAGCGCTCTACGCGGCCAAGAATTCCGGCCGCAACCGCATCGAGATTGCGCGGATCGCCGGTTAACTTGCCAAAGCCTCCATCGGCGGACACGAGCAGACCAGGTTGCGGTCACCGGCCACATTGTCGATGCGCGAGACGGGCGGCCAGTATTTCGACGCCATGTTCGCGTCGCCGGCCGGGAAGGCAGCCTCGATCCGCGAATACGGGTGCACCCAGTCGGTCGCCATCACGTCGATTGCCGGGTGGGGGGCGTTGACGAGCGGATTGTCGTCCTTCGGCCACTTGCCTTCGGCTACCTTCGCCGCTTCCTTCGCGATGGCGATCATCGCATCACAGAAGCGGTCGACTTCGGCCTTGGGCTCCGATTCCGTCGGCTCGACCATCAGCGTTCCCGCAACCGGCCACGACATGGTCGGCGCGTGGAAGCCGTAGTCGATCAGGCGCTTGGCGATGTCCTCGACCGAAACGCCGGCGCTTTCCTTCAGCACCCGCGTGTCGAGGATGCACTCATGCGCGACGCGTCCGTTGCGGCCGCGATAGAGCACCGGGAAATGCGGCTCCAGCCGTTCGGCGATGTAATTGGCCGAAAGGATCGCGAGTTCCGTCGCGCGCTTGAGGCCCGGTGCGCCCATCATCCGGATATACATCCAGGTGATCGGCAGGATCGAGGCCGAGCCGAAGGAAGCCGCCGCGACGGCATGGCGCGAGCCGTCCGCCACATGGCCCGGCAGGAACTTCGCCAGATGCGCCTTGACGCCAATCGGCCCGATGCCGGGGCCGCCGCCGCCATGTGGAATGCAGAACGTCTTGTGCAAATTCATGTGGCAGACGTCGGCACCGAGATCGCCCGGCCGCGAAAGGCCGACCATCGCGTTCAGATTCGCGCCGTCGAAATAGACCTGCCCGCCATGGTCGTGGACGATCTTGCAGATGTCGCGCACGCCTTCCTCGAACACGCCATGCGTCGAGGGATAGGTCAACATCAGCGCCGCCAGCCTGTCCGCATGCTGGTCGGCCTTCGCCTTCAGATCGTCGAAATCGACGTCGCCGTGATCCGTGCACTTGACCACGACGATGTCCATCCCCGCCATCGAGGCGCTGGCCGGGTTGGTGCCATGGGCGGAGGAGGGGATCAGGCAGACGGTACGGTTCTCGTCGCCACGCGCGCGGTGATAGCGGCGGATGGCAAGGAGACCGGCATATTCGCCCTGGCTGCCGGCATTCGGCTGCAGCGAAACGGCGTCGAAACCGGTGATCTCGGCCAGCCATTCCTCGAGCTGGTCGAACATGGCCTTGTAGCCCTCGGCGCTGCCTTCCGGCGCGAAGGGGTGGAGGTTGGCCACGCCGGCCCAGCTCACCGGCATCATCTCGGCTGCGGCGTTCAGCTTCATCGTGCAGGAGCCGAGCGGGATCATCGCCCGGTCGAGCGCCAGATCCTTGTCGGCGAGGCGGCGCAGGAAGCGCATCATCTCCGTCTCGGAGCGGTTTTCGTGGAAGACCGGCTGGCTCATGAAGGAGCCCGAACGCTTGCCGGGCAGCCGCGCATCCGCCGTCTCCGGCAGCTTCACGCCGAAGAGGTCGGCAATGGCGGCAAGGTCGGCCTCGGTCGACGTCTCGTCGAAGCTGATGCCGATCCGGCCATCCTCGAAGTCGCGCAGCCAAAGCCCGCGCTCCATCGTCTTCTCGATGATGGCCTCGGCGTGTTTCGTCGTCACGGTCACCGTGTCGAAGAAGCTGTCGCCCGCGACCTCGACGTCCTTGGCCTTCAGCCCGGTATGAAGCCGCGCCGCAAAGCCATGGAGGCGGTTCGCGATTTCCTGCAGGCCTTGCGGGCCGTGCCAGACCGCGTAGGCGGCAGCCATGTTGGCGAGCAGCGCTTGCGCGGTGCAGATGTTCGACGTCGCCTTGTCGCGGCGAATGTGCTGCTCGCGCGTCTGGAGCGCGAGGCGATAGCCGACGCGCCCGCCCGCATCGACCGACTGGCCGACGAGACGGCCCGGCATCAGCCGCGTGAAGCGGTCCTCGACCGCGCAATAGGCCGCATGCGGGCCGCCATTGCCCATCGGCACGCCGAGGCGCTGCATCGAGCCGACCGCGATCTCAGCGCCGAGCGAGGCCGGCGTCTGCGTGATCGCCAGCGCGAGTGGATCGGCGACGAAGATCACGACCGCGCCCGATTTCTTGGCCTTAGCGATCTCGTCCTTATGGTCGCCATAGACGCCATTCGTGTCCGGCCACGGCACGATCAGCGCCGCCGTCTCGTCATCGACCGGGTCGCAGCCGATCGCCATGCCGAGCGGTTCGGCCCGCGTCTCCACCACGTCGAGCGTATGCGGATGCAGCGCGCCCGCGATCGAGATCTTCAGGCGCTTCATGCGGTGATGGCGGAACGCGATGCCGACGGCTTCGGCCACCGCCGTCGCCTCGTCCAGCAGCGAGGAGGATGCAACCGGCAGGCCGGTCAGTTCCGTCACCAGCGTCTGGAAATGGAAAAGCATCTCCAGCCGCCCCTGGCTGATCTCGGCCTGATAGGGCGTATAGGCCGTGTACCAGGCCGGGTTCTCGAACAGATTGCGCTGGATGACCGGCGGCACATGCGTGCCGTGGTAGCCCGCGCCGATGAAGCTCCTGGCGACGACGTTCCTGTCCATCATGCCGGAAAGCTCTGCGAGCGCTTCCTGCTCGCTGGCCGGCGCCGGCAGATCGAGCGGCGCCTCCAGCCGGATGGACTTCGGCACGGCCTGGCTGATCAGCGTGTCGATCGAGGTGACGCCAAGCGTCTTCAGCATGTCGCGCTGGTCGGCGGGGCCGGGGCCGATGTGGCGATTGGCAAAGCTGGTGCTCATTGGTCGCTCTCCGTCAGGCCGTCGTCGCGTCATAGGCGGCGCGGTCCATCAGGCCCTCGAGCGCGGCCTTGTCGGCGAGTTTCATCTTCCACAACCAGCCATCCTTTTCGGCAGCCGAATTGACGAGGCCGGGATTGTCGGACAGCCCGTCATTGACCTCCGTCACCTCGCCGGCGAGCGGTGCGTAGACGTCCGATGCGGCCTTCACCGATTCGACGACGACGACCGTGTCGCCCTTGTCGATCGTCCGCCCCTTCTCGGGCAACTCGACGAAGACGAGGTCGCCGAGCTGTTCCTGCGCGTAATTGGTGATCCCGACGGTCGCAATGTCGCCCTCGACGCGAACCCACTCATGATCTTCGGTGAAATAAGTCTGGGCCATGTGCGTCATCCTTTGCGCATGCGATGTGGCTGGAACGGGAGAGGGTGCAGCGCGAGGGGCAGGCGGTTGCCGCGCACCTCCGCGAAAATCGGTTGGTCGAGTGCGTCGACGTCGACGCTGCCCATGGCGACCGGCCCACCGAAAGACGGGCCGAACCCGCCCGAGGTGACCTGGCCGACAGGCTTGCCGTCACCATCGACGAGCGCCGCGCCGGCACGCACCGGCTGGCGGCCCTCCGGCTTCAGGCCGACGCGCTTGCGACGCGGCCCTGCGGCAATCGCAGCGGCGAGCGCATCGGCGCCGACATATCCGCCGCCTGAGCGAAGTGTCTTCGGGATCGCCCAGATCAGCCCGGCATCGACCGGGTTCGTATCCGGCGTGATGTCCTGCCCGTGCAGGCACAACCCGGCCTCGAGCCGCAAGCTGTCGCGTGCGGCGAGGCCGATCCACTCGACGCGCGGATCAGCCGCGAGTCTTTCGGCAAGCGCTTGCGCCGCATTGAGTGGTACCGCGATCTCGAACCCGTCCTCGCCTGTGTAGCCGCTGCGCGCGATGAAGCCGCCATCGGCGGTCTCCCGGCCGTTCATGAAGGAGAGGCCGTCGATGTCGAGCCCGGCATCGCGCGCGACGGCGTCGGCCTGCGGCCCCTGCAAGGCCAAAAACACACGTTCGAGCGCCTCGACCGTGCAGTCGAAGCTGGAGGCGATTTCGCGCAGATGCGCCTCGTCGGCTTCAGCATTGCCGGCATTGGCGACGACGACGAAGCGGTCGTCGCCAACCCGCGTGACGATCAGATCATCAAGGATGCCGGCCTGGTCATCCAGGAAGAAGGTGTATTTCGACTGTCCCGTCGCCAGCCCAGCGGCCTCGATCGGGCAGGCGCGCGACAGTGCTGCCGCAGCCTCGCGACCCGAGACGACGAACAGCTTCATGTGGGAGATATCGAACAGCCCCGCCGCTTCGCGGCAATGGAGGTGTTCCTTCATGACGCCTGCGGGATAGGTCAGCGGCATCGACCAGCCGGCGAAGCCGCCGAATTTGGCGCCCGCCGCTGCGTGCAGCTCATGCAAGGGGAGTCGTTTCAGTTCGCCCGGTTCCGCCATTCAGCCTCCAAAGGTCGCACGCATCCAGCCGCTCGCGCGGCATGTCCGTGCCCCTCTGTCGGAAGCCTGAGAGACTCGCGCGACCGGAACTCTGTCGGCAGCGCTTACACCTTCGGCGCGGGGTGAAAACCCCGACTTTCCAGAGCGTCTTGGCCGGCAGACGGTTCTTTTGCCTGAGAGATTTCGGGCGATTTCCCCTTCGGCGGCGATCCCGGCGAATGCCCGAACCGCTCTCTCCCGCAAACCGGCGGAGTGCAAGCACCCCTGACGGAATCGACGCTAGACGATTGCGCCGGCCTTGTCACCCTCGCGGGCGAATATCCGCAACTCATCCTCGATCTGCGAAATCACCGCCGCGCTTTGCGCGTGCAGCCGTTTCAATTCGGACAATTGCGCCGTGATCGCGCGCACCGTGTCGTCGCGCGCATCCTCTTCCACCGGCGCGGTGCCAACGCCGTAGAGCAGCCAGGACAGGCTGACATCGAGCACCCCCGCCAGCATCGACAGGCGATTGGCGCGTGGCTGCGAACGATCGGTTTCCCAAGCCTGTAGCGTCGCGGTCTGGACGCCAAGCCGGCGCGCAAGCTGCGCTGTGGTCATTCCGACTGCGTCGCGGGCGCGTGAAAGACGTCCGCCCAGCGTGTCGAGGTCGGGATTTTCGGAATAGATCGTCGCGGTGTCAGGCACCTGTGCCACCCCCTGGGTTGTATCTTGATTGCATGCGCAGGGCCGGTCGGCAGCGCGCGCCCAAGCATGGCCCATCGAGGCACCGACCGCAACCGCCCGGCCAGTTCCCCAATTCCACCCGTATATTAGCAGCTCATGCTAATGTCATTTGACAGCACGGAGACGGTCCGCATGCCATCTGAGATGATCGTCCATGAAGGTCGAGATGAAGAAATAGGAATGGTCGTAGCCGTCCTGCATTCGCAGGGTCAGCCCGACCTCCGTCCCTTTCACCGTCTCTTCGAAAAGCCACGGCCGCAACCCGTCGTCGAGAAAGCCGTCGGCCGTTCCCTGGTCGATCAGTAACTCGGGGAACCGCGCGCCGTCCTCGACCAGCGCCGTCGCGTCATAGGCCCGCCACGCGGTCTCATCCGTCCCGAGATACTTTTCGAAGGCCGGCTTCGACCAGCCGGCGGTCGACGGCTGCACGATCGGCGCGAAGGCCGAGCACGACCTGAAACGATCCGGATGCTTCAACGCGATGGTCATCGCCCCATGTCCGCCCATCGAATGGCCGAAGATCGACTGCCGTGCCATGTCGGCCGGGAAATTCGCCGCGATCAGCTTCGGCAAGTCCTCGGTGACGTAGGAATACATCCGATAGTGGCTGGCATAGGGCTCCTCGGTCGCATCGACATAGAAGCCCGCGCCCTTGCCGAACTGCCAGTTGTCCGGCTCGTCCGCCACGCCTTCGCCGCGGGGGCTCGTATCCGGGCAGACGATGATCAGGCCCAGTTCGGCCGCCAGTCGGCGATACTCGCCCTTGTCCATGACGTTGGCATGCGTGCAGGTGAGGCCCGACAGATACCAGAGGACCGGGCAGGGACCATCCTTCGCTTGCGGCGGCACGAAGACCGCAAATGTCATGTCGCAGCCGCATGTCTCCGACTCATGCGAATAGACGCCCTGAACGCCGCCATGGGCTTTCGCTTCGGATATAGTCTTCATCAGTCCCTCATTTCGAATTCAATGCGCGCCGGATCGTCCGGTCCAGCGTCTCCAGAAAGCGCGACCGATCCTTGGGCGAGAAGGCTGCGTTGTAGCCCTTGATCTCGCCACTCTCGCGCAAATTCTGCTTCAGGTCGCGCATCGCCACCGCCATGCCGATCGTCTCGGGCGTGAAGGGCTGGCCGGTCATGCCGATGACGTGGCAGCCCTTTTCGACGCCGCGTGCGGCAAGCGGAATGTCGGCGGTGATGACGATGTCGTTGGCCGCCGCGTTGTCGACGATCCAGTCGTCGGCGGCGTCGAAACCGGCCGAGACGACCACATTGCGCACCATCGGGTCGCGCGACGGGCGCAATCCGCCATTGGCCACGAATGTCACGACGAGTTCGTGACGGTCGGCAACTTTCAGCACCTCGTTCTTGACCGGACAGGCGTCCGCGTCGACGAAAATCGTGGGTTTGTTCACCGTTGCCCCGCCGCCTGTTTCAAAAAGGCGCCCAGCGCCGCGTCATAGGCGGCCGGTCCCGATTTCCAGGAGAGAATGTGGTCGGCATCCGTGCGCAGATATTCTGTCGCGCCGGTGCGCCGCTTCACCATCGCCTCGGTGCCGGCCGCCGGCACGATACGATCCGCCGAACCATGCGAAACGAAGACGGGACCGGAAAATTCGGAGATCGTCTCCGTAACGTCCGTCTCGGCAATTGCGAGGCCATTGCGCAACGCAAACAGCCGCATTCCGACCGGAGCGAGCACCTTCGGCAACGGAGCGCCCGCTTTTTCCATCTGGCTGACGAGCACGGCGGGGAAGTCGAATGCGGGCGCGTCGAAGGCGAGGCCGGAAACGCGTTCGGCCCGGTCGGAGCGTCGCATGAACTGGCCGACGATGCCGCCACCCATGGATTCGCCGAGCAGCACGAGGGAAGTTGCGCCGCGCCCGAGGGCATAGTCGGCCGCAGCTTCGAGGTCCCGCCACTCCGTCAGGCCGAACGCGTAGAAGCCACTCGGATCACGCGGGGCGTCTTCGTCATTGCGGTAGGAGACGAGCAGGGTGGGCATGTCGGCCGCGCGAAAGTGCGGCAGGAAACGATAGCCGTTCTCGCGGCGACCTCCGATGCCGTGCACGATGATGCCCCAGGTCGTCTCTTGCAGGCCGCCATGTTCGGGCAGGACGAGCCATGCCGGCATCGGGCCGAGTTCGCTTTCAATGACGACGTCCTCATAGGCGAAGTCGAGGGCGACCGCCGGATTTCCCTTGAAGCCGATATCGAACGGTGTCTCCGGCGCGGGCCAGCCATCGCCCTGTGCGGTCGAGCCACCAACCCGCAACACGCCCTCAAGCGTCGTTGCGGTGTGCCAGCCCCCATATCCAAGGAAGATGCCGGCCGCCAACAGCAGCGAAAGCAGCGACCCGACCACAACGCGCTTCATCTGTCCCCCAAACGATCGATCATTTGAGAGCGATTATAGTCATATGCCCAAGTCACCGGAAGGTTCGTCGCCCGATCATTCCGGCAGATGGCAGCGGATCAGTTCGGCACTGTCGGCCGTTGCGTCATAGGAGATCGACAGCCGGTTCTGATCGGGCATTGTGAATGTGATCTGGCGGTCTTCTTCCATGCCCTCCGCAATGCACGACGCATTGAACGTCGAGCTCCCGTTGGCAAGGGGAGCGGCATCGATGTTGCAGACGCTTTCATGACGCCGCATCGTCGTCGGCGTGATCACGGCGAACATTTCGACGGCTTCGCGGTCGATACGCGCGCAGCTCGATGCCTCCGCGGCCCATACGCCTACATAATCGGGGCCGACGCCGGCCGAGAGGGCGCGTGCAGCGGCACGCGTATCCGCGCGCAGCTCCTCGGCAGGGGCCAGTTCGGCATCCGGATCGCCTGTCTCGGGCTGCGCATCCTCAGTCGTTGATTGATTGATCCGCGCTTCGAGTTCACGAGCCGCGCGTTCGAGGTCGCCGCGTGCCCGTTCGACGATTTCGCCCACCGAAGCGCCGATCTGGCCGGCAACCTCGCCGGCACGGTCGAGCGTCGGACCGGCATCTTCCAGCGCCTGTTCGGCGCGGGTGCGTGCCTCTCCGGCCAGCCGCCCCGCCTCGCTTGCCGCCTCTTCGGCCGCCTCGCGCATGCGCGACAGCGCGTCGCCGGCCGCCTCCTCGGCATCGTCCAGCGTCTGGTCGAGGTCGGGGTTGGCCGGTTCGGTCTGCGTCGGCGGCGTCGGCTGGGCCTGTGAGGTCGCCGTTTCGTCCTCGCCGCACGCGGCAAGGGCCATCAGCGAAACGCCTGCCGCAGCAAGCATGATCTTCTTTGCGAACATTTGTTTTCCCCGATTGTCGAAAGCGAGCGGCCGGCACATGGCCGATGGCTCGCGCATTAACGCACCAGCGCCGGAAAGGTGCCCTGAGACCGCGTCAGTAAACGACGACGCTGCGGATCGATTCGCCCGCATGCATCAGGTCGAACCCCTTGTTGATCTCGTCGAGCGACAGCGTGTGGGTGATCATCGGGTCGATCTCGATCTTGCCGTCCATGTACCAGTCGACGATCTTCGGCACGTCCGTGCGTCCGCGAGCGCCGCCAAAAGCCGTTCCCTTCCAGGTTCGCCCGGTGACGAGCTGGAACGGTCGGGTCGAGATTTCCTGGCCGGCGCCGGCAACGCCGATGACGATCGATTCGCCCCATCCGCGGTGCGCGGATTCAAGCGCTTGGCGCATGACCTTCACGTTGCCGGTGCAGTCGAACGTATAGTCCGCCCCGCCGATCTGGTCGGCACCGCGCTTGGTCAGATTGACGAGGTAGGGAACGATATCGCCGTCGACTTCGGAAGGATTGACGAAATGGGTCATGCCGAACCGCTCGCCCCATTCCTTCTTGTCGTTGTTCAGATCGACGCCGATGATCATGTCCGCGCCGGCAAGCCGCAGGCCCTGGATGACGTTGAGGCCGATGCCGCCGAGCCCGAAGACGATCGCGGTCGCGCCGATCTCGACCTTGGCCGTGTTGATCACCGCACCGATGCCGGTCGTCACGCCACAGCCGATGTAGCAGATCTTGTCGAAGGGCGCGTCGGGGTGGACCTTGGCGAGCGCGATTTCGGGCAGGACGGTGTGGTTGGCGAAGGTCGAGCAGCCCATGTAGTGGAAGATCTTGTCCTTGCCGATCGAGAAGCGGCTCGTCCCGTCCGGCATCACGCCCTGGCCCTGCGTCGAGCGAATCGCGGTGCACAGATTCGTCTTGCGCGACAGGCAGGAGGGGCAGGAGCGGCATTCGGGCGTATAGAGTGGGATGACGTGGTCGCCTTTCTTCAGGCTCGTCACGCCCGGACCGACATCGACGACGACGCCGGCGCCTTCGTGACCGAGAATCGCCGGAAAGATGCCTTCCGGATCGGCGCCGGACAGGGTGAATTCGTCCGTATGGCAGATGCCCGTCGCCTTGATCTCGACCAGCACTTCGCCGGCGCGCGGGCCTTCGAGGTCGACCTCCATGATCTCGAGCGGCTTTCCAGCAGCGATGGCGACGGCGGCGCGGGTCTTCATGGCGTATCCTCGGCGTTTTTCTGTTGCTACAAGGTTTTCAGGAATTTGGCCCGCGTTCAAGCAGCCTCGTGTGAACGGAGCGTCGCAGGTGGTCGAAAACCTTCTGCTTGGTACGATGGTGATCGCCGCGACGGTCGTGATCCATGCGATCGGTTTGATCGAGGTCACGCGCTGGTCGTCGGCGCTGACGGATGTGCTGCGCGTCGACCACCGGCGCAATCGCATCGTCGCCATGGTCGCGACCGTGCTCGGCACCTTCGTCGTGCTGGCCGTCGAAATCTGGCTATGGGCGCTCGTCCATTTCGCGATCGGCAGCTTCGGCGATATCGAGACCGCGCTCTATTTCTCGATCGTGTCCTTCTCCACGCTCGGCTATGGCGACGTCATCCCGCCGGAACGCTGGCGCGTCTTCGCGGCGCTTGAGGGGATCAACGGCTTCCTTCTCATCGGCTGGTCGACTGCCTATCTGATTGCAGCGGGCATGCGCATCGGCCCGTTCCGCTCTGGCGAGCATTTCTGACGGCGCGTCTGTTGGAAACCTTGCCCGCAGGGTGGACATCGAGCCGGCCGGGTCCGACAATGTTCGCCGACTCTTCTTGCGAAAGCCCGACATGACCGCCAGCCCGACCAGCGCTGTTTCCAACCGCTTTGTCCATCTTCGGGTCCATTCGGCCTATTCGCTCCTCGAAGGCGCGCTGCCGGTGGGCAAGATCGTCGGCCACGCGGTCAAGGACCAGGCACCGGCCATCGGCATTGCCGACACCAACAATCTCTTCGGCGCGCTGGAATTTGCTCAAAAGGCGGTGAAGGATGGGGTGCAGCCCATCGTCGGCTGCCAGATCGACGTCAATTTCGGCGACGCGCAGGACAACGGCCGCAACGCGCGCAAGCATGATCGCGGACTGACGCCGCTGGTGCTGATTGCCGCTACCGACCGGGGCTACGCCAATCTGGTCGACCTCGTCTCGAAATCCTATCTCGACGTGCCCGCCGGCGAACCCGTTCAGGTGCTCGCCGAGTGGCTGGTGGAGCGCAGCGAGGGCATCATCTGCCTCACCGGCAGCGATCGCGGCCCGGTCGGCGCGGCGCTCAAGGCCGAGCAGCCGGGGCTCGCCGAACAGCGCCTTCTCCAGTTGAAGGACTGGTACGGCGACCGGCTCTATGTCGAGCTCCAGCGGCCCACAGGCTACGATCGCGTCCAGGAAGCCGCGACCATCGAACTCGCCTACGCGCACGACCTCCCGCTCGTCGCCACCAACGAAGCCTTCTTTCCCGCCGCCGCCGACTACGACGCCCACGATGCGCTGATGGCGATCGCGGAGGGTTCGGTCGTCGCCGTCGACGACCGCCGGCGCCTGACGCCCGACCACTTCCTGCGCACGCAAAAGGAGATGGCCGCGCTCTTCGCCGACCTTCCCGAGGCGCTCGCATCGACCGTCGAGATCGCCCGGCGCTGCTCCTACTATCCGAGGACGCGCGACCCCATTCTCCCGCGCTTCACCGGCAATGATGCGGCCGATGCCGATGCCGCGCTTCAGGCCGAAGCCGACGAACTCGCCCGCCAGGCGCGCGAAGGTCTCGATGCGCGCCTTGCCGCGCACGGCCCGACCAAAGGCTACACGGTCGAGCAATATCGCGAACGGCTGGAATTCGAGATCGGGATCATCACCCGGATGAAGTTCCCCGGCTACTTCCTGATCGTCGCGGACTTCATCAAATGGGGCAAGGCGCAAGGAATTCCCGTCGGCCCCGGTCGCGGCTCGGGCGCAGGGTCGCTGGTCGCCTATGCGCTCACCATCACCGACGTCGACCCGCTTCGCTTCTCGCTCCTCTTCGAGCGCTTCCTCAATCCCGAGCGCGTGTCGATGCCCGATTTCGACATCGATTTCTGCCAGGACCGGCGTGAGGAGGTGATCCGCTACGTTCAGGGCAAGTACGGGCGCGAGCAGGTCGGCCAGATCATCACCTTTGGAACGCTGCAAGCCCGCGCCGTGCTGCGCGACGTCGGCCGCGTCCTCCAGATGCCCTACGGCCAGGTCGACCGGCTCTGCAAGATGGTGCCGGCCAATCCCGCCAACCCGGTCAAGCTCAAGGACGCTATCGAGGGCGAGCCGCGCTTTGCCGAGGAGGTCGAGAAGGAGCCGATCGTCCAGAACCTCCTCGACATCGCGATGAAGCTCGAAGGCCTCTACCGCCACGCCTCCACGCACGCCGCCGGCATCGTCATCGGCGACCGGCCGCTCTGGCAGCTCGTGCCGATGTATCGCGATCCGCGATCCGACATGCCGGTCACCCAGTTCAACATGAAATGGGTCGAGCAGGCGGGGCTGGTGAAGTTCGACTTCCTCGGCCTGAAGACGCTGACCGTGCTCCAGACCGCGGTCGATCTGATCAAACGCCGCGGCGTCGACATCGACCTCGCGACCATCCCGCTCGACGACGAGAAGACCTACGCCATGCTTTCGCGCGGCGAGACGGTCGGCGTGTTCCAGGTGGAATCGGCGGGCATGCGCAAGGCGCTGGTCGGCATGAAGCCGGACTGCATCGAGGACATCATCGCGCTGGTCGCGCTCTATCGCCCCGGTCCGATGGAGAACATCCCGACCTACAACGCCCGCAAGCACGGCGAGGAGGAGATCGAGTCGATCCATCCGAAGATCGACCACCTGGTGAAAGAGACCCAAGGGGTCATCGTCTATCAGGAACAGGTGATGCAGATCGCGCAGGAGCTGTCCGGCTATTCGCTCGGCGAGGCCGATCTCCTGCGCCGCGCCATGGGCAAGAAGATCCGCGCCGAGATGGACAAGCAGCGCGTGCGCTTCGTCGACGGCGCGATTGAACGGGGCGTCGGCAAGCCGCAGGCCAATTTCATCTTCGACCTCCTGGCCAAGTTCGCCGATTACGGCTTCAACAAGTCGCACGCCGCCGCCTACGCCATCGTCTCCTACCAGACGGCGTATCTGAAGGCGCACTATCCGACCGAGTTCCTCGCCGCGTCGATGACGTACGACATGAACAACACCGAGAAACTGTCTGATTTCAGACAGGATGCGATGCGGCTCGGGATCGAGGTCGTGCCGCCGTCGGTGATGACCAGCCACCGCCCGTTCGAAGTCGGCGAGAAGAAAATCTTCTACGCGCTCGCCGCCATCAAGGGCGTCGGCGAGGGCGCGGTCGACCACATCGTGGCGCTGCGCAAGGAAAAGTCGTTCGAGAGCCTCGAGGATTTCTGCTCGCGCATCGACCCCAAGATCGTCGGCAAACGGGTCTTCGAAAGCCTGATCGCCGCCGGCGCGTTCGATTGCTTCGGCCATGACCGCGCGGCGCTTGCCTCCGGGCTCGACCGGATGATGGGGCTCGCCGCCCGCGCCAGCGACAATGCCGCCTCGGGCCAGACCGACATTTTCGGTCAGGCGCTCGGCGCCGAGCCTGAAAAGCTGCATTTGCCGCTGGCCGAGCCGTGGCTTCCGGCCGATCGCCTGCACCGCGAGTTCAACGCCGTAGGCTTCTACCTCTCGGCCCATCCGCTCGACGAGTACAAGAAGACGCTCGAAAAGCTGCGCGTGCAGGGCTGGGCGGAGTTCCAGGCGGCCGTCAAGCGCGGAGCATCGGCTGGCCGGCTCGCCGGCACGATCACCTCGCGCCAGGAGCGGCGCACCAAGACCGGCAACAAGATGGGCATCATCATGTTGTCCGATGCGACCGGTCAATACGAGGCCGTGCTCTTCTCCGAGATGCTGGCGCAGTACCGCGACCTTCTCGAGCCCGGCAAGTCCGTCGTCGTGACCGTCGCGGCCGAAAACCGTCCCGAAGGCGTCAATCTGCGCGTCCAGACGATGGCGTCGCTGGAAGAGGAGGCCAGCCGCATCCAGAAGGCGCTGCGCATCTTCCTGCGCGATCCGTCGCCGCTGTCGACGCTGACCGGCCAGTTGTCGCAGCGCGGCGAAGGGCAGGTCAGCTTCGTCGTCATCCGCGAAGGCGGGCAGGGCGAGATCGAGGTCGAGCTTCCCGACCGCTACCGCCTGTCGCCGCAGATCGCCTCTGCGATGAAGGCCGTCCCCGGCGTGGTCGACGTCGAACTCGTCTGACATCCATCACGGACCATGTCCCTGCGTCATGGGAATTGTGGCCTCCCAGGATCGAAAGGCCGGATTTCGCGCGTTCTGTCTCGAACGAAGCTCAAATTCGAAAGGATAGACATGCGCGCCTTGTCCGCACTCATCGTCGCGGCGGCCATGACGGCTGCAGTACCGGCCCACGCATCGGAGGCCGAATTCCTCGAAACGCTTGAGGGCAACTGGGCCGGCAGCGGCTCCATTCGCCTGAAGCCGGATCAGGAGCCGGTCAACGTCAATTGCGACCTGTCCTCCGACGCGTCGGCAGAGCGCCTGTCCATGGACGGAAACTGCAACGCGATGATCGTCATGTCGCGCGCGATCGGCGCCGACCTTTCGGTCGACGGCGAGACCTATTCGGGCACCTATACCGGTTCGCCGCGCGGCCCCGCCAGCCTTTCGGGAAATCGAAGCGGCGACACGGTCAATCTCGCCGTCGCATGGCCGGAAACCGGCCGCGAGGCGAGCATGCAGCTTTCCTCCTCCGGTAATGCCCTGCAGATCGTCACGACCGAAGCGCATCCCGAGACGGGCGAGCCCGTCGTCACCGCCCAGCTTTCGTTCGAGCGGCAGTAGTAGTCAGTTCGCTCTCGGCGGCCGCCCGTTGCGCGGCCGCCCGAACGTGTAGCCCGTCTCGACGATCGTATTGCCGAACTTTTCCCGCAGCCTGTCCATCGCGCCTTCGGCCTTCGCGGCTTTCGCTCCGCGCAGATCGACGAGGTCGGGTGGGTCGGCTCGCGCGGCGTCCGCCAACTCGCTGACGCCGATGCCGAGCAGGCGGAACCGGGTGCCGTCGAGTTCATGCTTCAGCATTTCGAGGCCGGTCTGGAAAATCCGCTCGGCGAGTTGGGTCGGGTCCGCCAGCGCGCGGTTGCGGGCGCGGGTCTTGAAGTCGGCCGTCTTCAACTTGAGGACGACGGTCCGCCCCGCGATCTGATGGCTTTTCAGCCGCCGCGACACCTTTTCGCTCAGCGCACGCAGCACCGGAACGAGATCTTCGCTGCGCGACAGGTCGACATCGAATGTCGTCTCCGCCGATACGCTCTTCGCCTCCCGGTCGGCCGAGACGCGCCGCACATCCTCGCCGCGCGAGAGATGGAAAAGCCGGTCGCCCATCGTCCCGTAGTGCTTCAAAAGATCGCCGCGCTCCATCTTCTGCAACTGCCCGATGGTGCGCACGCCATCGCGCTCCAGTACGGCCTCGAACGCCTTGCCGACACCCCAGATCATCGAAACCGGCTGTCCGGCCAGGAACTCGAGCGCCTCCGCCTCGCCGATGACCGCAAAGCCGCGCGGCTTCCTCAAGTCCGAGGCGACCTTTGCCAGAAACTTGCAATAAGAAAGGCCGACCGAAACCGAAATCCCGATCTCGCGCTCGACCGCCAGGGCGAACTGCCCAAGCACCAGTGCCGGCGGGCGTCCGTGCAGCGTCACGGTCCCGCCGAGATCGAGGAAGGCCTCGTCGATCGACAGCGGCTCGACCAGGGGCGTCAGCGCTTCCATCATCTGGCGCACCTCGCGCCCGACGCGGACATATTTCTCCATATCCGGCTTGATGACCACCGCCTCCGGGCAGGCCTGCAGCGCCTTGAACATCGGCATTGCCGAGCGCACCCCCTTGATGCGGGCAATGTAGCAGGCGGTGGATACGACGCCGCGCGTGCCGCCGCCGATGATCACCGGCTTGTCGCGAAGTGCCGGATTGTCCCGCTTTTCCACCGCCGCATAGAATGCGTCGCAGTCGATATGCGCCAGATGCAGCGCGTAAAGCTCTTCATGGCGCACGATGCGGGGGCTGCCGCAGGCGTCGCAGCGCGGCGCCTTCCCACGCTGGAGCGTCAGGCAATCGCGGCAGAATCCATGAGACGGATGATTGACAGTCGGGCGCATCGATGTGAACATAAAGTGAACAAATATTGTAGGACGATGCGCAGAGCGCCGCAAGCGAATTGCGTGTCCTTGCACCGGCAGAAAGGCACTGGAATGGACGCCGACATCCTTCCCTTGACGCCGGAGCGCTGGCCGGCCTTCGAAGACCTCTTCGGCAGGCAGGGCGCGTGTTATGGCTGCTGGTGCGTCCATTTCCGGCTGCCGCCCGCCGCGCGGCGGGTCAACGACCGCGAGGCCAACAAGGCCTTCATGAAGCGGCGCATCGAGGACGGCCCGCCGCCCGGCCTTCTGGCGTTCGAGGGTGACCGCGCGGTCGGCTGGATGCAGATCGGCCCGCGCGCCGACGTGCCGGAGTGGAACAACAAGGGCAGGGCGTCCGCACCGCTCGATGTCGATGCCGCCGACGCGGCGGCTTGGGCGATTTCCTGCTTCTTCCTGCGCTCCTCCGCGCGCGGCAAGGGGCTGACGCATCGGCTGGTGGAGGCGGGGCTCGATTTCGCCCGCCAGAACGGCGCGCGCCTCGTCGAGGCCTGCCCTATCCGGCGGTCGAAGGATTCGCGGTCGATCGGCCTTTTCGTCGGCTCCGTCCGCGTCTTCGAGAAGGCGGGTTTCGAGACGGTCGCCGAGCGCAAGGAAGGCCGACCCCTGATGCGCTACGCGCTCGCCGCAGCGTCGTGACCGGCGATCCCGAGCGCGCGCTCGATCATCGGCAGCGCCTCGGCCCAGTCATGGACGATGGTCGCAAAATCCGGCGGCGGCGGCATCAGGTCGCGAAGGCTGTTGTCCGCCATCAGGTGAAACAGCGCGGCGTCGGGCACGCTCTCATGCGCCGAGATCAAATTGCGCGGCTGGTCGTCGACGAAAGCGACCGGACGAGGCGTCTCGCCCCGCAGCCGCGCGACGGCAGGACCCTTCGCCATCTCGGTCGTCAGCAGCGGGTAGGGCAGGCCGAGCGCGTCGAGGTGGCGGCGGCGCGCATCGCGGAAGCGGTGTGGCATCGCCGTCAGCAGCACGATCTCCGCGCGTCGTGCGATCTGCGCCATCGCATCGGCAGCGCCGTCCATCACGGTCTGCCAGTCCGCCTGGCCATGGAAGAAATCGTCGACCAGCGTGCGCACATGCTCGATCTCGGCGACGTTGCCATTGTCGACGTGAAAGATGTTGCCATGCAGCGCGAAGCTGTCGAGCCTGAGGTCAAAACCCTTCGACTTGAGATAGCGCGGGAACGGCTTGATGAAGTCGAGGATGACGTCGTCGACGTCGAGGATCAGCAGCGGCCGGTCGTCGGCCGCCAGTTCCTCGATCTGGCGCAGGGTTTCGGGATCGTCGCTCATGAGGAAATCTCGTATCCGTCTTCGCCGGCCGGGAGCGCGCGCATCGCACGGCCGACATCCTGCGGCGCGATGCCGCTCGCCTCGGAGAACTTCATCAGCGTCGGCTCATGCGCCAGGATGAACTGCAGCACGCCGGCCAGGAAGCCCGGCTCGCCGGCCGCGCGGCGAATTTCGTGTGCGGCGATGCCGGTCAGGTCGAGGAAGCGGGGCAAAAGTTCCGGATCGCCGGCGATGAAGCCCAGCGCCTGGATGGCAATGCCATCGGCCGCTTCCCGCGTCAGCTTCTTGTCGCTGCGCCCCGAATCCGACATGGTCCTGATCATGCGGCTGGGTTAGCCTGCACCATCCTTGCGATCAAGCATCGCGCGATGACTTGTTTCAAGAGTTTGCGTTTCGTCAATCAAATCACGCTAACATTTCGGCGGGGTCGAAACCGTTCGGCGCCTGGACTGTCGAGGACTTATGACCAAGAAGGTGATGATCGTCGAGGACAATGAGCTCAACATGAAGCTCTTTCGCGACCTCATCGAAGCGTCGGGCTACGAGACCGTGCGTACGCGCAACGGGCTCGAGGCGCTCGACCTTGCGCGCGAGCATCGTCCGGACCTGATCCTGATGGACATCCAGCTTCCCGAGGTTTCGGGCCTGGAGGTCACCAAATGGCTGAAGGACGACGACGATCTTCGCTCGATCCCGGTCATCGCGGTGACGGCATTCGCCATGAAGGGCGACGAGGAGCGTATCCGGCAGGGCGGCTGCGAGGCCTATATCTCGAAGCCGATCTCGGTCGCGCGCTTCATCGAGACGATCAAGTCCTATCTGGGCGATGCGTGAGAAGCCGGCCGGGCGGCCGGACAAGGGGTTGAAATGACGGCGCGGATACTTGTTGTCGATGACATTCCGGCGAATGTGAAGCTTCTCGAAGCGCGGCTGCTGGCCGAGTATTTCGAGGTGCTCACCGCCAGCAATGGCCGCGACGCGCTCGAGATCTGCGAGGCGGGCCGCGCCGACGTGGTGCTGCTCGACGTCATGATGCCCGACATGGACGGGTTCGAAGTCTGCCGCCGCATGAAGACCGATTCGGCGACCGCTCACATTCCCGTCGTCATGGTCACCGCGCTCGACCAAGCTGCGGACCGCGTGCGCGGGCTCGAAGTCGGCGCCGACGATTTCCTGACCAAACCCGCCAACGATCTCCAGCTCATGACGCGGGTCAAGAGCCTCGTGCGCCTGAAGATGCTCACCGACGAATTGCGCATGCGCGCCTCGACCACGCGCAATATCGGCATCGAGGAGCTCTTGAAGAAGCGCGACATCTCCGCCGACGCGCCGATCCGCGCTCTGCTCGTCGATGATCGCGCGTCCTCCGTCGAGCAGATCGAGAAGTATCTGCGCGGCGTCTGCACGCTCGACGTGGTGTCCGATCCGCAGGCGGCCGTCATCGAGGCGGCCGAGAAGCCCTATGAGTGCGTGCTGATCTCCACCGCGCTTGCCGATTACGATCCGCTGCGGCTCTGCTCGCAGCTTCGCACGCTCGACCGCACGCGCTTCCTGCCGATCATACTGATCGCCGGCCAGGACGAGAACCAGCGCCTCGTGCGCGCCCTCGAACTCGGCATCAACGACTACGTCACCCGGCCCGTCGACCGGCAGGAGTTGATCGCGCGCCTGCGCACGCAGGTCAAGCGCAAGCGCTATAACGACCAGCTCCGCTCCTCCGTCACCCAGACCATCGAGATGGCGGTGACCGACGGGCTGACGGGCCTTCACAACCGCCGCTATCTCGACAGCCACCTTGCAAGCCTTGCCGCCAAGGCGCGCAGCCGCGGCAAGCCGCTCTCGGTGCTGATCACCGACATCGACCGCTTCAAGTCGATCAACGATACGCACGGCCACGACGCCGGCGACGACATCCTGCGCGAGTTCGCCATGCGCCTGCGCCAGAGCGTGCGCGGCTTCGACCTTGCCTGCCGCTATGGCGGCGAGGAGTTCGTCATCGTCATGCCGGACACCGATCCGGCGCTGGCCGAAAAGGTCGCCGAGCGCATCCGCGAACAAATCGCGCGCAATCCATTCACCATCGAGCAGGGCGGCAAGACGCTCGAGGTGACGATCTCGGTCGGCGTCGCCTCGCTGAAGGGCGAGCCGGACACCGCCGGCGACATGATGAAGCGCGCGGATATCGCGCTCTACCAGGCCAAGAATGCCGGCCGTAACCGCGTCGTCGCCAGCGCCGCCTAGTCAAGGCGGCAACTAGACCGTCAAGGCGCTTGGGCGCGCGCGTTTACCTTAATGCGTGACAGTTGCCGTCAAAGTTAAGAAATTATTGATTTTCCACCGGTCTTGCGCGACTGTGAAGCCATCAGGGCAGCAAACGAGGGCACCTGCCCGGCGAGCTACCCCATGATGCTCAGGTCCGCCGCATCTCCTGGGTCCGTGGGGTCGGCCGGTCGACACTGACACCTTAGTGGCCTCCTCGTACCACTGTCAGCCGTCGGCCGGCCCCTTTCTTTTTTACCGCCAGAAACGCAAAACGCCGCCCGAAGGCGGCGCTTGAAACCGATCAGAAGCGTAAAGCTTACTTGATCTTGGTTTCCTTGAATTCGACGTGCTTGCGCGCGATCGGATCGTACTTCCGCTTCGTCATCTTGTCCGTCATCGTGCGGCTGTTCTTCGTCGTGACGTAGAAGCTGCCGGTGTCAGCGGTCGACAGAAGCTTGATCTTGATGGTTGTCGCCTTGGCCATTTTGGTCGTCCGTTTCTGAAAGAGATGTCACCGCATACGAACGGGAGCCGGGCCCGGGCGGCGGAAAACTTGGCGCGAGACATACTGGATCGGCGCCGATTGTCAACCCCGGCCGGAGCCTGAACCGAGCCGCACAGCGCCCAATCCCAGATAGCCCGCGAAGAAGATCATGATCGCATAGGCAAACCCGTTCGGCCCGAAGAGGTCCATGCCGATGCCGATCGCCTGCGGCCCGAGCAGCATGCCTATGCCGTAGCAAAGCACGAAAGCGGCATTGGCGGAGGCGAGGTCGCGCCCGGACAGGCGCGAGCCCAGATGCGCCAGCCCGACCGTATAGAGCCCCGCGACGACGCCGCCCCAGGCGAAGAGCACGCCGGCCGTCAGATACCAGTCATGCGCGACGAAGGGCAGGGCGACCATGCCGGCAAGGCCGATCGCCGCGCAGATTATCAGGAGGTGGCGCCGGTCGCCGATCCGGTCGCTGATCAGGCCGAGCGGTATCTGCATCAGGACATTGCCGAGCCCGACGGCCGTGAGGAGCAGCGCGGCATCCGCTTCCGAATAGCCGATCCGCGTGCCGTAGACCGGGAAGAGCGCGAAGCCGCCCGTTTCGACCGCGCCGAAGACGAGCACGGCCGCGGTCGCCATCGGCACCAGCCAGATATAGCCGACGAAGCGCGTGCCGGTCGGCGCGGCGTCGATGCGCGGGCTTTCCTTCAAGGCCGCCAGCACGGGCAGGGCGGCGATCATCACGATGGCGAAGGTGATGCCGAAGGGCAGGAAGCCCTGGCTGCCGACCTGCGAGAAAAGCCAGGGCCCGAAGGCGAAGCCGAGCGAGAGTACGGTTGCGTAGATGCCGAGGATGAATCCGCGCTTTGCCGCCGGGGCGGAAGTCGCGATCCAGAATTCCGACAGGATGAAGACGATGGTGATGGAAAAATGCAGCGCTGCGCGCAGCGGAAACCACATCCAGAAATCCGGAGCGGCATAAAAGCCGACGAAGGAAAAGGCGCCGACGATGATCATGGCGAGCATGGTCCAGACGACGCCGAATCGCGCGGCGAGCGGCGTCGCACAGGGCGCGGCGACGATCGAGGCGAGTCCGGCCATCGCCGTGTTGAGGCCGATCATCGTCGCCGAATGGCCTCGGCCCTCGAGGATCACGCTCAGGAGCGGCATGCCGATGCCGATGGCGATCCCGACGACGCTGATCGACGCGATCGCTGCCGACACCGACAGCCATCTGATGGTCTCGTCGCCGGTGGTGGACAGGCCGGTATGCATCTGGACAGGCCGCGGCGCTAGATGATGTTGCGTTCGAAGCGGTCGCGGCGAAGCCGGTAGAACGGCACCTCGCCGCCCGGCTTCAGTTCCGGGTCGATCTTCAGCCGCGATTCGAGGTCGCCGAGGATCGTCCGCGTGATGCTCGGAATGTCGGCTTCCTTCGCCTGCGCGATCGGCAGCCAGACGAGTTCTTCCAGCTCGTGCGTCGGCCCGCCGTCCTCGAGCTCGAGCGCCACCTCGTCCTTCCAGACCGAGAGGAACCGCGTGTCGAACCGGCGCACGCGGCCGGGCGGCGTGATCGCGCGCGCGACGAAGCGCAGGCCCGCGAGCGCGGGCTGGATGCCGTGCTCGACGAAGCCCTGCCAGTCGGCCTTGTTGGTCGCGAAGGGTCCGCGCCGCCCGATCAGCAGTCCGGCCTCCTCATAGGTCTCGCGGATGGCGGAAAGCGCAATGGCGCGGGCGCGCGCGGCCGTCGCGCGGCTTCCCGTTCCGATCAGCTTGATCTCTTCGGCCGGATCGAGCGGCGTCGCGACGCCGATGCGGCTGTCGTTCGGATCGGTGCGCCCGCCGGGAAAGACGAACTTGCCGGGCATGAAGGCATGCTTCATGTGGCGGCGGCCCATCAGCACGCGGATGTCGCTGCCCCTGCGGTCGAGCAGGATCAGCGTAGCCGCGTCGCGCGGCCGCTTCGGGCCGGACCCCAGCGCGAAATCCTTGCTTTCCGCCTTGTCGATCTGAGCGCGCGTAAAACCTTCCAAGTTGTCACTCCCTCGCGACGATCCGCTCAAAGCTCGGGATGATCGTCGAGCACGTCTTCCTCGCCGCCGAACCCGTGCATGTGGAGTGCCCATTGCAGTCCCACCACGGCACCCTTCACCGGTTGGAGAAGCACGATCGAGCCGATGATCGTTAGAGGCACCCAGATCGCAAGATGCTGCCACAGACCGAGCCCGCTGGTCATCTCGACGCCCATGAAGCCGCCGATCACGATGTGGCCGACGATGAAGATCACGAGATAGGCCGGCAAATCGTCGGCGCGGTGATGGTGCATCGCCTCGCCGCAAGACGCGCATTCCGGCGACACCTTCAGGAAGCGGCCGAAGAGCCTGCCTTCGCCGCAATTGGGGCAGCGGCACAGGAAGCCGCGCCACATCGAACGGATCAGCGACCGGTCTTCGCGCGCGGCATCGCCGCCATAATGAACTTCGCTCATCGCCTGCTCCTCGTCGATGCACGCCCGCCCGGCCGGCGCGGCTGTTCCGCGCGCCTGCGGCCCTTGGCCTTGTGAAGCGAGGCGCGCGAGCCGGAGATCGGCTCCGGGTCGCTGATCATCTCGAACCGCAGGCTGCCGGCCATCGGCGCGATCTCGACCAGCTTCACGTCCACGGTATCGGCGAGGCGAAAGCCCTTCCGGGTCCGCTCGCCGACCATCGCGTGCGCAGCTTCGTCGTAGATATAGTAGTCGTCACCCAGCGTTGACACCGGCACGAAGCCGTCTGCACCAAATTGCGGCAGTTGAACGAAAAGCCCGGCCTTGGTCACGCCCGAGATGCGGCCGGTGAATGTTTCGTCGATCCGCGTCGCCAGATGCGCGGCGATCAGCCGGTCGACCGTGTCGCGCTCGGCGGCCATGGCGCGGCGCTCCGTCGCCGAGATCAGCGCCGAAATCTCCTCCAGCCTGCCTTCCTCGGCCTTGGTCAGTCCGTCCTTGCCGAGGCCCAGCGCGGCGATCAGCGCCCGGTGGACGATCAGGTCGGCATAGCGGCGGATCGGCGAGGTGAAATGGGCGTAGCGCCTCAGGTTCAGTCCGAAATGGCCGGCATTGTCCTTGGAATAGATCGCTTGGCTCTGGCTGCGCAGCACGACCTGATTGACCAGTTCGTCATGCTCGCTGCCCTCGACCGCCTTCAGGATGCCGTTGAACTGCGACGGGCGCAGATTCGCGCCGCGCGCCAGCGACAGTCCGACCGTCGTCAGGAATTCGCGCAGCGATTCCTGCTTGGCCATCGAGGGCTCGTCATGAATGCGGTAGATCAGCGACTGGCGCTTGGCCTCCAGCGTTTCGGCGGCGGCCACGTTCGCCTGGATCATGAACTCTTCGATCAGCTTGTGCGCGTCCAGCCGGTCCGGCACGATCACGCGGTCGACCGTGCCATCCTCCTTCAGGAGGATCTTGCGTTCCGGCAGATCGAGATCGAGCGGCTGACGGCTTTCGCGCCCGCGTTTCAGCACGCGATAGCCGTCCCAGAGCGGCTTCAGAACATGGTCGAGAAACGGTGCCGCCTTTTCGTCGGCCGCACCATCGATCGCCGCCTGCGCCTGATTGTAGGACAGCTTGACGTGGCTGCGCATCATCACGCGATGAAACGAATGGCGGATTTTGCGGCCCTCGGCGCTGAAGACCATCCGCACGGCAAGGGCAGGGCGGTCTTCGTTCTCGCGCAGCGAACAGAGGTCGTTCGAAATGCGCTCGGGCAGCATCGGCACGACACGGTCGGGGAAATAGCACGAATTGCCGCGCTTCAGCGCTTCCTGATCAAGCTCGGTGCCCGGGCGCACATAGGCCGCGACGTCGGCGATGGCGACGGTCGCGACGATACCGCCGGGATTCGCCTCGTCCTCGTCCGGCGCGGCATGGACAGCGTCGTCATGGTCCTTGGCGTCTGCCGGGTCGATGGTGATCAGCGGCAGGTCGCGCCAGTCCTCGCGGTTATCGAGCGTCGCCGGACGGCAGGCTTCGGCTTCTGCAATCACCGCATGCGGAAAGACATGCGGGATGTCATGGCTGTGGATGGCGATCATCGAGACCGCCTTCTCGCTCGTCAGCGATCCGACCACCTCGACCACCTTGCCCTTCGGCAGGCCGTAGCGGGCATGGCGCAGCGGCGCGACCTCGATCAGGTCGCCCGGCTTGGCGCCGTTGAGATCGTCCTCGTCGATGATGAGTTCAGGTTGGCGGCGCTCGACCGGTTCCATGCGAAACCCGCCGTCGGCCAGATGCCGCAGCACGCCAAGCACCGCGTCGCGCTGCTTGTCGAAAATCTTGACGACGCGCGCCGTATAGGTCGGGCCGCCCTTTTCCTCGTTCGGAAAGGTCTTGGCCAGCACGCGGTCGCCGATTCCCGGTGCGGGCCCGCGTCCCTGCCGCTGCGTGCGGATCGCGACCAGCGGCGCGGCGCCGAGATCGGCGGGCCACTCGGCCGGTCGCGCGATCAACAGCCCGTCCGGATCGCGGCTCACGACGTCCAGCACCACCATGTGCGGCAGGTCGCCGGGGCGCTTCAGCTTCTTGTCGCGCTTTTGCAGCAGGCCCTCGTCCTGCATGTCGCGCAGCATGTCCTTCAGCCAGATGCGATCATCGCCCTTGAGGCGGAACGCCTTGGCGAGTTCGCGCTTGCCGGACAAGTCCGGATTGTCGGCAATATAGGCGAGGATTTCGTCGCGGCTCGGGCGAAAGCTGTCGGACGACGTCGAACCAGCCCGCTTCACTGGGGCGGCAGACTTTCGCCCGGAAATCTTTCGCGCCAAGGGCTACTCCTTCGCCTTTGCAGACGCCTTCTTTGCGGCAGGCTTCTTTGCTGCAGCCTTCTTCGCCGCGGGCTTCTTTGCGGCCGTCTTGGCCTCGCCGTCCGCTTTCACAGCCTTCGCCTTGGTCTTGGGCGCCGCCTTTTTCTTCGGCACCTTGGCGCCGCTCTTGGCCGCACGCTCGGCGATCAGCACCAGAGCTTCCTCAACGGTCACGCTTTCCGGCGCCTTGCCCTTGGGCAGCGTCGCGTTGACCTTGCCCCAGTTCACATAGGGGCCGTAGCGCCCGTCGCGGACGGTGATCTTGCCGCCGCCGTCCGGATGGTCGCCCAGTTCCTTCAGTGCCGTTGCCGCGCCGCGCTCACGGCCGTTCGCGAATTTCGACTTCTTCTCGGCGATCACCGTGACGGCGCGGTTGATGCCGATCGAGAACACGTCCTCGATCGTCTCCAGATTGGCGTAGCTGCCGTCATGCAGCACGAACGGGCCGTAGCGCCCGAGCCCGGCCGAGATCATCTTGCCGCTTTCGGGATGCTTGCCGACATCGCGCGGCAGCGACAGGAGCGCCAGCGCTTTTTCATGGTCGATCGAATCCGGCGTCCAGCCCTTCGGCAGGCTCGAACGCTTGGCCTCCCTGCCTTCGCCGCGCTGGACATAGGGTCCGAAGCGGCCACTCTTCAGCGTGATTTCCTCGCCCGTATAGGGGTCCTTGCCCAGTTCCTTGTCGCCATCGACCGCCGTGCCGTCGCCGTTTGCGCCCGGTCCGTCGAGCTGGCGGGTAAAGCCGCATTCGGGATAGTTCGAGCAGCCGACGAAAGCGCCGAACTTGCCGAGCTTCAATGACAACTGCCCCGATCCGCATTTCGGGCAGACGCGCGGGTCGCTGCCGTCTTCGCGTGGCGGGAAGGCGAGCGGCGCCAGTTCGACGTTGAGCGCATCGAGGACGTCGGTAACGCGCAATTCCTTGATGCTGTCGACATGGCCGGAAAATTCCTTCCAGAAGTCGCGCAGCACGTCCTTCCAGGCCAGCTTGCCGTCCGAGATCTGGTCGAGCTTTTCTTCCAGCGCTGCGGTGAAGTCGTACTCCACATAGCGGTCGAAGAAGCTTTCGAGGAACGAGGTGACCAGCCGGCCCTTGGCCTGCGGCACCAGCTTGCGCTTCTCGTTCGTGACGTAGTCGCGGTCTTCCAGCGTCTTCAGCGTCGCCGCATAGGTCGACGGCCGGCCGATGCCGAGCTCTTCCATCCGCTTGATCAGCGAGGCTTCCGAATAGCGCGGCGGCGGTTCGGTCGAGTGCTGGGTCGCGTTGATCTGGTGGCGCGCGATGGCCTCGCCCTGCCGGATCTCGGGCAGGCGCTTGTCCTCGTCGTCCGCGTCCGGCGCGTCCTCGTCCTTCTGCTCGGTATAGGCGGCGATGAAGCCGTCGAAGCGGACCACCGAGCCGACCGCGCGCAGATTGGCGGTCTTGGGCCCGTTGGCGGCTTCGATCTCCACCGTCGTGCGCTCGATCTCGGCCGGCACCATCTGGCTGGCAATCGCGCGCTTCCAGATCATCTCGTAGAGCCGCGCCTGGTCGGCATCGAGATATTTGCGCACTTGGTCGGGCGTGCGCCAGAATTCGGTCGGCCGCACCGCCTCGTGCGCTTCCTGCGCATTTTTGGCCTTGGTCGAATAGTAGCGCGGCTTTTCCGGCAGGTAGCGCTCGCCAAAGCCCTTGCCGATCTGCTCGCGCGCCGCGGCGATCGCCTCGGGCGCCATCTGGACGCCGTCAGTTCGCATATAGGTGATGAGGCCGGTCGTCTCGCCGCCGATCTCGACGCCCTCATAGAGCCGCTGCGCCACCTGCATGGTGCGCGAGGCCGAGAAGCCGAGCCGTGAGGACGCCGCCTGCTGTAGCGTCGAGGTGGTGAAGGGCGGGGCCGGGTTGCGCTTGGTCGGCTTGGCCTCCACCGAGGCGGCCGTGAAGGTCGCGCCGTCGAGCATCGCCTTGATCTCGTCGGCGCGTTCCTTGTTGCCGATGTCGAGCTTGCCGAGTTTCTTGCCATCATACGCAGTCAGCCGTGCCTCGAAGCGATCGTTGCGCACCGTGTCGAGAAGGGCGGCGACCTGCCAGTATTCCTCGCGCACGAAGCGTTCGATCTCGGATTCACGGTCGCAGATCAGCCGCAGCGCCACCGACTGGACGCGGCCTGCCGAGCGGGCGCCCGGCAGTTTGCGCCACAGAACCGGCGACAGGGTGAAGCCGACGAGATAGTCGAGCGCCCGGCGCGCCAGATAGGCGTCGACCAGCGGCCCGTCGATCTCGCGCGGGTTGGCCATCGCCTCGGTGACCGAGGCCTTGGTGATCGCATTGAAGACGACGCGCTTGACCGGCTTGCCCTTGATGACCTCCTTCTGGTTCAGCACTTCCAGCACATGCCAGGAAATCGCCTCGCCCTCGCGATCCGGATCGGTCGCCAGGATGAGGCTGTCGGCATCCTTCATGGCCTTGGCGATGTCGCCCAGCCGCTTGGACGAGGGCGAATCCACCTCCCATGACATGGCGAAATCTTCGTCGGGCCGCACCGAGCCGTCCTTGGCCGGCAGGTCGCGCACATGGCCAAACGAGGCCAGCACCGTGTAGCGCGACCCCAGATACTTGTTGATTGTCTTGGCCTTGGCAGGCGATTCGACGACGACGACGTCCATATTTTCCGCACGATCCCCGGGCCTCCACGATGCGTGCGGCCCTTATTTGTCTTTTCGTTCTCGGAGCGTGACATGGCGGCGCAGCGTCGTCCGGTCAAGGGAAAACGCTTTTGCCGACCGTCGCATCCGATGCAATGCTCGTTATGGTTGTAGTGAATTTTGATTGCAATTGATGGTGATAGCGTACATTCTAATATGACCACCGGTTGCCGTGCAGGCAAGTTTGCAGCCGGCGGAAATGACCCATTGTGCGGTCAAGGTCGGAGCCGAAGGGAGCCCTGATGCGGGAGGCACTCACTGCGAAGACGGACAGGCTGGAATACGTCCATTCCATGTTGGTCCAGTTGCGCCGGATGGCCGCGGATGAGGACCACGAGATGCTCGCCTATCTGATCGAGATGGCCTCGACCGAAGCCAACGACATATTGCGCGGTGCCCGGCCCTCACGCATCCGACGAAACCAGCGAGACAGCGCCGCCTGAATGGCGCTCGAGCCGGCCGGCGAAGTCGAGTTCGAGAAGCAGCGTCCGAACCGTTCTCGCCGGCAGATCGGTATGGCGGACGATGTCGTCGACGGCGGTCGGGCTCGGGCTCAGCGCCTCGACGAGACGGGTGCGTTCGTCCCGTTCTGGCTCTGAAGGCTGCTCGTCGAACGCTGGTTCGAGCGGCGCGGCATCCGGCTCTCTGAGCGCCGGCGCAGGTGCGCGGCCGATCATCGGGCGCAGATGCTCGAGGACGTCGTCGCTGCCCAGGGTCAGGATCGCACCGTCCTTCAGCAGCCCGTTCGATCCCGCCGCGCGCGGATCGAGCGGCGAACCGGGAACGGAAAAGACGATCCGGCCGAGTTCGCCGGCCAGTCGCGCGGTGATCAGCGAACCGGAACGCTGCGCAGCCTCGACGACGACAAGCCCAAGCCCGAGCCCGGCGATCAGCCGGTTGCGGCGCGGAAAGTCGCGGGCGCGTGGCTCCCAGCCGAACGGCATTTCGGTGATCACCGCGCCCGAGCGGGCGATGCGGCCGACAAGTTCCAGGTTTTCCGGCGGGTAGGGCTTGGCTTGACGGTCAGTCAACGAATGCAATATGCCGCCTCTACGTATTTCATTGTCTAGCAGAAGGTTTCCGCCATGTTGCAACCCCGAGACCTCAGAGGTCGCCGCGCTGTATCCTATGCCAGATGGTCATCCGGACGACAGGCGCAGGGTGACAGCCTTCGGCGGCAAACCGAGAACGCCGCGCGGTTTTGCGACAGGTACGGCCTTGATCTTGACCGGGAGGGCTCATTCATCGACGACGGCGTCTCTGCATTCAAGGGCGCCAACCTCGAGGCGAACCTCGGGGTGTTCATCAAGGACGTAGAGGAGGGACGCATATCGGCTGATATCGTTCTCTTGATGGAAAACCTGGACCGGTTCAGCCGCGTCAATCCAATAGACGTCGTGTCGAGGTTCATTGATTTGCTCAGGACGGGGCTGACCCTCGTCACGTTGCAAGACGAGCGTGTTCATAGTTTTAAGGACTACACCGAGAACACCATGAACCTGATGATGTCGATCATGGGGATGCAAGCGGCTCACGAGTACAGCAAGAAGCTTTCAGACCGAGTGTCCGCATCTTGGGATAGCCGAGCGGAGAAAGCGAGGAAGGGACGGATACCCATCTCCAAGGTGCCATTCTGGATCGACAGGGAAACCCAAGGTCTCAATGGCAGGGCAGATGATGCTCGTCTGATCTTCCGTCTAGCAGAGGAGGGCGCGGGTCAAGCGAGTATCGTGCGACACCTCAACGAGAAGGGAATTGCGGCGTCGCAGGGCGGTAAGTGGGAGAAGTCCATGGTGCAAGCTACACTTAAGTCACGAGTAGCCTATGGGTCCCTGATGGTCCGAGACGACGAAGTTCGCGACTACTTCCCAGCCATCGTCTCAGAGGCTCAGTGGTTGGCAATCCAAAACCAACTGCGCGACCGTTCCCGCAACCCCCAGGCCCAGAACAGCACCAACCTCTTCGCTCGTCTCCTGCGCTGTCATCATTGCGGCCACCCAGTCAACGTATCAACGACGAAGCAGAAGGGGCAAAGCTACCGATACATGGTCTGTTCTGGAAAGGCATTTAAGCGAACTGACTGCACTGCGCCAAACTGGCGTTACGAGACCTTTGAAGAGGAATTCATTAGCCGCTTGGGGCTGCTCGCCATACCGAGTGAGCTTTCCAACTCACACGACGATCAGGAGGCGCGAGAGACTTCCCTGAGGGGGGCCGTCGCGATACTGGAGAACAAGCAAGCTAATCTGGTTGCTGCCGTCAGCGAGGCTGAAACATCCAGTATGCGACGTGCGTTCACCGCGCAAGCTGATGCTGTAAGCCGTGAGATAGACGCGAAGCGTGAGGAACTCGCCAAGGCTCTAGAGAGCGCTGCTCGATATGCTGTGGGCGCCGGTCTGGTGGATGACATTGATGCGGCCAGGGCCGAGATTACAAGATTGTCCAAAGAGGATCGGTCACGCGCTCGCCATTTGATAGGCAGCTTGGTCGAGCGGATCGATCTCGAAGTGGACAGCGTTCACCTGCGATTTGCCCACGCGAAACTGCGGAACCGGGTCACGCCCTACACCCTGGGATTTGATACCTCCGGCGAGATCTGACTTAGACTGCGGCACCGGCGGTGGCATCCTTAAAGATGAAAGGAATTGTGACCGTCGACAGGGGGAAGTTTTATCGGCCACCTCAACGGTTCTTCGAATGGGCTCCTCGGCGATGGCATTACTCTTTAAGCGTCGTCGTCTACCTACGCTATCTCAGTGGATCCACCGCGATGGTACAGGACCATATCCACACATCGTATCGGGGTCGGCTGCGGCAGACCAACCGCTGCAAATGCGGTCCACAACTGCTCGATCGCCGGATCACCAACCCGCTGATGCGCATACTCGAGGAACGCAGCATAGGCTTCAAGGGTGTTGTACTTGTTTCGATAGTCGTACCCTCGAGCAGTTGCGACCCGGCTGTCCCAGATGGGGAACATCGTGGGCTTAAGGAAATGCAAGAATTTGCTCGTGCCGATCCAAGAGTTGTTGACTAGGGGTGTCTCCAGTTCTTCTATCAGGGCAACAGCTTCTGCTGGATTCTGACAGTTGCCCGCCGGGATGAAGAGGTTCGCTTCAAGATCGCCGAACTCCGCAAGCCTGTGTGAATTCACCATTGTAGGCATCCAGCCATAGACTGCTAGTAGCAGAGCAACTGCGGCAACTGCACTCTTGTCCTGCAACGCAAGTTCCCCAAGCCATATCAAGCCAGCATAGTCTTTGTGAAAATCGAACCCAACGATGGCGGCAATTTCCTCTTGGGAGAGCGTCAGCGGTTCCATGTCAGTTGACCACGCCACTACCCGGGTACTTCTCGAACACCCACTGATAGGTCCGCTCGACCTTCTCGTCGAACACACCTTGCCCGTACGCCTGAGGCAGCCCGTCGTCGTAGAGCTGTTGGATGGTCGCCTTGACCGCTGCCTTGGCGCGTTCCTTGAGCCGCCAGTCCAGAACCAGCTTCTCGGCCTTGAGCTTCTCCAGTAGGGACTTGGCCACGCGCTTGATGAGGTCCTCGTCCTCTGGCCCGAGCTTGGGCTCCGGCTGGGTCAGGATGTCGAAGATCGCCAGCTCTTCCTCGGTCAGACCCTGTCGGATTGCCCTCTGGTCTTCAGTGGTCATGTCGCCGACCAGTGCTAGGAGCTGGTTAAAGAAGTCGGCGGCAGTCAGGCTTCCGGCATTGTATTGCGCGACCAGAGCCTCGAAACGCTCCACGAGGCCGCGCCGTGTCGGATTGCGAGCGGCCATTTCCTCCAGCCTATCCTCGACTGCCCGGCGTAGGCGCTGGGTTTCGGTGCGCTGGCGATTTCCCGTGTCGAACATGGCCCTCAGGCGCTCGATGTCGATCCGGGAGAGGTCGAACAAGCCAGTGGTGTCGCCGTCTTCGCGAATGGGTGCCGTTATCTCCACACCGGCAATCGAGTTGTCGAGCAAGGCTTCGATCTTGCCGGAGACCTCCGATATGTCCGGCCTCTCGGTGAGGGAGCGGATGCGCTCGGCAATAACCTCGATGGCTGCCGAGATCTTGCGGTAGGGTTCGGCCCGGGCATCGGGCAGGACGGCTTTGAAGGTGGACCAGACGTTTGAAGCCATCGCAAGGAAGGTGCGGCGTTCGGGGTCGGTGCCGTTCAATGCTTCTACGGCATCCCCGAGCCTTCTCAGCCGGTCAAACCCGGTCACCTCTAGGATCGCCGCCGCGTCAACGTCCCGCGCCCGGCAGAAGGCCAGAGCCTCGTCGATGGCCTGGGCGAGATCGTCGACCAGTGCGGACTTGTCCTCGATGGGCTTGGCATTCGTCGCGCCGCCCACGGCATAGATAGCGAGCGCCTTCTCCAGATTGCGAAAGATACCGACATAGTCGACGATCAGACCGGCCTTCTTGCCCGGCGCATTCCGGTTGGCCCGAGCGATGGTCTGCATCAGGGTGTGGTTCTTCATCGGCTTGTCGAGATAGATGGTCGAGCAAGTCGGCACGTCGAAGCCGGTGATCCACATGGCACAGACGAAGACCAGACGAAGCGGATCGCTGCCCTTCTTGAACCGCTCGTCCAAATCCTCTTCGATCATCCGCCTCCGGTGGGTGCGAATGTCGAGGCTCTTGGCCTCCATGTCGGCGATCTCGTTCTGGCCTTGGCTGACCACGACAGCCATGTCCGTCTCGCGCATGAAGGCGATGACGGCGGCCAAAGCCTCGCGCTGATCGGCAGGGGCTGAGCCAAGGGCTGCCTCGCGCCGTGCAATCTCGGCAACCCACGAGCGGCGAACCTTGTCGTACATCTTGACCGCCGTCGCCTTGTCGATGGCCACGAACATGGCCTTACCGCGATAGCCGCGACCGACGAAGTGGCGAACGAGATCCTCGGCGATCCGGTCCAGACGGTCTTCGCGGGTGATCAGGTGGTATTGGGTGCCGAGACGCTTCTCGAGTTCGCGCTCCTGCTCCTCGTCGAGATCGGCCTCCTCGATGACGGCCTCCAGGTCCTCGGCAAAGCTCTCGTTGGCGAACTCCAGCTCAGGGATACGGTTCTCGTAGTAGAGCGGAACCGTGGCCCCATCCTCGGTCGACTGCTGATAGGTGTAGGTCGAGACATAGTCGCCGAAGACGTCGCGGGTCTTCTCTTCCCCGGCCATCAGGGGAGTCCCGGTGAAGCCTATGAAGGCAGCATTCGGCAACGCCCGGCGCATGTTGGCGGCCAGCGTGTCGTATTGCGAGCGATGAGCCTCGTCGGCGATCACGATAATATCCGACCGCTCGGAAAGGACCGGAAAGGTCTCGCCCTTGGCCGTGCCGAACTTGTGAATCAGGGTGAAGACATAGCGCTCGTTACCCCTGAGCAGCGTCTTCAAATGCTCCTTCGATCCGGCGCGCACCTCCCGCACATCCTTGGTCACCGCGCCACAGGCGGCGAAGACGTCGGAAATCTGCTTGTCCAGTTCCTCGCGGTCGGTGACGATCACGAAGGTCCAGGCCCCGGGGATCGTCCGCAGTACCTTTCGAGTGAAGGTCAGCATGGAAAGGCTCTTGCCGGAGCCTTGCGTGTGCCAGAAGACCCCGAGCTTGCCCCGGTTCTCCCCGAGATTGACCACGGCCTGAACCGCCTTGTTCACGCCGAGAAACTGGTGGTTCTGAGCAATCTTCTTGACCAGCCCGTCCTTGGTCTCTTCGAAGATGAGGAAGTTCTCGACAAGGTCGATCAGGCGCTCAGGCTTGGCGGCAGCACGGATGGCGGTTTCAAGCGACACGCGGCCCGGCTCGGTCTCGTCGTCGATCCGCTTCCATTCCTTGTAGGTGTCCCATGGCGAATAGGCCGACGCGCCGATCCGGGTGTCGAGCCCATTGGAGACGAGAACAAAGCCGTTGGGCCGGAAGAGCTGCGGAATGCTGTCGCGGTAGTCCCGGACATTGTCGCGATAGGCATCCTCGATCCGCCTGTGTCCGGCCTTCAGCTCGATGAAGAGCAGCGGCACTCCGTTGACGAAGCCGATCAGGTCTGTGCGGCGACGGTGAAGTTCGCCCGAAATCCAGACCTGAGAGACCAGTGTGAAGTCATTGGCGTCAAAATCGCGCCAGTCGAGAACCCGGACCCGTTCCTTGGCCATGCCGCCGTCATCGTCGCGGTATTCCACATCGACCCCGTCCCGCACCAGTTCCAGAACTTCCCGGTTTGCCGCCATCGGCACCATTGATGCCCGGTCCTGCGTCAGGGCGTCAAAGGCGAGGTCGAGGGCATCCTGTGGCAAGCCGGAGTTCAACCGGGCGAGAGCGGTGCGCAGCGTCTTGGTGAGAAAGGGATCGCGCAACGTGTCGCGAAACGGCGAGCCGTCAGAGCCGAAGATTTCATCATAGAGATTGAAGTGGCTCCAGCCGAGGCTCTCCAGAAGCGCAATTGCCGGTTTCTCGACCAGCCCGTCCTCGGAGAAGCCGGTCAGCGTGGCGCGGGTGCCCTCGGGAAAGCCGTAGTGGAGGTCCTTCGGGGAGTCGACCATGGGCTATTCCGCAGCCTGGGCAAAGGTCTCTTCGGTGGCCGAGACGCCAATTTGGCCAGAAACCAGCTTGGGGAGAAGTAGGTCGCGAGCAGCGCGGAGGCTGGTGTTCGTTCTTTCTAACACAGCTATCTGATCAAGTATTGGTACAACGGCTTGGTTGAATTTTATCAGGATCGACTGGGGCGGCAGCGTGACCTGGATTGCTCCTGCATCTCCTGTCGAGATAAAGGGTTGAGCAGCTCCTCTGCGCGGCCAGAAATGAACGCCCAGTGTAATCAAATATAGAAATTCCGCCGTTATGTTCTGACCGATTGGTAGAAGGTAAAAGGTGTTCGCGATACATGTCCACTTGTCACGCGCAAGCCACGTCTTGCCGCAGTAGGCGCCGACCCCAGAAACGACCACCGCTTTCTCATCAACTTCCCAACTTTCTAAAAAACCATCAGGTCCACTCGCGCTGAACGCGACAAAGCCCTTCTCGGTGTAGGCCTTCTTCGTGAGTTGTTGCTTCCCACGCTTAAATTTGGCGATTTCAGAAAGAGGAACTTTTGCCCAACCGGTTGGTAACTCATCAATGAAGCCAACCTCGTCGCGACCCGGATAGCGGAAGCGGACGAACCATTCATCGAACAGCCGCCGCGCCATGTCCTCAAGGATCGCAATGCGCCGCTGGCTCACCTCGATCAGGTCGTCATACGCCGACAGCACGTTGGCGATGCGACTTTGAATAGCGAGCGGCGGGAGCCACGCAGTAACCTCGCCTATTCGGGAAGGCGAAGTGTGTCGGACCTTGGTTCCTGAACTGGATGCCCTTATCTGCTGGCGAACCGCCCGTGTGTTCAACAGGTAGTATAGAAAGCGAATGTCAGTGCTTTCGCTTGTAACTAACCCAATCCGCTGGTTGTGCAGGTAAACTTCGTCATCGGGAATAAACGCGGCACTGCCTAGGAGCCCCTCGGCTTGCTCCGTCATCGCAACAACTAGACTTTCTGAAGGAAGAATGTACTCCCTTGGCACCGCGCCACTATAGCGTTTTTGTTTGTCGCCATTTCTCTTGAATCCCCCTTCTTCAAAGAAATTCCCTGGAGTCATGAGAACGTAGGGACCGTTGGTGCCGATATGCTCGCCCTTGAAGGCAAAGCCATGCTTGATGTGAACGACGTCCCTCAGGTGGCGCTTTTCCCAGCCGCTTAACATACTGGTCATCCCAACAGTCCGGAGAGGTTCTGCGCAATCAGCGACTGCAGTCGCGCCGCCTCGATGTTCAACGCTTCCAGTTCCTCGTGCAACTCTTCCAGCTTCTCGCGGAAATCCTCGTCGTCCTCTTCACCAGCGGCCGCACCGACATAGCGGCCCGGATTGAGCGACCAGCCTTGGCCTTCAATCTCGGTCCGGGTCGCACTGCGGCACAGTCCGGCAACATTCCCATAGGCGAGTCCCGGGAAGCGCTCCTCCAGCCAAGCCTTGGACTGTGTGAAGAACTCCGGCTCCTCACCGCGCCAGAGTCGCACGATGTTGGCCAGAACCTCGACCTGTTCTTCGGTGAAATCGCGGTGGGCGCGGTCGATCTGGCGGAAGATGTGACGGGCATCGAGGAAGAGGACCTCGTCGGCCCTTGGCCCCTTGGTCTTGCCCTTGTCGAAGAACCACAGGGTGCAGGGAAGGGTGACCGTCAGGAAGAAGTTCGGCCCGACCGAGACGATGACATCGACGCTGCCGCTCTCGATCAGCTTCTTCCGGATCTCCTGTTCAGTGCCTCGGGCATCGGCTGCGGAATTGGCCATGACGAAACCGGCTCGGCCCGTCTCGCTCAGCCGCGACCAGAAAAACTGGATCCAGAGATAGTTGGCGTTGTCAGCGGTTGGTATGCCAAAGGGAAAGCGGTTGGCGACATCCAGCAACTTGCTCTTGTCCAACTCCTTCACATTGAATGGCGGATTGGCCATGACGAAGTCGAAGCCGCCCGGCCCCTCGTAGCGCCCGTCCTTGTCCTTCTTTGGCATCACCTCTTCGAAGACGGGATCGCGATAGGTGTCGGCGTCGAGGATCTTGCCGGAGAGGCCATGTACGGCGAGGTTCATCTGGGCCAAACGCCAGGTTTCGCGGGTGCGCTCGACGCCGTAGATAGACAGCTCCTTGTCGGGTTCCTTCTGATGGCGCTTCACGAATTCCGCCGAATGCACGAACATGCCGCCCGAGCCACAGGCCGGGTCCAGAATGCGCCCGTGATATGGTTCGATGATTTCGACGATCAGCCGGACGATGGACGAGGGAGTGTAGAACTCCCCGCCCTTCTGCATGGTCTCCTTAGCGAAGTTACCCATGAAGTATTCGTAGACATGGCCGAAGGCATCGCCGCTGATCTTGAGGGGCTGGAGTTCGCGAAGCAGCTCAACGAGGACGTCGTCGGGGATCGACTGGTACGTCTTCGGCAGGACGTCGGCGAGTTCCGAGTTCTTCGCCTCGATCTCTCGCATGGCGTTCGTCAGGGCACGTCCGAGGTTAGACCCTTCGGGTAGAGCGAGGAGGAACGAGAACCTGGCTTCCGGAGGTAGAAAGATCGCCCCTTCCGCCTTGTAGGCTTCAGGACCAAGTTTGATCCGTGAGCCCTCGCGCGGTGCCAATTTTGCCTCAACCTCCGAGAACCGCTCTTCTGCGTGACGCAGGAACAGAAGGCCAAGCACAGGGCGAGCATACTCAGAAGGAAGAACACCCGAGTTCGCCCTCAGCTTGTCGGCAGTCCGCCAAAGTCGCTCCGATATCTTCGAAGAGGTGTCCATCATGCCGTTCTCAGACTCGTTTCATTAGATTTACGTCGCGTCTTCAGGGACGACAGACAGTTGGGCATCTTGCCAGTCTTTAAGTGTCTGACCGGTTGATGCAATCTTCCACGAGGTCCGTCCGTTCGTATTTCTATTCTTTATCACAGCAGCAGCAGCGCTCGGGCTCGGGAAGGAGACATTCTCGGTGAACTTTAGAAATTCAGGGTCGTCGCTTGGGGCCAAGCGGCCATCCTTAATGAGTTGGTCGCGCAGACCAGAATAGCCGTTCGAGGCGAATTCGTCCTTCGCGAAGGCCAGCGAGCCCTCTAGCACGACTATTTCTCCGTCCACCTCAAATGCGCGAGCTTCGAAGCCGTACTTGCGGCTTGGCAGGACGAGCTCAAGTTGTCCATCGCCAACGCCGTTCGGAGTCTCGGTGGGGCGAGGAGGTGCGGCCTTCACCTTCGGTCGCAGAAAATCCAATCCGATCACCGGCAAGATCACTTGGACCTGTGAGATGAAGAACTCCATGTCGGCGATGTCACTTTCAGGAAGGCTCTTTCTCCGAGGTTCGTTGCCGTTGGCCACATTGGCGCGGTCTGCGGCAATCGTCAGCTCTACGAAGCGGTGTTCCAAGTAGCGAACATGGGCCTTGGTCAGGTTCATGTCCTTGGAGGTGACAATGCAGGCACGGGTCCAGAAGTCCTTCGATGCATCCCGGGAGTGCAGCTTGATCCGGTCGCCGACGCTATCGCCTTCACCGACATAGACGCGCGACTTGGTGGGCTGCTCCGGGTCATCACCGACTAGGAAATACACGCCTGTACGCGCTACTTCCTCACGCTGAAGCGCTTCTCCGAGGCGCGACCTGGGGGTCACCACCGCATGACCTGTCCAGTTCATAATCTCTGCCGTCAAGATGCCTGTGGGTGAACCGTCCACCAAGTAGAGCCTGACGCTTTTGCCGTGAACCACGTGTCTCCTCCCGCTTCCCGAATTATCGGAATGACAGTTCTGTTCAGGAAAGTCAGGACCTTTCAGCGAAAAATTCGTAAACACATTCTTCATGGCCCCCAAGGACATTTTCCCCCCGGTACCCCCCGATGAGGTGGCGGCTTCAATCGGCATCGAGGTATTCGCGCGGTTCATGTTGATTGATGTCAGCCACTCTGGGCCAGGTCAGCCACAGCCTTCTGCACCGACGCCTTCGACAGGCCCACTTCTGCTGCGATCTTGCGGATGCTCAAGCCATCCTGCCGGAGCTGCTTGATGCGCCGTTCTACGTCAGCAGTAATCGTCTTGGGACGGCCCCCGGTGCGTCCTTCGGCCTTCGCCCTTGCGATCCCTTCCATCTGCCGCTCCCGTCTGATGTCGGTTTCGAACTCTGCGATGAGAGCCAGGATGCCCATTACCAGCTTGCCGGTACGGCTGGTTGTGTCCACCAGAGGATCATCGAGAACCCTGAAGGTGACCTGCTTTTCATCAAGTTCGCGCGCGATGCGGTAGAGGTCCGAGGTGCTGCGAGCGAGACGATCGAGCTTGGTGATGATCAGGGTGTCGCCCTCCCGGAGGAACTCCAGGCAGCGCTGCAGCTCCGGACGCTTCCCGTCCAGCCCTGACTTCTTCTCGCTGAAGAGTTTCGTCACCCCTGCCGCCTTCAGCCGGTCCACCTGGCTCTCGTAGCTCTGCCCTCTTGTGCTAACCCGCGCATATCCCACACATGCCACATTCGTACCCTTTCCTTTTAGACCAACACAGACGCATGATTATTGGACGCAATGTGTACGGTCAATGGAAGTGTGCGAAAAAGGTATAGGTTTGTGGACGGTCTGATTGGAGGGCACGGTCAAGCTGAGTTCGGCATTTCCCCCTCATAAAGAGACACGGATCGGCAAGAGTCATTTCCTTCCCATATAGAGAAACATGGAAAGGGACCGGCAAACCCGACCTCGACACCTGTTCACGTTGCCGAATTAACTAGGACGCAAGCCTAAAGCTGCGAAACCTTCGGCTACCTCGGGCTTGATGGTCCAGCGGTTGGTACCCGGCGATAGATCGGCCAGGATGCCACTATAGAAGTCTGCATCTCGCCTGTCGGACGGTGACGGTGGCCACAGACTGTGCAGTCTCTTCTCGCACATGGTCCCGAAATGCATGTGCCAGGATTGAACTCCCCACCCTAAAGCCTTGCTCAACCCCTCAGACGTCGAACCGGGATTGTCGAGGAGTACTTTGACAATCTTCCGCTCGGTCTCGGTCATAGGTTTCGCCATGAAGGCTTTTCTGACAAGTTCGGCTCTAGGAAGATTGCTCGCCCGAGACGCCAATCGATCTCGCTTCGCGGCCTCGTGCCGGTCGATTGCGACAATCAACTGGTGAGCATCATCTAACCCCCTGGCGGCTGCCCTCTGGGCATTGGAACGCATCTGTTGAAGTTCCTGATGGCTCTTCGATGGCATTGAAGAGATCACTTTTTCAATACTCACCCAAACCTCCCCGGTGAACCCTAGAGGACCCCAGCACAGAATTCGGGATGCTGACAAGAGGGTCGCTCGGAGTGACAAAGAAAGGTTGCCATAAAGAGAGACAGAGTTAGGAACACTCCTTGGCTGCCATCAAGTCCCCCATTAAAATACCGCAACACGAGTATATCTCTTATCATATCACGGTATTTTCTCAGTAGAATTCCCAACATCGATTGGGAAATGAACTCGAATACAAAGTCTGAAAATGAAGAAATCTCAGTTCCTTGCGGAGCTCGGATGCCTTTGTGCTATCCGAAACTCCCACCTTACCAACTTCGCCCGACAAGTGGCATCATCCATATTTGACACGTTGCAATCCGCCTTAATAGATCACTCAGAAGGCCGCTCTTGTCTTCAGGTCTCAAGCGCACCGACTGGGTCCGGAAAAAGTTCATCGGCCTTGGCCTTTATGTCAGCTGCATGGAAGATTGACCAAACGCGCTCGGCTCTCGTGGTGGAAACCGTAGCTCAAGCCGAGGCAGCCTTCAGAGAACTGAGAAGCCTCGTCGATGATGACGTGGCCGTCTGGACCTCAGTGCATGACGCCGATCGACCCATCTTGGACCGTGATGTGTACGAGGAAAAGGGCTTCATTCCGTCGCAGCGCTACTTTCGAGACCACCTGAGAGAATATCCGATTGTCATCGTCACCCATGCGTTCTTCGAGGGCAAGAACGGCGGCCTTGCGGCAGATGGGCGCCATCTGATTGTCTACGACGAGAAACCGAAGGACGTAACGATCTTCGATTTAGGTCATGACGATTTCGCCGCCTTTCGAGACGGCGTCCTTTCCACTCAAGGGCCGCAATCGGACCTATACCAAGCTGCACGAGAACTCTGGAAATTTGCAGATGAAATCTATGAGCATGGGGGCGCTCAGGGTGGTAAAGGGCTGTTCGAACCGCTCATGCGGCATCAGTTTTCGCAATCCCTCAACCAGATAGCGGCTCTTGCCGATGACCAAGAGAAGCTGGTATCGCTCCTCTGTCCTTCCCTAGATATCGAACGGTTGAAGGCCATGTGCGGCTTTGCCAAATCTCTAGCGAGCGGCTACGCCTTCCTTTGGAAATATAGCTACGATCGTATCGAGGGTTGCCGTTTCGTCGGATACTCAATGGATTTCCCCCTTCGGCCGGGGATGGCCCTTCTCGACGCCACAAGTGACATCGACGGGGTCTCGCAACTTGTTCCTTGGCGGGCACGCCCCGTGCCGTGTCCGCAGGTCAACTACAGTCGATTAATGCTGCATCCGATCGAGCCCCCTGCCGAACTCCAACGCACTCCTGCTTCCAAGATCGTCATACGGAGAGACCTTATCGAGCAGTGGCGGGAATGGCTGATCCAAATGGTCCTTCAACACACATCGACGGGGGATGACGTCCTTGTAGTTACCCACAAGCGCCTTATTCCGCATTTGCCAAGCTTGGATGATCCTGAAGATCAATGGAAAGGACGTCTGGTCCACTATTGCAATTGGGGGAACGGAATTGGCTTAAATCAGTGGCGAATGTGTCAGCACGTTTTCCTGATAGGAGAGTTCTTCATCCCCAAGCGAGTGACTGTCGCAAGCTGCCTCGGTCTGACCACAAGCCGCCCTTCCGCTTCGAATCTACGGGACGCGCAGGACATCCAGGGCCTTAAGGGACGCTTTCGGCATCACCAGGAAGGGCACCTTTTGCGATGGACAAAGCAGCTGGCTTGCAGAGGAAGCGTTCGTAACATCGATAACGACGGGGTCTGCGGCCCCATGCATCTCTACGTCACCGGCGAGTTCAGTCGAGTGGTGAGCCATTGCCAAACTTTGTTCCCTGGGTGTCGCTTGCTTCCGCGAGACACGTCAGCCAATCCGAAAGTTGAGCAGCTGGCAACAGAGCCATTCATTTCGCGCCTTACGTCCTGCCTGATCGGAGTCTCGGAAGAGGAGCTGTCGACGAAGGCCGTAGAAGCGCTTGCTCGCTGTCGCATTGACGGCCACATCTCCTGGCTAACCGGATCGGAAGGACAACAACTTCTTCGGCACATCGGCTGGCGGTTCATCCCAGGGAGGCGCGGCAGAGGTAACCATGCCCGCTTCGTTAAGATCGCTGATATCGGTGCTTTCGAAATGGAAGATGCCGCCTGACCTACACGGAACAATAGGTGATGGAGACGAGGCAGAGGGATTGTGCCCCTTTGTCTCCTCCTACCTTTTTTGTCGTTGCTCGCGTCTGGGCCCGACACCTTCCTCAAGGGTTTCCCGCAACAAGATACGCCAAACCAATTTGTACGGTGACCTCCAGGGCTTGTCGAGCCCGCCGGCGAGCACCGCCACGGTGCCGGTCTCGAGGCTCGCCCAATGGGCCGCGGCGTCGATGCCGCGCGCAAGGCCCGAGACGATCGTGAAGCCGGCCGCGCCGAGTTCGCCAGCCAGTTGGCGCGCCATCCTGGCTCCCGAGGCCGAGGCATTGCGCGCACCGACGATTGAGACGGCCGGTGCGGCGAACACGTCGCTGCGGCCCATCACCGTGACCAGCGGCGGTGGCACGTCCATGTGGCGTAGCATCGGCGGATAGTCCGCCTCTCCGATCGCCGCGATCCGCCCGCCGAAACGCCCGACCTGTTCCATTTCGGTCTGCGCCTGCGCGGCCGTCGCAATGCGGATCTTGCGCCCGCCGCCGCGCGCGGCAAGGTCGGGCAGCGCGTCGAGGGCTGCACTTGCCGAGCTGAAGCGGTTGATCAGGTCGCGAAAGGTTGCCGGGCCCACATTGTCGGAGCGCAGGAGCCGCAGCCATTTCAGCCTTTGCGCATCGTTGAGTTTCAGCGGTGCGGAGGCTGGTGCGTTCATCCCTTGGCGCCGATCCGGCTCTCGGTGCCGGCCATCAAGCGCCTGATGTTCTCGCGGTGTTTCCAGAATACGATCAGGCTCATCAGCGAAAATGCGATCGAGGCGTCGCCGAAGCCGAGCAGCAGGAGCGTGATCGGCACCGCGACGCAGGCGATCAGAGCGGCGAGCGAGGAATAGCGCGTCAGGAAGGCGGTCGCGATCCAGATGATGGCGAAGACGAGGGACGCGATGCCGGAGGTGGCCAGCAGGATGCCCAGATAGGTCGCCACGCCCTTGCCGCCCTTGAAGCCGAGCCAGATCGGAAACAGATGCCCGATGAAGGCGCCGAATCCGGCAAGAATGCTGAGACCGATGCCATACTGCTCAGCCAGAACGACGGCCACGGTGCCCTTCAGCGCGTCCAGCAGCAGCGTCGCCGCGGCAAGCTTCTTGTTGCCGGTGCGCAGGACGTTGGTCGCGCCGATATTTCCCGACCCGATCGCGCGCACGTCGCCGAGGCCGGCCATCCGTGTCAGCAGCAGGCCGAAAGGGATCGAGCCGAGGAGATAGCCGAAGGCGAGTGCTGCCAGCAGAATCATTGTCCGCCCTTCGTCGATGCGATGTCGGTGGTCATTGTTGCGCGAAGACCGTGCGGCCTGCAACCAGTGTGCGCATCACGCGGCCCTGCAATCGTGCGCCTTCGAAGGACGTGTTCTTCGACAGCGAGACGATGTCGGCCTCGCTGACGACCCAGGGCGCGTCGAGGTCGACGATTGCGATGTCCGCAGCGGCTCCGGGCTTTAGCGTGCCGGCGTCGAGCCCGAAGCGTTTTGCCGGGCTCGTGGAAAGCGCCTCGACGAGCCGCATCAGGCCGACATCACCATTGTGGTGGAGACGAAGCGCGACGGCCAGAAGCGTTTCCAGACCGATTGCCCCGCTGGCAGCCTCGGCGAATGGCAGGCGCTTGGTGTCGACGTCCTGCGGGTCGTGCCCTGAGGTGACGATGTCGATCGTTCCGTCGCGAAGCGCCTCGATCATCGCCAGGCGGTCGTCCTCCGCTCGCAAGGGCGGCGCCAGCCGGAAGAAGGTGCGATATTCGCCGATGTCGTTCTCGTTCAGCGCCAGATTGTTGATCGATACGCCGGCAGTCACGTTCGCTCCATCGGCCTTGGCGCGGCGAATGGCGTCGGCCGACATGGCGGCGGAAATCTTGGCGGCGTGGTAGGCGCCCCTGGTCAGCCGCGCCAGCAACAGGTCGCGTTCCAGCGGGATCAGTTCGGCTTCGCGCGGGATGCCGGGCAGGCCGAGCCAGCTTGCGAACAGCCCCTCGTTCATCACGCCCTGCGAGGCGAGGTCGCGGTCCTGCGTCCGGTGTGCGATCACGGCGCCGAAATCGCGCGCGTAGGTCAGCGCCCGGCGCATCACCAGCGAGCTTGCGATCGTCTTTCGGCCCTCGGTGAAGAACGCCGCGCCGGCTTGCGACAGGAGGCCGATCTCGGTCATCTCGTCGCCGAGAAGGCCCTTGGTGATCGCGCCGGTCGGAATGACGTTGACGACCGCCGTGTCGCGCGCCGTTCTACGCACGAATTCGACGAGGGCGACGTCGTCGATAACCGGGTCGGTGTCGGGCATCATGGTCAGCGTCGTGACCCCGCCGGCCGCTGCCGCCGCGCTCGCCGAGGCGATCGTCTCGCGATGCTCCGCGCCGGGCTCGCCGATATGGACGGAGGTGTCGACCAGTCCGGGCATGATTGTCAGCCCGGCGCAGTCGATGATTTCCGCGCCGTCGGGCGCCCCCTGGTTCAGCGCCGATGCGCCTGCGCCGGCGATGCGTCCGTCGACGACGACGACCGTGCCGACTTCGTCCAGTCCGCGCGACGGATCGACGATGCGGCCGCCCTTCAGAACAACCGGCTTCATGATGGCGCTCCTTCGAGAAGCGCTTCCATGACGGCCATGCGAACGGCGACGCCCATTTCGACCTGTTCCTGAATCACGCTTTGGGGACCGTCGGCGATCGCCGACGCGATCTCGACGCCGCGGTTCATCGGACCGGGATGCATCACGAGCGCGTCGGGCTTGGCCTTGGAGAGCTTGGCCGCGTCGAGGCCGTGAAAGCGGAAATATTCGCGCACCGAGGGGACGAACGCGCCGGCCATGCGCTCGCGCTGGAGCCGCAGCATCATGACGACATCGGCGTCCGCGACCGCATCCTCGAGCCGCGAGAAGGTTTCGACGCCCATCTGGCTGATTCCCGACGGCAGGAGTGTCGAGGGCGCGGCGACTTTCACGCGCGCCCCGAGGGCGTTGAGGAGAACGATGTTGGATCGCGCGACGCGGCTGTGCAGAACGTCGCCGCAGATCGCAACGGTAAGCCCTGCGATACGGCCCTTTGCTCGGCGGATCGTCAGCGCGTCGAGAAGCGCCTGTGTCGGGTGTTCATGGGCGCCATCGCCGGCATTGACGACCGAGCAGCCGACTTTCTGCGCCAGAAGGGCGGCCGCGCCTGCCGAACCGTGGCGGATGATCAGGATGTCCGGCCGCATGGCGTTGAGCGTCATCGCCGTGTCGATCAGCGTCTCGCCCTTCTTCACCGAAGAACTTGCGACGGACATGTTCATCACGTCCGCGCCGAGGCGCTTGCCGGCAAGTTCGAAAGACGCTTGCGTGCGCGTCGAGGCCTCGAAAAAAAGATTGATCTGCGTGCGCCCGCGCAGCGTCGCGCGCTTCTTGTCTGCCCCGCGCGAGATCGCGACGGCGGCCTGCGCACGGTCGAGCAGGTTTTCGATATCAAGCGGCGACAGGCCCTTGATGCCGAGAAGATGGCGGTGCGGGTAGGGCGGAAAGGTCGCTGGCGATGTCATGACGATCACGGCCTATAGGCAAGACCCGCCCTTGGGGCAAGCCGGCGTTGCCCCCGACAAATTTCCTCCCCGGGATTTTCATCGCGGGTCCGCCCATGCTTTGATCGCGCAAATGCTCCGCGAGCGGCGGAATTGAGATGATGCGGAAGGACGACACGTGAACCACGAGGTGACGAACCAGACCCCGCCGATCGCGGGAACGAATGCGTGGCGTTCCGACCCGCTCCTGATGCAGCTTGGCGAAGGTTTTTCCGAAGTCGCGCGCAAGGACCTCGACCTGCTCGGCAAGTTCGCGCGTAATCTCGAGGCACTGGATCTGGCCCGGCTGGCGAACAGCGAGTCCCCCAAACTGAGGACTCATGACCGGCAGGGACGCCGGCTCGATCAGGTCGAGTTCCATCCGGCCTATCACGCCTTGATGCGCCGTTCGGTGGCGCTCGGCATTCATTCGTCGATCTGGGAAAACAACGAGTCGGAAAAGGGCCACCGTCACCAGATTCGCGCCGCGCGCTTCTATATGACGGCCGGGCTCGAATGCGGCCATCTTTGCCCCGTCACCATGACCAGCGCATCGCTTGCGGCGCTGATGGCGAGCCCGAAGCTCTTTCGCGAATGGGCCCCGCGCGTAACCACCCGCAAATACGATCAGGCGTCGAAGCCACCGGTCGAAAAGTCCGGCCTGACCATCGGCATGGGGATGACCGAGAAGCAGGGCGGTACGGACGTCCGCGCCAACACGACCAGGGCCGAGCGCGTCGGCAACGGCTTTTATCGCCTCACCGGTCACAAATGGTTCATGTCCGCGCCGATGAGCGACGCGTTTCTCGTTCTGGGGCAGGCGCCGGAGGGACTGTCCTGCTTCCTCGTACCGCGCATTCTTTCGGACGGATCTGCGAACGGCCTTCATTTCCAGCGCCTGAAGGACAAGCTCGGCAACCGCTCCAATGCCTCGTCCGAAGTCGAGATCGACGGCGCCATCGGCGAGATGGTGGGCGAGCCGGGAGGCGGGGTTCGCACCATCATGGACATGGTGACGCTGACCCGTCTCGACTGCGCGCTCGGCAATGCAGGCATCATGCGCGCAGGGCTCGCCGAGGCGGTCCACCACGCCCGTCACCGGCAGGTCTTCGGCTCCGCGCTGATCGACCAGCCCTTGATGAGCCGGGTCCTCGCCGACATGGCGCTCGACGTTGCGGCCGCGACGGCGCTTTCGCTACGCCTTGCCCGCGCCTTCGACGAGGCGGCGAACGACCGCACCGAAGCCGCCTTCGCCCGCGCCATGACACCGGTCGTCAAATACTGGACCTGCAAGATCGCGCCGGCGCTGATTTATGAAGCGATGGAGTGCCTTGGCGGCAATGGCTATGTCGAGGAAGCCTCACTCGCGCGGCACTATCGCGAGGTGCCGGTCAATGCGATCTGGGAGGGGTCGGGCAACGTCATGGCGCTCGACGTCCTGCGCGTCCTCAAGCGAGGTCGCGGACCGTTTGAGGAGGTTCTGGGCTGGATCGAGCGGGAGCTCGGCGCCAGCGGCCCCGGCACGACGCAGGTTCTTCGCGCCGCGATGGACGTCGCCGTCGAGGACGAGGGCTCCGCGCGCATCCTGACCGAGCAACTGGCGCTCGCCGCCGCCGCTGCCGAACTCAAGCGCCTCGGGGCCGGGCAGATCGCCGACGCCTTCGCCGAGACCCGCCTCGGCGGCCAGTGGCGCACCACCTACGGCATGCTCGGCGCACGCTACGACGCCCGGATGATCGTCGATTCGCTCTACCCTGAAGTCAACTGAGCGGTGACCGCCAGGACGGCGGGGATCGAGAAGAAGGAGAGGGCGGTCTGCAAAGTGGTGACGGCGGCGTAAAGCTCCGCGTCGCCGCCAAGCTGCTTGGCCAGGAGATAGCCGTTCATCGCCGTCGGCACGGCGGCGCAGAGTGCCAGATACTGGAGCTGCGTGCCGTCCAGTTCGAGGCTCCAGGCCAAGGAAATCAGGATGATCGGGAAGACGGCGAGCTTGAGAAACACCGGCAGCCAGAGCGGGAAACGCAGCGAGGCGATGTCGGCGATGCGCAGTCCCGCGCCGATGGTGATCAGCCCCATTCCGAGTGCCGCATTGGCGACGAGGATAAGTGTCTCGTTGATCGGATCGTAGATTTGGAACGGCGCAAAACGCATCAGAATGGCGAATAATGCCGCCAGAATCAGCGGGTTCAAAGCCATAGTGCGCCCGATCCGGGCCCAATTGGCGCTGGAATCGGCGAATTTCGTGACGACGAAAACCGAGAAGACGTTGATGGGGATAATGATCACCGCCATCACCAGAGCGACCACGGCGCTGCCGGCGGGCGGAAACATCTTCTGCGCGATGGCGAGCGCGATGAACCCGTTCCAGCGCATCGCCGTCTGGAAGACGGACGAAAATTCCGTCGCCGCCACCAGCCCCGTTAGTTTTAGGATCGGCCAGAGAAGGCCGAGCAGGGCTGCCATGATGAGGATGGACAGAACCAGCGCGACGAGCATCGCATCGAGCCGCAACCCGTCGAAATCGGCATTGTAGATCGTGATGAAGAGAAGCGCGGGATAGAGGAACCAGTAGGCGATCTGTTCGAGGCCCGGCCAGACCTTCTGGTCGATGATCGGCAGTCGCTTCAGGATGATCCCGAGAACGACGAGCAGGAAGATCGGCAGCGTGCTTTCGAAGATGGCGAGCATTTTCCGGGATTTCTTTCGCGGCGGGAGATGCTTCGCTTAAGAGCCATGGTCCGCGATGTAAACCGTGCCGGCCGGTTCTGCCGTTAACCTTAACAAAAGGTTTCGATTGCCGGTAACCAGTGCGAGGTCCAGTTTCCCTGATGGTTAAGAAAGGGATTCCATGCCACGCGCTTTGACCATCATCATCGCCTTCCACTGGGCGGCGCTGCTTTGCCTTTCAGGCGCGCGAAGCGTCGCGGCGCCGGGCACGGCTGCGCTGGGCGACGTGGTCGCGACCGGGGCGGTCGCAGCGATCCATTTCATGGCCGCGCTCGCCTTCTTCTGGGCGATGGTTTCCGTTCTGATCGATTCCGACAATGAAGAGGCCGGGCAGGGCGACGTTGCGCGGATCGCCGTCGCGGTCGGGCTTCTGGCGACGACGGCGGGCGCGATCGGGCCTGCCCTGGCAGGCGACATCGCGGTTCTCCAGCTTGGCGCGCTCCAGTTCGCCGGACTGCTCGTCAGCCATCTGATCATGCAGGCCGAGCGCGGGGCGACCCGCAAGCCGGTCGGCGCCAACGACAACAGCCGCGCCGCCGCGCGTCTTCTGGCGATGCTGGCTGCGACGGATGCCAAGATCAACCGCATGACCCGGCAGGGCGCAGGCACGCCGGGAGATTTCTGGCGATGAAATACATCCTGATCTTCTGGGGCCTGCCGATGGGCTTCTTCTGGGGCTGGTACTTTCTGTCCTACAACGACATGCATTTCGGCTATCTGATGCTGACCCGCCTGCTGCACGACCACGTCTTCGAGGTCTACGGGCAGATCCTCGGCGTCGATCCGGCCTCGATCATGCCGCTCGTCATCCGCGCGTGCATCGTCGACACGGTGCTGATCTTCGCGATCTTCGCCTTCCGGCGCAGGCAGCAGATCAAGATCTGGGCGCTTCGTCGCTATGAGCGTCATCTGGCTCGGGCAGAAGCGTCTGCAGCCGGTCGAGAACGCCCTGCAGGATGAAGGATGCGGCGGCCGAATCGATGCGCTCGCCGCGCTTCTTTCGTGACACGTCCATTTCCAGAAGCGCGCGTTCGGCCGCGACCGTCGACAGGCGCTCGTCCCAAAGGACGAAGGGCAGCTTCGTCACCCGCGCCATGTTTCGCACGAAGGCCTTGGTCGCCTGCGCGCGCGGGCCTTCCGAGCCGTCCATGTTGATCGGCCAGCCGATCGCGACCGCCGCCACCTGATCCTTTTCAAGCAGGGCCAGCAGGGCTGCCGCATCCTGCGTGAACTTGGTGCGCATGATGACGGGACGGGGATGGGCAAAGGAATGGTGGCGATCGGAGACCGCGACGCCGATCGTCTTGGTGCCGAGGTCGAGCCCCGCGATGGGCCTTCCGTCCGAGACAGAGAGCAATTCTTGCAGGTCGATGAGGTTCATGGTCCGGCCGCTTTGACTTCGATTGTCTCCGTCCTATCCTTCCGCGCAATCCAATCAAAGAGAGGACGGGACATGAAACTCACATGGTACGGACATTCGGCATTCAGGATCGAGGCGGGCGACGCCAAAATCCTGATCGATCCCTTCCTGACCGGGAATTCGTCGTGGGGGAAGGGCTGGGAGGAAGCGGCCGAAGGCGTGACCCATGTCCTGCTCACCCATGGCCATAACGACCATCTCGGCGACACCCTGCCGATCCTCAAGAAGACCGGCGCGATGCTGGTCTCGAATTTCGAGATCTACGAATATCTCGTCAGCCAGGGTGCCGACCCCAAAAAGGTCAATCCCGGCAATCACGGCGGAACGGTCGATTGCGGCGGCTTCACCACGACCTTCGTCAACGCGATCCATTCCTCGTCCTTCAGCAAGGAGGGCGGCGGCAACGTCTATCTTGGCAATCCGAACGGGCTCGTCCTGCACTTCGCCAGTGGCGAATCCGTGTACCACATGGGCGACACCGACATTTTCGGCGATATGGCGCTGATCAACGAACTGCACCAGCCGAAGATCGGCCTCGTGCCGATCGGCGACCGGTTCACGATGGGCGGTGCGGTGGCCGCGATGGCCTGCCAGCGCTTCTTCGACTTCGAAACGATCGTGCCCTGCCATTACGGCACGTTCCCGATCATCGACCAGAACGCCGACAAGTTCGTCGAGGGGATGAAGGGGACAAAGGCGAAGGTGCTGGTTCCGAAGATCGGCGAAGCGACCGAAATCTAGACCCGGCGGCGAGTTCATATTGCACCCATAAGCCCGCGCCTTTATAGCGCGGGCTTCACGTTCTTTTCTGCACTTTGCCGCGGAGCACTCATGTCCGTCGATCTCGCCACCGTCCGCCGCGTCGCGCATCTTGCGCGCATTGCCGTCACCGATCAGGAAGCCGAGCGGATGACGGGCGAACTCAACGCAATTCTCGGCTTCGTCGAACAACTGGGCGAGGTCGACGTTTCCGGCGTCGAGCCGATGACCTCGGTCACGCCGATGGAGATGAAGAAGCGGGTCGACGCCGTCACCGATGGCGGCAAGGCCGAGGACATCGTCGCCAACGCGCCGGCGACCGACGAGAACTTCTTCCTCGTGCCGAAGGTGATCGAGTAGGATGTCGGTCACGATCGCACAGGAAACGCCGCTGCAGGACGATGTGCGGCAGATGGTGGCGGAACTCAACGCCACCATGCAGCCGCTGACGCCGCCCGAATTCCAATTCCAGTTGACCGTCGAGCAGATGGCCACGCCGGGGGTAACGGTGTTCGTCGCCCGCGACGCGGCCGGCCGTGCGGTCGGCATGGCGTCGCTGAAGGCGCATGACGCGACGCTGGGCGAGGTCAAGCGCATGTACACGCTGCCTTCCGTGCGCGGCCAGCGCATCGGCTCGCGGCTGCTCGCCCGCGTCGAAGACGAGGCGCGTTCGCTCGGGCTGGTCCAACTGGTTCTTGAAACGGGCGAAGCGCCCGGTTTCGAGGAGGCCTGGCGCGTCTATGAGCGCAGCGGCTACGCGGTCTGCGGCGCCGTCCTCGACTATCCCGATTCCGGCTTTTCCCGTTTCTACGAAAAGAAGCTTACCCCATGACCGATTTGACCCGCCTGACGATTGCCGAGGCGCGCACCAAGCTGCGCGCGAAGGAATTCACCTCGGCCGAATTGACGGATGCCTATCTTGGCGCGATCGACGCCGCCAATGGCGAGCTCAACGCCTATGTGAAGGTGACGCCGGACAAAGCGCGTGAGATGGCGCGCGCGTCCGACGAACGGCTTGCCGGCGGAAATGGCGGGGACCTCGAAGGCATTCCGCTCGGCATCAAGGATCTGTTCGGCACCGAGGGCGTCCATACGCAGGCGGCGAGCCACATTCTCGACGGGTTCGAGCCGCGCTACGAATCGACCGTGACGGCCAATCTTTGGGCCAACGGCGCGGTGATGCTCGGCAAGCTGAACATGGACGAATTCGCCATGGGCTCGTCCAACGAGACCAGCCATTACGGCCCGGTGAAAAACCCGTGGCGCGCGCAGAACTCCAATCTCGACCTCGTGCCCGGCGGATCGTCAGGCGGCTCGGCATCAGCGGTTTCGGCGTGGCTTTGTGCCGGCGCGACGGCGACGGATACGGGCGGCTCGATCCGCCAGCCCGCGGCGTTCACCGGCACGGTCGGCATCAAGCCGACCTATGGCCGATGCTCGCGCTGGGGCGTCGTCGCCTTTGCCTCCTCGCTCGACCAGGCCGGGCCGATCACGCGCGACGTGCGCGACGCGGCGATCATGCTGAAATCCATGGCGTCGGTCGACGAGAAGGACACCACCTCCGTCGACATCCCGGTGCCGGACTACGAGGCCGCGATCGGCCAGTCGATCAAGGGCATGCGGATCGGTATTCCGAAGGAGTATCGCGTCGAAGGCATGCCGCAGGAGATCGAGACGCTCTGGCAAAAGGGCATCGCCTGGTTGAAGGACGCCGGCGCGGAGATCGTCGACATCTCTCTGCCGCACACGAAGTACGCTCTGCCGGCCTACTACATCGTCGCGCCGGCTGAAGCTTCGTCCAATCTCGCACGCTATGACGGGGTTCGCTACGGGCTGCGTGTGCCGGGCAAGGACATTGCCGACATGTATGAGCAGACCCGCGCCGCCGGTTTCGGCCGCGAGGTGAAGCGGCGCATCATGATCGGCACCTATGTGCTATCCGCCGGCTATTACGACGCCTATTATTTGCAGGCGCAGAAGGTGCGCACGCTGATCAAGAAGGATTTCGAGGACGTGTTCGCCGCCGGGATCGACACGATCCTGACGCCGGCGACGCCCTCCGCAGCCTTTGGCATCGCCGACGAGGACATGGCCGCCGATCCGGTGAAGATGTATCTCAACGACATCTTCACCGTGACCGTGAACATGGCCGGCCTGCCGGGCATCGCGGTGCCGGCGGGGCTGGATGCGAAGGGACTTCCGCTCGGGCTTCAACTCATCGGCCGGCCGTTCGAGGAGGAGACGCTGTTCCGCACCGCGCATGTGATCGAGCAGGCGGCCGGGCGGTTCGAGCCGGCGAAGTGGTGGTAGGTCAGGGCGCCGGCCGGTGTTCTTCTACCTTTCCAAGATATTCTGGCTGTTCGCTCATCCTCTCAACCTGACGGGCATCCTGCTTTTCGTCGGGCTGGTTCTGCTGTTGCTGCAATGGACGCGGCTGTCCGGGGCGGCGTTTTCGGTCGCGTTCCTCGTCGTGGCTCTTTCGACCTGGACCTCGCTCGGCGCTTTGATGCTGCATCCGCTGGAGGATCGCTTCGCGCGGCCTGATCCGGTGCCAGAGCGCATCGATGGGATCATCGTCCTGGGCGGCGGGTTCGAGGGTTCGGTCAACCTGGCGCGCGGCGGGTATGAGCTGAATTCGAGCGGCGACCGATTCGTCGAGACGGCGGTGCTGGCGCGGCGGTATCCGCAGGTGCCGGTCGTGGTGTCGGGCGGAACCGGAACGATGGTGCTCGAGGGCGAGGGCGATGCGGACACCGCACCGCGGCTCCTGACCGCGCTCGGCATCGACGAAAGCCGGCTGGTGCTGGAAAACCGCTCGCGCAACACCGACGAGAATGCGCGGTTCACGCGCGACATGGTGAACCCGCAGCCGGGTCAGACCTGGCTGCTCGTCACGTCCGCCTTCCACATGCCGCGCTCGGTACTCTTGTTCGAGAGGGCCGGGTTCAATGTTGTGCCGTGGCCGGCCGATTATCGCACGGCCGGCATCGAGACGGCGGGTCTGGCTCAGGATAACGAGATCGACAGCCTGCAGAATACGGCCATCGCCATTCGCGAATGGATCGGGCTCGTCGCCTATCGCCTGACGGGGCGCACCGAAAGGCTGCTGCCCTAGGCGTCGAGGACGGCGGCGCGGGCGGCGGAGAAGAACTGCCGGCGCACCAGGACGAAGAGCGTGAACGTCGTCGTGGCGATGAAGAACCACGGACCGATGAACCAGCCGAGATAGCCGAGTGCGAAGAAGATCGCGCGCAGGCCGGCGTTGAAGTGTTTGCCGCCAAGCTGGTTCATGCGCGCGGCCCGCATCACCGCGCGCTCGGTCGCGGCGTCCTCGATGCCGTCCTTCACGATCGGCACCGCGCCGATCAGGATCGAGCAATAGTTGAAGAGCCGATAGGCCCAGCCGAACTTGAAGAACGCGTAGGCGAGGATGCCCGTCAGGCCGAAGACCTTTGCCTCGAAGACGGGGCGGGCGATGTCCTCGTTCGTCGGCAGGTCGCCGAGCACCGCGATCACCTGATCGGTCGAGCCCAGAAGCGCGAAGCAGCCGCCGAGCGCCAGCAGAGAACTCGACGCGAAGAAGGCCGTGCCCTGCTGGAGGCCCATCATGATGCCGGTGTCGATCATCCGCAGGTCGCGCCGCGCCATGGTGCGCATCCATGTCTCGCGCTGACGGTTCATGAGCGAGGTGAGTGTCGGGCGCGAAAAGAGCCGGCCCTGTGTCGCCTGGGCGAAGACGATCCAGCCGATCAGGAAATAGGCGAGCGCCACGAGATCGAGCGGATCGAGGAGGAGGGGGTCGAGGATCATTTGGCGAGCCTAGCCGATTTCGCCGGACATGCGAGCGTCATCCTTTCGCCTGATGCGTTACGAATTCGCAAATATCGCGTTACAGCTAACCCGATGATTTGTCTCAAATTGTTCGAAACGGAAAGGGTGGCCTGAAATCCATGCCTTGAATTTGCCTTCTTTCGGCATTGCAAGGCGCCACGAATACGTCTACCCAGAAGCCTGCTTGAGCAGGGGACGCGATCCGCGTTTTTCGGGGGCGATGGCAAACCAAGATCTCAATAACGGGAATTCCATGGACGATAGCGTTCAGAAATCCTGCTGGGGCGTAACCGCCAAGGCAGTGATCGGCTTTGCAGGCATCATTCTCCTGGCCTGGCTGGTCGGGGGTGCAGGCGCGGAAGGCGTGGCGACGATCGCCGCTCGCTAGTTCGCGAAGCAGGCCGCGGGCTTGCACTGAAATTCGAGAGGCTGCGGAACGCGTTCCGCGGCCTTTTTCTTTGCCATGTCGCAACCGGATCAGCGAAGGTCGGGCAGTGCCTTGCGCTGTGCGCGCGGCTGGCGAAGAGTGCGCCGACACCTCCTGGAGAACCCGATGTTCCTGTCCGTCTTCGACCTCTTCAAGATCGGCATCGGCCCGTCGAGTTCGCACACGATGGGGCCGATGTCGGCGGCCGGGCGGTTTCTCGACGAGATATTGGGCGGCGACTGGCCGAAGCCGCAGGGCGCGGCGGTGTCCCGGCTCTCGGTCAGCCTGCACGGCTCGCTCGCCTTTACCGGGGTCGGGCACGGCACGGACCGGGCGGTGATCCTCGGGCTGACCGGCGCGCTGCCACAAACGGTGGACCCGGACCGGATGGACGCCGCCGTCGCCGAGGTGAGCGAGGCGAAGCGCGTGACGCCGCCCGGCCATCCGAGCTATCGGTTCGATCCTGCGAGCGATCTCGTCCTCGACCGCAAGCAGCCGCTGCCTGGGCATGCGAACGGCATGGCCTTCAGCGCCTACGATTCCGATGATCGGCTGCTCCTGAAGCGCATCTACTATTCGATCGGCGGCGGGTTCGTGGTTTCGGAGGAGGAGTTGCAGAGGCTTGCGGCGAAGGGGCCGGAGGGGAAAGCGGGCGAGGTGCCGCATCCGTTCCGCAATGCGCGCGAGATGCTGGCGATGGCGCAGGCGTCGGGCAGGTCGATCGCCGAGATGAAGCGGGCGAACGAGGAGACGCGGCAATCGCGCGGCGAACTCGACGCCGGGCTCGACGCGATCTGGGACGCGATGCGCGGCTGCATCGAGCGGGGCTTGAGCCAGGACGGCATCATGCCAGGCGGGCTGAAGGTGCGCCGGCGTGCGCGGCACCTCCACGATACGCTGCAGGAGCAGTGGCGGCAGAACCGGCCGAACCCGCTGCTCGCAAACGACTGGCTCTCGGTCTACGCGATGGCGGTGAACGAGGAGAACGCGGCGGGCGGGCGCGTCGTGACGGCGCCGACCAACGGGGCGGCGGGCGTGGTGCCGGCGGTGATGCGCTACTGGCTGCATTTTCATCCGGAGGCCGACCAGAATGGTATTCGCGATTTCCTGCTGACGGCGGCGGCGGTCGGCGGGATCATCAAGCACAATGCGTCGATCTCCGGCGCCGAGGTCGGTTGCCAGGGCGAGGTGGGCTCGGCGTCGGCGATGGCGGCGGCGGGGCTGGCGGCGGTGATGGGCGGCACGCCGGAGCAGGTGGAGAATGCGGCGGAGATCGCGCTCGAACATCATCTTGGCATGACGTGCGATCCGATTGCGGGGCTCGTGCAGGTGCCTTGCATCGAACGAAATGCGCTGGGCGCGGTGAAGGCGGTGACGGCAGCGTCGCTCGCCATCAAGGGTGACGGCAAGCATTTCGTGCCGCTCGACGCGGCGATCGAGACGATGCGCCAGACCGGGCTCGACATGAACGACAAGTACAAGGAAACCAGCCTTGGCGGGCTCGCCGTCAATGTCGTCGAGTGTTGAGGTCGCTTTCTGTGGACATCAAGCGATCGTGCCTTTGAGTTGCCGGAAGCCCGCGCCTATCTAGAGCCATGGCACTTCACATCGTCAAGCTCTGCGTCGGCTGCGACTCGATCGAGGACCTGCAGTCGTGGATCGACGAGCGGGCGGCGCGGATGCGCGCGAGCGGCCAGCCGGTCGAGCATTTCCACACGACGCGAATGGTGCCGAAGCGCGTCGAGGAACTGCTCGACGGCGGATCGCTCTACTGGGTGATCAAGGGTGGCGTTCAGTGCCGACAGAAGCTGATCGACGTCAGGCCGTTCACCGATGGCGACGGGATCGGCCGCTGCCATCTGGTGCTCGACCATGAACTCACCCCGACGGTCTGGCAGCCCCGCCGGCCCTTCCAAGGCTGGCGCTATTTGCGGATGGACGACGCTCCGCACGATGTCGGCGGCGGGTCGGACATGCGCGAAATGCCGACGCAGCTTCGCCGCGAACTTGCCGATCTCGGGCTTCTGTGATCGCACGTCATCTTGCCTTGGGCGGGCCGGCACCTCATTTTCATGAACATGAGTGAAAAGACGCCCGCCAAACCGACGACGCTGCCAACCGAGACGCAGCGCAGCGACCCGAATGCGGTCGCTTCCTTCCTGAAGCAGGCGCGCGCATTGGGCGCGGGACGTGTCGCCGGGGCGAGCAAGGGGCGCCTGATCCTCGCGCTCGACGCGACCATGAGCCGGCAGCCGACCTGGGACCTTGCCTGTGCGCTGCAAGCCGAGATGTTCGATGCGGTCGGAAAGACGGGGAGGCTTGAAGTCCAGCTCGTCTACTTCCGCGGATTTGGCGAGTGCCGATCGTCGAAATTCGTCCCCGATACGGGCAAGCTCAAGGACCTGATGGTGAAGATCGACTGCCGGGGCGGACACACGCAGATCGGCAAGGTGCTCTCGCATGCGCTCACCGAGACCGAGGCGCAGAAGGTCAACGCGCTCGTTTATATCGGTGATGCGATGGAGGAGGAGGTCGACGACCTGGCGGAGAAGGCCGGACGGCTCGGGCTCAAGGGCGTTCCAGTATTCCTGTTTCAGGAGGGTCACGATCCATCTGCCGAGCGCGCCTTCAAGGAGATCGCACGCCTGACGCGAGGCGCCTGGTTCCGGTTCGACCGCAACGCGGCATCGACGCTGGCGGAGCTGCTTTCGGCCATCGCGATCTACGCCACAGGCGGCTATCCTGCGCTCGAGGCGAGGGGACGTGGTGCGGATCGCCTGCTTATCGAGAACATGCGCGGCAGAAGCGGATCATGATCTACGTCATTTCCGGTGGCGCGCTCGCGCTGTTTCTCATGTTCGTTCTTCTGCGCGCCGACGCCTCGAAGATCGCCTCGAGCCTGCGGCTGATCGGCCCGCTTGCGCTCGGTATCGTCGGCGTAGGCCTCATTCTCATCGGTCGTGCAGGCCTTGGCGGCATGGCGCTTTCGAGCGCGCTGGCCTGGTATGGCGCCGGGCGGATGCGTCGTCGCGCTAGCCCGACGCCGGGAAAGCGATCCCATGTCCGGACCGCTGCCTTGGAAATGGAACTCGACCACGATACCGGCGAACTGGACGGGGTGGTGCTGGCGGGCCGGTTCGACGGCAAGCCGCTTGGCGATCTCAGCGAACTCGAACTCTACGAGCTGCTCGCCGAACTGGCGGATGACGGCGAGAGCCGGCAGCTACTTGAGACGTATCTTGACGGCCGGCTTCCCCTCTGGCGCGATCACGCGCAGACGGATGTCGGCGGCGGGGAAACTCGCCCGCCAGCTTCTGGCCCCATGAGCAAGCAGGAGGCCTACCAGGTCCTTGGTCTTGAAGCGGGTGCTAGCGCGGCGGATATCCGCAAGGCGCATCGGCGCCTGATGCAGCGGCTGCATCCGGACCTCGGAGGAAGCTCCTTCCTGGCTGCGCGGATCAATGAAGCCAAGGACGTTTTGTTGTCCGGTCACGGCTGATTCTCCTTCGACACGAAACACTCCCGGAGAACGGGAAACTTACATCTGCACCGCGTAGCAGGCGATGCCGTAGCTCTTCAGCGAACTGCAGGCGGACCATGCCGCGTCCTTGCCGGCGAAACCGGCGAAGCGTGCGCGGTAGTAGGTCTGACCGTTGTGGTCGAACGTCTCGGTGAACGGATCGGCATTGCCGAGCACGTTGGACGCGCGCGACTTCGCGTTGGCGAGGAAGGACTTGGCCTCGCTTTCCGACGGCATGGACGCCACCTGGATGACCCAGCCGGCCGGCTGCGTCGAGGACGTCTGGACCGGATCGACTTCGGCTCGTTCCTTGATCGCATGCAGGGCCGCGGGTACGGCCTGCGAGGGCACCGGGGCAGGGGGCGTCGGCCGGGCGGTCGGGACCGCGCCTGCGAATGCCATCTGGATACGGTTGGAGGCGTCGTCATTGCCCAGCGGGGCGGACGGGGCAGGAGCCATCGCCGGCGCCTGGGCGACCGGCTGTGCGGCTGCCGTCGAGGTCAAAGCGAGTTCCATCTGCGCGGCGCCGGCCGGCTCGGCCGGGCGGAACTGCGGCGCGGACATCTTCGTCGGCAGCACGTTGGCGGCAGCGGCGACGGCAACGCCCTGGCTGGCCGCGCCGCGGGCGACGAGCATCTGCTTGTTGCCGCGCGAAGCCTTGGGAAGGTATTCGCGGATCAGTTCGACCATGTGGTCGTCACGCGAACGTCCGGAACGACCGCCCATCACGACGGCGACGATGGAACGGCCATCGTCCTGCACCGACGAGACGAGGTTGAAGCCCGATGCGCGGATGTAGCCGGTCTTGATGCCATCGGCGCCGCGAACGCGACCCAGCACCCGATTGTGGTTGCCGAAGCGCTGCTTGCCGAGGTTGAACTCGCGGGTGCCAAAATAGGAATAATACTGCGGATAATGCTCGCGCAGGGCGACGCCGAGGATCGCCATGTCGCGTGCGCTGGTCACCTGCTTGTTGTTCGGCAGGCCGTGGGCGTTCTGGAACGTGGTCGAATTCATGCCGAGCTGGCGCGCCTTCGTGGTCATCAGCCGGGCAAAGTTCTGCTCCGAACCACCGACGAATTCGCCGATCGCAGTGGCGATGTCATTGGCGGAACGGGTGACGAGCGAATAGATCGCGTTTTCCGCCGTGATCGTGGAGCCGGCGCGCAGGCCGATCTTGGTCGGCGGCTCGGCGGCTGCCTTGGCGCTGATCGGAATCGGCGTCGACTTGGCGACGCGACCGGACTCCATCTGCTCGAACAGCATGTAGAGCGTCATCATCTTGGTCAGCGAGGCCGGGAAGCGCTGTTCGTCGCCATAGCGATTGAACAGGACCTGCCCCGTCTTGGCGTCCATGACATAGGCCGCATAGCGCGGATTCGCCGAAGCGTGGCCGACGGAGCCGGCGACCAAGGCGAGGGCGGTGAGGAAGGAAAGCAGGACCTTGAGGACGGCCTGGTGACGCGGAAGCATTCCGGCGAACGTCTGACGCACAACTACACCCATACAGATTTTGTCGGTCGCATTCTGGCGAGGATTTACATGCTGCCAACCTAGCCGCCGGAAGTTACCGATCCGTTTATGGTAACCGCTTCGTTCATAAAGCCGGCCAAATTCGAGACGTGCCTGCATTCCGGCCGCAATTGACGGGTGCTGCGTTGCACGCTACGTTTTTCGCATCGCAGCATTGCTGCTCCGTCCATTTGACCAAGAGGTTTTGGCTTATGATGCAATCCTTCGACGACGCCGGTAAGTTCGGCAAGGAAATGGCCGATAGCGGGCTGAGAAGTTTCGCTTCGGTTTCGAAGAACATGCAGGCGATCGCCGTCGAGGCGACCGAATACTCCCGCCGCGCGTTCGAGCAGTCGGGTTCGGTGGTGGAAAAGCTGGTTCTGGCGAAGTCGCCCGACAAGGCGATGGAGATCCAGATGGATTTCGCACGCCAGGCCTATGAAGGCTTCGTCGGCCAGGCGACGCGCATGAGCGAGCTTTACGCCGACATGGCGAAAGAGGTCTACAAGCCCTTCGAGACGCTGGGCGTGAAGGCGCGGTGACCGCAAGGCACATCGATGAAACGACGACGAGGCCGCGCGATTGCGCGGCCTTTTTCGTGCTGGATCGAGACGTCAAAAATATTGTCGAGGACGTGAAGCCTGGCCGTATTGTCACCATCGACACAGGGCTTACAATCGAACACGAAACACCTACATGACGCTTCCGAGGCGGGAGTGGTTGGATTGGGAAGGCGAGTGACGAGCATAGGTTCCGGCGAGCGTGCGCCCAAGGCTCAGGCGGGCGAAAACGGCAATGGCGGCCCCGGCCGCGGCACGGCGGTCATCACCCGCACGAAAGCCAAGACCAAGAAGCCCAGTCTCTACCGCGTCCTGATCCTGAACGACGACTACACGCCGATGGAATTCGTCGTGCACGTGCTCGAGCGCTTCTTCCAGAAGGATCGCGAGGCTGCGACCCGCATCATGCTCCACGTCCATAATCACGGTGTCGGCGAATGCGGCGTCTACACCTTCGAGGTGGCCGAGACCAAGGTGACGCAAGTCATGGATTTCGCTCGCCAACACCAGCATCCGCTGCAATGCGTGATGGAAAAGAAATGAGGTACTGAATGCCGGCATTCTCCCAAGGCCTCGAGCGCGCGCTGCACCAGGCGCTGACTTTCGCCAACGAACGGCATCATGAATATGCGACGCTCGAGCATCTCCTGCTGGCGCTGATCGACGACAGCGACGCGTCTGCCGTCATGCGTGCGTGCAACGTCAATGTCGACGAACTCAAGCAAACCGTTCTCACCTATATCGACACCGAACTCGACAATCTCGTCACCGGCTATGACGAGGATTCCAAGCCCACGGCCGGGTTCCAGCGCGTCATCCAGCGCGCGGTCATCCACGTGCAGTCGTCGGGCCGCGAAGAGGTTTCGGGCGCCAACGTGCTCGTCGCCATCTTCGCCGAGCGGGAAAGCCATGCGGCCTACTTCCTGCAGGAACAGCAGATGACGCGCTACGACGCGGTCAACTACATCAGCCACGGCATCGCCAAGCGCCCTGGCGGCGCAGAAGCGCGCACGCCGCGCGGGGCCGAGGAAGAGGCTGCGAGCCCGGCCTCGGAGAACGAGGAAGGCACGAAGAAGAAGCAGCAGCAGGATGCGCTGACGGCCTATTGCGTCAATCTCAACGAGAAGGCGAAGACCGGCAAGATCGATCCGCTGATCGGCCGCTCGGAAGAGATCAACCGGACCATCCAGGTGCTCTGCCGCCGTTCGAAGAACAATCCGCTCTATGTCGGCGATCCGGGCGTCGGCAAGACGGCCATCGCGGAAGGCCTCGCCAAGCGCATCGTCGAGGGCGACGTGCCCGAAGTGCTGCTCGACGCGACGATCTTCTCGCTCGACATGGGCTCGCTTCTGGCCGGAACGCGCTATCGCGGCGATTTCGAGGAGCGGCTGAAGCAGGTCGTCAAGGAACTCGAGGACTATCCGGGCGCGGTGCTGTTCATCGACGAGATCCATACGGTGATCGGCGCGGGCGCGACCTCGGGCGGCGCGATGGATGCGTCGAACCTCTTGAAGCCGGCGCTTTCGTCGGGGGCGATCCGCTGCATCGGCTCGACCACATACAAGGAGTTCCGCCAGTTCTTCGAGAAGGATCGCGCGCTGGTGCGGCGCTTCCAGAAGATCGACGTCAAGGAACCGACCATCGAGGATGCGATCTCGATCATGAAGGGGCTGAAGCCCTATTTCGAGGATTTCCACAAGGTCAAGTACACCAACGAGGCGATCAAGGCCGCGGTGGAGCTTTCCGCGCGCTACATCTCCGACCGCAAGCTGCCGGACAAGGCGATCGACGTGGTCGACGAGACCGGCGCGTCGCAGATGCTGTTGCCGGAGAACAAGCGCAAGAAGACGATCAGCGTGAAGGAGATCGAGCAGACGATCGCCACCATGGCGCGCATTCCGCCGAAGACCGTCTCGGCCGACGACGAGAAGGTGCTGGCGACGCTCGAGGACGAGCTGAAGCGGGTCGTCTACGGGCAGGATACGGCGATCAGCGCGCTCTCGTCCTCGATCAAACTGGCGCGGGCCGGCCTGCGCGAGCCGGACAAGCCGATCGGCTCCTACCTCTTCTCCGGCCCGACGGGCGTCGGCAAGACGGAAGTCGCCAAGCAGCTTGCGGCGTCGCTCGGCGTGGAACTGCTGCGCTTCGACATGTCGGAATACATGGAGCGGCACACCGTTTCGCGGTTGATCGGCGCGCCTCCCGGCTATGTCGGCTTCGACCAGGGCGGCTTGCTGACAGATGGCGTCGACCAGCATCCGCACTGCGTGCTGCTGCTCGACGAGATCGAGAAGGCGCATCCGGACCTGTTCAACATCTTGCTGCAGGTCATGGATCATGGCTCGCTGACGGATCACAACGGAAAGAAGATCGACTTCCGCAACGTGATCCTGATCATGACGACCAATGCGGGCGCTTCGGACATGGCCAAGCCGGCAATCGGCTTCGGCTCGACGAAGCGCGAAGGCGACGACATGGAGGCGATCAACCGCCTGTTCTCACCGGAATTCCGCAACCGGCTGGACGCGATCATCCCGTTCGGCTCGCTGCCGATCCCGGTCATCCATCAGGTCGTGCAGAAGTTCGTCATGCAGCTCGAGGCACAGCTTGCCGAGCGGCGGGTGACGTTCGAGCTGACGCCGGACGCGATCGAGTGGCTGGCAGACAAGGGCTATGACGAGCGCATGGGCGCGCGGCCTCTCGGCCGGGTCATCCAGGAGCACATCAAGAAGCCGCTGGCCGAGGAAGTGCTGTTCGGCAAGCTCAAGAAGGGCGGTACGGTGCGCGTGCTGGTCGAGGCCAAGGAGGACGGCTCGAAAGGCATCGTCCTCGAAAGCCTCGCCGAGGATGCGCCGGTGAAGCCCAAGAAGGAAGCGCCGGAGGATTCTCCGAAGCCGAAGAAGGCCGCGTCGCGGAAAGCCAAGGCGAAAGTCGCGGCCGCGGTCGGTGCCGATGGCGCGCCGGACAAGGCGGGCGGCAAACGGTCGAGCGTGCCGCAACTGCCGCGCAAGAGCTGAGGCTGGCCGACAGCGAAACCAAGAGCGGCGCCTTCGGGCGCCGCTTTTTTAACATCGCAAGTTTCCGGCCCCTGTGCTATCGGGGCCCGACATGCCTTCGCCTGCCGACTCACATATCGATTCTCCATCGCCCGACTTTTCCACGCGACTCAAATGGTTCGCGCGCGGGTGTCGTGCGTCGATGTCGGTTCCGGCGCTGATCCTGGCGAGCAGCTTCGTCGGCTTTGCCGCGCTGGCGCTCGAGGCTGGCTTCACGCTGGCGCAGACCGTGTTCATGACGGGGATCGTGTGGGCACTTCCGGCCAAGGTGGTGCTGATCGGAGCGGTGCTGGCGGGCAACGGCATCGCCGGCGCGGCCTTTGCGGTGGCGCTGTCCTCGGTGCGGCTTGCGCCAATGGTCGTCGTGCTGGTGCCGGAACTGCGCGGGCCGCGAACGCGGCCATGGGTCCTCTATCTCCTGTCGCATTTTGTCGCCGTGACCTCCTGGGTCATCGCGCTCGAACAGATTCGCCACGTGCCGCGCGACATGCGGACGAGCTGGTATGGCGGCGTCGGCTCGTCGCTGGTCTTGCTCAACATGATCATCGTCGCGCTGGTCTACACGCTGGCGCAAAACCTGCCGCCCATCATCTCGGCCGCGCTCTTCATGCTGACGCCGATCTACTTCCTGACCTCGCTATGGGTGTCGGCGCGCGAGCGGGCAGGGCATGTCGCGATGGTCCTCGGTCTTCTGCTCGGGCCGCTCTTCCACATCGTCGTTCCCGATTTCAGCCTGCTGGCGACCGGGTTGGTCGGCGGATTGCTGGCCTATCTCTTCCACGTCGTGGCGAAGCGCAGGAAAGCGACATGACCTTCGATGCGCTCGACGTCTGGTGGTGGCCCTATGTCTTCATCCTCGTTGCCGGATGGCTGGCGACGGATAGCTGGCGGTTTCTCGGCGTCTATCTCGGTGGGCGGATATCGGAAGAATCGGATGCGCTCGTCTTCGTGCGGTGCGTTGCGACCGCCCTGGTTGCCGCCGTCATTGCCAACCTGATCGTCAATCCGAACGGGCCGCTCGCCGATACCACGCTGGAGTTGCGGGTCTTTTCGGCGATCGTGGGCTTCTGCGCCTTCCTGTGGTTCGGCAAGCGCGTGCTGGTCGGCATCTTCGTGACCGAGGCCGTGCTGATCGCGGGCATGATCCTGGCGGCCGGTTAGGCGGCGATTCATCAAATTCCGGTACGGTCCTCCGTCTGAAGAGGGCCGACATGTATCTGCGCCAGGCTGAAATCACGATCCTGTTGTTTCTCGCGCCGCTGGCGCTGATCGACGGCTGGCTGATCGTCGCGAAGGATCAGGCCGTCGACTGGGCCAGCTATGCGCCCGGCATTCTGGCGGCGCTGGTCGTGATTGCGGTGGGGCTTGCCTATCGCGCGCTCGATCGCAGCGAAGGCATTGCGCTCGGTTCAATCGCGACGGGCCTATTCGTCCTGTTCACGATCCTGGCGTCGATCCTGAACTACCTGCTCTTCCCGCTCGCCGCGCCCACGATCGATCCGGTCCTGGCGAGGATCGATGCAATGTTCGGTTATCACTGGCCCGACTTCGTCGCCATGTTCGGGGCTTGGCCGTGGCTCGGCACCGTGCTTGGGCGCATCTATCTGACTTCTCTGCCTCAGCTCGTGCTGGTCGTCATCCTGCTCGGCTTCATGGAAAAGCCGGTCGCGCTTCATCGCTTTCTTCTGACAGGCATCATCGGCGCCGCACTGTCCATTGGCATCTGGTGGCTTGCGCCGAGCTTCGGGCCGTCGACGATGCACGACATTCCCGGCGATCTGGCCAACAGCATCGATCTGGTCGTGCGCAACGAATACGGAGCGGAATTGCTGCGGTTGGCGATCGAAGGATCGGCGCTGATCACGGCGAAGGACACGCTGGGCGTGATCGCATTTCCGTCATTTCACACGGTGATGGCGCTCATGGCGATCTGGTTCACGTGGGAAACGCGGCTGCGGGCCCCGTTTCTCCTCGTCAATATCGCGATGATACCCGCGATCCTGGTCCATGGCGGGCATCACCTGATCGATCTTGCAGGTGGCGTCGCCGTTTTCGCGGTGGCGCTTGTCATGGCACGAATGCTCGTTCCGGCTGGCGCCGAACACAGGAAGCCGGCGATCGTCACTCGCCGCCCAGCGCGGCCCTGATCCGTTCGGCATTGGCGGCAAGGACATCCGGCTTTTCCATCTCGCCCGAATGCGGCTTCAGCGCGACGCCGTCGAAGCGCGGAATGACGTGAAAATGGAGATGGAAGACGACCTGCCCGCCGGCCGGTTCGTTGAACTGCTGTACAGTGACGCCGTCGGCGTCGAACGCCCTGACGACCGCGCGCGACAGTTTCTGCACCGTCGTCATGACCGCCGAGAGGCTGTCGGGCGCGACGTCGAGAATGTTGCGGGACGGCGCCTTCGGGATGACGAGGCAATGCCCGTTGCCGCGCGGCATGATGTCCATGAAGGCAAAGGTCGCGTCGTCTTCGTAGAGCTTCTGGGCGGGGAGCTCGCCGCGGAGGATCTTGGCGAAGATGTTCGTGTCGTCGTAGGCGGTCTTCATCGATGGCTCCGGGTTCGGTGAATGGTGAATGGTGAATAGTGAATGGGGCGAGGGAATTGCAACCGTCAGCCGAAGAGAGGTTGACGGCAAGCGGCGATTTCCAGCCTCTTCCATTCACCATTCACCATTCACCATTCACCATTCACCATTCACCATTCACCATTCACCATTCACCCTTTGCGGAACGGTGCCCGCTCGCTCAAATATTCGCCAATCTCCGCCACATCTTCCCGCTCGCGCTCAAGATAGTCCGCCACGGCATTCCTCAGCCCCGGATGCGCGATCCAGTGGGCGGAGTGGGTGGTGACGGGGAGATAGCCGCGGGCGAGCTTGTGCTCGCCCTGCGCGCCGGCCTCGACGACGGCCAGCTTGCGTTCGATGGCGAAGTCGATGGCCTGGTGGTAGCAGACCTCGAAATGGAGGTAGGGGTGGTGCTCGATGCAGCCCCAGTTGCGGCCGAAGAGACGGTCGCCGCCAATGAAGTTGATCGCACCGGCGATGTAGCGGCCGTCGCGCTTCGCCATGACCAGCAGGACGTCGTCGGCCATCCGTTCGCCGATCAGCGAGAAGAATTTGCGGTTGAGGTAGGGCCGGCCCCATTTGCGGCTGCCCGTATCCATGTAGAAGCGGAAGAAATCGTCCCAGACGGCTTCGGTCAAATCCCGCCCGGTCAGCCAGTCGATCATGATGCTGTCGCCGAGTGCCTCGCGCCGCTCCTTGCGCAGGGCCTTGCGCTTGCGCGAAGCGAGGGTGTCGAGGAAGTCGCCGTAGGTGTCGTAGCCCTCGTTGACGAAGTGGAACTGGGTGTCCGTGCGGTGGAGATAGCCGAGGCTTTCCAAAGCGGCGGCTTCTTCCTCCTGCGCGAAGGTGACATGGACCGAGGAGGTGCCCAGCCGGTCACCGAGCGTCTTTAGCCCTTCGCCGAGTGCGAGACGGATGGGCGCGGGATCGAGCGCGGCATCGGCCAGGAGGCGTGGGCCGGTTGCGGGGGTGAACGGAATTGCGACCTGGAGCTTGGGATAATACCGGCCGCCGGCGCGTTCGAACGCATCGGCCCAGCCATGGTCGAAGACATATTCGCCCTGGCTGTGGGACTTGAGATAGCAGGGGACCGCACCGATCAGGTCGCCATCCGCGGTTTCGAGCGCCAGATGCTGCGGTAGCCAGCCTGCGCGGGCGCCGACGCACCCTGAGTCCTCGAGTGCGGACAGGAAGGCGTATGACAGGAAGGGATTGTAGGGCTCGGGGCCGCCTCGCGCGGCGCCGGCCAGCTTTGCCCAGTCGGCCGCTGCGATGCCCGCCATCCCGTCCAAGACGCGGATGACGAACCCGGCTTCACGCTCACTCATAGACCAGACATCCCGACCCGCTCATTCACTCTCTAGATACGAGCCGGGATGAAGGTTGCAAGGTCAGATCGGGCCGCGTCCGTCCGGATCGAAGCCTTCGAAGGTCATCTGGTCGGCATGGGCTGCCGTCAGTTCCTCGGACTGCTTGTCGCGTACGGTCCAGGTGATGACCGGAAGGCCGAGCTTTTCGCGCACGAAGGCGACGAAGGGGCTCGGCAGGTCGTGGACGCCGTAGGAGACGAAGTCGATCGGATGCGCCAGCATCGAGAAATGCGCCTCCAGCTCCTCGGGCTTGTTGCCGTGCGCGGTCAGGCCGACCGGAACGTCACCCGCATCCGCGACGAGCTGGCGGATCAGCCAGTGATCGAAGGACATGACCGCGGCCTTGCCGTCATAGGCCTTGACCAGCGCGAGGACGGCGGCGGCGAGGCCGTCGTCGCGGCCTTCGGTGCCCTTGAGCTCGATGACCAGAGGCACGCGGCCGGCGGTTAGGTCCAGCAGTTCCATCAGGGTCGGCGCATGGTCGTCCGTGCCGCCGATGCGAAGATCCGCCATCTCGCGGGCGGTCCGGTCGAGGACATGGCCCTCGGTTCCGGTCAGGCGCTTCAGATCATGGTCGTGGAAGACGACGGGGACGCCGTCCGACGACAGATGGACGTCGCACTCGATCGCGTAGTTGCGGTCGATGGCGGTCTGGAAGGCGGAGAGCGTGTTCTCCCAGCGCGTCTTGTTCAGGTCGTGGAAGCCGCGATGGGCGATGGGACGCGCGGTGAGCCAGGAAATGTCGGACATGCGCGCTCAGCCCTTCGCGATCTCGAAGATGGCTTCGACCTCGACCGCCGCGTCGAGCGGCAGGCGGGCGACGCCGACGGCGGCGCGGGCATGGCGGCCGGCCTCGCCGAGGACTTCCGCGAAGAGGTCCGACGCGCCGTTGGCGACGAGGTGGTGCTCGGTGAATTCGGGATCGGAGGAGACGAAGACGGTGATCTTGACCAGCCGGGCGATGCGTTCGAGGTCGCCGAGGGCGGCATTTGCCTGCGCCAGGACGTTGATCGCGCAGTGACGCGCGGCAGTCTGTCCGGCTGCGATCTCGACTTCGCGGCCGAGGCGGCCGGTGGCCGCGAGCTTGCCGTTGTCGAACGGAAGCTGGCCGGAGGTGAAGAGCAGATCGCCGGTCACCATGAAGGGCAGATAGTTGGCGGCGGGGGCGGCGGGAGCGGGCAGGGCGATGCCAAGCTTCTCCAGGCGGCTATTGATTGTGTCGGTCATCCTGTGATCCTTGTCGAAAGGCAAGCGGCGGCTCAATCGCCTCGCTTCTGCCACGAAAACGCTTTCAGGTGCCGGCCGAGCCGACCCAGCACCCAATCGGGAGAACCGAATGTCCCTGCCACGTCTTGCACTTCTGGCGACAATCGCCGCGCCATTCCTGCAAGGCCAGGCGTCGGCCGCGCCGCTCCTCCCGCATCGTGCGGTGTATGATCTTGGGCTCGACGATGCAACGGACAGTTCGGGAATCACCGGGCTTTCGGGCCGCATGGTCTACGAATTCAACGGTTCGGCCTGCGAGGGCTATACGGTCACGTTCCGGTTCGTCACGCAGATCGAGGCGAACGAGACGACGCGCCTCACCGACCAGCAGACGACGACGTTCGAAGCCGGCGACGGCTCGGAGTTCTCCTTCGTCACGCGCTCCTTCATCGACCGCAATCTGGACAAGGAATCGCGCGGTTCGGCGCAGATGACCGATGACGGGACGAAGGTCTCGATCGAGTTGCCGGAGCCGCAGGAGCATGCGCTCGAAAAGTCGCAGTTCCCGACACATCATCTGATCGAGGTGCTTGAAAAGGCGAATGCCGGCAAGAATTTCTACGAGACGACGATCTATGACGGTTCCGAGGACGGCGACAAGCTGATGACCACGACCGTCATCCTTGGCCAGAAGACCGGCCTGGAGGAGGGCGACGGCGAATCGGATGCAGTCGAGGCGATCGCGTCGGAGGAGTTCTGGCCGGTCGACATCGCCTATTTCGACCTGACCGACATTTCCGGCGAGGAAACCCCGACCTATCGCATCTCGATGAAGCTCTACGACAATGGCGTCACGCGCGACCTGACGATGGATTACGGCGATTTCGCCATCACCGGTCGGCTCGTAGATCTCGAACTCTTTGACGAGCCGGCCGACTGCGCCGAATGAGGCGGGTTGCATCGCGTCCTCATTGCCGCTATATGCGCGGCCATTCCACACACGGGTGATGGGTTTGGCGCCGGGAGAAATCCGGCCTCGACCTCCGGTGGCGGTTCATCCGCCTGACATCCGTGGAGGCTAACCGGAAAAGGAACCAACCATGGCTACGCCAGACTTCTCCATGCGCCAGCTTCTCGAAGCTGGTGTCCACTTCGGCCACCAGACCCACCGCTGGAACCCGAAGATGGCGCCCTATATATTCGGCGCCCGCAACAACATCCACATCATCGACCTGTCGCAGACCGTTCCGCTCCTCAACCAGGCGCTGAAGGTCGTTTCGGACACGGTCGCCCGCGGCGGTCGCGTGCTGTTCGTCGGCACCAAGCGCCAGGCTTCTGAAATCGTCGCCGACGCTGCCGAGCGCTCCGCGCAGTACTACGTCAATTCGCGCTGGCTGGGCGGCATGCTCACCAACTGGAAGACGATCTCGAACTCGATCCAGCGTCTGCGCAAGCTCGACGAACTGCTCGCCGGCGAAGCCCAGGGCTTCACCAAGAAGGAGCGCCTGACGCTCGACCGCGAGCGCGAGAAGCTGAACCGCGCACTCGGCGGCATCAAGGACATGGGCTCGACGCCGGACCTGATGTTCGTGATCGACACCAACAAGGAAGCGATTGCCATTCAGGAAGCGCGCCGTCTCGGCATCCCGGTCGTCGCGATCATCGATTCGAACTGCGATCCGGACAAGGTCGACTACCCGATCCCGGGCAATGACGACGCCGCACGCGCGATCTCGTTCTATTGCGACCTGATCGCCAAGGCCGCCATCGACGGCATTGCGCGCCAGCAGGGCGCGATGGGCGTGGACGTCGGCGCTTCGGCCGAAGCGCCGGTCGAGCCGGCCCTCGACGAGACGCCTGCCGAAGAAGGCAAGGCCAGCTAAGGCTGTCCGCTGCATTGGACGAGGCGAACGGCGCACCTGGAATTCTCCACGGTGCGCCGCGCCATTTTATGAATTGACGAAATTGAAGAGGCGACGATGAGCATTTCTGCTGCACAGGTCAAACAGCTCCGCGACATGACGGGCGCGGGCATGATGGACTGCAAGACGGCCCTGTCCGAGACCAATGGCGATATCGAGGCGGCCGTCGACTGGCTGCGCGCCAAGGGCATCTCCAAGGCCGACAAGAAGGCCGGTCGCACGGCAGCCGAAGGCCTGGTCGGCGTTGCTTCCGATGCGACCAGCGCGGTCGTCGTCGAGGTCAATTCCGAGACCGACTTCGTTGCCCGCAACGATGCCTTCCAGACCATCGTGCGCAACATCGCCGAAGTGGCGCTGACGACCGACGGTTCGACCGATGCGCTCGGCGCTGCGACGTATCCGGGGGCCGAGAAGTCGGTTACCGACACGATCAAGGATGCGATCGGCACGATCGGCGAGAACATGAGCCTGCGCCGTTCGGCCAAGCTCACGGTTTCGAGCGGCGCGGTCGCGACCTATGTCCACAACGCTGTCGCCGACAATCTCGGCAAGCTGGGCGTTCTGGTCGCCATCGAGACGACCGGCAATGCCGATGCCGCCCGCGCCTTCGCGCGTCAGGTCGCCATGCACGTCGCCGCGACCAACCCGCTCGCGCTGACGGCCGAGGAAGTCGACGCGTCCGCCGTCGAGCGTGAAAAGGCAGTCTTCTCCGAGCAGGCCCGCCAGTCGGGCAAGCCGGAGAACATCATCGAGAAGATGGTCGAAGGCCGCCTGCGCAAGTTCTACGAGGAAGTCGTGCTCCTGAAGCAGGCCTTCGTCATGAACCCCGACGTGACGGTCGAGAAGGCGCTTGCCGATGCCGAGAAGGAAATCGGCGCGCCGGCGAAGCTGACCGGCTTCGTGCGCTTCGCGCTCGGTGAGGGCATCGAGAAGGAAGAAAGCGACTTCGCAGCCGAGGTTGCGGCCGTCGCCAAGAAGTAAGCAGTCGTCCTGCACAGAAACGAAGGGCATCGCCGGGTGACACGGCGGTGCCCTTTCATGTATCTGACACCCGGTTTCCCATTCACTGCGAGAAGAGAGTTTCATGAGCCACGCCCCGCGATACAAGCGCATCCTTCTCAAGGCGTCGGGCGAGGCCCTGATGGGATCGCAGGGCTTCGGCATCGACGTCTCCGTCGTCGACCAGATCGCGGCCGACATCGCCGAGGCGCGGACGATGGGCGTCGAGGTGGCGGTTGTCATCGGTGGCGGCAACATCTTCCGCGGCGTGGCGGTGGCGTCCAAGGGCGGTGACCGGGTGACCGGCGACCACATGGGCATGCTCGCCACCGTCATCAATTCGCTCGCGCTGCGCACCTCGCTGATCAAGCTCGGCGTCGATGCCGTCGTCCTGTCGGCGATCGCCATGCCCGAACTTTGCGAAAGCTTCTCCCAGCGCCAGGCGACCGCCTATATGGACCAGGGCAAGGTGGTGATCTTCGCCGGCGGCACCGGCAACCCGTTTTTCACCACCGATTCCGCCGCCGCGCTGCGCGCCGCCGAGATCGGCGCGGATGCGCTCTTGAAGGGCACGCAGGTGGACGGCGTCTATTCCGCCGACCCCAAGAAGGACCCGACCGCGACGCGCTTCGAGACGATCACGCATGAGGAAGTGCTGGTCAAAGGCCTGGCGATCATGGACACGGCGGCGATTGCGCTTGCGCGCGAGAACCACATTCCGATAATCGTCTACTCGATTCATGAGCAGGGCGGTCTCGGCGCCATTCTGCGCGGGGAAGGGCGCTGCACGGTCGTCGCCGACGTCTGAGCGGCAGCGGACTTTCCAGAAAATGACGGGCCGGCAAGCCAGCCAAGGGCCAGATAAAAGACGGACCGGCGCTGCCGGCAGAGGAGACGAAGATGAGCGAAGGCGTGGACTTCAAGGACCTGCAGCGCAGGATGGACGGCGCGATCTCGGCATTCAAGCATGACCTCGCATCGCTGCGGACCGGCCGCGCCTCGAGCAATCTTCTCGATCCCGTCCTCGTTCAGGCCTACGGCTCGCCGATGCCGATCAATCAGGTCGCGACCGTGACAGTGCCGGAATCGCGGATGCTTGCAGTCTCCGTCTGGGACAAGCAACTCGTCGGCGCGGTCGACCGCGCGATCCGCGAATCCAATCTCGGGCTCAACCCCATCGTCGACGGCAGCAACCTGCGCATTCCTCTGCCCGAGCTCAACGAAGAGCGCCGCCGCGACCTCGTCAAGATCGCCCACCAATATACCGAGCAGGCCAAGGTGGCCGCGCGCCATGTGCGCCGCGACGGCATGGAAATCGCCAAGAAGGCGGAGAAGGACGGCGCGATCAGCCAGGACGATTCCAAGGTCCAGTCCGAGCGCGTGCAGAAGCTGACCGACGAGACGATCAAGCAGATCGACGGCCTTCTGGCCGAAAAGGAAGCCGAGATCATGCAGGTCTAGGTCGAACAGGACCTTTTCCCGAGCCTCGGAACTGGAGAGCCGGTGACCACTCCCGCGCATATCGCGATCATCATGGACGGCAACGGCCGCTGGGCGCAGGCGCGCGGGCTGCCGCGGGCTGCCGGGCATCGCGCCGGCGTCGAGGCCTTGCGCAAGACGGTTCGCAATGTGGGCGAGAGCGGCGTCAAATGGCTGACGCTCTATGCGTTCTCCTCGGAAAACTGGTCGCGGCCCGCATCCGAGATCAGCGACCTGATGGGCCTGCTCAAGCTCTTCATCCGCCGCGATCTGGCCGATTTGCACCGCCACGGCGTGCGCGTTCGCATGATCGGCGGACGGGACACGCTCGAGCCCGATATTCGCCAACTGATCGACGAGGCCGAAACGCTGACGCGAGGCAATGACGCGATGAACCTCGTCATCGCCTTCAATTACGGCTCGCGCGACGAGATCGTGCGCGGTGCGCGGCACCTGGCGCAATTGGCGGCGGGCGGCCATCTCGATCCGCAATCAATCACGCCGGAAATGCTGAGCGGTGCGCTCGACACATCCGACATTCCCGATCCGGACCTGATCATCCGCACGAGCGGCGAGCAGCGCCTGTCCAATTTTCTCCTGTGGCAGGCAGCCTACAGCGAATTCGTGTTCCTGCCCTGCTTCTGGCCGGACTTCGACCGGGCCGAACTCGACCGGGCGCTGGCCTCGTTTGCCGGGCGCGAACGCCGGTTCGGCGCGGTGGATGCGCGCGGGGCCGTGTCTTGAGCGAGGCGGGGCAGACGTTTTTGACCAAGGAATTGCGGCTGCGCATCCTGTCGGCGATCGTGATGATCGCCGTGACGCTGATCGTCACCTGGGTCGGCGACTTCTCCTTCCGCATGCTGTGCGCCGGGATCGGCGCGGCGGTGTTCTACGAATGGCTCAAGATGGCCAAGGCGCACAGCACGGCGCCCGAACGCCAGTTGTCGGGCCTGCTGATGGCGACCGCCGGCATCATCGTCCTGACGGCACCCGGCGGAGCCTTGAGCTTCGTCATGGTCGGCGCCCTGGCCGTGCTGGCCCTTTTTGCTGCGCCGATGCTGGGTTCCACACGCTGGAACGCAGTCGGGCTCGCCTATGCGAGCCTGGCCGCGCTGTCGCTCGCGCTGCTGCGTGGAGGAGAGGTCGAGGGACTGAAGACCGTCGTCTTCGTCTTCGTCGTCGTGTGGGCGACCGACATCATGGCCTATTTCGTCGGCCGGACGTTCGGCGGTCCCAAGCTTGCCCCCGCGATTTCGCCCGGCAAGACCTGGAGCGGGGCCCTGGGGGGAACGGTGTTCGCGCTCGTCTTCGGCATGTTCGCCGCCTTCATGATGGAAACGCGACTGCCTGTCGGGGCGCTGCTCGTCCTGATCGTCGCGCTTTCGGTCGCCTCCCAGTCCGGGGACCTCTTCGAATCGTGGCTCAAGCGCCGCTTTCAGGTGAAGGATTCGAGCAAGCTCATTCCCGGTCATGGCGGGGTGATGGACCGGGTCGATGGTCTGGTTGCCGCAAGCCTGCTGCTTTACGTGATCGGGGCGGTGCTGGCCGATCCCGACCGGCCGGCGCTGGCATTCTTTTGATCGGTGGGCCGACCCTGCGTCGGCAGAGCCACCGAAACGCCGCGATTTGTCCGCAACGGGCATGGCGAACGATGACATTGAAGGGGCGGTGAATTGGATTTCCTGACGGGCATATTCGGATCGGGCGGGCTTATCCTCGGCACGCTGGTCCCCTTTCTCCTCGTGCTCGCGGTCGTCGTCTTCGTCCACGAGATGGGCCACTATCTGGTCGGCCGCTGGTGCGGGATCGGCGTGGAGGCCTTTTCGATCGGATTCGGTCCGGAAATCTTCGGTTTCAACGACAGGCGCGGAACGCGCTGGAAGATCTCGGCGGTGCCGCTCGGCGGCTACGTCAAGTTCGTCGGCGACATGAGCGTGACGAGCGAGCCGGATGCGGAAGCGACCGCGCAATTGACGGAAGAGCAGCGCAGGGTCGCGTTCCATACGCAGCCGGTCTGGAAGCGGGCCGCAACCGTTGCGGCCGGCCCGATCTTCAACTTCCTCCTGACGATCGCGGTCTTCGCCGTGATGTTCACCGCCTATGGCCGCTTCGTCTCGGAGCCGACGGTGGCCGAGATCCGTCCCGACAGTCCGGCCGCAGAGGCGGGCTTCGAACCGGGCGACCGCTTCGTGACCGTCAACGGCACGCGAATCTCGACCTTCGGCGACGTGCAGCGCGTCGTCTCCGCGCGCGCGGGCGACGAACTCAGCTTCGTCATGCTGCGCGACGGATCGGAAATCGAGCTGCGGGCGACGCCGGAACTGTCCGAGCAGACCGATGCGCTCGGCAACACGATTCGCATCGGTATCATCGGCGTCGTCAACAATGAGGAACTGGGTCAGCCGCGCCAGATCGTCTATGGGCCGGTCGAGGCTCTGGGCGCGGCCGTCACCGAGACGGGGCAGATCATCGCGCGTACGGGGCATTTCCTGCAGCGCTTCGTGGCCGGCCGGGAGGACAGGTGCCAGCTCGGCGGGCCGGTGCGCATTGCCGAGATGTCGGGGCAGGCAGCCTCGCTCGGGCCGATGTGGCTGGTGCAGCTCATCGCTCTTTTGTCGGTCGGGATAGGTTTCCTCAACCTTCTGCCCATTCCCCCACTGGACGGCGGGCATCTGGTCTTCTATGCCGCTGAAGCCGTTCGCGGACGACCGGTTTCGGAACGGGTGATGGAGGGGTTCTACAAGGTGGGGATGCTCGCCGTCCTGGGCTTCATGGCGTTCGTTTTTTGGAACGACATATTCGGCTGCTGACGGCTCAACACCCTGAAAATTCAGGCTCCATTTACCATGGATGGGAATTTGCGTGACGCGAATGCCACGCTTTCGGACTTAGTAAATGCAAATTAACCGGCAGCCTTGCGTGTAGGGAAAATCCGGTTAATACCGTATGGGGTTTGCGGCTCAGTTCCGTCATTCTCGCGACGGGGACAACGAGAACAAAAGGTTTCTAAGCCAAATGAAGGCAGCTTCGAATTTCAAGAGCGCCGCTTCGGCGATTGCACTTTCCACCGCTCTGGCGGCGGTCGGCACCGTTGCCGTGCAGCTCGCAAGCACGACCGCAGCATATGCGGCAGTCGTCAGCAGCATCGACGTGCGGGGGAATCAGCGCGTCAGCGACGAGACGGTGATCGGAAATCTCGGCATCCAGCCGGGCGTCCAGTTCGACAGCGCGGACATCAACGCGGCCGTCGTGCGCCTTTTCGAGACGCGGCTCTTTTCCGACGTGCGCATCAACCAGTCCGGCTCGACGCTGGTGGTCGAAGTCTCCGAATATTCGATCGTCAATCAGGTGCTGTTCCAGGGCAATTCGCGCGTCAAGGATGATGCGCTGACAGCCGCCGTTCAGCTTCGGCCGCGCGGCGCCTACTCGGCCGACGCGATGAATTCCGACATCGAAGCGATTCGCCAGGCCTATGCCCGCGTCGGTCGCGACGACACGACGGTGACTGCGCAGACGGTCGACCTCGGCGACAACCGCGTCAACGTCGTCTACCAGATCCAGGAAGGCGACCGGACCAAGATTGGTTCCATCACCTTCGAAGGCAACCAGGCGTTCAGCGATGGCCGCCTGCGCGACGTCGTCTCGACCCGGCAGTCGAACTTCCTGTCCTGGCTGACGCGCAACGACATCTATGATGCCGACCGCCTGCGTGCGGACGAGGAAACGCTGCGCCGCTTCTACTACAATCGTGGCTACGCCGATTTCCGCGTCCTGTCTTCTGATGCGCAGTTCAACGAAGCCGCCAACGAGTATTCGATCGTCTTCACGATCGACGAAGGGCAGCGCTATACGTTCGGCAATGTCGCGATCGAAAGCTCGATCCCCGGCGTCGATGCGGAAAGCTATCGTCGCAGCATCGATACGCGCGAAGGCCGCGTCTATAACGCCGCGGACGTCGAGAGCTCCATCGTCGGCCTGACGGAAGACGTCGCGGGCTCGGGTTATGCGTTCGCGCAGGTCACGCCGCGCGGCAACCGCAATTTCGAGAACCGTACGATCGACGTCGTCTATACGGTCGACGAAGGCCCGCGCGCCTATGTCGAGCGGATTGAAATCCGCGGCAACACCCGCACGCGTGACTATGTCATCCGCCGCGAGTTCGACCTGAGCGAGGGCGACGCCTTCAACCAGATTCTCGTGCAGCGTGCGCGCCGTCGTCTCGAGCGTCTCGACTTCTTCGAGTCGGTCAACATCGCGACCGCGCCCGGCTCGCAGCCCGACCAGGTCGTGCTGGTGGTCGAGGTCGTCGAGAAGGCGACCGGCGAGTTCTCGATCGGTGCCGGCTATTCGACCGGCGAGACGATCAACCGCGGCGCCGGCGTTTCCGTGGAAGGCTCGGTCAGCGAGCGCAACTTCCTCGGTCGCGGCCAGTTCATCCGCGTCGCCGCATCGGGCGGCCGCGATTCGCGCGACTACTCGCTGTCGTTCACGGAGCCCTATTTCCTCGGGCGCCGCATCTCGGCCGGTTTCGACATCTTCCGCCAGACGCGTGAATTCGACACCTATGAAAGCCAGGTCGATGGCGGCACGATCCGCTTCGGCCTGCCGATCACCGAGGCACTGAGCACGCAGCTCGCCTACAACTACACGCGCGAGTCCTATGACTACCGCGACGGTTGCCTGGATTCCTCCGGTGCTTTCGATCCCTCGCTGTGCAACATCTCGCCTGTCCTGCAGAGCGCGATCGAATCGCAGAGCCCGTGGGTCAAGTCGTCGGTCAGCGGCGGTCTGATCTACAACACGATCGACAACATGCAGAACCCGCGTGACGGCTTCTATGCCACGTTCACGACCGAAGTCGCCGGCCTTGGCGGCGATGCGAACTGGGTCAAGTTCACGACACGCGGCAACTACTACCGGACGCTGTCGGAAGAACTCGATCTCGTCGGTGTGCTGACGGCCGGTGCGGGCCATATCGAAGGCTTCGGCGATGACGGCCTGCGCGTCTTCGACCTGTTCCGCTCGAACGACCGCATCATCCGCGGCTTCGATTTCAACGGAATCGGGCCCTACGACGTGACGAACGGGACGATCGACCATCTCGGTGGCACGACCTACTTCCACGCCTCGGCCGAGGCGCAGTTCCCGTTCCCGGCGCTGCCGCAGAGCCTGGGTCTGCGCGGTGCGGTGTTCGCCGATGCCGCCACGCTTCACGGCAACGACTTCACGGCTCTGGGAACCGGCGCATCGCTTCGCGCTTCGGTCGGTGCGGGCATTCTCTGGGCGTCGCCCTTCGGCCCGATCCGCGTCGACTACGCGGTTCCGGTCGCCAAGGAAGACACGGACGAAGTCCAGAATTTCAGCTTCGGCATCTCGACCCGGTTCTAAGGGTGGGACGCTTTTCGGGGCGGGTTGCGCCCCGAAAGTGCAGGCATGAATGACAGATCCGCTCTTCTTTGAGCCGGCACGAACCTTTTCGGTTGGCGAGATCGCTGCGCTTACGGGCGCGGATCTCGCCAATGCCGCTTACGCCGAAACGCCGGTCAGCCGTATCGCTCCCGTCTCAGAGTCGGGTGAGGGCGCGCTCGTGTTCGTGGATGGCAAGCGCAATGCGCACCATCTGACGGGCCTGAAGGCGACTGCCGTGCTGTGCACGTCCGATATCGCCGATCAGGTTCCCTCCGGAGTGGCTGTCCTCGTCACCCGCAAGCCGCAATACGCTTTCGCAACCGTCGGGCGCCTGCTTTTCCCGACTGCTGCCAAGCCGGCGGCGCTTACGTCGGAGACCGGAATTTCGGATCGCGCCTATGTCGACCCGACCGCGCAGGTCGAGGACGGAGCGATCATCGAGCCGGGTGCCGTCGTCGGAGCAGGGGCGCATGTCGGCTCCGGAACCGTCGTCGCACCCAACGCCGTCATCGGGCGCAATTGCCGGGTCGGGCGCGATTGCTATATCGGCCCCAACGTTTCCGTTCAGTATGCGCTGGTCGGCAATCGCGTGCTGATCTATGGCGGCGCGCAGATCGGGCAGGATGGGTTCGGCTTCGTCACCGGCCCGCGCGGACCGGAAAAGATGCCGCAGATCGGCCGGGTCATCATCCAGGACGATGTCGAGATCGGCGCCAACACGACCGTCGATCGCGGCGCGATGTCCGATACCGTGATCGGCGAGGGCAGCAAGATCGACAATCTCGTGCAGATCGCCCACAATGTGCGTCTGGGGCGCGGCTGCGTGATTGCCGGCCATTGCGGCCTGTCGGGCTCGGTGACGCTCGGCGACTACGTGATGCTCGGCGGGCGTGTCGGGCTTGCCGACCACGTCACGATCGGCACCGGCGCAGCGGTCGCGGCCGCCAGCGGCGTCATGCACGACATTCCGGACGGCGGCAGGTGGGGCGGCATGCCCGCCCAGCCGATGAAGGACTTCTTCCGCGAAGTCACCTATATCCGCAAACTCGTATCCGGCTCGCGAAAGACCAAGGAAGGCGGCGATGACTGACGGCAATCCGACGACGCTCGACACTTTGACCATCCAGGACTTGCTGAAGCTTCTGCCGCATCGCTATCCGTTTCTCCTGGTCGACAAGATCATCGAGATCAATGGCGACGAATCGGCCATCGGCATCAAGAACGTGACGATGAACGAGCCGCATTTCACCGGCCACTTCCCGGAATTCCCGGTGATGCCGGGGGTGCTGATCATCGAGGCGATGGCGCAGACCGCCGGGGCGATCTGCATCAACAAGACGGCTGCCGAAACGCCGTCTCTGGTCTATTTCATGACGATCGACGGCGCGAAGTTCCGCAAGCCGGTGGTGCCGGGCGACCGGCTCGAAATGCATGTGAAGAAGCTGAAGCAGCGCGGAAATATCTGGCGCTTCGGCTGCGAGGCCATCGTCGACGGCGCCAAGGTCGCGGAGGCGGAGATTTCCGCCATGATGTCGGCCAAGCAGGGCTGACGGCATGGCCGACGAGACGTTCATCCATCCCTCGGCGGTCGTCGAGACCGGCGCCAAGCTGGGTCTCGGTGTCCATGTCGGGCCGTTCTGCCATGTTGGGCCGGATGCCGAGATCGGCGATCGGGTGCGGATGGTGAGCCATGTCACGGTGCTCGGCGCGACGACGATCAGCGCCGATTGCAGGATCTGGCCGAATGCCGTTCTCGGCGGACCGCCGCAAAGCGTGCGGCACAAGGGCGGGCGCACGACGCTGACGGTCGGCTCCAATTGCGAGATTCGCGAGGGCGTCACCTTCAATCTCGGCACCGACACGTCGCGGGGCGCGACGACCGTCGGCTCGAACGGCTATTTCATGGCGCAGTCGCATGTCGCGCATGACTGCATCGTCGGCGACAACGTCACCATGGCGAACTCGACCGCGCTCGGCGGGCATAGTGAGATCGGCGACTTCGTCACGATCGGCGGGCTTGCCGCCGTGCATCAGTTCGTGCGCGTCGGCCACCACGCCTTCATCGGTGGCTATGCCGCCGTCGTCGGAGACGTGATCCCATATGGCATGGCGGTCGGCGACCGGGCGAAGCTGCGCGGACTTAACGTCATCGGCATCAAGCGGTCGGGCCATTCGCGCGCCGAACTGATGGAAATGCGCGCCGCCTACAAGATGCTCTTCGCGCCGGGGCGGACGCTTGCCGAAGCGATCCCCCTGGTTGCCGCCGAATACGGGCATGCGCCAGCGGTCGCGGACATCCTCGCCTTCCTGCAGGCGCGCGGGAAGCGCTACTTCACGGTGCCGGCCCTGAGTGATCGCGGCGTCGAAACCGATGACGAGGATTGACCCGGCCGAGGGCCGGATCGGGCTGATCGCAGGCAGCGGACGCCTGCCAATCGAAATCATCGAAAGCCTCAATGCGCATGGTGCCCGGCCCTATCTCGTGCTGATCGAGGGCGAGGCGGAGCCGCTGCCGCTCTTCACTAGCCATGAGCATGGCTGGCTGCGGGTCGAGGATTTCGGCCGGTTGGTGCCGATGCTCAAATCCGCCGGGGTCGAACGGGTCGTGATGGCGGGCGGGGTCGCGCGTCGCCCGGCGCTGAAGTCGATACGCTGGTCGTGGTCGCTCGTTTCGATGCTGCCGCAACTCGTCAGGGCGCTCGCATCCGGCGACGACTTCCTCTTGCGCACCATCATTGGGCATCTCGAAGCGCACGGCATCGCGGTCGTCGGCGCGCATGAGCTGGCGCCCGACCTGCTTGCGGGCGCCGGGCTGATTGCCGGGCCGAAGCCGTCGGCTGCCGACATGCGGGATGTTCACGCTGCGGCGCAAGCGGCGCGCGCGATCGGCGCGCTCGATATCGGGCAGGCCGCGATTGCGATCGGGGGACGAGCGGTCGCGCTCGAAGGCATCGAGGGAACCGAAGGGCTGATCGAACGCGTTGCCGGCATGCGCGGCCACGGCCGGCTTGCCGGACGCAGCGGCGGCGTGCTCGTCAAATGCGCCAAGCCCGCGCAGGATTTGCGCGCCGACCTGCCCGCGATCGGGCCGGACACGGTCGACGCCGCATTTGCGGCCGGATTGAACGGTATCGCGCTCGACGCGGAGCGGGCTTTCATCCTGGATTTCGCAACGACCGTGGCGCGCGCGAAGGCGCACGGCGTCTTCATCTGTGGCCTGAAGGGTGACGATTGATGCAGGCTTTGACGATCGCCATCGTGGCCGGCGAAGAATCGGGCGACCTGCTGGGGGCCGATCTCGTCGACGCGATTGCGCGCCTGACGGGGCGGCCGATCGAACTCGTTGGCGTCGGCGGGCGGCATCTGGAAGCGCGCGGGCTCAACTCTTTCTTTGACGGATCGCAGATCGCATTGATGGGCGTGACCGCCGTCGTCAAGGATTTGCCGCGGCTGATCGGCCGGCTGAACCAGACCGCCAAGGCGATCGCGGCGGAGCGGCCGGACTGCCTGATCACCATCGACAGCCCGGAATTCTCGCTGCGCGTCGCGCGCAAGGTGCGCGCGATCGTGCCCACCATCCCGACCGTTCACTATGTCTGCCCGAGCGTGTGGGCGTGGCGGCCGGGCAGGGCGGTGGAGATGAAGCCCTATATCGACCACATCTTGTGCCTGCTGCCGTTCGAGCCGGGCGAACTCGAGCGGCTGGGCGGTCCATCGGGAACGTTCGTCGGCCATCGGCTGACGCAGGATGCCGGCTTGCGGCATGCCGCCGCCGCGCAGATGACGCGCGGCGATCCGGCCTGGGGGACGAAGTCGCTGCTGGTTCTTCCCGGCTCCCGCCGGGCGGAAGTGACGAGCCTGATCGGGCCGTTCGGCGAGACGGTGAAGGAACTCGTCGCGCGCGGAAACCGCTTCGAGGTGGACATTCCGACCGTGCCGAAGGTCGCGGCGCTGGTTCACGACGCGATCGCCGACTGGCCGGTGCCGACCCGGATCATCGAGGATTCCGACGGAAAGTACGAGGCGTTCGCCCGGGCGGATGCGGCGCTGGCCGCTTCAGGTACGGTCTCGCTGGAGCTTGCGCTGGCGCGGGTGCCTCTGGTCGCCTGCTACAAGACGGATGCGATCTGGCGCGCGCTGATGAGCCTGGTGAAGACCTGGTCGGCGTCGTTGCCTAATTTGATCGCCGATTGGCCCGTCGTGCCGGAATATTACAACGAATATGTGCGGCCGGGAAATCTCGCGCGGGCGATCGAGCAGATCTGGGCGGCGACGCCGGCGCGCGCTACGCAGATGCACGGTTTCGACATCGTCGCGCAGCGGCTCCACACCGAACGGCCCGCGGGCGAGATCGGAGCCGAGGCTGTCCTGGCGACGATCGAAGCGCAGCACAGGCACTGGCAGTAGCCATTCGCGGCAACGAAAAAGGGCGGCCCGAGGGCCGCCCTTTCGCATTTCAGACGCGGTCCGATCAGACCGAATAGTACATGTCGAACTCGATCGGGTGCGGCGTCATTTCGAAACGCAGCACTTCGGCCATCTTGAGCTCGATGTAGGAGTCGATCTGGTCGTCGTCGAACACGCCGCCGGCCTTCAGGAAGCCGCGATCCTTGTCGAGCGAGGTCAGCGCTTCGCGCAAGCTGCCGCAGACGGTCGGGATCTTCTTCAGTTCCTTCGGCGGCAGATCGTAGAGATCCTTGTCCATGGCCTGGCCCGGGTGGATCTTGTTCTTGATGCCGTCGAGGCCGGCCATCAGCATCGCCGAGAAGGCGAGGTACGGATTGGCGGTCGGATCGGGGAAGCGGACCTCGACGCGCTTGGCCTTCGGCGAGTTGCCGAACGGAATGCGGCAGGAGGCCGAGCGGTTGCGTGCCGAATAGGCGAGCAGAACCGGGGCTTCGAAGCCGGGGACCAGACGCTTGTAGGAGTTGGTCGAGGGGTTGGTGAAGGCGTTGAGCGCCTTGGCGTGCTTGATGATGCCGCCGATGAAGAACAGGCAGTTCTCCGACAGGCCCGCATATTCGTTGCCGGCGAAGGTCGGCTTGCCACCCTTCCAGATCGACATGTGGACGTGCATGCCCGAGCCGTTGTCGCCGTAGATCGGCTTCGGCATGAAGGTTGCCGTCTTGCCGTAGGCGTTGGCGACCTGGTGGATGACGTATTTGTAGATCTGCATCTTGTCGGCGTTGCGGGTCAGCGCGTCGAACTTGATGCCGAGCTCATGCTGGGCGGCAGCCACTTCGTGGTGGTGCTTTTCGACGACGACGCCCATCTCCGACATGACCGAAAGCATTTCGGAACGCATGTCCTGCAGCGAATCGATCGGCGGAACCGGGAAGTAGCCGCCCTTGACGCGCGGACGGTGACCGAGGTTGCCGGTCTCGTATTCGGAATCGTCGTTGGACGGCAGTTCCGAGGAGTCGAGCTTGAAGCCGGTATTGTAGGGATCGGCCTTGTACTTGACGTCGTCGAAGACGAAGAATTCGGCTTCCGGGCCGACATAGACCTCGTCGCCGAAGCCTTCCGAACGCAGATAGGCCTCGGCCTTCTTCGCGGTCGTGCGCGGATCGCGGTTGTAGGCCTCGCCCGAGACGGGATCGAGGATGTCGCAGACGATGACCATGGTCGACTGGGCGAAGAACGGGTCCATGTGGGCCGTCTCGGTGTCGGGCATCAGCACCATGTCGGACTCGTTGATGGCCTTCCAGCCGCCGATCGACGAGCCGTCGAACATGACGCCATCGGCGAACATGTCTTCGTCGACGGCCGCGATGTCCATCGTCACGTGCTGCAGCTTGCCCTTGGGATCGGTGAAGCGCAGGTCGACGAACTTGACGTCCTCGTCCTTGATCCGCTTGAGGATGTCATTTGCTGTGGTCATTTTCAGTTTCCCTGTAGTTGAACTTTGAAATCCCTGATCGGCCCGCGCCTAGATGGCGTCGATGCCGGTCTCTCCCGTCCGGATGCGCACGACTTCCTCGACATTCGAGACGAAGATCTTGCCGTCGCCGATCCGCCCCGTCTGCGCCGCCTTGCGGATCGCCTCGATCGCCTGCTCGACATGGTCGTCGCCAAGCACGACCTCGATTTTCACCTTTGGAAGAAAATCGACGACGTATTCGGCCCCCCGATAAAGCTCGGTGTGACCCTTCTGGCGACCAAAGCCCTTCGCCTCGGTCACGGTGATGCCCTGAAGCCCGACTTCCTGAAGAGCTTCCTTCACCTCGTCGAGCTTGAAAGGCTTGATGATCGCCTCGATCTTTTTCATGCGAAATTGGCCTCCGATACGATAAAAACGAGGCTGACAGTCCCGTTTCGCCGAAAAGAATGCACGGTCCGTGCCAGTTTTGGCGATTCCGCGTCTCATTTTCGGGTTTTTTGCAGAAAGCCGCGATTGCCGCGCTGGCCACAGACGGGCAAGCATGATGGCAGCGGGAACTCAAGTTCTCGATGCGGCCGGGAGTGGAAGTTGATGCCTAAAACGCAGGCAACATGCAGTGATAATGTGCAATGGACGGCTTGGTCTTGACTGCCAAGCCACTCAATCTGCCCGCGCTATGGGCGGCAGCCTTGCCGCGGCCGGCGCGCGACGCACACAAATACCGGCGCGGGCATGTGCTGGTGCTTTCGGGCGGGCCGATCAACACCGGCGCCGCGCGTCTGGCGGCAAAAGGCGCAGCGCGCGCGGGTGCCGGTGCGGTCACGATCGGCTCGCCGCTAGATGCACTGGCGACCAATGCCGCGCATCTGACGTCGACCATGCTGGCGGAGATCGATGACGTGGGATCGCTGGCAGGTTTCTTGGGCGAGCGTTCGCCGGCAGCGGTCGTGATCGGTCCGGCATTTGGTGTCGGCGAGAAATGCCGGGCGTTCGTGGAGACGATCCTGACGAGTGCCGTTGGGTGCAGGAGCGCGACTGCGGTTCTGGACGCGGATGCGATCACCTCGTTCAAGGACGAGGAGGATCGTCTGTTCGGGCTGATCGCCCGCTCCGAGTGGAGGGCCGTCCTGACGCCGCATGAGGGCGAGTTCAGGCGACTGTTTGGGGATAAGGTGGAGGGTCTGAAGGCGGATCGCGCGGGCGAGGCGGCGCGGCGCTCGGGTGCGATCGTCGTCTATAAAGGGCCGGATACGATCATCGCCGCGCCGGATGGACGCATTGCCGTCAACGAGAACGGATCGCCCTTTCTGGCGACCGCCGGGTCCGGCGACGTTCTGGCGGGAATGATCGCGGGACTGGCCGGGCAGGGAATGTCGGCATTCGAGGCGGCGTGCGCTGGCGTCTGGATGCACGGCGAGGCCGGGACGCGCTTCGGGCCGGGGCTCATCGCCGACGATCTGCCGGAGAGGCTGCCGGCGATCCTGCGCGAACTTTTATGAGTTCACACGTTCCATAAAGGCCTGCGCGGCCTGCGGGGCGCGGATTTTTCCTTCATGGATGAAATAGACGAAGACGTCGCGGGCGCGCTTTTCCGGCGTCGACTTCGGGTCGGCCTTCGACAGTTCGACCGGCTCGGCGCCCGCAGCCCAGATGCGCGCGCGCTCCGCCCACTGATCGAGTTCGGCGGGCGGGTACGCGGTCGGCACGTCGTCCTCACCTTTTTGCAGGCGTGCATAGACGAAATCGGCCGTCACGTCGGCGATCTCGGGATAGGTGTGGTGATCGGCGTAGCAGATCGCCGCCTTGTACTTCCGCGCGAGCGCGACGAACTCCGGCACCGCGAAACTGTCGTGCCTCACTTCCAGCACGTGCCGGAAGGAAACGCCGTCGCGGCTTTCGGGCAGGAGCTTCAGGAAGCTCTCGAAATCGTCGGCCTCAAACTTCTTCGTCGGCGCGAACTGCCAGACGATCGGGCCGAGCTTGTCGCCCATCTCCGCCACGCCGGTGTCGAAGAAGCGCTGCATCGACTCGCCCGCTTCCGCCAACACCTTGCGGTTGGTGACGAAGCGGTTGCCCTTGACCGAAAAGACGAAGCCCTCGGGGACGTCCGCCGCCCATTTGGCGAAGGTCTCGGGCGTCTGTCCGCGATAATAGGTGCCGTTGATCTCGATCGTCGGGATCTGCCGGCTGGCAAACTCGAGCTGCTTCTTCTTCGCGAGCTTATCGGGATAGAAGGTGCCTTCCCACGGCTCGAACGTCCAGCCGCCTATGCCTGCGCGGATCTTGCCCGGCTTGGTCATTCCGCCGCCTCGGCCTTGCCAATGATGGGCCGGCGTTCGAGGAGTTCCTTGAGGAACTGGCCAGTGTAGCTTTTCGGCTCGGCGACGACCTCTTCGGGCGTGCCGGCTGCCACCAACTGGCCGCCGCCATCGCCGCCTTCGGGGCCGAGGTCGAGAACCCAGTCGGCGGTCTTGATGACTTCGAGATTGTGCTCGATGACGACGACCGTGTTGCCCTGGTCGACGAGCTCGTGCAGCACTTCGAGCAGCTTGGCGACGTCGTGGAAATGCAGACCGGTGGTCGGCTCGTCGAGAATGTAGAGCGTCTTGCCGGTCGCCTTGCGCGACAATTCCTTGGCGAGCTTGATGCGTTGCGCCTCGCCGCCCGAGAGCGTCGTCGCCTGCTGGCCGATATGGATGTAGCCGAGACCGACCTTCTTCAGCGTCTCCATCTTGTCGCGCACGGCCGGGACGGCGGCGAAGAAGTCGACGCCTTCCTCGACCGTCATGTCGAGCACGTCTGCAATCGACTTGCCCTTGAAGGTGACGTCCAGCGTCTCGCGATTGTAGCGCTTGCCGTGGCAGACGTCGCAGGTGACGTAGACGTCGGGCAAGAAGTGCATCTCGATCTTGATGACGCCGTCGCCCTGGCACGCCTCGCAGCGGCCGCCCTTGACGTTGAACGAGAACCGGCCCGGCTGGTAGCCGCGCGCCTTGGCCTCCGGCAGGCCTGCAAACCAGTCGCGGATCGGCGTGAAGGCGCCGGTGTAGGTTGCCGGGTTGGAGCGCGGGGTGCGGCCGATGGGTGACTGGTCGATGTCGATGACCTTGTCGAGGAATTCGAGGCCTTCGATCCTTTCGTGTTCGGCGGGGTGTTCGCGCGAGCCCATGATGCGGCGCGAGGCGGCCTTGAAGAGCGTCTCGATGAGGAAGGTGGACTTGCCGCCGCCCGACACGCCGGTGACGGCGGTGAAGGTGCCGAGCGGAATTTCGGCGGTGACATCGCGCAGATTGTTGCCACGTGCTCCGACGACCTTGATGCGCTTGCCCTTTTTCGATTTCCGGCGCTCGGCCGGAAGAGGAACGCCCAGCGAGCCGGACAGATATTGACCGGTCAGCGAGTTCGGGTTGGCCATGATCTCGGACGGTTTGCCCTCGGCAATGACGTTTCCGCCATGGATGCCGGCGGCGGGGCCGATGTCGACGACATGATCGGCCTGGAGGATCGCGTCCTCGTCATGCTCGACGACGATGACCGTGTTGCCGAGGTCGCGCAGGTGCTTGAGCGTGTCGAGCAGCCGCGCATTGTCGCGCTGGTGGAGGCCGATGGACGGCTCGTCGAGCACGTAGAGGACGCCGGTGAGGCCCGAGCCGATCTGCGAGGCGAGGCGGATGCGCTGGCTTTCGCCGCCCGACAGCGTTCCCGAATTGCGCGACATGGTGAGATAGTCGAGGCCGACATCGTTCAGGAAGCGCAGGCGTTCGCGGATTTCCTTCAGGATGCGGACGGCGATCTCATTGTGCTTTTCGTTGAGCGCCTTCGGCAGTTCCTCGAACCAGCCGACCGCCTTGCGGATCGACATCTCGGTGACCTGGCCGATGTGGTGGCCGGCGATCTTGACCGCCAGCGCTTCGGGCTTCAGGCGGTAGCCGTCGCAGGCCGGGCAGGGGGTGGCCGACATGAAGCGCTCGATCTCCTCGCGCATCCAGGCGGATTCGGTTTCCTTCCAGCGGCGCTGCAGGTTCGGGATCACGCCCTCGAAGGTCTTCGAGGTCTTGTAGTTGCGCAGGCCGTCATCATAGGAGAACTCGACCTTGCGCGAGCCGGTGCCATGGAGGATCGCGTTGCGGCCTTCCTCGCCGATGTCGCGCCAGCGGTCCCCGATCTTGAAGCCGTAGGCGCGGCCGAGACCTTCGAGCGTCTGGACGTAATAGGGCGAGGACGATTTTGCCCAGGGCGCGACCGCTCCCTCGCGCAGCGATACGTGCTCCTCGGGAACGATGAGCGACGGATCGATCGCCTTCTGGCTGCCGAGGCCGTCGCAGGTGGGGCAGGCGCCGAAGGGATTGTTGAAAGAGAACAGGCGCGGCTCGATCTCGGGAATGGTGAAGCCGGACACCGGACAGGCGAACTTTTCGGAGAACAGGATGCGCTCATGCGTCTCGTTCTTCGACTTGTTGACGGCGTCGGCGCCCGTCATCTCCTCGCCCAGCGGCTTGTCGGCGAACTCGGCGATGACGAGACCGTCGGCAAGACGCAGCGCGGTTTCCATCGAATCCGCGAGCCGCGTCGCCAGATCGCCGCGCATCACGATGCGGTCGACCACGACGTCGATGTCGTGCTTGTATTTCTTGTCGAGGGCCGGGACGTCCGCGATCTCGTAGAAGGTGCCGTCGACTTTCACGCGCTGGAAGCCCTTCTTCATCAGCTCGGCGAGTTCCTTCTTGTACTCGCCCTTCCGGCCACGCACGATCGGCGCCAGGATATAGAGACGCGTCCCTTCCTCGATCTCGAGCACCCGGTCGACCATCTGGCTGACCGTCTGGCTCTCGATCGGAAGGCCGGTCGCGGGCGAATAGGGGATGCCGACGCGCGCGAAGAGCAGGCGCATGTAGTCGTAGATCTCGGTGACGGTGCCGACCGTCGAACGCGGGTTCTTCGACGTCGTCTTCTGCTCGATCGAGATGGCGGGGGACAGGCCGTCGATCTGGTCGACGTCCGGCTTCTGCATCATTTCCAGGAACTGGCGGGCATAGGCCGAGAGGCTCTCGACATAGCGACGCTGGCCTTCGGCATAGATCGTGTCGAAGGCGAGCGAGGACTTGCCGGAGCCTGAAACGCCCGTCATCACGATCAGGCTGTCGCGCGGCAGGTCGATGTCGAGGTTCTTCAGATTGTGCTCGCGCGCGCCGCGCACGGAAATGAATTTGTGGTCCGCCATGAGCCGAACGTCGCCTTCCTGATTGCGATGCCGGGAATTTGCCGTCCGGCCAAGCCGCACATGTAGGTATTCCCGCGCTTCCGTCGAGGGCGGCACGCAGGCTAGTTTCTTTTGCTGCTTTTCAATCGCCGCTTCAAGCGAAAAGAACGAAGAAGGAACATGCTCCTGACACCGATTTCGCCTTGACCTAACGGCAGGGCGAAGGCACGATGAAACCGTCAGCCGATCAAGGTCGGTGACGCCCGAGAGACAATCATGAGGTGAGGCATGACTCCACCGGATAGGCTCTTCTGACTGCCTGACGCAGTCGCGCCGACCGCTCGTCGGTGATCAATCCAAAATCAGAGACGATTGTCGAACGACGTCTAGTCGCTTTCGAAATAATATATCGATACTCGGATATCGATACCGTTGTCCAAGAGGCGACAAGAAGGCCCCTCGAACCCTTGATGGTCGGGGGCCTTTGCTTTTGCGACCGCTGGATTTTCGCTTGATCCCGGCTTGAAGCTTCGATAGAACAAAATAAGAACATGTTTGTTGTGGAACGTCGGCACTTCGCCGGAGCGTCGTCGGGCGGCATCCATTATGGTGCCGGCACAAAGTGTATGTAATCTGGAGAGCGATATGGCAGGCAGCGTCAACAAGGTCATTCTGGTGGGCAATCTCGGGGCCGATCCGGAAACGCGCCGCCTGAATTCGGGCGATCCGGTCGTCAATCTGCGCATCGCGACTTCGGAAAGCTGGCGCGACAAGAATTCCGGCGAACGCAAGGAAAAGACCGAGTGGCATCAGGTCGTCATTTTCAACGACAACCTCGCAAAGGTGGCCGAGCAGTATCTGAAGAAGGGCATGAAGGTCTATATCGAGGGCGCGCTCCAGACCCGCAAGTGGGAGAAGGATGGCGTCGAGCGCTATACGACCGAGATCGTGCTGCAGAAGTTCCGCGGCGAACTGCAGATGCTGGACTCGCGCGGGCAGGGCGGTGACCAGGGCCAGGTCGGCTATGGTGGTGGCGGCGGATATTCGGGCGGTGGCGGCGGTGGTCGCGGCGGCGATTTCGGCCAGTCCGGTCCCTCTGATGATCGCGGGCGCGGAGGCCAGTCTGGCGGCGGTGGCGGAGGCGGCTACGGCCGCGATCTGGACGACGAAATTCCGTTCTGATCTTTCCCATTCGTTATGAATTCGCAGAGGGCCGGTGCAGATTGCGCCGGCCCTTTTTGAATTTTTGTCTCATCTTCAAAGATCAATTGAGTGGCAATTCGAACAATCGATGCCAATCTCCGGGTTGCTGAAATCACCCGGCGTTGTCGGATGAATACATGGTTGCGTTTTCTCTCGATGGGCTTTTCCCAAGCCTTTCGATGTGACGTCGCCGAACATGCCGGAATTTCGAAATACTTCCGGCAATCGAAATGGAAGGGCGTAACATGCCGATGAATACGAAGATCCGCGCAGCAATTCTCGCGACCACGCTTGGTTTCGCGGGAGCGACCGCTCTCCCGGCGATCGCGCAGGAGACGATGGAAGCACCTGCGGCGCAGGCACCCGCCGAACAGACTGCGCCCGCCGCAAACTACGACGAGGCGAAGCTGCAATCCTTTGTCGTCGCATTCCTCCAGGTCGACCAGATCAACCGGACCTACGCGCCGCAGCTTCAGGAAGCCGAGGGCGAGGACGCGCAGAACACCGTTCGCGAGCAGGCCAGCGAAGAGATGGTCGATGCGGTCGAGTCCGTCGACGGCATCACGGTCGAGGAATACGGCACGATCATCCAGCAGGCGCAGACCGATCCGGCGCTCGCCGAGCAGATCAACACCTACATCCAGGCCGCTGTCGGCCAGCCGGCTCAGCCCGCAGCACCTGCGGAGCCTTCCGCGGCGCCGACGGAGCCAGCCGCTCCGGCCGAGCCCGCGCCGGCGCAGTAAGGCTCAGGCGGCCGCCATCAGCGCCTTGATGCCATCGGCGACGAACTGGACTGCCAGCGCAGCCAGGATGACGCCGAGAAGGCGCGTGAGGATCGATCGACCGGTTTCGCCCAGAAACCGGTCGATCCGTTCTGCGGCGATGAAGACGAGCCAAGTCAGCCCGATGCAGGCGGCGATGATCGCGACCAGCAGGGCGCGATGCGGCGCGGAATCGAATGTTCCGGACAAGAGGACGGTCGCCGAGATCGCGCCCGGGCCGGCGATCAGCGGCAGTGCCAGCGGGAACGCGGCGATGTTGCGGATGTGGTCGACGGTGATCGCGGCATCGGCACTCTTCTCCTTGCGCTCGTTGCGGCGCTCGAAGATCATTTCGAAGGCGATGTAGAAGAGCAGCAGCCCGCCCGCCACGCGGAAGGCGGGGAGCGTGATGCCGAATACGGCGAGGATCGTCGTGCCCGCGACTGCGAACAGCGCCAGGATGGCAAAGGCGATGATGCTTGCCCGAAGTCCGACCTGTGCGCGCTCGGCGCGGTTCATGCCGCCCGTCAAAGCCAGGAAGAGTGGCGCCAGCCCCGGCGGGTCGATCGTCACGAGAAGCGTCACGAAGGCGTTGAAGATGGCGTCGAACACGTCGGAATCCGGGGTGCGAGTGGCTCGAAGGAGCGTCCTTATCGCATGTTCGGGCCGCTGCCGCATCCTCGTGGAGGCGGATGGTGGGTGAGCCCGATCGCCACACGATCGCCGCGTTTTTCCCCAGTTTGTCGCGACAAATCGAATTGGGCTCGCTAACGCATTGATAAGTCGTAGGTTATTCGGCGCCGCGTGCGGGCGGCGGGTTTGGCATTTTCGGTGCCGTTCCTATATAAGTTGCCTGTGATTCATCAGCACGATCGTGAACCCTCTTGACCGATTTGACGACACCGCGCGGGCCGCAAGGCGGACCGGACGACATCGAGCCGATTTCCATCATCGAGGAAATGCAGCGTTCCTATCTCGATTACGCCATGAGCGTGATCGTGAGCCGGGCGCTGCCGGACGTGCGCGACGGGCTGAAGCCGGTGCATCGGCGCATTCTCTACGCCAGCCATGAGAGCGCCTACTACTGGAACCGGAAATACGTGAAATCGGCGCGACCGGTCGCCGACGTCATGGGTAAATACCATCCGCATGGCGACGCCTCGATTTATGACGCATTGGTGCGCATGGCGCAGGACTGGTCGCTGCGCGTGCCGCTGATCGACGGGCAGGGCAATTTCGGCTCGATCGACGGCGATCCGCCGGCGGCGATGCGCTACACGGAATCGCGCCTGACCAAGGTCGCGCACGAACTGCTCGAGGACATCGACAAGGAAACGGTCGACTGGCAGGACACCTACGATTCCTCCGGCCAGGAGCCGAAGGTCCTGCCGGCACGCTTTCCGAACCTTTTGGTCAACGGTTCGGGCGGCATTGCGGTCGGCATGGCGACGAACATCCCGCCGCACAATCTCGTCGAGGTCGTCGATGGCTGCATCGCGTTGATCGACAATCCGGCGATCGAGCTGCACGAATTGATGGAGATCATTCCCGGTCCCGATTTCCCGACCGGTGGCATCGTGCTCGGCAAGGCGGGTATCCGCAGCGCCTATGAAACGGGTCGCGGCTCGATCCTGATGCGCGGCAAGGTTCATGTCGAGCCGATGCGCGGCGACCGCGAGGCGATCATCGTCACGGAAATGCCGTTCCAGGTGAACAAGGCCTCGATGATCGAGAAGATGGCCGAGCTCGTGCGCGACAAGCGCATCGAGGGCATTTCCGACATCCGCGACGAATCCGACCGCCAGGGCTATCGCGTCGTCATCGAACTGAAGCGCGATGCCGTCGCCGACGTCATCTTGAACCAGCTCTACCGCTTCACGCCGCTGCAGACCTCGTTCGGCGCGAACATCGTCGCGCTCAATGGCGGCAAGCCGGAGCAGCTCAACCTGCTCGACATGCTGCGCGCCTTCGTGTTTTTCCGCGAGGACGTCGTCAGTCGGCGCACCAAGTATCTGCTGCGCAAGGCGCGCGAGCGCGCGCATGTGCTGGTCGGTCTCGCGATCGCCGTCGCGAATATCGACGAGATCATCGCGCTCATCCGCAAGGCGCCGGACCCGCAGACTGCGCGCGAACAGTTGATGACGCGGCGCTGGCCGGCGCATGACGTCGAAGCGCTGATCCGCCTGATCGACGATCCGCGCCACCGGATCAACGAGGACGGCACCTATAACCTCTCCGAAGAGCAGGCCCGCGCGATCCTGGAACTGCGCCTACAGCGCCTGACCGCGCTCGGCCGCGACGAGATCGCCGACGAGCTGAACGCGATCGGTGACGAGATCAAGGATTTCCTCGACATCCTGTCGTCGCGCGCCCGCATCCAGCAGATCGTCAAGGACGAGCTGATCGCGGTTCGCGACGAGTTCGGCACGCCGCGGCGCACCGAGCTTGCCGAAGGCGGCGCGGACATGGCCGACGAGGACCTGATCGCGCGCGAGGACATGGTCGTCACGGTCAGCCACTCCGGCTACATCAAGCGCGTGCCGCTCTCGATCTACCGGGCGCAGCGGCGCGGCGGCAAGGGTCGGTCCGGCATGTCGACCCGCGACGAGGATTTCGTCACGCGCCTGTTCGTGGCCAGCACGCACACGCCGATCCTGTTCTTCTCCTCACGCGGCATCGTCTACAAGGAAAAGGTCTGGCGCCTGCCGATCGGCACGCCGCAGTCGCGCGGGAAGTTCCTGCGCAACATGCTGCCGCTGCAGGAAGGCGAGCGTATCACGACCATCATGCCGCTTCCCGAAGACGAGGAGAGCTGGGGTAACCTCGACGTCATGTTCGCGACGACGCGGGGCACCGTTCGACGCAACAAGCTTTCCGATTTCACGCAGGTCAACCGCAACGGCAAGATCGCGATGAAGCTCGACGAGGAGGGCGACGAGATCCTCGGCGTATATACCTGCACCGAGCATGACGACATCCTGCTGACCGCAGGTTCGGGGCGGTGCATCCGCTTCCCGGTCACCGATGTGCGCGTGTTCCAGAGCCGCAACTCGACGGGCGTGCGCGGCATCAATCTCGGTGACGGCGACAGCGTCATCTCGATGGCGATCCTGCACCATGTCGATGCGACGCCGGCCGAGCGTGCCGCCTATCTGAAGCAGTCTGCCGCCGAACGGCGTGCAGTGACGGGCGAAGAGGAAGAGATCGCGCTGACCAACGAGGAAGTTTCCGACGACGCGCAGATCGATGGCGATCGCTATGAGGAACTAAAGGCGCGGGAGGAGTTCGTCTTGACCGTGAGCGAAAAGGGCTACGGCAAACGCTCGTCGTCTTATGATTTCCGCGTCATCGGCCGCGGCGGCAAGGGAATTCGCGCGACGGACGTTTCGAAGACCGGGGAAATCGGCTCGCTCATCGCCGCTTTCCCGGTGGAGAATGACGACCAGATCATGCTCGTATCAAATGCGGGACAGGTCATCCGGGTGCCGGTCAACGGCATTCGCTTCGCTAGCCGCGCCACCAAGGGCGTGACGATCTTCAATACGGCGAAGGACGAAAAAGTCGTTTCGGTGGAGCGGATTTCGGACCCGCAGAACGACGAGGAAGAACTTGAGAGCGAAGCCGAGATCGTGGCGCAGACCGCCGCGGACGCAGCAGGTGGTCCGGCAGCGACGGGAGAAGATCAGTAGCGGTAGCGATTGATCTTCTGCTGGCGGCTCTCGACACGAACGCGCTGGGCTTCCTGATGCAGGCCGAACGCGGTGGCGATCAGCATTGCGAGGGTCATGGTGGCTGCGAGCATGATGATGATCATGGTGTCTCTCCTTGCCGAATTAACGACGAATGAATCAAAAGGTTTCATCGGCCGTCTTGACAATCGTCATTTTCCGCTGAACCCGTTCTGAGAGTGCCGTTCATCTGACGTTCACGCCGCGCCCCGGCATTTGCCATCCACGCATCGTCTGAGTAGAAGCCCTTCATGACTGAGCGCATTGCCTTTTACGCGGGATCGTTCGATCCCCTGACCAACGGCCATCTCGATGTTCTCAAGGGCGCGCTCGCGGTCGCCGACCGGATCGTCGTGGGGATCGGGGTGCAGGCTTCCAAGAAGCCGCTCTTTTCGTTCAAGGAACGGGTCGACCTGATCAAGCGGGCATGTGCCGACGAACTCGGCGCGGAATCCGCGCGACTTGACGTGGTTTCGTTCGATGGTCTCGTCGTGACCGCATCGCGCCAGCACGGCGCGTCGATCATGATCCGCGGCCTGCGTGACGGCACCGATCTCGACTACGAGATGCAGATGGCGGGCATGAACGAGACGATCGCGCCGGAGCTTCAGACCGTCTTCATTCCGGCAAGTCCGTCGGTCCGCACGATTACCGCCACACTCGTCCGCCAGATAGCCTCGATGGGCGGCGACATCTCGGCATTCGTGCCGAAGAGCGTCGCTCCGGTGTTGCGTCAGAAATTCAGCTAGGTTCTCAGGGAGTTCGACATGTCCTTCGTCCGTTTCGCCTCGTCCACGCTCATCGCCGCTTGTCTGGCGACTTCGGCGCTTGCCGCCGAACCGGAAGACACGATGATCATCACGCTGAAGGACGGCGAGGTGACAATCGCGCTTCGCCCGGACCTCGCGCCGCAGCATGTCGAACAGATCAAGACGCTGGTCGGGCAGGGCGCGTATGACAATGTCGCCTTTCACCGCGTGATCGACGGCTTCATGGCGCAGACCGGCGACGTGCAGTATGGCGACATGGAGAACGGCTATAACAGCCAGCGCGCCGGCACCGGCGGCTCCGACCTCGGCAACATCCCGGCCGAGTTCTCGGCGGAAAATTTCGTCCGCGGCACCGTCGGCATGGCACGCGCGCAGGACCCGAATTCGGCGAATTCGCAGTTTTTCATCATGTTCGACGCCGCGCCCCCGCTCGACGGCGCCTATACGATCGTCGGCGAAGTCGAGAGCGGCATGGAGCTCGTCGACAACATCAAGAAGGGCGACCCGGCCATGAACGGCTCGGTCACCGACCCGGACCGCATGGTCAGCGTCCGCATGGGCGCGGCCGAATAGCCTGCGCATGAGCGCGGGCGAGCAACCCTACATTCAGACACGGAAGGAACGATATATGGCCGAGATCAAGGATCCCGAAAACACGATCGTCATGGAGACGACCAAGGGCAACGTCACGATCGAGCTCTATCCCGACCTGGCGCCCGGCCATGTCGCGCGCATCAAGGAACTGGCACGCGCCGGCGCTTATGACGGCGTCGTCTTCCACCGCGTGATCGACGGCTTCATGGCGCAGACCGGCGACGTCAAGTTCGGCAAGAAGGGCGGCAAGGATTTCAATCCCGGCCGTGCCGGCATGGGCGGTTCGGACATGCCGGACCTCAAGGCGGAGTTCTCCAACGCCAATCACGGCCGCGGCGCCTGCTCGATGGCGCGTTCGCAGAACCCGAACTCGGCCAATTCGCAGTTCTTCATCTGCTTCGGCGATGCCGGCTTTCTCAACCGCCAGTATACGGTTTGGGGTCAGGTCATCGAAGGCATGGACAATGTCGACAAGATCAAGCGTGGCGAGCCGGTGCAGGACCCCGATACGATCGTGTCGATGAAGGTCGTCGCCGACGCGTGATGCGACGCGCGGCCATGATATTGATGATGGCCATTAGTGCCGGGAGCGCCCACGCTTCCGGCACGATTTCTTGCGCCTCCGATGATGGTGCTTCGGTCGAACTGACGCTCGGCAGCCTGCCGGTGCTTTCCGTCGTGGGGGTCGAGATCGCGGCCGGAGAACAACGCTGGACGACGCTCGAGGGCGGAGATGGCCAGCCCGTCGTCGTGGGACAGGCGGCGCGATACGGCGATCTTGTCGTCGTCGACGTCACCGATCCGAACATCGAGCGGGTCGTCGCCGAACTGCGGCTTCTATCGGCGACCGAAGAACGCGATCATGTGACGGCGGGGACGTTGCGGATCGTCGGGCAGGGTGCACATGCGCTGACCTGCGTGGGGCCCTGATTTCGATGCGTGTCGACCTCTTCGACTTTGACCTGCCGGAAGACCGGATCGCGCTGCGGCCGGCCGAGCCCCGTGATGCGGCGAAGATGCTGGTGGTCGCGTCGGACGGTCTTGCCGACCGCTCGGTGCGCGACCTGCCGTCGTTCCTCAAGCCCGGCGACATGCTGGTCTTCAACGATACCAAGGTCATCCCGGCGCAACTGACGGGCCTGCGCCGTCGCGGCGAGGCCGTCAGCGAGATCGATTTGACGCTGCACATGCGAATAGCGCCCGATAGTTGGAAGGCTTTCGCGCGGCCGGCGAAGCGGCTGAAGGTCGGCGACCGGATCGAGTTCGGCCATGGTGGCTCGATGTGCCTTGCCGGGCGGCTGTCCGCCGAAGTGCGGGACAAGGGCGATGCGGGCGAGGTGACGCTCGCCTTCGACCTGTCGGGCGCTTTTCTCGACGAAGCGCTGCACGCCGTCGGCCATATTCCGCTGCCGCCCTACATCGCTTCGAAGCGCCCCGAAGACGCGCGCGATCGCGCAGACTACCAGACGGTCTATGCGCGCGAGGAGGGGGCCGTTGCCGCGCCGACGGCGGGGCTGCACTTCACGCCGGACCTGCTGGCCGCGGTGGATGCTGCCGGTGCGCAGACCGCCTTCGTCACGCTTCATGTCGGGGCGGGCACGTTCCTGCCGGTCAAGGCCGACGACACGGACGACCACAAGATGCACACCGAGATCGGGACGATCGACGCCGCGACGGCCGACAGGCTGAATGCCGTTCGTGCCGCGGGTGGGCGGATCGTCGCGGTCGGCACGACATCGCTGAGGCTGCTCGAAAGCGCCGCGCGCGAGGACGGCACGATCGCGCCATGGTCGGGCCCGACCGACATTTTCATCACGCCCGGCTACCGCTTCAAGGCGGTGGACGTGCTGATGACCAATTTCCACCTGCCGCGATCGACCCTCTTCATGCTGGTCAGCGCCTTTGCCGGGCTCGACGTGATGAAGGAGGCCTATGCCCATGCGATACGGGAAGGTTACCGGTTCTATTCCTACGGGGATTCGTCGCTGCTGCTGCGGGCGGAACAGCAGGCATAGTCGGGCAGTACGCCCGGCCTCAGCGCGAAAGCGCCTCCACGCGATCGAGGGCGGTGCCGAAGCCCTGCAGCGAAATGGAGAACGGGGCGGGCGCGCCGCCATCGGCAGTGGTATTGACCTTGAGGGCCGCGCCGGCACGCAGCGCAACCAATGTCGGCGCATCGAAGTTGACCGAAACGAGGCAGCCCACGGGCAGGCAGGTGCGGAAGCCCAGTGGCTGCATGGCCGGCATTTCGTCGATCTGGAATGTGACGCCTGTATCCAGCGTGAGGCCGAATGGCAGGACGAGCGTGCCGGAAACGGTGCCGCCGGTCGGTGCATCGAGCTCGATCGCAAGCAGGCGCTGGCCGTTCTGGTGGCTTTGTTGCTGTGACATGACGCAACGCTTGGCGTTGTCCGCCACCTGACAGGCGACGACCCAATCCCTGTAGGTCTCGCTGAGCGAGGACGCTCCGCCGGGAAGGCCGGCCGTCTGCGCTGCGGCCCTACCGCCGGCAACCATCAGCACCGAGGCGGCGAAAAGTCCGAAGCAGCGGAGATAGGCACTTGTCATGATCGCAACGGTTCCCGGGGTTGGCATATCACCCGCCGCGCAAACGCGGCAGGTCTGTTCGCATCGATTGCGCGTCAGAACTTCAGGCTGAAACTCGCCTTGACGGATTGGTCGGACATGCCGGAGCCGAACTGGCCACCATAGGAGAGGCCAAACGTGGCATTGGGGGTAATGGTGTAGTCGAGACCCGCTTCCACCACGGCCGTATCGCGGGCGGTGGGCACGCCGGCAATGGAGAACGCGCTACCATCGGCAAACTGCATGTCGGAAAGCGGAGCCGTATCGCCGAAGGCATGACGCCAGCCGAGCATGCCCTTGGCGGTGAGCGTTGCGCCGCCAAGGTCGAAAGTGGCCGAGGCGCGCAGGCCCAGCGTCGTGAAAATTGCGTCGATATCGCTCGAGGCGACGGTAAGCGCCGCAGCGCCGCCCTGTTCGGTGAAGCCACCCATATGCAGGTTCGCATAGGCGAGGTTGGCGAAGGGTTCGAACCGGACATCGCCCGCGCTGAAGCCATAGGCGAGCTCGCCGAAGACCTGTGCCGTGCCGGCGTTGTAGCTGGCCATGAGGCTGTCGCTGAGGGCGGGGATGACGACGGAGCGGCTGGTCGAGATGTCGTGCAACGTATAGGCGGCGCCGGTGCGCAAGGCGGTGTCGCCCCATTGCGAGCCGCCATAAACGCCGACATGATAATTGTCGCTGGAGCCCGCGGAGGCGCGGTCCGTCGCATTGAATTCGGTGCGGCTGTAGCCGGCGACGGCGCCGAAACGCCAGCTATCGAATGCCGACGCGTCCGCGCCGGCCAGGAAGCCACCGATGGAGCGATCGAGCTGCGCGGCGTTGCCGTCGCCGTTCCAATGGCCCCATGATCCGAAAGCCTGTCCCCAGAGCGCGGGGTCATCGGTGGTGGCCGGCACGAATTGCGCGCCGCCTTCGGCATAGGCCATGACCGGCATGGCTGCGGCGCCGACGCCGTCGAAAGCGGCGCGGATGCGGTCGTTGATGGTGTTCCGCAGGAAACGGCTGTCCTCGATCAGCGCGGTATTGGTG
>JAEWET010000012.1:0-43233 GCA_023389195.1 Pseudomonadota bacterium
CGGCGGCGCTGCGCCGCGTCGCCAGCAGGCGCAGCGCGACGATCGCCAGCGCGAGCGTGCGCGCGTCGATCCCGGCCGCCGCGAAGTCGCCGGCCCGGGGCAGCGCAACGCACATCAACGCGACCAGCGCCGCGAACAGCGCCACGACCGGCCCGGCGACCAGCGTCGCGACGGCCCGGGCGCCAGCCGCATCGACCGCGATCGCCAGCAGGCACGCATCCGCGCCGACCGGCAGCGCGCCGAACAGTTCCGCCACGAGCGCGAACGCCGGCAGCGCGACGCCGAGCGGCGCAGCGCCCAGCGCGCCCATGCCCTGCAGCAGCAGCGGCGCATGGCCCAGTACCGCTACCAGCGCGACTACCACGCACGCCTGCGCGCGCAGCAGCAGCGCTGGCGCACCGCATCCTGGGATTACGCGCGCGATCCGTTCTACTCCACCCCCGCCAGCTACCGCTATTCCTACGGCGGCCGCTGGCACCAGACCAACCGCTACGGCGCCGACCTGATGCGCCAGGCCGTGCGCCACGGCTACAGCGAGGGCCTGCGCGCCGGTCGCGCCGACCACGAGGACGGCTGGCGCTACGACTACCGCAGCAGCTACGGCTACATCGACGCCAGCTACGGCTACGACGGCCGCTACATCGCCCACGACCAGTACGCCCACTACTTCCGCCAGGGTTTCGAGCGCGGCTACGAGGACGGCTACCACAGCCGCTACCGCCACGGCCACCGCGACGAACGCGGCGAGATGACCGTACTTGCGGTGGTGCTGGCGACGATCCTGGGCCTGCACGCGCTGCACTGACGGACGCGCCACCGGAGCCCCCGGACGGGGCTTCCCGCGGCGCCGCATCGGCGTAGACTGGCCTTGGCTGCCATGCCCCGGAGGAGGCTGCCATGATCGCCTGGTTGCTCGCGGCCACGCTGGCCGCATCGCCCGCATCGTCCGCCGCATCGGCGGACCCGTCGCCACTCGCGCCCGCCGCCGCGCCCGCCGCATCCGCACCGCAGGCCGCGCCCCCGATCGAAGTGGTGCCCCTGCCCGAACGGGTGATGGAGCTGCCCCCGGCCCTGCTTGAAGCACTGCAGACCAACGTCATCGACCGCAGCCCGCGCGGTTACGGGCGGCTGGAGCGCCTGGTGGACTTCATGTACCAGCCCGAAGGCCTGGGCATCCACTACCGGCATGACGCCAACAACACCGTAGCCGAGGTCTGGGAAACGCGCGAGGCCAACTGCCTGTCGTTCACCCTGCTGACGGTCGCGCTGGCCCGGGCGGCGGGCATCGATGCCTACGGACAGGAAATCGCGCGCACCCTGTCATGGTATTCCGAAGGCGAAACGCTCTACTTCAGCAACCACGTCAACGCCGGCATCCGGATCGGCATCCACGAATACACCGTGGACGTGGGCAGCGACAGCGTGATGACCCGCGATCCGCCGCGGCGCGTGGACGACGCCCGGCTGATGGCGGTCTTTTACAGCAACCGCGCCGCGGACCTGCTGGCCGAGGGCGCGCACGAGGCGGCCGGGCGGTTCATCGACGCCGCGATCGAAGCCGACCCCCGCTACCCCACCGCATGGAGCAACGCCGGCGTGCTCAAGCTCCGCCTCGCGGATCCGGCGGCGGCCGAGGCCGCGTTCCTGAAGGCGCTCGAACTCGACCGCCACCACGATGGCGCGCTGATGAACCTGGCAACCCTGTACGCGACGCGCGGCGACCAGCGGTCGGCCAACCAGTACCGCAAGCGCCTGGAGCAGATGCGCCAGCGCAACCCCTACCACGTCTTCCTGCTGGCGGTGGAAGCCGAGCGTCGCGACGACTACGCGGTTGCCGCGCGCCATTACCGGCGCGCGATCTCGCTGCACGAGGACGAACACCGGTTCCATTTCGGACTGGCGCGCGCCCTGCTGCACCTTGGCGACGCGCGCGGCGCGGGCCGCGCCCTGCAGCGCGCGCATGAACTGAGCGAGGGCGACATGCAGATCCGTTACGCGGCCAAACTCGACCTGCTGCGCCGCCGGCCGTAGCCCCGGCGATTCAGCGCAGCTGGCTGTCCTTGCTGCCGCGACGGTTGTAGCCGCCGCTGGCCTGCTCCTCGCGCTCGCCGGCTTCCTGGCAGGCGATGCACAGGCGCACGCCCGGCACCGCCTTGCGCCGCGCCTCCGGGATCGCCGCGTCGCATTCCTCGCAGCGCGTGCGGCCGGGGCCCTGCGGCAGCTGGCTGCGCGCACGCTTGATCCCGTCCTTCACTGTCGCGTCGATCTGATCCTGCACCGCGCCGTCACCCGCCCAGCCCGTGGCCATCGCATCCTCCGCTCGTTCAGAAACTCCGGAACACGCCCCGTTCTACCGCATCCGCTGTTCAGATCCCGTCGGGCCAGCCGATCGCCGGAGCGCCGGCATCGCGACGCGGCTCCGGGACTTCGGCCACCGCCTGCCACAGCTTCAGTGCATCCACCGTCGCGGCGACATCGTGCACGCGCACGATGCTGGCGCCGCGCTGCGCGGCCACCAGGTGCGCGGCGACCGAGCCATGCACGCGCTCGCGGGGGGCCTCGCGCCCGGTCAGTTCGCCGATCGTGCGCTTGCGCGACAGCCCTGCAAGCACCGCCACGCCCAGTTCGGTGAACCGCTCCAGCCGCGCCAGCAGCTGCAGGTTGTGCTGAGTGGTCTTGCCGAAGCCGAACCCGGGATCGACCACGATCCGCTTCTTCGCGATTCCGGCCATCTCGGCCACGAAGATGCGCTCTGCCAGGAACCGGTGCACGTCGCCGACCACCTCGTCGTATTCCGGCGCCTCCTGCATCGAGCGCGGTTCGCCGAGCATGTGCATCAGCACCACCGGCACGCCAAGCGCGGCCGCCATGTCCAGCGCACCTTCGCGGCGCAGGGCGTAGACGTCGTTGATCATCCCCGCGCCGGCGTCCACCGCCGCGCGCATCACCTCCGGTTTCGAAGTGTCGACGCTGACCGGCAGCGCCGTCTCCTTCACCAGCCTTTCGATCACCGGCAGCACCCGCCGCAGCTCTTCCCCGACCGCCACCTCGTCCGCGGCGGGCCGCGTCGATTCGCCGCCCACGTCGAGGATGTCGGCGCCCTCCTCCGCCAGCTGCAGGCCATGCGCCACGGCCGCTTCGACATCGAAATGCGCGCCGCCGTCGGAAAACGAATCCGGGGTGACGTTGACGATCCCCATGACCCGGGTGCGGTCGAGGCGGAGGATGCGGCCGGCACAGTCGAGTTGGGGGGCGGTATCGAACATCGGTTGGCGGTTGCTGGTTGATGGTTGGCGGGAAAACGACAACGGCGCCGTACTCCGGCGCCGCGTCTGCTGTTCCGGGTCCCGGGTCCCGGGGTCCCGACCCTTCCCTTACGTCTGCTCCGCCGGCCCGCCGATCGGGGGCAGCGGGCGCGAATCGCCGTCGTCGCCCTTGCCGCCGCCCTTGCCCGACTCGATCCAGCCCATCGGCGGCGGCGGATCGCGGCCTTCCATGATCGCGTCGATCTGCGGCACGTCGATGGTCTCGTATTCCAGCAGCAGCTTCGCCATCGAATGCAGCTTGTCGAGGTTCTCGGTCAGGATCCCGGTGGTGCGGCCGTAGGCTTTGTCGAGGATGCCGCGCACGACCTCGTCGATGCGCCGTGCGGTGTCGTCGGACACGCTCTTGTGCTGGGTGACCGAGCGGCCGAGGAACACCTCGTCCTCGTCCTCGCTGTAGGCGATCGGCCCCATCTCGTCGGACAGGCCCCACTTGGTGACCATGTTGCGCGCCATCTTGGTCGCGCGCTCGATGTCGTTGGACGCACCGGTGGTGACCTTGTCGGTGCCGAAGATCAGCTCCTCGGCCACGCGCCCGCCGTACAGCGAGCACAGCTGCGACTCGATCGCGGTGCGGTTGTAGCTGTACTTGTCGCCCTCGGGCAGGTACATGGTCACGCCCAACGCCCTTCCTCGGGGAATGATGGTGACCTTGTAGACCGGGTCGTGCTCCGGCACCAGCCGGCCGACGATGGCGTGGCCGGCCTCGTGGTAGGCGGTGAGCGTCTTCTCTTCCTCGCTCATCGCCATCGAGCGGCGCTCGGCGCCCATCAGGATCTTGTCGCGCGCCTTGTCGAAGTGGTCCATGCGCACGTCCTTGCCGTTCTCGCGCGCGGCGAACAGGGCCGCCTCGTTGACGAGGTTGGCCAGGTCGGCGCCGGAGAAGCCGGGCGTGCCGCGCGCGATCACCATCGGCTCGACGTTGTCGGCCAGCGGCACCTTGCGCATGTGCACGCGCAGGATCTGCTCGCGGCCCTTCACGTCGGGCAGGCCCACCACCACCTGGCGGTCGAAGCGCCCCGGGCGCAGCAGCGCGGGGTCGAGCACGTCCGGGCGGTTGGTCGCGGCGATCACGATCACGCCCTCGCCGCCCTCGAAGCCGTCCATCTCCACCAGCAGCTGGTTCAGCGTCTGCTCGCGCTCGTCGTGCCCACCACCAAGGCCGGCGCCGCGATGGCGGCCGACCGCGTCGATCTCGTCGATGAAGATGATGCAGGGTGCGTTCTTCTTGGCCTGCTCGAACATGTCGCGCACGCGGGATGCGCCGACGCCGACGAACATCTCGACGAAGTCGGAACCGGAAATCGTGAAGAAGGGCACGTTCGCTTCACCGGCGACGGCGCGCGCGGTGAGCGTCTTGCCGGTGCCGGGAGGGCCGACGAGCAGCACGCCGCGCGGGATCTTGCCGCCGAGGCGCTGGAACTTCTGCGGATCGCGCAGGAACTCGACGATTTCCTCGAGGTCCTGCTTGGCCTCGTCGACACCGGCGACGTCGGCGAAGGTGACGCGGCCATGCGCCTCGGTCAAAAGCTTGGCCTTCGACTTGCCGAAGCCCATCGCCCGGCCGGAGCCGGACTGCATCTGGCGCATGAAGAAGATCCAGACGCCGAGGATGAGGATCATCGGCAGCCAGGACAGGAGATAGCCGAAGATCGAGTTCGAGCCGTCGGCCTCGGGGCGGGCATTGATCGTCACGCCGCGCTCTTCGAGGCGCTGGACGAGATTGGCCTCGTTCGGCGCGTAGGTCTGGAAGCCTTGCGAGGAGTCGCCATAGGTGCCGGTGATGCGGTTGCCGGTGATGGTCACCGAATGGACGCGGCCGCTATCGACTTCCTGGATGAATTCCGAATAGGGCACCTCGCGCGCGGCGCCGCGCTGCTGGGGCGCCTGGAACAGATTGAAAAGCGCGATCAGAAGGACGGCGATCACCGCCCAGAGCGCGAGGTTGCGATAATTCGGATTCATCGTCCATCCCGTTCATGCCCACAGGTCGCGGGCAAAGTGCCAAGCCAAGAGCTTCGCGCTAACATAGGAAGCTCACGAACCCTTGCCAAGCGTCGCTCGCGAGCGAGGTTAAGGTCGGCGGAAAATGTGGTCGCGCCAAGGCGATGGCGGCAGAGCCGGGAGGCCAAAGAGGCGGCGAAGTGTTGCCGCCGGGGCAAGGTCGAACGAGGGCAGGAAAAGGCGCCAGGGGGCGAGGACGGGGTACAGCGGCGACGGCGCGGCGGGGCCCCGAAACACTTCGCCTTGCCAGCAGGCCGGTTCGGCCATGAGTGCGGCCAGAACAAGGGCTTGGCTGGCGCCAGGCGGAACGGTGGTGTCCATTTCGCCGGCGGCGGCACCCGTGATGGCGATCGTTCGGGCGTCGGCGATCGGCGCGACCACGCGAAATCGGCCGTCCCAGATCGCGCCGATGCCGGGCCGGCCGGGCGCGGGAAGGTCGCGATGTTCGCGGTGGAGCCAGATTGCGCCGCGGCGTTTGTCGACGACCGCGCGCGACAATGTGGCGCGCGCTTTTCGTTCTCCGAGCGCGGCGATCAGGCGTTCCGAGCGGGCTGCGTCGGCAAGGTGCTCGGCGCCGCCCGTGACGGCGAGCATGAGGCGCAGCGCCGTGAGGCCGCCTTCATGCCCGAGGAGCTGAGGGTCGACGCGGATGAGGCCTGGTAAGGGGCGGGTGACGTGCGCGGCGATAAGTTCGGCCGCGCGAGTGCCGTCGGCAAGACGCGCGGCGGGATCGGGCATCGCTTCCGGACGGGTTTCGCGCGTTCGCACGCGCTCGAACTTGGGGTCGCGGTTGGTCGGATCGTCGATCCAGCCGAGGCCGACGGCCCGGAGATGATCGCGCAAATCTTCGCGGGACGTGCCCAGAAGCGGGCGGACGAACCATGTGCGGTCAGCGTAGAGGACGGCAGGTGCCATGCCGGCGTCGCCGCGGCGGTTTTCGCCTGCCGAACCCCGTGCGTGGCGCATCGCAACCGTTTCGGACTGGTCGTCGGCGGTGTGGCCGAGGAGGACGATATCGGCGCCGGCCTTTTGTGCTGCCTCGTCCAGGAGCCGATAGCGGGCGAGGCGGGCGGCAGCCTGGATGCCGGTCGCGGGTTTTTCGCCCTGCCAGCGCATGGTGACGTGGTCGACCCCGATCTTTGCGCAGAGCTGCGCGACCGATTTTGCTTCGCCGGCGGAGGCTGCGCGCAGGCCATGATCGACGGTCGCTGCCACGATGCGAAGCGCGGGCGCGTGGCGGTCTGCGAAGGATTTGAAGAGGTGGAGAAGGGCGGTGGAATCGCTGCCGCCGGAGATGGCGATCAGGACCGTGTGCCGGTCGTCCAGATCGAGGGGCGCGAAAAGCGCGTCCGGGTCAAGCGGCATAAAGGCCGGCCGGTCAGCAGGAGGTGAACTGCTTTTCCTGCTCGACGCGCTCTTTCAGCGCCTCGGACATCTGCGGATAGCGCTGGCCGACCTCGTTGAAGGTGGCGCAGGCCACTTCGCGCTGGTTGAGCGCTGCGAGTGAGACGCCGAGCTTGAACAGCATTTCGGGAGCGCGGCGCGACTGCGGGTGATCGCGGCTGGCGGCGAGGAACGTCTCGGCCGCGTCGCGGTATTTTTCCTGTCCGAGGAGGGCTTCGCCGAGCCAGAACTGGGCGTCGGGGATCTGCTCGTTCTCGGGATAGCGCGCGATCATGTCGCGAAAGCCGGCTTCCGCCGTCGCGTAGTCGCCCGACAGGATGAACTCGTAGGAATTTCGGTAGAGCTGGCCGGCGTCGCCTGCGGCAGGCAACGCCGCGACGGTCGTGCCATCGGAGGGCGCTCCGGCGATGCCCGGCTGCGGGGCAACCGGCTGGGCGACGCCCGCGCCGACCGGATTGCCCTGCGCGTCGAAAGTGATCGAGCCGAGTTCGCGTGGCGGCGCGCCGAGATTCTCACTCGAACCGCCGGCGACCGGCGGCTGGATCGTGCCGTGGGATTCGGCGTCCGCCGTGTCGGTGGTCGCGGGCGGCGACAGGGCGTTGTTGCCCTGATCGTTGGACGAAGCGCCGCTCGATCCGGAACTTCCGCCGGACGAACCGCCGCCTTCGAGTTCCTGAAAGCGGAACTCGTTGTCTTCCTGCATGCGCCGAAGCTGGTCCTGCATCTGGAGGACCTGGAAGTTCAGTTCCTCGACGAGGCCGTTCAACTGGCGAAGCTGGTCTTCCATGGCAAGGACGCGCTGGTCCGACGTCTGGGCCATCGCCGGGACGGCGAACAGAAGCGGCAGGGCGAGCGCACCGCTCAGTAGTGTTGCAAATTTCATCATGCCTCTCGCTTGACGATGACGGTGAAGGGGCGCGACCGGGCGCCGCGTCCGCAATTCGCTTCTACCAGCGCGCCGGAGTTCGGCCAAATTTTGTTTTCGGCTGCAATAAGAAAGGCGGCCCGGGGGCCGCCTTGGATTGTTTCGCGCAGGTGTTGCCGAAATGGATCAGCTACCGGCGCCGTCCAGCAGGGTGACCGCGCGGCGGTTCTGCGACCAGCAGGAGATGTTGTCGCAAACGGCGACCGGACGTTCCTTGCCGTAGGAAATAGTGCGCACGCGGTTGGCGGCGACGCCCTGGCTGACGAGGTAGTCGCGGGTGGCGGCGGCGCGGCGGGCCGAAAGCGCGAGGTTGTATTCGCGGGTGCCGCGTTCGTCGGCATGGCCTTCGACGGTGATGCCGTAATTGCCGTACTGGTTCAGCCACTGCGCCTGGCGGGCAAGCGTCTGCTGGGCGTCGGCGCGGATGACGGTCGAATCCGTATCGAAGAAGATGCGGTCGCCGACATTGACGGTGAAGTCCTGGCTGGAGCCAGGCGTCGCCGCGATGCCCGAACCGGCACCGCCGCTCAGGCCGAGGTCGGCCGCGTTGTTGGGGGTCTGCTTGCTGGCGCAACCTGCGAGCGCGAGGCCGGCAACGAATGCGACGATCAGGGGGCTACGGGTGATGGCTGCGATACGGCGCATGGCCGCCTCTCCTTCGCACTAGATGGGTTTCGTTGAATATCCAGTAACCACATTGGGGTTAACGGACCCTCAACAGGCAGGGTTACGAGTTCGTTTCGATGATCGCGTGGCGGGCGGCTTGCGGTGATTCGCCCGCGCTTTCGTCCGTGGCCGACGCTAGGGCCAATTGGGGCCAAAGCGCGGCGCATGTGTTGCGAGCGGGCCGCACTATTCGAGAAGCGGCGACCAAGCGGGGTCGGAGCCGAAATTCGGCGTCGCGATGCGCTGTTCGTTGCGGCCGGTCAGGTCGATCGAATGCAGCGTCGGCCCGGCCGAACCGGAAGCTTCACGGAAGAACATGATGACGCGGCCGTTCGGCGCCCAGGTCGGGCCTTCCTGCAGATGGCCGGTCGAGAGAATACGCTCGCCCGAGCCGTCGGTGCGCATGACGCCGATCTGGAACTGGCCGGCGCTCTGCTTGGTGAAGGCGATGAGATCGCCGCGCGGGGACCAGACAGGGGTCGAATAGGAGCCGTCGCCAAACGAGATGCGGGTCGGGTTCGAGCCGTCCGCGCCCATCGTGTAGATGTGCGGGCGACCGCCGCGATCCGACGTGAAGGCGACCCGCGCGCCGTCCGGCGAATAGGTCGGCGAGGTGTCGATGGCGTTGGAATTGGTCAGGCGCGTCGTTGTGCGCGAGCGCAGATCCATCATGTAGATGTTGGAATTTCCGTCTTCGCGCAGGAGGCTCATCACGATGCGCTGGCCATCGGGCGAAAAGCGCGGGGCGAAGGTCATGCCGGGGAAGTTGCCGACGAGTTCGCGCTGGCCGGTCTCGATCTGCAGGAGATAGACCTGCGGCGTGCCGCCCTCATAGGACATGTAGGTGATTTCCTGACGCGTCGGCGAGAAACGCGGCGTCAGAACGATGGCGCCGCCATCGGTCAGGGTGCGCTGGTTGGCGCCGTCCTGGTCCATGATGGCGAGGCGCTTGACGCGCTGGTTCTTCGGCCCGGACTCGTCGACATAGACGATGCGGGTGTCGAAATAGCCGCTCTCGCCGGTCAGGTTCTGGTAGATCGAATCCGAGATGATGTGGGCGATGCGGCGCCAGTTCTGGCGGTTGGCGAAATATTGCTCGCCGACGACCTGCTGGCCCGAAAACGTGTCCCACAGGCGGTATTCGGCGCGCAGGCGACCATCGGCTTCCTGCGTGACGCGGCCGGTGACGAGGGCCTGCGCGTTGATGACGGTCCAGTCATTGAAGCGCGGCGCGACGTCGGGATTGGAAATCCGCTCGATGAAAGCGCTCTTGGAAATCGGCGCGAACAGGCCCGAGCGGCGCAGATTGGCCTCGATGACGCCGGTGATCTCGGCGCCGACATTGTCGCTCGACAGGAAGTCGGTGACGGCGATCGGCATCGGCTCGACCACGCCCTGCGTGACGTCGATCTGGAGCTGCGCGCGGGCGGGAATGGTGGCGACGAGCGCGCCGCCGAGCGCGAACGCGCCGATGGCCAGGCAGGTCTTGAGGAATGTCATCATCGGTTTCGCCTCATTGTCCGGTCTTCATGCCGGGTGGGGTCAGAACATCTGGCTCGGGTCGAAGTTGAACTGGACGTCGGCCCAGGCTTCATATTTGTCGGCCGGTGCATTGAAGGGGGCGCAGCGCATCACGGCGCGGCGGGCAGCGTCGGCCGCGGCGCGCTCGGCCATGGACGAACCACCGCCGGATACGATTTCGGGATTGCCGTCGAGCGCGCCCGAGGGGTCGAGCTTCAGGCGGATCGAAACGACCATGTTCTCGGCTTCGGCCGCGCCGACCGGCGGGTTCCAGCAGCGCGAGACCTGGCTGCGCAGCGAATCGATCTCGGACTGCGACAGCACGGCACCCGTGGTCTGACGGCCGCCGAGCGAGGCCTGTTCGCTCGAGCGCTGAGCGCCGCCGCCCTGCGCCTGGTCGCGGTTGAGGAGCGCGGCGATCTCGTCCTCGTTGAACTGACTTTCCTCGCTCGACTGCTGCGCCTGCTGGGGCTGCTGCGCGGGGCGTTCGGGCTCGCGCTGCGGCTCTGGACGCGTCGCCTGCTGCTGTTGCGGCTGGGGGCGGACCTGCGGGCGCGGCGCGCTCGTCGGCAACTGGACGAGTTCGCGCGGCTGTTCCTCGGCGATGGCCGGTTCCTCGGCGGGTTCCGGCGTCGCTTCCTCGACGGGTGCGGGTTCAGGCTCGGCTTCGGCTTCCTGTGGCGGTGGGGGCGGCGTCGGTTCGGGCTCGGGCGCCGGGGCCGGCTCCTGAACGGGTTCGGGTGCGGGCGGTTCCTCGGCCGGCGGTGGAGCAGATGCGGCATCGACAGGGCGATTGCCGGGCACGGTCGCGGAATTGGGCAGGTCGACCTGGTTGTTGCCGATGTTCTGTGCGTTGTCGACCGGCGCTTCCTCGGTGGTCGGCTCGGGTGCCGGCGTCTCAGAAACCGGTGCGGTACGCTCGCCCTGGACGCTCTGCGAGATTTCGGCGAGCGGGACCATCTCGACGGGGAAGGATTCGAAGTTCGAGCTTTCGAGCGGGCGCGGCGAGGACAGGCTGACGAGGCCTGCCCCGATGAGCACCACATGCATGGCCACAGATGTTGTGAGGCCGGCCTTCATCGCTTTGCTCAGCTATCCTCGGGAAGGGTGACGAGGCCGACATTGCGATAGCCGGCGCCGTTGATGCGGCCGAGCACGCGCATGACCATGGCGTAGTTCGCCGAGCCATCCGCGCGCACATAGATGCGCTCGTCATAGCCGGTGGTGGCGACGGCTTCGAGGGTCGGCACGATGTCGTCGATCGCGATCTCGGTCTCCTGCAGATAGACCTGGCCGTCGGCATTGACAGAGACGGTGATCGGGGTCGTTTCCGAATTCAGCGCGCCGGCGCGCGATTCGGGCAGGTCGATCGGGACGCCGACCGTCAGGAGCGGGGCTGCGACCATGAAGATGATCAGCAGCACCAGCATCACGTCGACGAAAGGCGTGACGTTGATCTCGGAGACGAGCGCATGGCGCTTGCCCCTGCGCCTGGAGCGTCCGCCGCCTGGCTGTCCGACTGCCATACCCATGGTAAAGCTCCCTTGCCGCGATCAGGCCGCTGCCGCGCGCGGCATGACCTTTTCATCGATCTGGCGCGAAAGAATGGCGGAGAACTCGTCCGAGAACCCTTCCATGCGACCGGCCAGCTTGCCGGCGTCGGCCGACAATTTGTTGTAGGCGATGACCGCGGGAATGGCGGCGAGAAGGCCGAGCGCCGTTGCCAGAAGCGCCTCGGCGATGCCCGGCGCGACGACGGCGAGATTGGTCGACTGCGAGCCGGCGATGGCCTGGAACGAGGTCATGATGCCGACGACGGTGCCGAAAAGACCGATGAAGGGCGCGGCCGAGCCGATCGAGGCGAGGTAGCCGAGACGGCCTTCCAGCCCTTCCATCTCGCGGGTGATGGCGAGGTCCATGGCCTTGTCGATGCGGGTCTGCAGGCCGATGGGCGACTTGGCGCCCTTCTCGAAGCTCTTCTTCCACTCGCGCATGGCGGCGACGAAGACCGCGCCCATGCCGGTGGTCTTGCGGTCGGCGAGGGTGCGGTAGAGCTCTTCCAGCGACTGGCCGGACCAGAACACCTGCTCGAAGCGGTTCAGCGACACATCCATGCGCTTGTAGGCGATGATCTTGTCGATGATGATGGCCCAGGTCCAGACCGAGGCCGCGATCAGGCCCAGCATCACCAGCTTGACGACCCAGCCGGCCTGCCAGAACAGCGCCCAGATCGAATGATCGCCGCCCGGTGCGGCCAAAGTCACGGTTTCCATGGTCCCAACGTCCTCATCACGAGTCCGGACGGCTCTAAGCCGCCCTTCCTCCAGGTGCGCCTGTCAGTTGTCATCGATTGCGTGCCGGCCTCGACCCCACGGCACCATGATCGGCCTTGTTCAAGCCAAATTTGGTGAAAGGAAGGCGCAAGACGTTATCGACGATTTTCATCGCCTTGTTCATGCGCCGTTAGGGTTAAGGAAGCGTTTAGACGAGCGTCGGGCTCAGTCGGGATCGATACCTTGCGGCATGAAGGCCGTCTGCCATTCCTTGGGAAAACGGCGCGGCTTTCCGCCTTCTGAAATGATCGCCGCCTCGACGCGCGCGGTGACCAGCACGTCGTCACCGCGCTTCAGTTCCTGCGCCATGTAGATGCGCGCGCCTGAGATCTTTTCGGTGCGGGTGTCGATGGTCAGGATGTCGTCGATCTTCGCCGAGGCGCGAAAGTCGATCTCCATGCGCTTGACGACCCAGACGAGTCTTTCGCCATGCTTGCCGTCGGCCAACTCCGTGTGGTGGACGCCGGCGAGGCGCAGGAAGTCCGAGCGGCCGCGCTCGAAGAATTCGAGATAGCGGGCGTGGTAGACGACGCCGGAAAAATCCGTGTCGGCGTAGTAGACGCGGGCGTGGATGCGGTGGCCGAAAGGGGTGAGCTCGCCGGCGAGGGTCTTGGGATCACTGGACATGCGTCGCCACCAAGGCACCCCCCTCTGGCCTGCCGGCCATCTCCCCCTCAAGGGGGGAGATCACGCGGTGTCGGCGACGAGACTGATCTCCCCCCTTGAGGGGGAGATGGCCGGCAGGCCAGAGGGGGGTGATTGCAATGCTCAACACTTATTCATCCTCGAACAGGCTCGTCTGCCGCACTGCCAGATCGCGCGGGGCTTCCAGCCCGAGATGGCGCCAGGCATTGGCGGTCAGCATGCGACCGCGCGGGGTGCGCTGGATGAAGCCCTGCTGGATCAGATAGGGCTCGATGATGTCCTCGATGGCGTCGCGCGGCTCGGAGAGACCTGCGGCGATGGTCTCGATGCCGACGGGGCCGCCGCCGAAATTGGTCGCGATCATGGAGAGATAACGCCGGTCGAGATTGTCGAGGCCGAGCGCGTCGACTTCCAGCCGTGTCAGCGCGGCGTCGGCGACCTTGCGGTCGACGATCTCAGCGCCGGCGACGGAGGCAAAATCGCGCACGCGGCGCAGGAGCCGACCGGCGATGCGCGGGGTGCCGCGAGCACGGCGGGCGATTTCGACGGCACCGTCGCCGCTCATCGGCAGGGACAGGATGCGCGCGCCGCGGCTGACGATCTTTTCCAGTTCCTCGACGGTGTAGAAATCGAGCCGGACGGGGATGCCGAAGCGGTCGCGCAGCGGGTTCGTCAGGAGGCCGAGCCGGGTCGTCGCGGCGACTAGCGTGAAGCGGGCGAGGTCGATTTTGACGGAGCGGGCCGCGGGGCCTTCGCCGATGATCAGGTCGAGCTGGAAATCCTCCATCGCCGGATAAAGGATTTCCTCGACCGCCGGGTTGAGGCGATGGATTTCGTCGATGAAGAGGACGTCGCGGTCTTCGAGGTTGGTCAAAAGCGCGGCGAGGTCGCCGGCCTTGGCGATTACCGGGCCGGAGGTCGAACGGAAGTTGACGCCCAGCTCGCGCGCCATGATCTGCGCCAGCGTCGTCTTGCCGAGGCCTGGCGGGCCGACGAAGAGGACATGGTCGAGTGCTTCGCCCCGGTTTTTCGCCGCCTCGATGAAAATCTTCAGGTTGGCGCGGGCGGCCGCCTGGCCGACGAAATCGTCGAGCGTTTGCGGGCGCAGCGTCGTGTCGACGTCCTCGCCGCGCTTTTCCGGAGTGATGAGGCGGGGGGCGGCGGTCACGAGAGGAGTTCCATGGATCGGATCGAGCGGGCGGCTGCCTTGTCGAATGTCAAAGTAGCGCTGGCCCCAAGTTCCTGGTTTCTTAGCGCGACGACTGCGTCGGCGAAATCCGCGATGCCGGTTTCAAACGTTGCGAGAGCTTTTGCAACGGTGTCAAATGCCTCAAATTCGAGATGCTCGATCTCCAGGAGGCTGCGAATCGCGCCAGCCAACGCGGGCCGGGGCAGCTTATAACGCGAGCGCAGCACCCAGAAGAATTCCATCGTGACGGGAATGCTTACAAATGCAGGCGTTTCGCGATCGAGACCCGACAGTAGGCGTTGCGCGACGGCCGATTGGACCGGGTCGTCGTCCAGCATCGCACGTAGGAGGATATTGGTGTCGAGACCCCTCAAGAGCCCTGCTCGCCATGCAGAGCGGAGACGTGGTCGCTAATCCCTTCGCCGACCGCTCGCTTGTAATCCTCGATCGTCGTATTTGGAATTGCATAGGCAGCGAGCAAGCCGAAAATGCTCTCCGCGGGTCGGTTGCGGGGAACGACGAGAAACCCATGCTCAACTTCAATGAAGGCGATGCGGTCGCCGGCATGTAGTCCAAGCCGCTCGCGAACCTCCACTGGAATGGTTGCCTGCCCCTTGCTAGTTATCTTCGCTTCGAAACCCATGTCGACCTCGTTTCCTTACGTTTATCAAAATGTAAGGAGAAATGCGAGTGTGATACTCACCGCGCCAGTTCCTTCAGCCCGAAACGGATCAGCTTCGACGAATCGGCATCTTCGCCGGCCGTCTTCAGCGCGACGGCGATGGCATTGGCGGCGATGTCGCGGGAGTAGCCGAGATTGACGAGCGCGGAGACGGCGTCGGCGATCGGGGCGGGGGCGACGCCTTCGCCGAGTTCCTGCTTGAGGCCGATCGTGCCGGTTGCCTCGCCCGCATAGGCGGGGGCCTTGGTGCGCAGTTCGGTGACGATGCGCTCGGCGACTTTCTTGCCGACGCCGGGTGCGCGGGCGACCATGGTGATGTCGCGCAGCGCGATGGCGTTGGCGAGTTCGGACGGGGCGAGCGTGGAGAGGACGGCGAGCGCGACCTTGGCGCCGACGCCCTGGACGTTGTTTTGCAGCAGACGAAACCACTCGCGCTCGAGCTGCGACTTGAAGCCGTAGAGCCGGATCATGTCCTCGCGGACATAGGTTTCGATGAAAAGCGCGACCGCTTCGCCGCCGCTGATGCCGGCCAGCGTGCGCGTAGAGCAGTAGGCGACGTAGCCGACCCCGTGGACATCCACGATGCAATGATCCTCGGCGATTTCGTCGACCGTGCCCTTCAGCTTTCCGATCATATCGTCACCCTGCTGCTGCCGCGGCCAATGCGAGCCTGCCGGTCACGCTCTGGCGGTGGTGGGCGTGGCAGATGGCGATGGCGATGGCGTCGGCGGCGTCGTCGGTGTCGAAGGTCGCGCGCGGCATCAGCACTTTCACCATCATGTGGATCTGCTTCTTGTCGCCATGGCCGACGCCGATGACCGACTTCTTGACCGCGTTCGGCGCGTATTCGGCAACGCGCAAGCCGCCGCGCGCCGGCACGAGCATGGCGATGCCGCGGGCCTGGCCGAGTTTCAGCGTCGCGGTAGCATCCTTGTTGACGAAGGTTTGCTCGACCGCCGCCTCGACGGGCATATGCGCGTGGATGATCGCTTCCAGCCCGTCATGCAACTGGCAAAGCCGCGAGGCGAGGTCCATGTCGGCATCCGAGCGAATGGTGCCCGAGCCGACGAAGCGCAGCGAATTGCCGATGGCGTCGATGATGCCCCAGCCGGTGCGGCGCAGGCCCGGATCGATGCCGATGATGCGAATCGTCTCTGCCATGAAGTCCCCGTCTTTCACGTCCGCTATGACATGAAAGCGTGAACAAAGCAGCAACGAATTTTTGGTCTAGCGCCCGAAAGCGGTCTTCAGCAGCGTGATCTGATCGGAGACGGGATTGACGGCGCGGCGCTCGAAGCTGTCGTCGGCGCCATAAACCTCGCCGTCCATGCGGCGGACGAGCGACTGGAGGCGCAGCGACCGGTCGACGAGATCGCGGAAGGAAGCGGGGAGTTCGCCCCAGGAATGGTCGGTATCGAAGGCCGAGGCAGTGTCGAGCCGGACCTTGGACTTTTCGGCGGCGACCTGGTCACGCGTCATCTCGCCGGAATTGGCGGCGCGCTGGAGCAGAAGCCAGGAGGCGATCTGCATCAGGCGCGTAGTCAGGCGCATGGATTCGGCCGCGTAGAGCGTGGCGGCGATGCGCGACAGCGATTTCGCTTCGAGCCGGCCTTGCCCATCGAGATACTCGGCCGCTTCCTCGACAAGGTGCATGCCTTCGCCATAGAGCTTCTTGAAGGAGCCGGAGAAGACGCGGTGTTCCGCAAGATTGATCGTCGCGGCCTGGCCGCTGCCGACTTCCATTCTCATCAAACGCCCCGAAAATCCTGAATTTTTGCGCCCTGGTGCCGATAACGGCGCGGTGGAGCCTGATGTTCCACACATTGCCGCCGGTCACAAGGACGACCATGCTCCTTGTCCACCGCGGGGGCAACCGGATGTTTAACAAAGGGTTAATGTGCTGCGTGCTGCCTGTCGGAAAGCCAAAAAAAAGAGCCACGGGAAGCGCGGCTCTCAGGAGTTTAACAGGGAGGCGTCAAACGAAGTGGTCCAACCACTCGGTAAGAATCCAGAAGACTGGATGGGGATAGTAATGAGCTATAAAGCTTAACGAAACGTAAATTTCGATGAAAATTCGGCGAAAACTGTGCCGTTTTGACCGACGCTAGAGACTGCGCGCCATCTCCCGCAGCCGGAACTTCTGGATCTTGCCGGTCGAGGTCTTCGGCACTTCACCGAAGATAACGGTGCGGGGACATTTGTAGCGCGCGATCAGGGTGCGGCAGTGCTCGATGATCTCGTCCTCCGTAGCCGTCCGACCGGGCTTCAGCTCGACATAGGCGACGGGCGTCTCGCCCCATTTGTTGTCCGCTCGGCCGACGACGCCGCAGGAGGCGACGGCGGGGTGCTTGTAGAGCGCGTCCTCGACCTCGATCGACGAGATGTTCTCGCCGCCGGAGATGATGATGTCCTTGGAGCGGTCCTTCAACTGGATGTAGCCGTCGGGGTGCATGACGCCGAGGTCGCCGGAATGGAACCAGCCGCCGGCGAAGGCCTCGTCGGTGGCCTTCGGGTTCTTCAGATACCCCTTCATGACGATGTTGCCGCGGAACATGACCTCGCCGAGCGTTTCGCCATCGGCGGGAGTTTCCTGCATCGTCTCGGGGTCCATGACGGTCAGGCCCTCAAGCGCCGCATAGCGCACGCCCTGCCGGGCCTTCTTCGTGGTGCGCGCGCCCTTGTCGAGATCGTCCCACTCGCCCTTCCACTCGTTGACGGTCGCGGGGCCATAGGTCTCGGTCAGGCCGTAAAGATGGACGACGGCAAAGCCGGCATCGGCCATGCCGGAAAGCACGGCTTCTGGCGGCGGAGCGGCAGCGGTGTTGAAGGTCACGGTCTGCGGGAAGTCGCGCTTGTCCTTGTCCTCGGCGTTGATGAGCGTCGCCATGACGATCGGCGCGCCGCACAGATGCGTGACGCCGTTGTCGGCAATGGCATCGTACATGGGCCTGGCGCGCACCCAGCGCAGGCACACATGGGTGCCGATCTGGACCGCGAGCGTCCACGGGAAGCACCAGCCATTGGCGTGGAACATCGGCAGCGTCCACAGATAGACGCAGTGCTTGTCCATCGCGGCGTGGATCGTATTCGCATAGCACATCAGCGCCGCGCCGCGGTGGCTGTAGACGACGCCCTTGGGGTTGCCGGTCGTGCCGGACGTGTAGTTGAGCGAGATCGCGTCCCATTCGTCGTCGGGCATCGACCAGGCGAAATCCGGGTCGCCGGCGGCGAGAAGCGCCTCGTAGTCCTCGGCGCCGATGCGCTCGCCCTTCGGATAGGGGGCGTCGTCGGAATATTCGGGATCATCATAGTCGACGACGAGCGGCTTGACGGAGGAAAGCGCGAGGGCTTCGGCGACGACCTTCGAATGCTCGCGGTCGACGATGAGAACCTTCGTCTCGGCGTGGTCGAGTTGGAAGGCGATGGCGGCGGCGTCGAGACGCGTGTTGAGCGAGTGGAGCACGGCCTTGACCATCGGCACGCCATAATGCGCCTCGAGCATGGGCGGCGTGTTGGACAGCATCACCGTCACCGTGTCGCCCTTGCCGATGCCGCGCGTGGCGAGGGCTGAGGCAAGGCGCAGCGCGCGCTCCCAGAACGTCTTGTAGGTAGTGCGGGTCTTGCCGTGGACGATGGCGACGTGGTCAGGGAAGACCTTCGCCGCGCGCTCCAGGAAGGTGAGCGGCGTCAGGGGCTGGTGGTTGGCCGCGTTCTTGCCGAGATGCTGCTCGTAGATGGTCATGCTGGTCGTGTCCTCCCGAAATCGGATGCCGAGAAAAGCGCCCCGACCGCTATCCGTCAAGCAGGGCCGACAGTCCGTCCCAGATGAGTTTGAGCGCGACGATGAAGACCATGGCGTACATGAAGGGATAGAAGACCTCCGCGCGCATGCGCCGGACGATCCATGCACCAGCGATGGTGGCGAGCGGGGCGATGGGCATCAGCACCGCCGATGCCGTCAGGTTCGCCGCGTCGAACTGGCCGAGCGCGAAATAGGGCACGAGCTTCACCGCGTTGACGATGGCGAAGAAGATGACGCTGGTGCCGACATAGATGCGCGGCGCCTGGCCGAGCGCCAGCGCGTAGACCTGATAGGGCGGGCCGCCGGCATGGGCGACGAAGGAGGTGAATCCGCTGACCGTGCCCCAGAAGGTGCCGCGCGCGACCGAGTGACTGGCGCGGTGCTCGGAGCCGGCCATGCGGGTGGCGAACCAGCGCAGGAAGAAGGCGAGCGCGACGACGCCGACGATGAGGCGCACCATCGCCTCGGTGACGATGGCAGCCGTCAGCCAGCCGATGGCGATGCCGAGAAGCGCGCCCGGCAGCATGATGCGCAAGGTCGCTGTGTCACGATTGCCGCGCCAGAGCCACAGCGAGACGATGTCCATTAAGATCAGGATCGGCAGCAGGATCGCGGCGGCCTGGACGGGCGGCACGACCAGCGCCATCAGCGGCACGCCAATGAGCGCGGCTGCGCCGCCGAGCCCGCCCTTCGACAGGCCGACGAGCAGGACGGAAGGGATGGCGGCGGCGTAGAACCAGGGATCGGTCAGCAAGGCGCGGGGTCTTCGTGGCTTCTGGTCAAGTCGTGTCGCATGGCTTATGCCGCAATCACAACAAGATCGCGCGCCAAATCGGCGTCCACGCCTGAGAGAGTGCAATGCCAGACGCCGTTCCCAATCGCTGCCGCCTCGTGCTGATCGCGCCCTTGTCGGGCGATGTAGATGCCGCCATCATTTCGGCCATTGCCGGCGGCGACGTCGCTTCGGTGATGCTGCCGCGCGGCGCGCGTTCGGAGCAGGACTATCTCGCCTTCGTCGAAGGCGTGACGCCGGCGATCCAGGAAAAGGGCGTCGCCGTCATCGTCGAGGGCGATGCGCGGGTCGCCATGCGGGCCAAGGCCGACGGGCTGCATTTCGAAGGATCGAAGGCCGACCTCGCCGACATGATCGAGCGCCACGGCGGCAAGATCATGGTCGGCACCGGCGGCGTGAAGACACGGGACGATGCGCTGGAATTCGGCGAAACGCAGCCCGACTACATGTTCTTCGGCCGGTTCGGCTACGACACCAAGCCGGAGGCGCATCCGCGCAACCTTTCGCTCGGCGAGTGGTGGGGCGAGATGGTCGCGGTGCCCTGCATCGTGATGGCTGGATCTTCTGACGAGAGCGTAGCGGTCGTGGCCGGGACGGGCGTCGATTTCGTCGCCGTCGAGCAGGCGGTGTTCGCCCATGACGATCCCGCCGCGCGGGTCGCAGCGCTGAATGCGCTTCTGGACGAAAGGGCGCCGCGTCTCGATGAGGAATGACCCGCTTTTCGCGCTTCTGATCATCGCCGCGCTGGCGACGCCTGCGCTCGCCCAGGATGGCGGGCAGGTGACCGGGCCGCAGGCGTCCGAAGTCGCGCCGAGCCGCTTCGGCGGACGCGAGCCGGACCAGGCCTATGGCGCCTACCAGCGCGGGCTCTACATCACGGCGCTCAAGCTCGCCCTGCCGCGCGCCGAGGCCGGCGACAAGGCGGCGCAGACGCTGGTTGCGGAAATCTACGCGCGCGGGCTCGGCGTGCGCCGCGACGGCGAGCAGGCGGCGAGATGGTACGAGGCGGCGGCCGAGCAGGGCGTGCCCGAAGCGCAGTTCCAGACCGCCCTGATGCTGATCGACGGCGAATTCCTGCCGCGCGACCGCACGCGCGCCAATGATCTGATGAAGGCCGCGGCCGATGCCGGCAATCCGATGGCGCAGTTCAATTTCGGCCAGCTCCTGATCAACGAAGCCGGCAACGAGGCGGATGAGCGCGAGGCGCTGGTCTATTTCGAGCGGGCGGCGCGCGCCGGCCTCGCCGATGCGCAATACGCGTTTGCGCTGATGCTGACACAGGGCGAAGAGCCCGATTTCGATGCCGCGCGCGGCTGGCTCGTCCGGGCCGCGCAGCAGAATTTCGATACCGCGCAGGTCGAACTCGGCTCCTGGCTCGTCGAAGGCGTCGGCGGCGCGCGCGACATGGAGACGGGCTTCGGCTGGATCGAACTTGCGGCCAGAGGCGGCAACGTCGCGGCGCGCAACCGGCTGGCCAAGCTCTACTGGGCAGGGATGGGCGTCGAGGGCGATCCGATCGCGGCGGCGGCATGGTACATGCTGGCCAAGCGCGAAGGGCTCGTCGATCCGGTGATGGAGGATCACCTTGCCGGCCTCACCGAGGCGGAGCTCGAACAGGCCGGCGCCCGCATGGCCGATATCGAGCGGGGAAGTTCAGGCCCGGCGGCCCTGCAGGAGCCGCAGGACGGCGAAGCTGCTGCCGATCCCGACGCGCAGAACGGCGAGGAAGATCAGCCTTAGCCTTGCCTGACGGCCCATTTTATGGTCTTGGAGGCCGTAATTGCGGCCGCGCGCCCATTTCCCCATCTTGCGAAAGACGATCATGGCGAAGATCAACGGCAATGAAATCCGTCCCGGCAATGTCATCGAACACGATGGCGGGCTGTGGGTCGCGGTCAAGACCAATGCGGTGAAGCCCGGCAAGGGCGGCGCCTACAACCAGGTCGAGCTCAAGAACCTCATCAACGGCACCAAGCTCAACGAGCGCTTCCGCGCCGCCGAGACGGTCGAGAAGGTTCGCCTCGAACAGAAGGACTTCTCCTATCTCTACGAGCAGGGCGAGGCGCTGGTGTTCATGGATGACGAAAGCTACGAGCAGCTCGAACTTCTCAAGGATTTCGTCGGCGAGCGCGCGGCCTTCCTGCAGGACGGCATGAAGGTGACGGTCGAGCTTTACGAGGACAAGCCGATCGGCATCTCGCTGCCGGACTATGTCACGCTGACCATTGCCGAGGCCGATCCGGTCGTGAAGGGCCAGACGGCAGCGTCTTCCTACAAGCCTGCGGTGATGGAAAACGGCGTCCGCGTCATGGTCCCGCCCTTCATCTCGTCGGGCGAGAAGATCGTCGTCGATACAAACGAAATAACCTACGTGCGCCGCGCCGATTAGGCTGCACCGCTATTTCGGCCGGGACGGCCTGCAAATGGCTGCTCGCTGCGCTTCCGGTGCTCACGTACTGATGTACGCTCCGCTCCGGTTCTCGCGATCAGCCATTTTCGCCTCGCCCCGCCCAAAATCCCGGCGCACCCGGCTCGCGCCCAACTTTGGAATTTTCTGATGGCACGCTCTGCACTTCTCAATGTGATGGTCCAGGCCGCGATGAAGGCCGGGCGGTCGCTGTCGCGCGACTTCGGCGAGGTGCAGAATTTGCAGGTCTCGCTCAAGGGGCCCGGCGACTATGTCAGCCAGGCGGACCGCAAGGCAGAGGAAATCATCCACGCCGAACTGTCGCGCGCGCGGCCGGGCTATTCCTTCCTGATGGAAGAGCGCGGCGCGATCGAGGGCGATGACGGCCAGCATACCTGGATCGTCGACCCGCTCGACGGCACCACCAACTTTTTGCACGGCATCCCGATTTTCGCCGTCTCGATCGCGCTGGAGCGTCAGGGCCAGGTCGTTGCCGGCGTGGTCTACAACCCGGCGATGGACGAGCTCTACACCGCCGAACGCGGCGGCGGTGCGTTCATGAACGACCGGCGCTTGCGCGTCGCGGCCCGTTCCAAGCTCTCCGACGCGGTGATCGCCACAGGTATTCCGCATCTGGGCCGCGGCCATCACGGCAAGGCGCTGGTCGATCTGCGCAATGTGATGGGCGAAGTCGCCGGCATCCGCCGCATGGGCGCCGCCTCGCTCGACCTTGCCTATGTCGCCGCCGGCCGCGTCGACGGCTACTGGGAAGACTGGCTGGCGGCCTGGGACATGGCTGCCGGCATGCTGATCGTGCGCGAAGCGGGCGGCTTCACCTCCGACCGCACCGGCGGACAGGACGTGCTTTCGGGCGGTTCGATCGTTGCCGGCAACGAACTGATCCACAAGGCGCTGCTGAAAACTCTCGCGAAGCCCGTCTAGGCTCGTATCGAGGGTCGTCCCCTGCATTCGGCGGTTCGCGTTCTTTCAATTTCGCCATGATTGCGTTTACAGTCGTGAACGATTGAAATGCGGCACGAATCCGGGGCGCAAGGCATGGCCTTTTTCAGAACCCTGGGTGCGGACAGCGCGGCCGAGGACGCGGATTACGATCCGCGTGGCCTGTCCAGCCCCCAGGTCTTCCTCTTCTCGATGATCATCTTCCTAGCGATCGTCGGCTTCATCGCCGCCATCCTCTATCGCCAGATATCGTCGGCCTTCCAGACCAATCCCGGGCTCAACGGCCTCATTCTCGGCGTGCTCCTGATCGGCATTCTGCTGGCCTTCGGCCAGGTCATCCGGCTGTTCCGCGAAGTCAGGTGGGTGAACTCGTTCCGCGCAGGGTCGGCCGAGACCGAACCGGTGCTGCTGGCGCCGATGCGCACGCTGCTTTCGCGCTCGCAGAGCATGGCGCTGTCGACGAATTCGCTGCGTTCGATCCTCGATTCGATCGCCACGCGCCTCGACGAAAGCCGCGACATCTCGCGCTACCTGATCGGGCTGCTGGTCTTCCTCGGCCTCCTCGGCACATTCTGGGGCCTGCTTGGCACGATCGGCTCGATCGGCAGCACGATCCAGTCGCTCGATCCGGGCTCGGGCGATACCAACGACGTCCTGAATTCGCTCAAGGCGGGCCTGTCTGCGCCGCTCGAGGGCATGGGCACGGCGTTCTCGTCCTCGCTGTTCGGCCTTTCGGGCTCGCTGGTGCTCGGTTTCCTCGACCTTCAGGCAGGGCGCGCGCAGAATCGGTTCTACATCGAACTGGAAAACTGGCTGTCCTCGGTGACGGACCTCGGCTCCGACATGGCGGTCGCCGATCCGTCGCGGGCGAGCTCCGCCGAGGAGATCAAGGCGATGTCGGAGCGGCTGCGCACCATGCAGGAGCAGGGCGGCGGGTCGAGCCCGCGCGTCGCGGCCGCAATGGCCAACCTTGCCGACGGCATTTCGGGCCTCGTCAAGAACATGCGCTCCGAGCAGCAGATGATGCGCGACTGGGTGGAGAGCCAGGCCGCCGAGCAGCGCGAACTGCGCGCCACGCTCGACCGCATCGCAGGCGCGCTCGAAAAGCAGGACAAGAGCTGACATGGCGCTCGCGCGCGGCAGGCGCAGCCAGCGCAACGTCGATTACTGGCCGGGCTTCGTCGATGCCCTGTCGACGCTTCTGCTCGCCATCATGTTCCTGCTGTCGGTGTTCGTGCTGGCGCAGTTCCTTCTCTCCCAGGAGATCAGCGGCCGCGACCAGGCGCTGATCCGGCTCAATGCGCAGATCAACGAACTGACGCAATTGCTGGCGCTCGAACAGTCGAGCAGCCAGGACATGGAGGACGCATTGTCCTCGCTGCAGGCGTCGCTCTCCGATGCCGAGAGCGAACGCTCGCGCCTCCAGCAGCTTCTCGACGCGGGCTCCGGCGCCGGCGCAGAGGCCGAGGCGCAGATCGGTTCGCTGTCGGGCGAACTCGACGAGGAGCGGCAGGTCTCGCAGCGCGCGCTTTCGCAGGTCGAACTCCTCAACCAGCAGATCGCCGCGCTGCGCAGCCAGATCGGCGCACTGGAAGCCGCGCTCGACGTTTCGGAGGCGCGCGACCAGGAATCGAACGCCAAGATCGCCGATCTCGGCCGCCGGCTGAACGTCGCGCTCGCCCAGCGCGTGCAGGAACTGAACCGGTATCGCTCGGACTTCTTCGGGCGGCTGCGCGAAATCCTATCGGATCGCGAGAACATCCGCATCGTCGGCGACCGGTTCGTCTTCCAGTCGGAAGTGCTGTTCGCTACCGGTGCGGACATCATCAACCCGGCGGGCGAGGAGGAAATGGCCAAGCTTGCCGATGCGATCCTCGATCTCCAGCGCGAGATTCCACCGGAGATCAACTGGGTGCTGCGCGTCGACGGCCATACCGACAACATTCCCCTGTCCGGCACCGGCCGGTTCCGCGACAACTGGGAACTGTCGGCGGCGCGCGCGATCTCGGTCGTCAAGTTCCTGGTCGCCAACGGCGTGCCGGCCGAGCGGCTCGTCGCGGCGGGCTTCGGCGAATTCCAGCCGCTCGACGAGACCAACACGCCGCAGGCGCGCGACCGCAACCGGCGCATCGAACTGAAGCTCACCGAAAGATAGTCCGCAACGGGAGGCACGGCATGGATTGCGACGTGATCATCGTTGGCGGCGGACTGGCGGGGCTGGTCGCGGCGGCCGAACTCGGCGATCGCGGCAAGCGCGTCGTGATCCTCGAGCAAGAGGGCGAGAACTCGCTCGGCGGGCAGGCATTCTGGTCGCTCGGCGGCCTGTTCATGGTCGACACGCCCGAGCAGCGGCGCATGAAGATTCGCGACAGCCACGAACTGGCATTGTCCGACTGGATGGGCTCGGCTGGGTTCGACCGGGACGAGGATCGGTGGCCGCGAACGGTCGCCGAAGCCTATGTCGATTTCGCCGCAGGCGAGATGCGAAGCTGGCTGCACCAGATGGGAATGCGCTGGTTTCCGGTCGTCGGCTGGGCCGAACGCGGAGGGGCGCTCGCCACCGGGCATGGCAATTCGGTGCCGCGGTTTCACCTCACATGGGGAACGGGGCCGGGCGTCGTCGCACCGTTCGAGCGGCGTGTGCGGGCGCATGTCGAAGCTGGGCGGATCAGTTTGAAGTTCCGCCATCGGGCGAGCCGGCTGATCAAGACCAATGGTGCGGTAACGGGCGTCGCCGGCGAGGTGCTGGCGGTGTCGACCGTGGGCCGCGGCGAACGGTCGACGCGCGAGATCGCCGGCGATTTCGAATTGTCGGCCGGCGCGGTGATCGTCGCCTCGGGCGGAATCGGCGGCGATTTCGAGCTGGTGCGGAAGAACTGGCCGGTGGAGCGGCTGGGACCTGCGCCGAAGACGATGGTCGCCGGCGTGCCGCACCATGTCGACGGGCGGATGATCGGCATTGCGCATGAGGCGGGTGCGGCGGTCATCAACGAAGACCGGATGTGGCACTACACGGAAGGCCTGAAGAACTGGTCGCCGATCTGGCCGAACCACGGCATCCGCATCCTGCCGGGGCCGTCCTCCATGTGGTTCGATGCGTTCGGCTCGCGGCTCGAAGCGCCCTGCATGCCGGGCTTCGACACGCTCTCGACGCTGAAGCGCATCCTGTCGACCGGGCGCGACCATTCCTGGTTCGTGCTGACGCAGAAGATCATCGAGAAGGAATTCGCGCTGTCGGGCTCGGAGCAGAACCCGGATCTGACTTCCGGCGAATGGCTTCAGGTCGTGAAGAGCCGGCGCGGCAAGGGCGCACCGCCGCCGGTCGAGGCGTTCAAGCGCAACGGGGAGGATTTCATCGTCTCTTCCTCGCTCGGCGAACTCGTCGCCGGCATGAACCGGCTCGTCGGCGAGGAGCTGATCGACCATGACCGGCTGGAGGCGCAGATCGCGGCGCGCGACCGGCAGATCGACAATCCCTTCGCCAAGGACGCGCAGGTGACCGCCATTCGCGGCGCGCGCGCCTATTTGGGCGACAAGCTGATCCGCACCGCCAAACCACACAAGATCCTCGATCCGAGGAACGGGCCGCTGATCGCGGTGCGGCTCAACATCCTCACCCGCAAGACGCTGGGCGGCATCCATACCGACCTCGACGCGCGGGTGCTGGACGGATCGGGTGAGCCGATTTCCGGGCTCTATGCCATCGGCGAGGCGGCGGGCTTCGGAGGTGGGGGCTATCACGGATACAACGCGCTGGAAGGCACGTTTCTCGGCGGCTGCATCTTTTCGGGCCGCGCGGCAGGGCGCAAGGCGGCGCAATGATTTCGAGCAGGGACACTTTCATGCAACTGACCAATAGCGACATCGCGGAACTGACGGCCTGGCGGCGCAAGCTGCACGAGCAGCCGGAAATCTCGGGCGAGGAGGAAGAGACGGCGCGCGAGGTCGTGTCCTTCCTGACGCCGACCGAGCCGGACGAGATCCTGACCGGGCTCGGCGGGCACGGCGTTGCGGTGGTCTATGACAGCGGCCGGCCGGGGCCGACCGTGCTCTTCCGCTCCGAAACCGACGCGCTGCCGATCGAGGAGCTTGGCGACGTGCCGCACCGCTCGAAGGTGCCGGGCAAGTCGCATATGTGCGGCCATGAGGGGCATACGACGATCCTCGCCGCGGTCGGGCGCCAGCTCGGGCGCGAGCGACCTGCCAAGGGGCGCGTGGTGCTGATGTTCCAGCCGGCGGAGGAGACGGGCGCGGGCGCGGCCGGCGTCGTCGCCGATCCGCGCTACGATGCGATTCTGCCCGACTTCGCGTTTTCGCTGCACAATCTGCCCGGAACGCCACTCGGCCATGTGCGGCTGAAGGTGGGCGTCGTCAACTGCGCCTCGCGCGGGATGCGGATCGTCCTGACCGGCAAGACCGCGCATTCCTCGATGCCAGAGACCGGCACGTCGCCAATGCCGGCGGTCGCCGAACTGATGCCGAAGCTTGCCGCGCTTGGCGGCGGACGGTTCAGCGAGGATGATTTCGCGATGGTCACCGTGACCCACGCATCGATGGGCGAGGCGGTGTTCGGCATCGCGCCGGGACGGGCCGAAGTCTGGGTGACGCTGCGCACGCGGCTCGACGAGCGCATGGCCGATCTCGTCGCCTCTGCCGAGGCGCTGGCGAAGGATGCGGCGGCGCGGGCCGGGCTCGGTTGTGAAATCGACTATCACGAAATCTTCGTCGCCAGCCTCAATGCGCCGGAGGCCGTGTCGCATCTGCGCGCGGCGATGGACGCGGAAGGCATTTCGCATGACGAGGCCGAACTGCCGATGCGGGCGTCGGAGGATTTCGGCCATTTCGGACGGCGGGCGAAGTCGGCGATGCTGTTTCTGGGGGCGGGCGAGAACCATCCGCAGTTGCACAATCCGGACTATGATTTTCCCGACGATCTGATCCCGATCGGGGCGCGGATCTTCATGCGGACGGCGCGTGATTTGCTGGGGTGATGTGCGGCCGACGAACGCCAGCAAGGAGCAAAGGTCAGGACGCGATGACGTGCGCCCCCTCCACCGCCTACGGCGGTCCCCCTCCCCCGCTTCGCAGGGGAGGATCTAGGCCGCGGCCGTCCTGTACGGAAAATCCTCCCCTGCGAAGCGGGGGAGGGGGACCGACGGGACGGAGGGGGTGCGAAGGAATGACCAGCAGGCCGATCCCTACTCCGCAGCCCTTCTGAACGCCTCGGCCCCGGCGTCGAATTGCAGGCTGGCGAGTCGGGCGTAGGTGCCGCCTTGGCGCACCAGGCTTTCATGGGTGCCGGTTTCGACGATGCGACCCTGATCCATGACGAGGATGCGATCGGCCTTGAGGACGGTCGCCAGCCGGTGGGCGATGACGAGGGTGGTGCGGCCTTCCATCAGGCGCTCCAGTGCAGCCTGGACCAGCGTCTCGCTTTCGGCGTCGAGGGCGGAGGTGGCTTCGTCGAGGAGCAGGATCGGCGCGTCGCGCAGGATGGCGCGGGCGATGGCGACGCGCTGGCGCTGGCCGCCGGAAAGGGTAACGCCGCGCTCGCCAAGCTCGGTGTCGAAGCCGGCGTCGAGATTGCGGATGAAGGTTTCGGCGTGGGCGTCGCGCGCGGCCGCCTCGATCTCGGCGCGGGTCGCGCCCGGCCGGCCAAAGCCGATGTTCTCGGCGGCGGTTGCGGCGAAGATCGTCACGTCCTGCGGGACGATGGCGATGCGTGCGCGCAGATCGTCGAGCAAAGCCTGCCGGATGTCGACGCCGTCGACGAGAATCGCGCCGGCGGAGGGATCGTAAAAGCGCAGGAGAAGCGAGAAGATCGTGCTTTTGCCGGCGCCCGACGGGCCGACGATGGCGACCGTCTCGCCGGGCTGGACGGTGAAATCGAGCGACTGGATGGCCGACTGGCCGGGCCGGACGGGATAGGCAAAGGAAATGTCGGAGAAGACGACCTCGCCCCGGGCGGGGACGGGCAGGGGAATGGGGTTGGTCGCCTCGGCGACATGCGGTTGCTCGGCCAGGAGTTCCGTCAGCCGTTCGGCGGCACCGGCGGCCTGGGAGAGCTCGCCCCAGACCTCCGACAGGGCTCCGAGCGCGCCGGCGGCGAAGACGGCGTAGAGCAGGAACTGCGACAGCGTGCCGGGGCTCATCTCGCCGGTCAGGACGTCGCGCGAGCCAAACCAGAGGACGCCGACGATGGACGAAAAGATCGTCAGGATGGCGAAGAATGTGAGGAAGGAGCGGGCGAAGACGGAGAGACGTGCGGCTTCGAAGGCTTCCTCGACGGCGCTCGAATAGCGGCCGGTGACCAGCGCCTCGTTGGTGAAGGCCTGGAGCGTGCGTACCGATCCGATCTGCTCGCTCGCATAGGCGGTGGCGTGGGCCAGCGTGTCCTGGGCGTGGCGCGACTTCGCCCGCACCGAGCGGCCGAATGCGACGAGCGGCAGCACGATGAGCGGGATCGCGGCGATGACGAGAGCGGAGAGCTTGGGGCTCGTGACGACCATCATCGTCAGCGCACCGGTGCCGAGAATGACGTTGCGCAGCGCGACCGAGGCGGTCGCGCCCATGGCGGACTTGATCTGCGTGGTGTCGGCGGTCAACCGGGATATGATTTCGCCCGACTGCACCGTGTCGAAGAAGCCCGGAGACAGACGCGCGACATGGGCGAAAACGTCGCGGCGCACGTCGGAGACGACGCGCTCGCCGAGGGTGATGACGAAATAGTAGCGCCCGGCAGAGGCGGCGGCGAGCACCACCGCGATGACGATCAGCATCGAGAAGTAGTTGGTGATGAGCTGGTCGTCGGAGCCGGTGAAGCCGTGGTCGATCATCCGGCGCACCGCGAGCGGCAGCGTCAGCGTCGTCAGCGCCGCCAGCGACAGGAAGAACAGCGCGCCCGCGACCTTGCCGCGATAGCGCAGCATGTAGGGCAGCATGGTGCGCAAGGGGCGAAGCGAGCGCCGGCGGGCTTCGGCTTCAGCGTCTGCGGGTCTCATGGTGTCCTCGGCGTCCGCGGGCCGGCGCTGTTTGCGATTTCGCCGGCGCGCTCTTGTGATTCAAATTCGGCTCCTGTATAGGCCAGCCGACGTTTTTCGAAGCCGTAGACCCTGACGGTCGCAGCTTCAAGTGCCCGGAGCGGGCGCAATCGCCGCAGGCATTGGCTCCGTGCTCCCGATCGAGACATTAGGACAAGACCGATGAAAGCCGATATCCACCCCGACTACCACAGCATCAAGGTCGTCATGACCGATGGCACCGAGTACATGACCCGTTCGACCTGGGGCAAGGAAGGTGACACGATGAACCTCGACATCGACCCCAGCACGCACCCGGCCTGGACCGGCGGCAACCAGTCGATGCTCGATCGCGGCGGCCGCGTCTCCAAGTTCAAGAACAAGTTCGCCAATCTCGGCATCTAAGCCGGACGCGAAGTCCAGTTCGAAAAACCCGCCGGCAAGGCGGGTTTTTTTGTTGGCGGCCTGGCGGGCTGTGCCGCCCGGCGAGGCGGCGCGCACTCCGCTACTTCTTCTTGTTCTGGCGGTTCGAGACGAGGTCATCGACGACGGCGGGATCGGCGAGCGTCGAGGTGTCGCCGAGCGCGCCGAAATCGTCCTCGGCGATCTTCCGGAGAATGCGCCGCATGATCTTGCCGGAGCGCGTCTTCGGCAGGCCGGGGGCGAACTGGATCTTGTCGGGCGAGGCGATCGGGCCGATCTCCTTGCGGACATGGGCGACGAGTTCCTTCTTCAGGTCCTCGTTACCTGCCTCGCCGGCCATCAGCGTGACGTAGCAATAGATGCCCTGGCCCTTTAGATCGTGTGGGTAGCCGACGACGGCGGCTTCCGAGACCTTGTCGTGGGAGACGAGGGCGGATTCGACTTCCGCCGTACCCATGCGGTGGCCGGAGACGTTGAGCACGTCGTCGACGCGGCCGGTGATCCAGTAGTAGCCGTCGGCGTCGCGCCGGCAGCCGTCGCCGGTAAAGTACTTGCCCTTGTAGGTCGAGAAATAGGTCTGGATGAAGCGCTCATGGTCGCCATAGACCGTGCGCATCTGGCCCGGCCATGAATCGGTGATGCACAGATTGCCGTCGGCGGCGCCCTCGATCACCTGGCCTTCATTGTCGACGAGCTGCGGCTGGATGCCGAAGAAGGGTTTCGTGGCCGAACCGGCCTTGAGGTCGATGGCGCCGGGGAGCGGGGTGATGAGGATGCCGCCGGTCTCGGTCTGCCACCAGGTGTCGACGATGGGCGAGCGCTTGTCGCCGACGACGTTGTAGTACCACTCCCACGCTTCCGGGTTGATCGGCTCGCCGACCGAGCCGAGCAGCCGCAGGGACTTGCGCGAGGAGCGCTTCACATGGTCGTCGCCCGCACCCATCAGCGCGCGGATGGCGGTGGGGGCCGTGTAGAAGATGTTGACCTGGTGCTTGTCGATGACTTCCCAAAACCGGCCGGCATTCGGATAGTTCGGCACGCCCTCGAACATCAGCGTCGTCGCGCCGTTGGCGAGCGGCCCGTAGACGATGTAGGAGTGGCCGGTGACCCAGCCGACATCCGCCGTGCACCAGTAGATATCGCCCTCGTGGTAGTCGAAGACATATTCATGCGTCATCGAGGCGTAGACGAGATAGCCGCCGGTGGTGTGGAGCACGCCCTTGGGCTTTCCGGTCGAGCCGGAGGTGTAGAGGATGAAAAGCGGGTCCTCGGCCTTCATCTTTTCGGGCTTGCAGTCCGGCTTTGCCGCGCGCACCTCGTCGTGATACCAGAGGTCGCGGCCCTCCGCCCAACCGATCTTGCCGCCGGTGCGGCGCACGACCAGCACGTTCTTGACCATGACGTGGTTCTTGGCCGCGATGTCGATCGCCTTGTCGGTGTTCTCCTTGAGCGGGATCGACTTGCCGCCACGCAGCCCCTCGTCTGCGGTGATGACGAAGGTCGATTCGCAATCGACGATGCGGCCAGCGAGCGCGTCGGGCGAGAAGCCGCCGAAGACGACCGAATGGATCGCGCCGATCCGCGCGCAGGCGAGCATGGCATAAGCCGCCTCGGGGATCATCGGCATGTAGATGGTGACGCGGTCGCCCTTTTTGACGCCGCGTGCCTTCAGGACGTTGGCGAGCCGGCAGACGTGATCGTAGAGCTCGTTATAGGTGATCTTCTTGTCGTCATACGGGTTGTCGCCTTCCCAGATGATGGCGACCTGATCGCCGCGCTTCTTTAGATGGCGGTCGATGCAATTGTAGGAGACGTTGGTGCGGCCGTCTTCATACCACTTGATCGAAACCTTGCCGTCGAAGGAGGTGTTCTTGACCTTGGTGTAGGGCGTGAACCAATCGATGCGCTTGCCGTGCTTGTCCCAGAATTTTTCCGGGTTCTTGATCGAATCCTTGTACCACTTCTCGTAAGTGTCCTTGTCGATCAGCGCGCGCTTTTTCCATTCCGGCTTGACGCGATGGACTTTCACCTCGGACATGCAGTTCCTCCCGATCAGGATTATTTTGCGGGCACGGCCGCTCAAGATGCGGGCATTATTAGCATTTGGGCCGCAGGCACAACATTAGACGATGGGTGCGGCGCGGGTCTGTCTCGCAAGGTCGGCAGCACTTCGCTCACGACGCTGCCAAGCATCTGATTCAAAGCGATAAATTTCGCTTGAGCGATGAGTGATTAAGTAGACGGTTAAGTCTTTGGGCCGCACACTGACCCTGCTTCATATGCGACTGCGGGGTGCGAACCATGCAACGTACACGTGAAATGGAGCTGATGCTCCAAGGCTACGGCCTGACGACGGCGCAGATCCTCTACCGGATGCCGGATCATCCCGGCCTGCTGCAGACCTTCATCTGGCAACATTACGATCTCGCGCCGAAATTCCCCGAACTCTTCCGCTTCCTCGACTTCTGGCGCGAAAAGCTCGACGGACCACTCCATTCGGTGAGCTACACGCACAAGAAGCTCATTTCGCCGAACGAGTGGCGGAATGTCAGCGGGGAGTTGGTGATTCACTGACGGATGGTCAGAGATTCCAGGGATTAACCACGCGGACGCCGGCATCCGTGAAGTCAGCAACGTTGCGCGTGACAATGGTCAGCCCGTGGACGATGGCTGTCGACGCGATGAGCCCGTCGATATCGCTGCGGGTGCGTGCAACCGAAAGTCGGCCCCATTCCACAGCGATGTCTTCAGAGACCTCGATGACGCGATCCGCAAAGGTCGTTCGTGTGCGTTCGAGCCATGCGCCCAGGTGCGCTGCCGAGGCGGGGTCGCGGCGCGCCTTCATCGTCACGCCGCGCGCGATTTCTCCCAGCGTGAGAACGCTGATGAACAACTGGGCGGAAGTCTTGTCGGATATCCATTGCACGACCGGTGCGCGTCGCTTGCGCAAGTCGGAAACGATGTTGGTGTCCAGGAGATAAGTCAAAAGTCGATCGGCGGTCTGCTGGGTGTCTTCGAACGGCGGTTGACTTCTTTGTACAAATCATCCGGCCACTCGGGGCCCGACAGGAGGTGTTCGATGAATGACGGTCTGTCCTTGTCCTTCGTCAGCCGATCGTATTCCTCGACCGATAGCACGACAGCGGTTCGCTTCCCACGGCGCGTCACCGTCTGCGGGCCCTCGGTGAGAGCCTTCTCAACAACCTTCGAAAGGTGGTTCTTCGCATCCTGAAGTTGCCAGTTCATCAAGCACGTCCAATGCTAGCTAGACTGGCTAGCTATATAGCACCGACCGCCCATCGCTGCCAGTCGCCCTTACCGGCTCCCGAAGATCGCCGACCCGACGCGCACCGAGGTCGCGCCGAACTGGATTGCAGTCTCGTAGTCGCCGGACATGCCCATGGAGAGCTTTTGGACGCGGGATTCGCGGGCGAGCTTTTCGAGGAGGGCGAAGTGGGGGCCGGGGTTTTCGTCGGCGGGCGGGATCGCCATCAGGCCTTCGATGGCGAGGCCGTGGGTTTCGCGGCAACGTTTGACGAAGGCGGCGGTCTCGCGAGGGGCGATACCGGCCTTCTGGTCTTCCAGCCCGGTATTGACCTGGACGTAGAGCCGCGGGCGCTTTCGCTGTTTTTCCATTTCCTTGGCCAGCTCAGCGGCAATCTTCTCGCGGTCGACGGTCTCGATGACGTCGAAGAGGGCGACTGCCTCCTTTGCCTTGTTGGACTGGAGCGGGCCGATCAGATGGAGTTCGAGATCGGGGAAGGCTTCGCGCAAGACGGGCCATTTGCCTTGCGCCTCCTGCACGCGGTTCTCGCCGAAGACGCGCTGGCCGGCGTCGAGGATGGGGCGGATCGCGTCGGCCTCGAAGGTCTTCGAAACGGCGACGAGCGTGACCGCGTCAGACCGTCCGGCGCCTTCGCGTGCTTTGGCAATCTTGGCTTGAACTTCGGCGAGACGGGCGACGGCGTCGGACATATGGGCTTCGAGACTCCACATAGAGTTGATCTTTGACCTTATCCGTGGTGAAGACCGGTCGAATTTTCGAGCACCTTATCCGGCGAAAAGCAGGTCATGGCAACCGAACGATACAATCCGCGCGCAAGCGAACCGAAATGGCAGAAGGCCTGGGACGAGGCCAAGCTCTTCGCCACGCAGAACGACGATCCGCGCGAGAAATACTACGTGCTCGAGATGTTCCCCTATCCGTCGGGGCGCATCCATATGGGCCATGTGCGCAACTATGCGATGGGCGACGTCGTGGCGCGCTACAAGCGGGCTGCCGGATACAACGTCCTGCATCCGATGGGCTGGGACGCCTTCGGCCTGCCGGCCGAGAATGCCGCGCGCGACAACAAGGTCAATCCGCGCGACTGGACCTATGCCAATATCGAGACGATGAAGGGCCAGTTGAAGACGATGGGCCTGTCGCTCGACTGGGCGCGCGAATTCGCGACCTGCGACCCGAGCTACTACAAGCACCAGCAGAAGATGTTCCTCGACTTCTGGCAGGCAGGCCTCGTCGAGCGCCGCAACGCCAAGGTCAACTGGGACCCCGAAGACATGACCGTGCTCGCCAACGAGCAGGTGATCGACGGACGCGGCTGGCGCTCCGGCGCGCTGGTCGAACAGCGCGACCTGACGCAGTGGTTCTTCAAGATCACGTCGATGGCGCAGGACCTGCTCGACGGGCTCGACACGCTCGACCGCTGGCCCGAGAAGGTCAAGCTGATGCAGTCGAACTGGATCGGCCGTTCGGAAGGCCTGCAGCTTCGCTGGGAGCTGGACCCGGCGACCGCGCCTGAAGGCGAGAGCGAGCTCGAAGTCTATACGACCCGGCCCGACACCATCTTCGGCGCGTCCTTCATGGCGATCGCGGCCGACCATCCGCTGGCGAAGAAGGCGGCGGAGAAAAACCCGGCGCTCGCGGATTTCATCGCGGAGATCAAGCGCAGCGGGACGTCTGCAGCCGAGATCGAGACGGCCGAAAAGAAGGGCTTCGACACCGGCATCCGCGTCGTCCATCCCTTCGACGAGACTTGGACGCTGCCTGTTCATGTCGCTAATTTCGTCCTGATGGACTACGGCACGGGCGCGATCTTCGGCTGCCCGTCGGGCGACCAGCGCGACCTCGACTTCGCCAACAAGTACGGACTGCCGGTCGTGCCGGTAGTGATGCCGAGGGACGGCGACGCGGCGAATTTCCAGATCATCGACGAGGCCTATACGGACGACGGGGTGATGATCAATTCGCGCTTCCTCGACGGCATGACGCCGAAGGACGCGTTCGAAGAGGTCGCCGCGCGGCTGGAATCCTCGACGCTCGGCAACCGTCCGCAGGCGCAGCGCAAGGTGCAGTTCCGCCTGCGCGACTGGCTGATCTCGCGCCAGCGCTACTGGGGCTGCCCGATCCCGGTCATTCATTGCGACGATTGCGGCGCGGTGCCGGTGCCGGCCGATCAATTGCCAGTGCGACTGCCCGACGAGGTCTCGTTCGAGAAGCCGGGCAACCCGCTCGACCACCATCCGACCTGGAAGCACGCTGCCTGCCCGAATTGCGGCAAGGACGCGCGCCGCGACACCGACACGATGGACACGTTCGTCGATTCCTCGTGGTATTTCGCCCGCTTCACCGATCCGTGGAACGAGGACCGGCCGACCGATCTCGCCCATGTCGACGGGCCGAACGGCTGGCTGCCGGTCAACCAGTATATCGGCGGCATCGAGCATGCGATCCTGCACCTGCTCTATTCGCGCTTTTTTGCCCGGGCGATGAAGGCGACAGGGCATCTGAACAGCGTCGAGGAACCCTTCGAGGGCCTGTTCACGCAGGGCATGGTCGTCCACGAGACCTATCGCGGGGCGAAGGGCTGGGTGACGCCGGCTGAGGTGAAGCTGGAGGAAGTCGACGGCGCGCGGCGTGCGACGCTGATTTCGACCGGTGAAGACATTGCCATCGGCTCGATCGAGAAGATGTCGAAGTCGAAGAAGAACGTGGTCGACCCGGACGACATCATCGCCAGCTATGGTGCGGACACGGCGCGCTGGTTCATGCTGTCGGATTCGCCGCCGGACCGCGACGTGATCTGGACGGAAGCGGGCGTCGAGGGAGCACACCGCTTCGTCCAGCGCGTGTGGCGGTTGGCCTCAGAGGCCTCGGAGCCGCTGAAGGGCGTCGTGGGCGAGCCCGCACGGGAAGGCGATGCTGCTGCAATATCGAAGCTCGCGCACAAGACGGTGAAGGCGGTCGGCGCCGATATCGAGCGTCTCGGCTTCAACAAGGCCGTCGCGCGGCTTTATGAACTGGTCAACGCTCTGGCGCCGCGCGTACAGGGACTGGCGTCGGCGAGCAATGCGGACAAGGCGGCGCTGCGCGACGCGTTCGACAAGCTGCTCGTGATGGTGGCCCCGATGATGCCGCATCTGGCAGAAGAGTGCTGGGCGGCGCTGGGCGGCGAGGGCATGGTCGCGGATCAACGCTGGCCGCAATTCGACGCGGCGCTGACCGTCGATGATGAGATCACGCTGCCGGTTCAGGTCAATGGCAAGAAGCGCGGCGATCTGACGATCGCGCGCGACGCGGACCAGTCGGCCGTGGAAGCTGCGGCGCTCGCGCTCGACGTCGTGCAAAAGGCGCTCGAAGGCAAGGCGCCGCGCAAGGTCATCGTCGTGCCGCAGCGGATCGTGAACGTTGTAGCTTGAGCTGGCCCAACAAGGCGGGCGCCTGTGGGCGTCCGCCGGTCGGGTGCTTCTGAAACGGTTCGACCTGCGATTGCGTTCGAGAAGCGAAGGCTATCTACACGTTAGCTGTTATTCAGGAACTTTTTGTTACCAGACTCATTCTTGCAAGAATGTCATGGCCGCGTCATCCCGTTCGGCGATGAAGGCGCGTGACGGAGTGCATAGAATGAATCTTCGGCAGGCGCCGTTAAGTCTCACCTCGATCATCAGCTACCTGATGCCTTCGGCCAAGCCGCGCGACCACGTGGTCGACCAGCTCATCGCCGAACGTGCGACGCATCTGTCCCGCAACCCGGCCTGGCCGGCGCTGCGGCCCTTGATCTACCGCTATTTCGACTATGATCTCGCCGTCTCGATGGCCAACGACATGGCGCCGCTGCCGGGCATCGCGGCCTTCGACTATCTGTCGAAGCTGCTGGCGCTCGACGTGACGGTGACCGGGCTCGACAACATTCCAAAGACCGGCGGCTTCGTGCTCGCGCCGAGCCATCCGACGGGCATCGCCGACGGCATCGCCGTCTACGACCTGATGAAGCCGGTGCGCGACGATCTGTCGATCTTCGCCAATCGCGACGCGCTTCGCGTCTCGGCGGGCCTGCGCGACCTGATCATCCCCGTCGAGTGGCGGCAGGGCGAGAAGAGCCATTCGAAGAGCCGCGACACGCTGGAAATGACGGCCAAGGCCTTCGCTAACGATCGCGCAGTGGTGCTGTTTCCGTCCGGCCGCATCGCGTACTGGAACCAGAACAAGCTGACGGAGCGGCCCTGGCAGCCTTCCTTCGTGGCGCTCGCGCGGCGCTACAACGTGCCGGTCGTGCCCGCGCACATCTCCGCGCGCAATTCGGGGCTGTTCTACTTCTTGTCGAAATACTCGACCGAGATGCGCGACATGACGGTGTTTCACGAGCTTCTCAACAAGAAGAACCGGCCGTTCGAGATCACAGTCGGCAAGCCGATCGCACCAGATCTCCTGCACGGAGACGCGGCCGAGGTGGCGGGCCTATTGCAAAAGCACACGGTCGAGGATTTGGCGCGGGACCCCGGCGCCGAGTTCCGCAGGTAAGAAAAAACCCCGCTCGAAGCGGGGTTTTTCATGCTTGGGCTTCGACCGATCAACCAATCTTCTGGCCGGTCTTGGCCCAGTCGGCGAGGAAGGTTTCGAGGCCCTTGTCGGTGAGGGGGTGCTTGACCAGTGCCTTGAGGGTCGCCGGCGGCACGGTTGCGACGTCGGCGCCGATCAGGGCTGCAAGCTTGACGTGGTTTACCGTGCGGATCGAGGCGGCGAGGATTTCGGTGTTGAAGTCGTAATTGTCGTAGATGGTACGGATTTCGGAGATCAGCTCCATGCCGTCCGTGCCCATGTCGTCGATGCGGCCGATGAAGGGCGAGATGAAGCTCGCGCCCGCCTTGGCGGCGAGCAGCGCCTGATTGGCCGAGAAGCAGAGCGTGACGTTGACGAGGCGGCCGTCGCCGGTGATCGCCTTGCAGGCCTTGAGGCCATCGAGCGTCAGCGGCAGCTTGATGCAGATATTGTCGGCGATCTTCGACAGAACGTCGGCCTCGCGCATCATCTCGGCATAGTCCGTGGCGGCAACTTCGGCCGAGACCGGGCCGTCGACGATGTCGCAGATTTCCTTGGTCACTTCCTTGATGTCGCGGCCCGACTTCAGGATCAGCGACGGGTTGGTCGTCACGCCGTCGAGCAGGCCGTATTCGTTGAGTTCGCGGATGTCGGCGACGTCAGCCGTATCGACGAAGAATTTCATGTGCGTCTCCTTCAGGCTTCTGGGCGGGCGGCGGATGGGAAGTCCGCCAGCCGGCGGTTGGGACTTGCACTAGCGCAAGATCGGGGCAAGGTCACGTCCGATGAGCCAAGATTCGCCTTCCCTCTTCCCGCCAAGCAAGGTCGTGCCCGTTCTCGTGCCGATGCCGGCCGATCGCGCGTATTCCTATGCCGTGCCGGACGGGATGAACGTCGTGCCGGGCTCGATCGTGCGGGTGCCGCTCGGGCCACGGCTGGTTGCGGGGGTGGTGTGGGATGGCGACGGGGGATCGGTCGATCCGAAGAAATTGCGACCGATTGACCATGTGTTCGACTGCCCGCCGATCGGTGCGGAGCTTCGCCGCTTCGTCGACTGGGTCGCGAGCTATACGATTTCGCCACCCGGCATGGTGGCGCGGATGCTGCTGCGCGCGCCGGCGGCGTTCGATCCCGAGCCGATGATCGACGGGCTGGTGCTTTCGGGCACCGAGCCCGACCGGATGACGGATGCGCGCCGGCGCGTGCTCGAAATGGCGTCCGACGGGTTTGCCTGGACGCGCTCGGGGCTGGCACGCGCGGCCGGCACGTCGCTGACGGTGATCGACGGGCTGAAGGCGCAGGGCGTTTTCGACGAGGCGCTGATCGCGCCGCGGCCGGTTGTCGCCGCACCCGATCCTGAGTACGCGCAGGCTGAGCTGATGCCGGAGCAGGCCGAGGCCGCGCAAAATTTGCGTGAGAAGGTCATCGATGGCGGGTTTTCGACGACGCTGATCGACGGTGTGACGGGATCGGGCAAGACCGAGGTCTATTTCGAGGCGATCGCGGAGGCAGTGCGGGCGGGGCGGCAGGTGCTCGTGCTGGTGCCCGAGATCGCGCTTACGGCAGCGTTTCTGGAGCGCTTCCAGGATCGGTTCGGCGCCAAGCCCGCCGAATGGCATTCCGACCTTGCGCCGCGGACCCGCGAACGGGTCTGGCGGCAGGTGGCGGAGGGGCGCGTGCGCGTCGTCGCCGGCGCGCGTTCGGCGCTGTTCTTGCCGTTCAGGGAGCTCGGGTTGATCGTCGTCGACGAGGAGCACGACCCCGCCTACAAGCAGGAGGACCGGGTCTTCTACAATGCGCGCGACATGGCGGTGGTGCGCGGACATATCGGTCAGTTTCCGGTGGTGCTTGCGTCTGCGACGCCATCGGTTGAAAGCCGCGTCAATGCGGGGCAGGGGCGCTATGCGCGGGAGGTGCTGTCAGGCCGGTATGCGGAGGCGGCGCTGCCCGATATCCGCGCGATCGACATGCGAAAACATCCGCCAGTGCGCGGCGGGTTCATCTCGCCGGTGCTCGTTTCGGCGGCGCGGGCGACGGTGGAGCGCGGCGAACAGGCGCTGTTCTTCCTCAACCGGCGCGGCTATGCGCCGCTGACACTGTGTCGGGTGTGCGGCCATCGCTTCCAGTGCCCGTCCTGTTCGAGCTGGCTGGTCGAACATCGTTTTCGCGGCCAGTTGATGTGCCATCATTGTGGGCACTCGGAAGCGCGACCCGAGGCCTGCCCCTCCTGTGGGACCCTCGACCATCTGGTGCCGTGCGGGCCGGGCGTCGAGCGGATCGCCGAGGAGATCGTCTCCCACTTTCCCGACAGCCGCGTGATCGTTCTCTCTTCCGACATGCTGGGCGGGGTGAAGCGGCTGCGGCTCGAGCTCGAGGCCATCGCCAAGGGCGAGGCCGACATCGTCATCGGCACGCAACTCGTCGCCAAGGGGCACAATTTTCCGAACATGACGCTGGTCGGCGTGGTCGACGCCGATCTCGGGCTGGCCAATGGCGACCCGCGCGCGGCGGAGCGCACCTTCCAGCTTCTGAGCCAGGTGACCGGTCGGGCCGGGCGAACCGGCAAGAAGAGCGTCGGCCTCTTGCAGACCTACCAGCCGGACCATCCAGTGATGCGCGCGCTCGTCTCGGGCGACGCGGAGGCCTTTTACGATCGCGAGGTCAGCGAGCGCGAGCGCGGGCGGCTGCCTCCTTTCGGCCGTCTCGCCGGCGTTATCGTCAGTGCCGCAACGCGGGCCGAGGCCGAGGGCCATGCGCGCGGGCTGCGGCAGGCTGCAATGCGCTCGAACGAGATCATGGTGCTCGGTCCCGCCGAAGCGCCGCTTTCGCTCGTTGCCGGCCGGCACCGATTCCGGCTGCTCGTCCATGCCGAGCGCAAGGCGGACATTCAGGGGTATATCCGCGCGATGCTCGGCGCCGGGCCGAAGGAGCGCGGATCGGTGCGGGTGAGCGTGGACATCGACCCGCAGAGCTTTTTGTAGACAGGCTGCTGGCTGCCCGCGTATGCGGATGTCCAGATTTCGAGGGGATTTCACAAATGGAACTCGCATTTCCGTGGCCGTATTCGCAGGGCGAGTGGCTGGCGTGGTCGTCGGCGGCGATCACGGTTCTGTTCGGGCTGGTGACGCTTTTTGCGCCGCGTCTGTCGCTGAAGGCTTTGCGGTTGCAGACCGCGCCGAACCATCCCGAGGCGGTGGCCGAATCGCGGGCGACGATGTCGGGCTTTTATCTCGGCGTCGGGCTCTGCTGCATCCTGCTCGCCCAGCCGCTCCTCTACCTGACGCTGGGAGCGTCGTGGGCGCTGACGGCGTTCGGGCGGGTCGTTTCCATGCTGTCGGACCGGGGCAACACCGCTTATAACTGGATCGTCCTGGCGATCGAGATCGTGCTTGCCGGACTGCCGCTTGCCTTCGCGCTCGGCTTCGTCGGCTGATCCTTTCGAACTGCGACAAAACGGCCAAAAACCGCCCGGCAAGGCGTGTTGCGAGTCCTGAAAGCCTGTGCTAGACGGCAATCGACTTTTGACCGGGACGGCGGCTGGATCGCTTGTCCGGGGGAAATTTTCAACGAGGTCAGGGATTTAGCCGGTCATTTGCCCCGGTGCTCGAATTCGCTGCCTTCCAGATGAAGAGAAAACACACTTCGTGGCACAGTCTGGCTCGATGATCTCAGGTGTTTCGCAGCGCTACGCGCGCTCGCTGTTCGAACTGGCGCGGGATGAGAATTCCATCGCCGAAACCGAGAAAGAGCTCGGCCGCTTCGCCGCCATGCTCGAAGAGAGCGCGGATCTTCAGCGCCTCGTCACGAGCCCGGTCTTCTCGGCCGAGGACCAGTTCCGCGCGATCTCGGCGATTCTCGACAAGGCGGGCATCAAGGGTCTCGTCGGCAATTTCCTGCGCGTCGTCGCGCAGAACCGCCGGCTCTTCGCCGTGCCCGGCATCATCGCCTCGTTCCGCCAGATCGCGGCGGAAGCGCGTGGTGAGGTTTCGGCCGACGTGATCTCCGCCCATGCGCTCGATGCGGCGCAGGAGAAGGAACTCAAGGCGGCGCTGAAGAGCGTTGCCGGCAAGGACGTGACGGTCAATCTTTCCGTCGACCCCTCATTGCTCGGCGGCCTCGTCGTCAAGATGGGCTCGCGCCAGATCGACACGTCGCTCAAGACTAAACTCAATTCGCTCAAGCTTGCACTGAAAGAGGTCGGCTGATGGACATCCGCGCCGCGGAAATTTCCGCAATTCTCAAGGACCAGATCAAGAATTTCGGCCGTGAGGCCGAGGTCTCCGAGGTCGGTCAGGTTCTCTCCGTCGGCGACGGCATTGCACGCGTCTACGGCCTCGACAATGTCCAGGCCGGCGAGATGGTCGAGTTTCCCGGCGGCATCCGCGGCATGGCGCTCAACCTCGAAGCTGACAATGTCGGCGTCGTCATCTTCGGCGCCGACCGCGACATCAAGGAAGGCGACACCGTCAAGCGCACCGGCGCGATCGTGGACGTGCCCGTCGGTCCCGGCCTGCTCGGCCGCGTCGTCGACGCGCTCGGCAACCCGATCGACGGCAAGGGCCCGATCGAGGGCATCGAGCGCAAGCGCGTCGACGTCAAGGCACCCGGCATCATCCCGCGCAAGTCGGTGCATGAGCCGATGTCGACCGGCCTCAAGGCCATCGACGCGCTGATCCCGGTAGGTCGCGGCCAGCGCGAGCTGATCATCGGCGATCGCCAGACCGGCAAGACTGCCATCATCCTCGATACGATCCTGAACCAGAAGTCGCTGAACCAGGGCGACGACGAGAGCCAGAAGCTCTATTGCGTCTATGTCGCCATCGGCCAGAAGCGCTCGACCGTCGCGCAGCTCGTCAAGGTCCTCGAAGAGCGCGGCGCGCTCGAATATTCGATCATCATCGCCGCGACCGCTTCCGATCCGGCCCCGATGCAGTATCTGGCACCGTTCGCCGGCTGCACGATGGCCGAATATTTCCGCGACAACGGCAAGCATGCCCTGATCGCCTATGACGATCTGTCCAAGCAGGCCGTCGCCTACCGCCAGATGTCGCTCCTGCTGCGCCGTCCGCCCGGCCGTGAAGCCTATCCGGGCGACGTCTTCTACCTGCACTCGCGTCTCCTCGAGCGCGCCGCGAAGATGAACGACGAGCTGGGCTCGGGTTCGCTGACCGCGCTGCCGGTCATCGAGACGCAGGCGGGCGACGTGTCGGCCTATATCCCGACCAACGTGATCTCGATCACCGACGGCCAGATCTTCCTTGAAACCGACCTGTTCTTCCAGGGCATCCGCCCGGCCGTGAACACCGGTCTGTCGGTCA
>JAEWET010000004.1:0-100451 GCA_023389195.1 Pseudomonadota bacterium
CTAGACAAAACGTGTCCGCCAAAGTCTCGTTCGGAACTCTCAAACCCTAAGGCCCTCAAGTCCCGCGAGCACTTCGCCGCCCACGTTTCTCTTTCTTCTCAATATGCAATTGTCAAAGAACAGACACCCGCCCAACCGGCAAAACGTCCCGGCCCATCCGCTTTCGCCTCAAGACCTCAAAGTCGGCGCTCACATAAGAGCGATACTTTGTTGTGTCAACCAACTTTCGCTAAACTCGGAGGAAAACCTCCTCGTCGCCAGCAGCGTCGCCGCTGTCGTTGTTGAGCGGGTTATAGGCCCCACTCCCCAAAACTGTCAACGACCAATTCAAAGTTTTTGCGAAAGTTTTGTGTCACCCAACGGAACTCCCCACGGAAGATTTGCGCAGCGCCCTTCACATACGCGCGCGTGCCTAATTAGGGCCCCATTGAATTCGCACGGAACGGGAAGCCGTGGATGGGCCGAGCCCGTTCCGGCCCTTTCGTTGACTTCGCAGGTCCCGGCGGGCAATTGTCCGTCACGCACTGCAAATCGGCCGCCCCGGGTCCAGCGAATCGGGTAGCCCCATGAAGAGATTGCATGAACGATTTCGATCTGGCCGCACGGGAACTGGGTGACGAGCCGCCGCTCAACGGCGCCGGCCGCTCCGGCCCGCCCGACCGAAGGGAGATTTCGGCGCGCTGGCTGTCCGGCACGTTCCTGACGGGCATCACCTCGAGCATCCTGATGGGCGTCGCGCTCTTTGCCGCGCTCGATGCCGGCAACATCGTGCTGCGCGCCTCGCAGGCCGCCACGCCGCTGCCCGGCGATCTGACCGCTGCCGGGTCTGGCGAAGCCACCAAGACCGGTCGCCTCGTCGCCTCGCGCATCCTTGCGAGCACGTCCGACCGCCGCCGCATGGAAATCTCCACGCTCCAGCGCGAGGACGATGTCGACATCGTGCGCACCGTTCCCTTCGTCCATGTCGACATGGCGCTGGCCGCCGGCCACTCCACCGATCGCGACTATCCGGCCTTCGATCCGCTCGAGGTCTTCGCCGAAGAGGCGCCCGCCGCGCCCGCGGTGGCGATGGGCCAGATCTACGGCGCCAAGGTCGAGAGCGAAGTCAGCCTGCGCACCACCGCCTTCCCGCTCGCCGACGCCACCTACGACACGCGCAGCGAATTGTCGGCCGAGGAGGTCGAGGCCGTCGTGCGCAACACCGGCGCGATCCTGACCGATGGCGACATCCAGGTCGCCGCGCTTCACTATGTCGACCCGCAGCGCTTCGGCGACGGCCTGGCCGGCACCGCGCTCGGCAATTACGGCATCCGCGTTGTCCCGGAGAACGTGTCGATCGCACCGCGCGATGCGCCAGCGGGTGGAGCCGCGCACGAATATGCCGAGGACATGGTGGTGGCCCGCAGCGAGGAGCCGATCGCCGAGTTGCTGGCCGAGGCCGGCTATGACGACCCGCCCTCCGTGGCGATGGCCGAGGCCGTTGCCAAACTCGTCGACAGCGAGACGCTCGCCGCCGGCTCGGTGCTGCGCATCGGCCTCGAAATCCGCGGCGACCGCGCCAGCATCATGCGCGCCAGCCTCTACCAGGAGGCCGCCCACCGCGCGACGGTCGCCATCGACGATCGCGGCCAGTTCGTGCCGGGCGACGAGCCCGAGCCCAATCCGGCGATCTCGATCGCCATGCAGGGCTCGATCCCGGTCGTCGGCGCGACCGGCAACCTGCCGACCGTCTATGACGGCATCTATCGCGCCGCCTATTCCTACGGGCTCAATCGCGACATGACGCGGCAGCTCATCCGCCTGCTCGCCGCCGAGGTCGACTACCAGTCGCGCCTCGGACCGACGGACCGCATCGAGCTCTTCTTCTCCAACCCGGACACCGACGACAACGCGACCGGTGATTCCGAACTGCTCTATGTCAGCGCGTCCTTCGGCGCGACCACCCGCAGCTTCTACCGCTTCCAGATGGAAGACGGCACGCTCGACTATTTCGACGAGGAAGGCCGCTCGGCTCGCCAGTTCCTGTTGCGCAATCCGGTGCCCAACGGGCGCTTCACGTCCGGCTTCGGCGGCCGGCGCCATCCGATCCTCGGCTATGTCCGCGCCCACACGGGCGTCGACTGGGCTGCGCCGCGCGGCACGCCGATCATCGCCTCGGGCAACGGCACCGTGGACAAGGCCGGTTGGACCGGCGGCTATGGTCGTCAGACGATCATCCGCCATGCCAATGGCTATGTCTCGTCCTACAGCCATCAGCACGCGATCGCCGATGGCGTCGTGCCCGGCGCCCGCGTGCGGCAGGGCCAGGTCATCGGCTATGTCGGCTCGACCGGCCTGTCGACCGGCAATCACCTTCACTACGAGCTGATCGTTAACGGCACCAAGGTGGACCCGATGCGCGTGCGCCTGCCGCAGAACCGCTCCCTCGAAGGCCCGGAGCTCGAAGCCTTCGCCTATGAGCGCGAGCGGATCGACGCGCTCCTCAACGGCGATCCCGTTCCGCCGCTGCGCATGGCCGCAAGCAACTGAGCCAAAGAAAAAGGGCCGCCGAAGCAGCCCTTTTTCGTTCCCGTCGGTCCGAAACCCTTATTCCTGAAACTCCACCGTGACGCCCTTCGAGACCAGCTTGGCGAGTTCCTGCGCATCCCAGTTGGTGAGCCGGATGCAGCCATTCGAATAGGTCTTGCCGATCTTCGACGGTTCGGGCGTGCCGTGGATGCCGTAGGTCGGCTTCGACAGCGCGATCCACACGGAGCCCACCGGCCCGTTCGGGCCGGGCGGGATCGTCAGCACGCGGTCGTTGTCACCCTGCTTGAAGTTGATCTTCGGATTGTAGGTGTATTCGGGGTCGAGCGCGATGCGCTCCACCGTGTGGCTGCCGGTCGGCGACGGCGTCGCCTGCGAGCCGATCGTCGCCGGATAGGCGACGACGAGCCTGCCATTGGCGTCGAAGGCACGAACCTGCTTGGAGCTCTTGTCGGCGATGATCCTTGCGACCGGCTCGCGCTTCGGCCGCGGCACGTTGGCGACGCGGATTCGCGTTCCCGGCCGTTCGAAGTTCACGCCCGGATTGAGCGCGCGCAGATAGTTCTCGTCCATGTGGAATCGCTCGGCGAGCTTTTCGGCGACCGACGTATAACCCAGCGTCTCGAGCTGCGCCTTTTCACCGTAATCCTCCGGAACCGAAGCGATGAACGGGCCGGCGGCATCGACGGGCGTGATCTCGTATTCGACGAAGGCGTCGCCGCCGGTCTCGGCAAGCACGTCGTCGATCGACTGCTTGTCATAGGTGCGCATGGCCTCGCCGCGCAGTTCCTGGTAGGTCGCGATCGCCTTGTTGACGTTGTCGCCCATCCGGCCGTCGATCACGCCGGGTGAAGCGCCGATGCGCGACAGGACGATCTGGATCTTGGCCACGTCTTCGCTGGCGCCGGCAAGCGAGGCGCGCGGGGTCGAGATGGAGGGCGGCTGCATTCCCGGATCGATCTCGATCACCGTTCCCGGCTGCGTCAGGCCAGTCGGCTCCTCGCCGGACACGCTGGCGGTCGCCTCGTTGCCGAGCGGCTGGCGCTCGACGCCGCCGACGGCCGGCGGCTGCATTTGCGGCTGTGGCGCGGCAAGCTGCGGCGTGCTCGGCTGGGGCTGCGGAGCCGCCATCTGCGGCTGCTGCGGCTGCGGCGGGATCGGCGGCGGTTCGCGAAATTCGGGGAAGCCGTCGGACCGGCCGCCGGGATAGCGCCCGAGTTCGCGCAGCCTTTGCTCACGGCGCAGGCGCTGGTCGTCCTCATACGGGTCGTAACGCTCCGGCTCGACATAGTCGCCGCCCCACGGATCAGGCTCGATGATGCGCTCGCGCTGAACGGCTCCGCCGCCGCCCTCGCCGACGATCGCGATGACCTCGCCTGTATAGGGGTCGACGAGAACTTCGCGCCCGAACTGATCGTAGTAGACGTCGACCTCGCGCTGGGCGATCTGCACGCCATTGCGCGCATCGGCACGCCGTTCCGGGGGTTCGGCAACCGAGATGGCGGCGCCTGCGGTGCCGGCCGAAAGAAGCATGCCGAGAAGGGTGAGGGAAAACGGTCGTGCGATCATTTTTATCAAACCAGCCAGTTGCGTTACGGTTGCACGCAGTGATCAAACTTGATCACCGCCTCGCGGCGACGAGCCGACTATGGTTCATGAAGGATGAACGGGACATGAAAATGGCCGGCCCGGGCCTTCGAGGCTGCCCGGACCGGCCTATCTGAAATTATGATCAGGCCGCTTCGACGATGGAGGCGTCGCCATTCGCGGTGCGGAAGTTCAGCCGGTCCGAACCGGACGTGACCTTGACACGCGCCCCGTCGAGGATGTCGCCGAGCAGGATACGCTCGGCGAGCGGGTCCTGAAGCTCCTTTTGGATCACGCGTTTCAGTGGACGCGCGCCATAGGCGGGGTCGTAGCCCTTGTCGGCCAGCCAGTCGATCGCCTCCTGGTCGAGCGAAAGCGCGATCTTGCGATCGGTCAAAAGCCGCTCCAGCCGCTCGAGCTGGATCGCCACGATCTTGCCCATGTCCGCGCGGCGCAGCCGGTGGAACAGGATCACCTCATCGACGCGGTTTAGGAATTCCGGCCGGAACGAGGCCTTCACCACCGCCATCACCTCGTCGCGCGCCGCGTCGGCATCCTGGTCCTCGCCCAGCGCGACGAGATATTCGGCGCCGAGATTTGAGGTCATGATGATGAGCGTGTTGCGGAAGTCGACCGTGCGGCCCTGCCCGTCGGTCAGACGCCCGTCATCGAGCACCTGCAGGAGCACGTTGAAGACGTCGGGATGCGCCTTCTCGATCTCGTCGAACAGCACGACCTGGTAGGGCCGGCGGCGCACCGCTTCCGTCAACGCCCCGCCCTCGTCATAGCCGACATAGCCGGGAGGCGCGCCGATCAGGCGCGAGACCGAGTGCTTTTCCATGTATTCCGACATGTCGATGCGCACCATCGCGCTCTCGTCGTCGAACAGGAAGTTCGCGAGCGCTTTGGTCAGTTCGGTCTTGCCGACGCCGGTAGGCCCGAGGAAGATGAACGAGCCGATCGGCCGGTTGGGGTCCTGCAGTCCTGCGCGGGCCCGGCGAACGGCCTTCGACACGGCCTGCACGGCCTCGCCCTGACCGACGACGCGCTTGCCGATCTCGTCCTCCATGCGCAGCAGCTTCTCACGCTGGCCTTCCAGCATCTTGTCGACCGGAATGCCCGTCCAGCGCGAGACCACCTGCGCGACATGGTCGGGCGCGACGGTCTCCTCGACCATCGAGCCGACATTGTCCTGGCTTTCGGCCTCGGCAAGCTTCTTTTCGAGTTCGGGAATGCGGCCATAGGCAAGCTCGCCTGCGCGCTGGAACTCGCCCTTGCGCTGCGCGATGGCGAGTTCGTTGCGCGCCTCGTCGAGCTGGCCCTTGAGGTCTGCGGCAAGGCCGAGCTTTTCCTTCTCCGCCGCCCACAGGCTCGTCACCCGGGCAGATTCCTCCTCGAGGTCGGCCAGTTCCTTTTCGAGCCGCGCGAGGCGGTCCTTCGAGGCGACGTCCGTCTCCGTCTTCAGCGCTTCCCGCTCGATCTTGAGCTGCATGATGCGCCGGTCGACCTCGTCGAGCTCTTCCGGCTTGGAATCGACCTGCATCCGCAGCCGCGACGCGGCCTCGTCCACCAGATCGATGGCCTTGTCCGGCAGGAAGCGGTCGGTGATGTAGCGGTTCGAAAGCGTCGCCGCGGAAACGAGCGCCGAGTCCGAGATCCGCACCTTGTGATGCTGCTCGTACTTTTCCTTAAGCCCGCGCAGGATCGAAATCGTGTCCTCGACCGTCGGCTCCTCGACGAAGACCGGCTGGAAGCGACGGGCAAGCGCGGCGTCCTTCTCGACATGCTTGCGGTATTCGTCGAGCGTCGTCGCGCCGACGCAGTGCAGTTCGCCCCGCGCCAGGGCCGGCTTCAGGAGGTTCGACGCGTCCATCGCGCCGTCCGCCTTCCCCGCGCCGACCAGCGTGTGCATTTCGTCGATGAACAGGATGATGCCGCCGGCGGCCGACTGGACCTCGGACAGCACGGCCTTCAGCCGTTCCTCGAACTCGCCGCGATATTTCGCGCCGGCGATCAGCGAGCCCATGTCGAGCGCCATCAACTGCTTGTCCTTGAGGCTTTCCGGCACGTCGCCATTGACGATGCGCAGCGCCAGCCCCTCGGCGATCGCCGTCTTGCCGACGCCGGGCTCGCCGATCAGCACCGGATTGTTCTTGGTGCGCCGGGACAGGACCTGGATCGTGCGGCGGATTTCGTCGTCGCGGCCGATCACCGGGTCGAGCTTGCCCGCCCGCGCATCGGCCGTCAGGTCGCGCGCATATTTCTTCAAGGCATCATACGCCTGCTCGGCCGAAGCCGAATCCGCCGTGCGCCCCTTGCGGATGTCGTTGATGACCTGGTTCAGCGCGACCGGCGTCACGCCGGCCTTGGCGAGGATGCCGGCCGTCTTCGCCGATTTCTCCATCGCCATCGCCGTCAAAAGGCGTTCGACGGTGACGAACGAATCGCCCGCCTTCTTGGCGACCTCTTCGGCGGTGGTGAACACTTTGGCGAGCGGCTGAGCCAGATAGAGCTGGCCGTTGCCGCCCTCGACCTTCGGCATCGCCTCCAGCGCCGTCTCGACGCCGAGGCGCACGTCACGCACATTTCCACCCGCCCGCTCGATCAGCGAGGCGGCAAGGCCTTCCTCGTCGTCGACCAGCACCTTCAACAGGTGCTCGGGCGTGAACTGCTGGTGATTGCGCGACAGCGCCATGGTCTGCGCCGACTGGATGAAGCCGCGGACCCGCTCGGAATACTTCTCGATATTCATGTCTTCCTGTCTCCGTTCCGTCCCCGGCCTGGCACGCAGCGCCGGTTCAGATTGTGGTGACGGGCCCCCGTCGTTCCGGCAGGCCCCGTTGATCGCAATATGGGAAGACCGCCCGACGCGCTCAAGTGAATCCGCATGCCACGCGGCAACAAAAAAGGGCGGTGGATGACCACCGCCCTTCCCGAATTTTCATCGCCGGCCAGTTCAGGCCGCCGCCTCGCCGACATCGTCCGACTTCTCGTCGGCCGGGCCTGCGCTTTCGCCCTCCTCCGCCTTCAGGCGCGGACGGCGCGTGCGGCGCGGCTTGCGCTCGCCGGTGTCGTCGCCGGCAGCTTCGGCGCTTTGAACGCTCGCGGCAAGCTGGGCCGGGCTCGAAACGGCCGGAGCCTCGCCTTCGCCTGCTGCCTGTTCGGGACGCGGTGCACGCTCGCGGCGCGGCGCCCGCTGCCTGCGGCCTTCACCGGCGGCAGCGTCTTCCTGGTTGAGCGCGACCTCGGCCGGAACGCCGTCGATCACCGGCTGCGGACCGCTGCCGTCGGCAGCCGCCTGTTCGTCGCGGTTCTCGCGGTTGCCGCGATTGTCCCGGTCGCGATTGTCGCGGTTCGGGCGGTCGCCGCGCGGCTGCTGGTTCTGATCGCCGCGCTGGCTCTGGCCCTGATTGTTGTTGTTGCCGTCGAAGCCGGCATCGTTGTCGTCGCCGTCCTCGTCGTCATCATCGCGCGTGTCGCGCTGCTGCTGCTGCGTCGCGGCCTGCTGCGCAAGCGCGGTGGCGATGATGCGGTTGTAGTGTTCGGCGTGCTGGAGATAGTTCTCCGCCATCACGCGATCGCCCGAGCTCTGCGCATCCCGCGCGAGCGTCGTGTATTTCTCTGCGATCTGCTGCGCGGTGCCACGGATCTTGACGTCCGGACCGTTGCTTTCATAGCTGCGGGTGAGCGGGTTCGGACCCTTGCGGTTGTTGTTGTTGCCGTTGTTGTTGCTGTTATTATTATTGTTGTTGCCGCGTCCGCGCATGCGCCTGTTCTGCTGTGGCCTCATCAGTTTCTCTTCATCTTTCAGGAATATCCATGCGGCGCCCGGGCCTTGCCCGTTCCGCAATATCGCTCCGGCGATCAGCCGCTCGAAGCGCTATCGCCACTTGTCCCGCTTTTCGGTTTCGCGTCACGCCCGGACATTCCCCGCGCGAAGCAAAGGCGTCTCATACGCAGAAGGCAGTTTGTGTCACGGGAACCGAATCGATGACAGCACTGCCTGCTTCGTCACATCCGGTAGCCGAAACCTAGCGGGATTGCTTTGTTTTGCCAAGTCCTTTTTGCGGGGCATCCCCGGTCAGCCGCGCCGCCGGAAGATCAAAACGCGATCGTTTCCACCGAGATCTTTGCGTGCCGCCTGGCACGCGAAACCTGCACTCTCGAAGATTGCGATGACCGCGTCCTTCTGGTCATGCCCGATCTCGACGCCGATCGATCCTGCGCTGGTCAGATGCGCCCCGGCGCCCGTTGCGATGGTTCGGTAGCAATCGAGCCCGTCCGGTCCGCCATCGAGCGCTGCTGGCGGGTCGAACCCGCGCACATCCAGATCGAGAGCGGCGATATCTGTGGTCGCGATATAGGGCGGATTTGAGACGATCACGTCGAATTCGCCCACGACATCCGCAAACCAGTCCGATTTCACCGTCCTGAACCGGCCTGCGACACCGTTCAGGTCGGCATTGGCGGCCGCCGTTTCAAGGGCATCGTCCGAAACATCGACCGCGACGCCGCGCGCCTGCGGCAGTTCGGCCAGAAGCGCGATCAGGATCGCGCCCGTCCCGGTGCCGAGATCGAGGATGCGCAGCGCCCCCTCGCCCGCGACCGCCAGCACCGCATCGACCAGCACTTCCGTGTCCGGTCGCGGCTCCAGCGTCCCGGCCGATATCCGCATCGGCAATCCGTAGAACTCGCGCGTCCCGAGGATGCGATGCACCGGCTCGCGCCCTGCCCGCCGCGCCAGCGCCACCTCGATCGCATCGACATGCGGCCCGGCAACGAGCTGGTCCGGCCGGGCGATCAGGTCGAGCCGCGTCGTGCCCGTCACGTGCTCGACGATCAGCCGCGCGTCGATCTCGGCGCTGTCGATGCCGGCTTCCTCGAGGCGCCTCTTCGCCCGCCGCATCGTCTCGCCGAGTTCGACCGGCTCAGCCATGTGTGCCCATGTCGGCGAGAAGCTTCGACTGGTGGTCGGAGATCAGCGCGTCGATCACCTCGTCGAGTTCGCCCTGCATCACGCGGTCGAGCTTGTAGAGCGTCAGATTGATGCGGTGGTCGGTCAACCGCCCTTGCGGAAAATTGTAGGTGCGGATGCGCTCCGACCGATCGCCCGAGCCGACCTGCGTCCGCCGCGATTCCGAGCGCTCGTCCGCCAGCCGCGTGCGCTCGATGTCGTAGAGCCGCGCGCGCAGGATCTGCATCGCCTTGGCGCGATTCTGGTGCTGCGACTTCTCCGCCGAGACCACCATGATGCCGGTCGGCAGATGGGTGATGCGCACCGCTGAATCGGTCGTGTTGACGTGCTGGCCGCCGGCGCCCGAGGCGCGCATCGTGTCGATGCGGATGTCCTCGGCGCGGATGTCGATGTCGACCTCCTCGGCCTCCGGCAGCACGGCGACGGTTGCCGCCGAGGTGTGAATGCGCCCGCCGCCTTCCGTCTCCGGCACGCGCTGGACGCGGTGAACGCCCGATTCGAACTTCAGCTTGGCGAAGACACCTTTGCCGGAAACCGTGGCGATGATTTCCTTGTATCCGCCGACCTCGCCTTCGCTGGCCGAAATCAACTCGATCTTCCAGCCCTGCGCCGCCGCGTAGCGCTCATACATGCGGAAGAGATCGCCGGCGAAAAGCGCCGCCTCGTCGCCGCCGGTGCCGGCGCGAATTTCGAGGATGGCGTTCTTCTCGTCGGCCGAATCCTTCGGCAGCATCAGAATCTGGATTTCCTGCTGCAGCGCCTCCACCCGTTCCTCCACCGCCGGCCGGTCGGCTTCGGCAAGCTGGCGCATCTCCTTGTCGAGAGAGCGGTCGGCCAGCATCGCCTCGAGGTCGGCCAGTTCCCCTTCCGCCGCCAGCAATTCGCGCACCTTGCCGACGATGTCCTGCAGTTCGGAATATTCGGAGGCGAGCTTCACATAGGCGTCGGCCTCGGGCCCGGCCGCCATCTGCGCCTCGAGCATCTCGAAGCGCTTGATGACCTGGTCCATCCGGTCGCGCGGCAGTTCGATCATTCTTTGGAGTTCCTAAAGTGAGACGCCGTGCTGGTCGGCAAAGCCGGAGAGCAGCGCGCGTATATCGGCATGTTCGGCCGTCGTGTCGAGGGCGTCGTCGAGCACCCGCGTCAGCGTGCCGAGCGGCAGGTCGCGCAGCATCGCCTTCACCGGCCCGATCGCCGCCGGCGACATCGAGATCGAGCGGAACCCGATGCCCAGCAGCGCCATTGCCGGCAGCGGCCGTCCGGCCATCTCGCCGCAAAGCGTTACCGGCGTCCCATGCGCCACGCCCGCCCGCGCTACCTGACGCAAGAGCCGCAGGAACGGCACCGAAAGCGGCGTGAACCGGTCGGCCAGAAGCGTGTTGCCGCGGTCGGACGCGGTGACGAACTGGAAAAGGTCGTTCGAGCCGACCGAGACGAAATCGACCTTCGCCATCAGCTCGTCGAGTTGCCAGAGAAGCGAAGGCACTTCCAGCATCGCGCCGAGCTTGAAGCTCGTCGGCAGGTGGTGGCCGAAACGGGCGAGATGGCGCACTTCGCGGTCGAAGATGTCGCGCGCCGCGTCGATCTCGGAAAGCTCCGTCACCATCGGCAGCATGACCCGCAATTCGCGCCCGCCCGCCGCCTTGAGCAGCGCCCGGATCTGGGTGCGCAGCAGCCCCGGCCGGTCGAGCGTCAGGCGGATCGCGCGCCAGCCGAGCGCCGGGTTTTCTTCCTGCCCCGCGCCCTTGAAATAGGGCAGCACCTTGTCGCCGCCGATGTCGATGGTGCGGAAGGTCACCGGCTTCCTGCCGGCCGCCTCCAGCACGTCGCGGTAGAGCCGTTCCTGCGCCTCCGCGCGCGGGAAGGTCGCCGCCACCATGAACTGGAGTTCGGTGCGGAAGAGCCCGATCCCCGCCGCGCCCGCCTCGGTAAGCTGCGGCAGGTCGACCGCAAGGCCCGCATTCATCATCAGGTCGATATGGACGCCGTCCTTCGTCGCCGAAGGCTTGTCGCGCAATTCTCGATAAAGCTCCTGCCGGCGGGCGCGGAAGCGCACCTTCTCGGCATAGGCCGCCTCGACGTCGGCTTGCGGACGCAGGTGAACCCGCCCTTCCTCGCCATCGACGATGATCGCGTCGCCATTCTCGGACATCGAGACGACGCCCTTCATCTGGCCGGTGACGGGAATGCCCATCGCGCGTGCGACGATCACCACATGGCTCGTCACGGCGCCTTCTTCGAGCACCAGCCCGCGCAGCTTGTCGCGCGGATAGTCCAGAAGCTCGGCCGCGCCCATCTGGCGCGCGACGACGATGGCGTCGCGGTTCATCAACGCCGCGAGCACCTCGGGACCGCGCCCCATCAATTGCCGCAGGAGCCGGTTGGCCAGATCGTCGAAATCGCTCATCCGCTCGCGCAGATAGGGGTCTGTCATGTGCAGCATGCGCGCGCGCATGTCCGACTGCACCTTCTCCACCGCCGCCTCGGCGGTCAGGCCGTTGCGCACGGCCTCTTCCAGCCGCCTGATCCAGCCGCGGTCGTTGGCGAACATGCGGTAGGCTTCCAGTACCTCGCGATGCTCGCCTTCGAAGGCCACGTCGCGGCGCGACAGCATGTCGTCGATGGAAAGCCTCAGCGAGCCGAGCGCCTCGCCGAGCCGCTCCAGTTCGGTGTCCGTATCCTCGTTGAAGAGGTTGGTGACGACGATGCGCGGCTCGTGCAGCACGACATGGCCGAGCCCGACGCCGTCATTGAGCGGCAGTCCGACGAAGCTCACCGGGCGCGACAGATCGAGTTCGAGGCCGGGCCGCGTCAGCCGCGCCAGATCGCCGGTCGCGATCATCTCGGCGATGACCATGGCGATGGTTTCCAGCGCCTCGACCTCGTCGTCGCGATACTGCCGCATGGTGCGGTTCTGCACGACGAGGACGCCGAGCGTGCGTCCGGCCCTCAGAACCGGCACGCCGAGGAAGGAATTGTAGATCTCTTCGCCCGTTTCGGGGAGGTAGGCGAAGGCGGGGTGCTTTTGCGCATCGGAGAGATTGAGCGCGCGCGCGCTCGCCGCGATCGTGCCGACGAGACCCTGGCCGAGCTTGAGCTGCGCCAGATGGACCGAACCGGGGTTCAGACCTTCGGTGGCGTAGAGTTCGAGGATGGAATCGGCGCGCAGCACGTAGAGCGAGCAGACCTCGGCGACCATGTTGGAGGCGATTTCGCGCACGATCCGGTCGAGCCGCTCCTGCGGCTCAAGCGCTTCCGCCATGAGCTCGCGCAGCCGTCTCAGCAATACGCGCGGTCCCGCCGCCATGTCACGCATCGACCGTTCTCTCCAACGGCTCTACCCGGCCCTCGATCGTCGAGGGCCGGCAACCGACTCCGTGTCGGCCGTTCCCCTTCTTACTGCTTATCCAGCCCGTAGACGGAATGCAAAGTCCGCACGGCCAATTCAGTGTAGGCCGCGTCGATCAGGATCGAAATCTTGATCTCGGACGTCGTGATCGCGCGGATGTTGATGCCGCGGTCGGCCAGCGCCTTGAACGCGATCGCCGCGACGCCGGCATGGCTGCGCATGCCGATGCCGATCACCGACACCTTGGCCATGCCCTCGTCATGCTGGAGCGCGTCGAAGCCGACCTGGTCCTTGTTCTTCTCCAGCACCGCGACCGCCTTGGCGACATCGGCCGAAGGCACGGTGAAGGTCATGTCGGTGCGCGATCCGTCCTCGGAAATGTTCTGGACGATCATGTCGACATTGATGTTCGCTTCGGCCAGCGGGCCGAAGATACCGGCGGCCACGCCCGGACGGTCGGCGACGCGGCGCAGCGAAATCTGCGCCTCGTCCTTTGCATAGGCGATGCCTGTTACGACTTGCTGTTCCAAGATTTCATCCTCGTCGCAAATGAGCGTGCCGGGCGGGTTGTCGAAATCGCCCATGCCGGGGGCGTCCGGGTCTTCGAAGGAGGAGCGCACGAAGGTGCGCACCTTGTGTACCATGGCGAGTTCCACCGAGCGCACCTGCAGCACCTTGGCGCCGAGCGAGGCCATCTCCAGCATCTCCTCGAAAGAGATCTTGGCAAGCCTGCGCGCCTTCGGCTCGATACGCGGATCGGTCGTATAGACGCCGTCGACGTCGGTATAGATGTCGCAGCGATCCGCCTTGACGGCGGCAGCGATTGCCACAGCGCTCGTGTCCGACCCGCCGCGCCCCAGCGTCGCGATCCGGTTGTCGGGCGCAAGCCCCTGGAAGCCGGCGATCACCGCCACCTGCCCCTCGCCGAAGCGCTTGGCGAGGAAAGACCCATCGATCTCCTGAATGCGCGCGGCGCCATGGGCGTTGTCGGTCTTGATCGGGATCTGCCAGCCCTGCCACGAGCGCGCATGAACCCCCATGCCCTGAAGCGTGATCGCCAGGAGCCCTGCCGTTACCTGTTCGCCCGAGGCGACGACGGCGTCATATTCGCGCGCATCGTGCATGGGCGAGGCTTCGCGGCACCATGAGACAAGTTCGTTGGTCTTGCCCGACATCGCCGAGACGACCACGGCCACCTCATGCCCCGCATCCACCTCGCGTTTGACGTGGCGCGCGACATTGCGAATGCGGTTGATGTCGGCGACGGAGGTTCCGCCGAACTTCATCACGATACGCGCCATGAAAGGGAATTCCTCGGGGCAAAGATCGGTTCATGCCGCCCGTTCGCGAGGATCGGGCGGCGGCGCGGGTTGCATACTGAAATACCCTGCCATGTGCAAGCGAGCGGGCCCGCGACTATTTCTTGAGCCGGTAGCCGGTCCGGAACATCCAGCTCACGATGCCAAGGCAGATGACGAGGAAGAAGAGTGTCATCGCCAGGCTCACCCAGACGCTCACATCCGACGTGCCGATGAAGCTCCAGCGGAAGCCAGAGACGAGATAGACGACCGGATTGGCGAGCGAGATCGTCTGCCAGACCGGCGGCAGCATGTCGAGCGAGTAGAACGTGCCGCCGAGGAACGCCAACGGCATGACGATCAAAAGCGGAATGATCTGCAGCTTTTCGAACCCGTCCGCCCAGATGCCGATGATGAAGCCGAACAGCGAGAAGCTGACCGAGGTCAGGACGAGGAACAGCACCATCATGAAAGGATGCTGGATCTGCAGGTCGACGAAGAACGCCGCCGTCGCAAGGATCACGAGCCCGATCATCATCGACTTCGTCGCCGCCGCGCCGACATAGGCGAGCACGATCTCGAAATAGGAGATCGGCGCCGACAGCACCTCGTAGATCGTGCCTGTGAATTTCGGGAAGTAGATGCCGAACGACGCGTTGGAGATCGACAGCGTCAGGAGCGACATCATGATCAGCCCCGGCACGATGAACGCGCCATACGAAACGCCGTCGATCGTCTCGATGCGCGAACCGATCGCCGCGCCGAAGACGACGAAATAGAGCGAGGTCGAGACGACCGGCGAGATGATGCTCTGCATGATGGTGCGGAACGTGCGCGCCATCTCGAAAATGTAGATGGCCTTGACGGCGTGGAAGTTCATGCCCGTTCCCTCACCAGGTCGACGAAGATGTCCTCGAGCGAACTTTGCCGCGTCTCGAGGTCGCGAAAGCGGATGCCTTCGCTCGAAAGCTCGGCCAGAAGCGCCGTGATGCCGGTGCGCTCGCCTTGCGTGTCGTAGGAATAGACGAGTCGGCGCCCGGCGTCCGTGATCTCCAGCCCCCGCGCAGCCAGCCCCGCCGGGAGTTCGGACAGCGGCTCGACGAGTTCCAGCTCCAGCTTCTTCTTGCCGAAGCGCTGCATCAGCGCCGTCTTGTCCTCGACGAGGATGATCTCGCCCTTCGAGATGACGCCGATCCGGTCGGCCATCTCCTCGGCTTCCTCGATATAGTGCGTCGTCAGGATGATCGTGACGCCGGTCGCCCGCAGCCCGCGCACCATCTCCCACATGTCGCGCCGCAGCTCCACGTCGACGCCCGCCGTCGGCTCGTCGAGGAAGAGCAGCTTCGGCTCATGCGCCAGCGCCTTGGCGATCATCACCCGCCGCTTCATGCCGCCGGACAGGTTGATGACCTTTTCGTCCTTCTTGTCCCACAGCGACAGCGCCCGCAGCAGGCCCTCGATATGAGCCGGATTGCGGCCCTTTCCGAACAGGCCCCGGCTATGGGAAACCGTCGCCCAGACACTCTCGAACGCGTCCAGCGACACTTCCTGCGGCACGAGACCGATGATCGCGCGCGTCTTGCGGTAGTCGACGACGATGTCGTCCCCATGCACGTGAACGATACCGTCGCTGGCATTGACCAGCCCGCACACGATGCCGATCAGCGTCGTCTTGCCGGCCCCATTCGGCCCCAGCAGCGCGAAGATCTCCCCCGGCTGGACTTCGAGGTCGACGCCTTTCAGCGCGGTGAAACCGGAGGCATAGGTCTTGGTGAGATTTCGGACGGAGAGAGCGGGGGGCATGGCGGACTTTCGAAATGCGTGAGGCGCAGCGCATATAGGTCGCAGCACCAAGGACGCAATCACCGGCTGCGATCCGACATCACCCTCCTGACATTGCGTGCGCTTGACTTTTCGCTGCCCTCGCCCGACTTGACCACTCCTGAAGGAGACACCCGCATGTCAGACGCCCAGCGCACCACCATCGACGCCGGCGAGGTCGAACGCTTTTCGCGCCTTGCCCAGGAATGGTGGAACCCGAACGGCAAGTTCAAGCCGCTGCACAAGTTCAATCCGGTGCGCCTCGCCTATATCCGCGACCAGGTGGCGACCCATTTCGGCCGCGACCCGCGCGCCGCCAAGCCCTTCGACGGCCTGCGCCTGCTCGACATCGGCTGCGGCGGCGGTCTTCTCTGCGAGCCGATGGCGCGTCTCGGCGCGGACGTCGTCGGCGCCGACGCCTCGGCCACCAACATCGAAGTGGCGAAGATCCACGCAGCCGAGGCCCGCGTGAAAATCGACTACCGTGCCACCACTGCCGAAGCGCTGGCAGATGCCGGCGAGCAATTCGACGTCGTCCTCAACATGGAAGTCGTCGAGCACGTGGCCGACGTCGACCTCTTCCTGTCGAAATGCGCCCACATGGTGAAGCCCGGCGGCCTGATGTTCGTCGCCACCATCAACCGCACGCTGAAGGCGTGGGGCCTGGCGATCATCGGCGCGGAATACGTCCTCGGCTGGCTGCCGAAGGGCACCCACCAATACGACAAGCTCGTCCGCCCCGAGGAACTCGAAAAGGGATTGGCGGGCACCGGCATGTCGATCGTCGACCGCACCGGCGTCACCTACAATCCACTGACCGACCAGTGGAACCGCTCGCGCGACCTCGACGTCAACTACATGATCCTGGCGACGAAGCCCCAATAAGCAACGCCCCCTCCGTCGCTTCGCGCCACCTCCCCCGCTCCGCAGGGGAGGACCTGAGGTCGCGGCCGCCCGCAACGGAAATCCTCCCCCGTTTACGGGGGAGGTGGCGCGAAGCGCCGGAGGGGGCGCACGTCACCGGCTGGCGGCGAACCCGGCCATTCAGTTATGTTCATCCGGAAATGTCGGCAGCGGCATGAAGTCGACGCCGTCCTCGGCGAGGCTCTTCACCTCCTCGACCGAGGCCTCGCCGTAGATGCCGCGCCGTTCCACCTCTCCGAAATGGATCTTTCGCGCCTCGTCGGCGAACTTCTCGCCGACATAGTCCGCGTTCTGGCGCACCTGGTCGGCCATTTCCTTCAGCTTGGTCAGCATCTGGCGCTGTTCGGCACCGACCGCGAGCGCGATCTTTTCCTGTTTGCGGCCCGTCGAAACCGCGGGCGCCATCAGCGCCTTGCCGACCTTGCCGGAATGGCAAGTCGGGCACGAAACGAGCCCGCGCTTGTGCTGGCCCTCATAGTCGTCATTCGACCGGAACCAGCCATCGAATTCATGGCCCGCATCGCAAACGAGATTGAAACGGATCATGATGCGTCGGCCAGCCCTGCGCCATCGGCGATGGTGAAATCGCGCGCATTCTTCAAGTTCGGCACCTTGCCGCGCGCGGCGGCCGAAGCGGCGAGATCGATCTCGGCGATCACCACACCCGGCTCCGCGCCATCGGCTTCCGCCAGAACCTTGCCCCACGGATCGACGATCAGCGAATGGCCATAGGTCTCGCGCCCGTCTTCATGCGTTCCCCCTTGCGCGGCGGCGATGACGAAGGCGCCGTTCTCGATCGCGCGTGCGCGGATCAGGACGTGCCAATGCGCCTCGCCCGTCTGCCGGGTAAAGGCGGCCGGCACAGTCAGCACCGAGGCGCCCGCCAGCGCCTGAGCGCGGAAGAGCTGCGGGAACCGCAGATCGTAACAGACCGCAAGCCCGACGCGCCCGAAGGGCAGGTCGACGACCGTCGAAACCCTGCCCGGCTCGTAGGTCGCCGATTCGCGCCAGCTCTCGCCATTGTCGAGATCGACGTCGAACATGTGGATCTTGTCGTAGGTCGCAAGCCGCTTGCCGTCCGGTCCGAAGACGAAGGCGCGGTTGGCGACCTTCCCGTCCGGCCGCGCGATCGCGGTCGAGCCGACATGGACGACGATGCCAAGCTCGGCCGCAAGCTGCGCCGCGCGGGCGACCAGCGCATCCTTGTCGTCGGAGGCGATCATCGCCTTCAGCGCGGCCCGGTCGCGCACCAGCGCGCCGGTCATCTCGGGCGACTGGACATAGGTCGCGCCCTCGGCCGCGGCCTCGCGCACCAGCGCCTCGAAATCGGCGATGTTCCGCTCGAGCGACGTCGAGGATCGCATCTGCAGCGCGGCGACCTTCACCGTTTCGCTCATGCCCGGCCGCCCTTCAGGATCGTGTCGAGGCGGCCTTCGGACTCAAGCGCATGCAATTCGTCGGACCCGCCGACATGGCGGCCATGGATGAAGACCTGCGGAAAAGTCGACCGACCATTCGCCTTGGCGATCATCTCCTGGCGCAGTTCGGGCGAAAAGCTGGCATCGTGCTCGACATACGCGACGCCCTTCCTGTCGAGCAGCCGCTTGGCGGCCGCGCAATAGCCGCACATCATGCGTGTGTAGATTTCGACGTCGGCCATATATCGGTCCGTCCTGTTGCCTTTGCCGGTCTATATAGGCTGTGGTCTTCCCCGCCGGAAGTCCCCCGGAAGGACGCGCGCAAAGGTCAGCACCGAAATCTCGCGCGCGCCGGCCCGGCGCAGGCATTTGGCGAGCGCCGAAACGGTCGCGCCGGTCGTGTAGACGTCGTCGACGATGCACACATGCTTGCCGGCGATCAGCGCCTTCGATCCGTCCGGCACGAGGAAGGCGGCGCGCACATTGTCCTGCCGTTCCTTCGCCTTCAGCCCCACCTGCTGGCGGGTCTTCTTGATGCGGATGACGGCCTCGGCGCCGAATTTTATCCCGGTCTGCCGGGCGATCGCCCGCGCAAGTTCCGCAGACTGGTTGAAGCGGCGCGAAAAGAAGCGCTGGCGGTGAAGCGGCACCGGTACGATGAGGTCCGCGCGGTCGAGAATGTCGCGCCCGGCCCGCACCATCCAGCCTGCAAGCCACGGCGCAAGGTCGGTGCGGTCCTGATATTTGAGGCTCTGCGCCAGCCGCCGCGCCGCGCCGTCATAGGCGACGGCCGCGCGCGAGCGGTCATAGGCGGGCGGCGCGGCCATGACGGCCGGCGAGATCGCACCCGCCCCCATGTCATGGGCGAAAGGCACGCCCGAGATGGCGCACCAGGGCTCGTCGAGAAAGTGAATGTCGCCCCAGCACGCGGCGCAAAGCGTTCCGCCTTCCGCGACGATCCTGCGGCAGCCGAGGCAGGTCGGCGGGAAGAACATCCGGCCTGCGATCTGCCCGGCTGCAACGCCTGCGGACTTGATCTTTGCGAGCCGTTCCACCACGAGACTTCTCAAGCCCGGCTTCCCATATCCAGTCCACTGCCGGGCAATGTCGCATCGGGACCCAATGGACGCAATCTTCGATCAGAACCGCGCGCTTGCGCACAAGCTGCGCGCGCTTTCCCAGACCGGTCGCCACGGCGATTTCCTGATGCGCGCGGCATCGGTCGAACTCGCCGAGCGCCTTGCCACCGTCAGCCGCGATTTCGACCGCGCGGTTGTGCTCCACGGCGTCGTCGACGAAGCGGCGCTGGCGGTTGCATCGACGGGCAAGGCCGGGACCATCGAGCGCATCGAAGCCGCCCGCGGATTGCTCGACGCCAAGCCCGGCGAGGTCTCGCCCGTCGATCATCTCACCTTGCCGCCCGAAAGCGCGGACCTTGCCGTCTCGCTCTATGCGCTCGGCGAGGTCGACGACGTGCCGGGAACTCTGGTCCAGATCCGGCGCCTGTTGCGGCCGGACGGCCTCTTCCTGGGCTGCCTTCCCGGTGCCGGCACGTTGAAGGAATTGCGCGAAGTCCTGCTGGCGGCCGAAGCCGAAATGACTGGCGGCGCGGCAAGCCGCGTCCATCCCTTCGTCGACATCCGCGATGCCGGCGGCCTGTTGCAGCGCGCCGGCTTCGCGCTCCCCGTCGCCGACATCGAGGAAGTGATCGTTCGATACGACACGATGTTCGACCTCATGCGCGACCTGCGCGCCATGGGCGTCACCAGCAGCCTCGTCGGCGCTCGCCCCGTGCGGCGCGCCGTTCTAGTCCGGGCGGCCGAACTCTACGCCGAGCGCTTCGCAGACCCTGACGGGCGCATCCGCGCGACGTTCGCGACGGTCTGGCTCTCGGGATGGGCGCCGCATGGCTCGCAGCAAAAGCCCGCACGGCGGGGCAGCGCGACAATGTCGCTTGCAGAGGCGCTCAAGCCGGATTGAGCGATCAGTTGCTCAGGACTTCGCTGATCTTGCTTTCGTTGCCGCTCCACAGTTCGGAGATGGCCGTTCCGGTCGCCGATGCGCCGCCGATGATCGCCACGCCGATCAGGGTTGCGATCAGGCCGTATTCGATGGCCGTCGCACCGCTTTCGTTCGCCAGGAATCGTTTCAGCATCGGGCGCCTCGTCATTCAGCGTGTCCCTTTTCCTAGCACCCAGAAGTTAGGAAGCTGCCAAGAGGCGTCGTTAAGGAAGTGTGGAGCAAGACGGCTCGATTGCCTCAGCAGGAGCCCGAACGCGCGCCCGACTCGCGGATGATGCAGACCGAATTCGGGTCCTGCTGCAGCACGCTGCGCCGGATCGTATAGGCTTCGCCGCCGCCGCGGGGCGTGATGCTGCCGGTCGACATCCGGTCGATGCCCGGCGACTGCACCGATGCGAACATCCGGTCGCGGGCGTGTTTATCGGCGATCGGCACGAGGATCAGCGTCAGCGCGATGGCCGCCGAGCCGAACAGCAGCGTCACGCGTAGAATGCCCGCGCTCGTCTGGCTGATGAAGGATCGGCCCGAGTGGTCTAGCCCGCCGCGTTCCATGCGAAGTCCTGTTGCTCGGATGATATTCCACAGGACTTTTGCAGGATTGGCTGAATCATCGATTAACGCGAAAGCTCAAAGTCGAAATTTCGACTGCTATCGCCTTGATCTAGGGTGTGTTGAGATTCAGGGGACATGAGCACCGGAAGCGCAGTAACCCGTCATTTGCAGGCCGCTCGGGCCTGAATATCGACACACCCTACAACAGGTCGATGAGGAACGGGATCAGCGGCTCGTCGGCCGGCGGCATCGGATAGTCGCGCATCTTTGTCGGGCGAACCCATTTCAGTTGCTGCGCTTCGAGCGGCTGCGGAATGCCCCAGAAGCGGCGGCAGACGAACAGCGGCATCAGGAGGTTGAACGTCTCGTAGGAATGGCTGGCGAAGGTCAGCGGCGCAAGGCACGCCGTCTTGGTTTCGATGCCGAGCTCTTCCTTGAGTTCGCGCACGACGGTTTCCTCCGGCGTCTCGCCGGGCTCCACCTTGCCGCCGGGAAATTCCCACAACCCGCCCAACTGCTTGTGCGCCGGTCGCTGCGCCAGAAGCACGCGCCCGTCCGCATCGACCAGCGCGCAGGCCGCGACGAGCAGCAGGCGTTTGGGTGCATTGTCCACCGCATCGCTCATTTGCTCGCCTCCGGTTCGGCTCGGTATTCGTATGGGTAGGCCGTCGAAAAGCCGAAGGATTTGTAGAGCGCGATGGCGGGGGCGTTGCTCTCGTCCACCATCAGGAAACCGGCACGCGCACCGTTCGCACCGGCAAAGGCCAGCGCGGCCGAGACGACCTTGCGGGCAAGCCCCTGCCCGCGAAAGGCGGGTGCGGTCGCAACCTCGTAGATGCCGGCAAGCGCACCATCGACGGTGCACATCGCCTTGGCGGCCGGCCGGCCATCGATGGACAGCACAAACAGCCCCGGTTTCGCCGGAACGCGCGCCAGAAGCGCCTCCAGCGGCGTCGCGCGCGCCGGATCGATCGCTCCGATCGCAATCCCGGCCTCACAGAACGAGGCGGGAGATACCATCTCCGCATCCGCTTTGGCGTCGGGCATCGCGCCCAACTCCGCGCGCATGACGAGCGACGGCGTGATCACCGGCCAGCCCCTCTCGTCGAGCTGATCGACGAGGCGCGGCCCGGTCAGCGGCGTGATGCGGAAGGTGACGGGGAACCCGGCTGCGGCGAAACGCGCCCGCAGGCCCGGCAGCCGGCCTTCCAGCCCGTCGCAATCGGAACGGTCGAGCGGGGTGACGGAGTTGGAGCGCCGCGTCGGCAGGCCGGGCGTCGTGCGCACCGACCATGTGCCGTCATAGGAGACTTTCTCCGCCGGCCAGGCGCGAAAGCCCGCCGCCTCCAACCGCCTGACGGTGGGCAGGTCGGCGTTCGCCATCCTAGCTGCGATAGTCGCCATTGATGGCGACATATTCCTTGGTGAGGTCGCAGGTCCACACCGTCGCCTGCCCGCGCCCGAGGCCGAGGTCGACGCGGATGTCGATCTCGTCACCTTCCATGTAGGAGGACGTGGCGTCTTCGGAATAATCCGGGTCCCGCTCGCCGCCATGGGCGACGCGGATGTCGCCGAACCAGATCGACAACAGGTCGCGATCGGCCGGCTCGCCCGCCTTGCCGACGGCCATGACGACGCGGCCCCAATTGGCGTCCTCGCCGGCGACCGCCGTCTTGACCAGCGGCGAATTGGCGATGGAGAGCGCCACGCGCTTGGCAGACCGCGCATTCTTCGCGCCGGTCACCGTGACGCCGATCTGCTTGCGTGCACCCTCGCCGTCGCGCACGACCTGCAATGCCAGCGCCTTCAGCATCTTGTTGAGCGCGCGGCGGAAATTGGAAAGCCGCGGGTCCTCGCCGTCCTCGATCCGCACCGCGCCGCGCTTTTCGGCAGCGCCGGTGGCGAACAGCATCAGCGTGTCGGAGGTCGACGTGTCGCTGTCGACCGTCACCGAATTGAACGTCATGCCGACGCCCTTCGACAGCAAATCCTGCAATGCCTTCGCGCCGATCGGCGCATCCGTCGCGACGAAGGAGAGCATCGTCGCCATGTCCGGCGCGATCATGCCGGCGCCTTTTGCGATGCCGTTGATGGTCACGTCGACGCCGTCGATCTGGCAGGTGGCGGTCAGATATTTGGGATAAGTGTCGGTCGTCATGATCGCCTTGCCGGCCTCGGCCCACAGGCCAGGTTCGGCGCGAACGACCATGTCGTCGAGCAAATGAGCGAATTTTTTGGCGTCAAGAGGCTCGCCTATGACGCCAGTCGAGGCCAAAAACACCTCTTTTGAGCTGGAACCTGCCGCTTTTGAGGCCAAAACAGCCGTCATTTCGGTGGTTTCACGGCCCTTTTTTCCGGTGAAAGCGTTCGCATTTCCCGAATTGACGACGAGGATGCGCGCCGATCCGCCGGGCAGATTCGCCCGGCAGAAGTCGACCGGAGCCGACGGGCATTTCGACTTTGTGAAGACGCCCGCGACGGTCGTCCCCTCGTCGAAGACCATCGCCAGAAGGTCGGTGCGACCCTTGTATTTGATGCCGGCCTCCGCCGTCGCGATCCGCACGCCGTCGATGGGCGGCATCTTGGGATAGCTTTTCGGGGCGAGCGGAGAAACGGCGTCGGACATGGCGCTGGTCTTCGTGTCTGGAGCTTATTCGGCCGGGTCGGTGGTCTCGTCGGACGGGGCGGCTTCCACCGCGCCCTCGGCGCCGGCTTCGGCATCCGATTCCGACTGCGCGCCGGGCTGTGCCGCCGCTTCCATCTCGTCCAGCGTCGCCTTCAGTTCGGCATCGGCGATCTCGATCTCGGCCGCCTCGCGGATTTCCTCGACGGTCTCGAAATAGCGCTCGCGCAGCAGGATCGAGCGGATCTGCGGGCCGACCTGCTCGAAGGCCGGCGGCTGCTGCTGGCGCTTGTCCTCGACCTTGAGAACGTGCCAGCCGAACTGCGTCTGGATCGGCTCGGACGAGTGCGCGCCGACTTCCATCGCGAAGGCGGCCTGCTCGAATTCCGGCACCATCTGGCCCTGGCCGAAATAGCCGAGGTCACCGCCCTGCGCGGCCGCGCCGTCGGTGGAATTTTCCCTTGCCAGTTCCTCGAAGTCGGCGCCGCCGTCGAGTTCTGTGATCAATTCCTGCGCCTTCTCCTCGCTGTCGACGATGATGTGACGGGCACGCACCTCGTTGGAAGGCGGCGTATTGGCGATTTCCTGGTCGTAGCGGGCGCGGACCTCTTCGTCGGTGACGCTGGCTGCGACCTGCTGCTCGATGAAGGCGCTGTGCAGCGCGCGTTCGCGCAGGAAATTCATCTGGCGCTGGAATTCCTCGCCGTCGTCGAGCCCTTCCTCTTCGGCCTTGGCGGCGAGGAGGCGGATTTCGATCAGCGCGGAAAGCGCGGCGGCGCGGCGCTGTTCGGGCGAGAGGTTGGCGAATTGCTGTTCAAGACCCTGAAGGGCCAGAGCAAGGTCCCCTTCGGTCACGTCCTGGCCGTCGACGGTCGCAACGACCGCGGCAGGATCGGCGGCGACGGCCGGCTCGGGCGCTGCCGGAGCGGTTTCCTGCGCGAAGGCTGCGCCGGAAGTCAGCGCGACGAGCGCGACGGCAGCGGACAAGCGGCGAAACAAAACATTCATGAAGAAACTCCAGTGAGGGTTCGGTGCTGTTTCCAGCCCTTGCGAATGTGGCGGAATTCCGCATTTGCGCCCGCAGGCGGCGGCGTTGACATCGCTTGTGCCCCCTCTTATCTGTCCTTCGTCTTGGCGTCCAGAACCGTTTTCCGGGCGCTTTTCCGTCTTTTCACATGCCCGTTACCCCCTCGACGGGCGGTCCGGTCCAGACCGGAAAACTTTCTTTTCGAAAGGACCTTTGATGGTCAGTCTCGCTGGCGTCGCGCGCAAGATATTTGGTTCCTCGAACGATCGGCGCATCAAGGGACTGCGGCCGCGGGTCGAGGCGATCAACGCTCTCGAGAGCGAGCTTTCCGGCCTTTCCGACGAGGCGCTGCGCGCCCGCACGGAAGAGTTCAAGAAGCAGATCGCCGAAGGCGTCTCGCTCGACGATCTCCTCATTCCCGCCTTTGCGACGGTGCGCGAGGCTTCCAAGCGCGCGCTCGGCCTTCGCCCGTTCGATGTGCAGTTGATCGGCGGCATGGTCCTGCATGAAGGCGGCATTTCCGAGATGCGCACCGGCGAGGGCAAGACGCTCGTCGCCACCTTGCCCGTCTATCTCAACGCGCTCGCCGGCGAAGGCGTCCATGTCGTCACCGTCAACGACTACCTCGCCCGCCGCGACGCGGAGTGGATGAGCAAGGTCTACGGTTTCCTCGGCCTGTCGACCGGCATCATCGTCCACGGCCTGTCGGACGAGCAGCGCAAGGCTGCCTATGCCTGCGACGTCACCTATGCCACCAACAACGAACTCGGCTTCGACTATCTGCGCGACAACATGAAATACGAGCGCGCCCAGATGGTGCAGCGCGGCCATTTCTACGCCATCGTCGACGAGGTCGATTCGATCCTGATCGACGAGGCGCGCACGCCGCTGATCATCTCCGGTCCGCTGGAAGACCGCTCCGAACTCTACCAGCAGATCGACAAGTTCATTCCGCTGCTTGCCGCGGAAGACTACGAGATCGACGAGAAGCAGCGGACCGCCAACTTCACCGAGGAAGGCACGGAGAAGCTCGAAAATCTCCTGCGCGAAGCCGGAATGCTCAAGGGCGCCTCGCTCTACGACATCGAGAACGTCGCCATCGTGCACCACGTCAACAACGCGCTGAAGGCCCACCGCCTGTTCCAGCGCGACAAGGACTATATCGTCCGCAACGACGAGGTCGTGATCATCGACGAGTTCACCGGCCGCATGATGCCGGGCCGCCGCTTCTCGGAAGGCCTGCACCAGGCGCTGGAAGCCAAGGAACACGTCAAGATTCACCCCGAGAACCAGACGCTGGCCTCGATCACCTTCCAGAACTACTTCCGCATGTATTCGAAGCTCGCCGGCATGACCGGCACGGCGCAGACGGAAGCCGAGGAATTCGGCAACATCTACGGCCTCGGCGTCTCCGACATTCCGACCAATCTGCCGGTCCAGCGCCTCGATGAGGACGATGAGGTCTACCGGACCGTCGAGGAGAAGTTCCGCGCCATCGTCCGCGAGATCAAGGAGGCCAGCGCCAAGGGCCAGCCCGTCCTCGTCGGCACGACCTCGATCGAAAAGTCCGAACAGCTCGCCGAACGGCTGCGCAAGGACGGCTTCACTGACTTCCAGGTCCTGAACGCCCGTCACCACGAGCAGGAAGCCTCGATCGTGGCGCAGGCCGGCAAGCCGGGCGCGATCACCATCGCGACCAACATGGCCGGCCGCGGCACCGACATCCAGCTCGGCGGCAATGCCGACATGCGCGTGGCGGCCGAACTCGGCGACATGCCTGCCGGCCCAGAGCGCGAGGCGAAGGAAAAGGCGATCCGCGAGGACGTGCAGCGCCTGAAGGAAAAGGCGCTCGGCGCGGGCGGCCTCTACGTGCTCGCCACCGAACGCCATGAATCACGCCGCATCGACAACCAGCTTCGCGGCCGCTCGGGCCGTCAGGGCGATCCGGGCCGCTCCAAGTTCTTCCTGTCGCTGCAGGACGACCTGATGCGCATCTTCGGCTCGGACCGCATGGATTCCATGCTGACCAAGCTGGGCCTCAAGGAGGATGAGGCGATCATCCATCCCTGGATCAACAAGGCGCTGGAAAAGGCGCAGAAGAAGGTCGAGGCGCGCAACTTCGACATCCGCAAGAACCTTCTGAAATACGACGACGTCATGAACGACCAGCGCAAGGTCGTGTTCGACCAGCGCATCCAGTTGATGGAAGGCGGCAACGTCACCGACACCGTCGCCGAAATGCGCGAGGACGTGGTCGAGGATCTGGTCGCCCGCCACATTCCCGAGAACGCCTATGCGGAGCAGTGGGACGTCGCGGGCCTCAAGGAAGGCGTGCGCGAGGGCCTCAACCTCGACCTGCCGGTCGACGAATGGGCGGCCGAGGAAGGCATCGACGAAGAGCAGATCCGCGAGCGCCTGATGGAAGCGGCCAACGCGGCGGCAGCCGAGCGCGCCGAGCGTTTCGGCCCCGACATCATGACCTATGTCGAGAAGTCGGTGATGCTGCAGACGCTGGACAGCCTGTGGCGCGAGCACCTGGTCAATCTCGACCATCTGCGTTCGGTGGTCGGCTTCCGCGGCTATGCGCAACGCGATCCGCTGAACGAATACAAGACCGAGGCTTTCGAGCTCTTCCAGTCGATGCTCGCCAATCTGCGCCAGGTCGTCACCAGCCAGCTGATGCGCGTGGAACTGGTGAAACAGGCGGCCGACGCCCCGCCGCCGCAGGCACCCGCCGTCGAAGGCCACCATCTCGACCCGGTGACGGGCGAGGACGACTTCGCGCAGGGCGCCTCGGGCGAAGACAATCGCATTGTCGCTCCCGAGGACCGCGACCCGAACGATCCGGGCACCTGGGGCAAGGTCGGCCGGAACGAGCTATGCCCCTGCGGCTCGGGCAAGAAGTACAAGCACTGCCACGGCACCTTCGCCTGACGATCAGATCGACGTGCCGGGCTGCCCGGCACGTCGCAGGATCGGGACGATCGCCACGATGGCGACGAAGCCGATGATGCCGGCGGCGGCGATGACGCCGAGCGCCGCCTGCGCGCCGAAGCGCTCGAAGATGGCGGCAGCCAGGAACGGCGCGCCGGCCGACACGAACAATCGCACAGAATTGATCCTGCCCGTGCGCGCGCCGTAGCCGTCCGCGCCGAAGAGCGTGAGCGGCAGGACGCCGCGCACGATGTAGGACAGCCCCTGCCCCGCGCCGAAGACCAGCGCGAAGACGATGGCGGCGGGCAGATAACCTGCTCCCCCGATGAGAAAACCGAGCCCCGCCGGCAGCGCTCCGGTAGCGAACAGCGCCACGCTCATCACGCTGATGCGTGGCCCGGCGGTGAACTCGGCGATGCGCCCGGCGACCTGCGCCGGCCCGATCAGCGCACCGATCAGCGCCGCCGATGCACCGAGCCCGAGCGCGCCCAGAAGTCCGATCAGGTGGAGATGCACGGCCGACATGACGAAGGCGTTGGCCGCGAAGGCGACCAGCAGAAGCCGGAACGCGACGGTGCGGTCGCGCGGAGAGGCGAGTGTGCCTTCCGCCAGCTTGTGCTCCGTCTCCGCCCGCAGCGCGCGTGGCCGGCGCCGCATCAGGAAGAGATGCAGCGGTGCGCAGACGAGGAGGTTGAGCGCGGCGAAGACGAGCAGGATCGTGCGCCACTCGAAGAGGCCGGTGAGCCAGCTCGTCAGCGGCCAGAAGATCGTCGAGGCGAAACCGGCGATCAGCGTGATGCCGGTGATGGTCCGCCGCGCATTGGACGGCGACAGCCGCGCCGCCAGCACGAAAGCCGCCTCGTAGAGCACCAGGACCGAACTCATCTGCGACAGGATGAGAAAGAGGCCAAACGCCGCCTTGCCCGGCGCCAGCGCCCAGCCAACCAGCAGCAGCGCGCTGACACACGAGCCGGCCGTCATGACGAGCGCGAGTTCCTTGCCGTCGAGCAGCCGGCCGGCGCGCGGCGCGATGAAGCCGGACGCCAGGAGCGCGATCGAGAAGAGGCCATAGACCCCGGTCAGCGACAGGCCGACATCCTGCGCCATGAACGGGGCGAGGACGCCGAAGGCATAATAGAGGCTGCCATAGCCGATGGTCTGGGTGATGCCGATGACGATGGCGATGACGAAATCGTAAGGCGCGGGCTTGGGCATGAGGCAGGCCGTCATCCGGCACGGCGGGCGCCGAACCGATTCTTAAAGTGTTTGGCCCTATGCCATATGGCTGGACGCGAGAAGGGAAAGTCTAGAGCGTGCGAGTCTCCGCTGCAACGACGGCCGAACGCATTTTGCCCGAGCGGCTCGCCGCGCGCGCACGCCCCCATCTCGAAGCGTTCGACGCGCTCGCCTTCGGCTCGGGAGAGCGCAGCCACGCGGCGCGCATGTCGTTCACCGCCTTTGCCGTGCGCGTCACCTCCGCATTCATCGCCTTCGCCAGCCAGGTCTTCCTGGCGCGCTGGATGGGCGGGTTCGAATATGGCGTCTTCGTCCTCGTCTGGACGGCGATGCTGATCCTGGGCAATTTGTCGTGCCTCGGCTTCCACACCTCCATGATCCGCTTCATCCCCGAATATCGGGGCCAGGGGCGCGTGGCCGAACTGCGCGGCGTGCTGCTCGGCAGCCGGCTGATCGTCTTCGCGGCCTCGACGCTGATCGCGCTCGCCGGCGCCGCAATGATCCACGCCTTGTCGGACCGGATCGAGCCGCATCACGTCGTGCCGTTCCTGCTCGGCATGGTCTGCCTGCCGATGATGGGGCTTTCGGACCTGATGCAAGGGGTGGCGCGGGGCCATGCCTGGCCGTTCCACGCCATGCTGCCGACCTATATCGTGCGCCCGCTCCTGCTGTTGATCCTGATGGTCGTCGCGGTTGCGGTCGGCGCGCCGGCCAGTGCCGAAACCGGCATGTACGCCGCCATCGTCGCCGTCTATGCGACCACTTTGTTCCAGCTCATGACGGTCTCGAACCGCGCCGAGCGTCAGGCTGCGCCGGGCCCGCGCGCCTTCGGAGTGCGCGGCTGGATGGTGGTCTCGCTGCCCGTCTTCCTCATCGAGGGGTTCATCTACATTCTGACCAATGCCGACGTTCTCATGGTCGGCTTCTTCCTGCCGCCGACCGACGTCGCGGTCTATTTCGCGACCGTGAAGACGCTGGCGCTGGTCCATTTCGTCTATTTCGCAGTCCGCGCCGGCGTCGCGCAGCGCTTTGCCGGACTGATGCACGGCGACCGGGCGGACGAACTCGCCACCTTCGCCCATGACACGGTGCGCTGGACGTTCTGGCCGACGCTCGCCATGGCGGCGCTGCTGCTCGCGGCGGGCGAGCCGCTGCTGATGCTGTTCGGCGCCGAATTCACCGCGGGCTATCCGCTGCTCTTCGTGCTCGTCGCGGGCGTCGTGGCGCGCGCGACGGTCGGACCGGCCGAAAGCGTGCTGACCATGGGCGGCTACCAGAATGCCTGCGCACGGCTCTATGCGCTGGTGCTTGTGGTCAACGTGGCGCTCAACTGCCTGCTGATCCCGCTCTACGGACTTTGGGGCGCGGCGATCGCCACCGCCGTCGCGATGGCTTGCGAGGCGGTGTTCCTCGCTTTCACGGTGCGCGCCAAGCTCGGCATCGACATGTGGATGGGCGCTGCGGCGCCGAAGACGGGGAATGCGTGATGGGCGCGACGGCTGAAGGGCGGCACCCGGCCGCAATGCTCGATCATTTCGCCGGCGACACGGCAAGCGACCGCGATGCGCAGACGCTGGAGCGCGGGCGCCGGCTCGACATCTACCCCGCCTCGACCGGCTACGACCTCGTCACCGAGCTCGACCATCTGGCACAGCGCGCGATTGAGCCGAACGTGTTCTTCAACCCGCGCTTCCTTGCGCCCGCCATGCCCCGGCTCGAAGATCGGGAGGTGCGGCTTGCCGTCATGCGCGACGAGCGCGATGCCCGGAGCCGGTTGCGGCTGCTGGTTCCGTTCTCGGTCGAACGTCCGCTGCTGCGCCTTGGCCCACCGGCCATCCGCACCTGGGCGAGCCCGTTCGGACCGCTCGGCACGCCGCTCGTCGATCGCGACGACCCGCAGGGCATCGTCGCCGATTTCCTGCGCCTGATCGCAGCGCCCGAAAAAGCCCTGCCGAAGCTGATCCAGTTTCCCGACATCCGCATCGACGGCATTTTCGCCGCGACGCTGCAAAGCGCAGCGGCCGAGCTCAATTTGCCCATCCTGCGCGTCATGGAGCGCGAGCGGCCCGTGCTGCATTCAGATCTCGACGGCGACGCCTACCTCGCCGGTACGCTCAAGAAACACTACCGCGAACATCGCCGCCTGGAACGCCGGCTCGCAGAAAAAGGCGATCTGGTCTACGACATCGCCGAGACGCCGGAAGAAAACCGGCTCGCCGTCGAGACGTTCCTGGCGCTGGAGGCGAGCGGATGGAAGGGCCGGGCCGGCACGGCGATGGTCGTCGACCGCTTCCGCGCCGCCTTCGTTCGCGAAGCGGTGGCGGGCTTGAGCGAACGGGCCATGTGCCGCATCCACACGCTGTCGCTTTCGGGCCGACCGATTGCCTCGCTCGTCGTCTTCGTCGAATCAGGCGTCGCCTATACGTGGAAGACCGCGTTCGACGAGGAATTCGCCGCCTGGTCGCCGGGCGTGCTGCTGATGGCGGAAGTGACGCGCCGTCACCTCGAGGACCTCAACGTCACCATGAGCGATTCCTGCGCCGTTCCCGATCACCCGGTCCTGAGCCGCATGTGGTCCGAACGCTCGACGCTGGCGACGCTGATCGTCGGGCTCGAACCCAAGGCGGACAGGCTCGTCAACGCGTCCGCGCTCGGGCTCGAACGCGAGGCGCGGCTGCGCGATCTCCTGCGCCGCGCGCGCTCGAGCGTCAGGCGCACCCTGCGGCGATGAGTTTCGCAAGCTTGCTTTTTGCGCCCTGCCAGCCGATGTAGGGAATGCGGGCTGCGGCCTGCATCGAAAGCGGTGCGACGAAAGAGTGCCTGATGGATTCCGATAGATTCGCCCTTAGCCTGATGATCGTCTTCGGCAGCCTCATCATCGGCGGGCTCATGCTCGCCGGCCTGATGTGGACCGACAAGCCGACCTTTCTCTACGCGCTGGGCGGCGCGGTCTCGATCTGGTTCTGCTCGTTCGCCGTCATGTTCGACCAGAAGCGCGCCTATCTCGTGCTGCTGGTGATCGCGATCGTGCTCGTCGCCGCCTCGATCACCGCCTTCGTGCGCTGATCGCGCCTCAGCAATAGCGCTCCGGCCCGTTGGCCTGACCTTCCGAATAGCGGTCGCCATGGGCGAAGCCGACCGGCAGGATCGCCTCGATGGCGTCGAGATCGGACGGCGAAAGAACGATTTCGGCCGCCGCGGCATCTTCCTCCAGATGCGCGGCGCTGCGGGTTCCCGGGATCGGAATGACGTGCTCCCCGCGCGCCAGCGTCCATGCGATCGCAAGCGTTGCCGGCGAGAGACCGCGCTCCTTCGCAAACGCTGCGAATTTTCCGACATAGGCGCTGTTGTAGCCGAAATTCGGCTCGATGAAGCGCGGGTTCAGGCGCCGGAAATCGCCCTCGCCGAACCGCGCCGGATCGACCGGGGTCGACGAGAAGATGCCGCGCCCGACAGGCGAGAACGCGACCAGCGCCGTGCCGAGACGCTTGGTCGCCTGCAGGAGGCCGAGTTCGGGAAGCCGCGTCCACAGCGAATACTCGTTCTGGACGGCGGCGACGTGGTGGACGGCATTGGCGCGTTCCAGCGTCGCCGGTGAAATCTCCGACAGGCCGATCGCGCCGATCTTGCCCTCTTCCTTCAACCGCACCAGCGTCTCCATCACGTCCTCGATCGGCCGCGACTGTTCGCGGCGGTGGACGTAGAACAGCGCGACATGGTCGACGCCGAGGCGCTTCAGCGACGCTTCGAGCGAGGCGCGCAGATGCTCGGGCGAATTGTCGAAGCCGCGCACCGGCTTGTTCTTGATCCCGGCCTTGGTGGCGATGGTGAAGCGGTTCGGATGATCCTTGACGAATGCCCCGATCACCTCCTCCGCCACGCCCTCGCCGTAGATGTTGGCGGTGTCGAGATGGTCGACGCCGAGGTCGAGCGCGCGGGCGAGCGTGCGATGGCTCTCGGCCATGTCCGTCGCACCGTAGATTCCGCCGAAACTCATGCAGCCGAGGCCGACCGCGCCGACTTCAGGTCCGTTCTTGCCAAGTCTGCGTCTTTGCACGGGAACATTTCTCCGAGGGGATGGGATGGCGCTGCGCATCGCAGCGATCGACGTCGGATTGGTGCCCCTGGCCGGGATCGAACCAGCACTCCTTGCGGAACTCGATTTTGAGTCGAGCGCGTCTACCAATTCCGCCACAGGGGCCCTGGAGCGAGGAGCGCTCCAAGATGGCTGCGGACTATACGGTCCGACCCGAACCCGTCAACCGGAATATCGGCCGGCCGCGACGGGGAATCGCATTGCGCCTGCAACCGTTTCGCTCTAGCTGTGCCCGGCCGAAACGGGGAACTCCATGCTTCGCAGACTCTACGACTGGACGATGTCGCTCGCGCGCACCCGCCACGCCGAAAAGGCCCTGGGCGGCGTGTCGTTCATCGAGAGCTCCTTCTTCCCGATTCCCCCCGACACGATCCTGATCCCGATGGTTCTGGCCGAGCGCCGGCGCTGGTTCCGCTACGCGGTGATCTGCACCGTCGCTTCGGTTCTGGGCGCGCTTCTGGGCTACGCCATCGGCGCCTGGCTGTTCGAGGCGGTCGGCCGGCCGATCCTCGCCTTCTACGGCAAGGAGGATTCGTTCGGCCAGGTCGCCGCCTGGTACAATGAGTGGGGTGGCTGGGGCGTGCTCTTCGCCGCCGTCACCCCGTTCCCCTACAAGGTCCTGACGATTTTTTCGGGCGCGACGGGCCTCGACCTCGTGACGTTCGTCGTCGTATCGATCATCGGGCGCGGCCTGCGGTTCTTTTTCGTCGCCTGGCTGCTCTATCGCATCGGCGAGCCGATCCGGCTCTTCATCGAAAAGCATCTCGGCCTTCTCTTCACCCTGTTCATGGTGTTGCTGATCGGCGGCTTCGTCGCCGTGCGCTATATGTTCTGAGAGGACGCGAAATGGCCCTGAACGACACGATCGGACGCTTCCAGCAGGCTGCGCTCGCATTGCTCGCCGTCGGCATGACGGTCACGGTCGGAACCGCGCTCGGCTTCCAGCATCTGGCCGGCTACATCCCCTGCAAGCTGTGCCTCGAACAGCGCACGCCCTACTATATCGGTGCGCCGATCATGATCGCAGGCCTCGTCGCCGCCTTCGCCAAGGCACCGCCGCTCCTGGTGCGCGGCATCCTCCTCGCCGGCGCGCTGATCATGACATGGAGCCTTTACCTCGGTGTCTTCCATGCCGGCGTCGAATGGGGCTGGTGGCTGGGACCCTCCGATTGCGGCGTGGTCGCCCCCGCACCGACCGGCGGCAGCCTGCTCGACGCGCTCGACAGCGTCATCCCCCCCTCCTGCGACCAGGCTGCGGGGCGCTTTCTCGGCCTATCCTTCGCCGGATGGAACGCGGTCGCGAGCTTCGTGCTGGCCGCAATCGGTTATGTCGCGGCGTTCAGGAGAGGATCGGCCTGACACCGAGCCGAAAAAGGAATGGCCCAGCCCCACCTGTTTTGCGTCTTGCCAGATTCGCGCCGCGCCCGCGAAGCGGCCGAGCGGCTGTTCGAGACGGTGGAGCACGAGCTTCGGGCCCTCCTTCCCGAAACTGCCGAAATTCTGCACGTCGGCGCGACCGCCATACCTGGATGTCTCACCAAGGGCGACCTCGACGTCGTCATCAGGGTCGAGCACGCAGACTTCAGAGCCTCGGAGACAATCCTCGCCGACCGGTATGCCCGCAATCTGGGCTCGGCGCGGACCGAAGACTTCGCCGCCTTCGAAGATGGAGGTCGCACGCCCCATTTAGGCATCCAGTTGACCGCAAAGGGAGCGGCTTTCGACATCTTCCACCGTTTCGCCGCAACACTTCGCGCCGATCCAGACCTCGTACGGCGCTACAACGCCCTCAAGATCGCTTATGATGGGCAGCCCATGGATGACTATAGGGCAGCCAAGGACGCATTCGTGGCAGAAGCCCTGATCAGCGCCTCAGTGCAGCCGGACAGCTCTGCTCCATGATTGTCTTTTGAGACTAAGGCTCCAGTTCGACATCCCAGTAGAGATAATCGATCCAGCTTTCGTGCAGATAGTTCGGCGGGAACAGCCGGCCATTGTTGTGAAGGTCGTGCACGGTGGGCTGGTAGGGCTTTTGCCGGGGCCACATCTTCGCCTCGCGCGGCAGCATCCCGCCCTTTCTGAGATTGCACGGCGAACAGGCCGCGACGACGTTGTCCCAGGTCGTGGCGCCGCCGCAGCGGCGCGGGGTGACGTGATCGAAGGTCAGATCCTCGTGCGTGCCGCAATATTGGCACTGGAAACGGTCACGAAGGAAGACGTTGAAGCGGGTGAAGGCCGGGTGGCGCGACGGCTTCACGTAGCTCTTCAGGCACACCACGCTCGGCAGCTTCATCTGGAAGGACGGCGAGGAGACGGCGTGCTCGTATTCGGCGACGATGTTCACGCGATCGAGGAACACGGCCTTGATCGCATCCTGCCAGGACCAGAGCGACAAGGGGTAGTAGCTGAGCGGGCGGTAATCCGCGTTCAGCACCAGTGCGGGCAAGCCATCCGGCGAGACGGCAACCGTCAAGACCTGACCTCCTTCGAAGCGGCATCGATCGACACGAACAATGTAAGCCCGACGTGACAGGGATGTGAAGCGACTTGTTGACGCTGCGTCGCTTATCCCAAAGGCGTTTGCGGATCGGCCTCGGCAGGCGTCAGCATCGGCGCGGCGCTGCGCCCCATCGTGGCGTGGTGGTAGGCCCAGAAGAGACGCGCGGCGACCCCGCGCCATGGGCTCCAGAGTTCGGCGATTGCGTGGAGATCGCGCTCGTTCGGACGCTCGTCCATGCCGAATGCGCGGCCGACTGCATTTTGCAGCGCGACGTCCTTGACCGGGAAAATGTCGGGATGGCCGGCGGAAAAGAGCAGATAGATCTGCGCCGTCCAGGGGCCGATTCCGGGCAGGACGGTGAGCTGGCCGATCGCCTCCTCGGCATCGAGCAGGCAGAGCGCCTCAAGGTCGATGGCGCCGGAATCGAGCGATTCGGCCAGCGCCAGGATCGCCCGCTGCTTGGGCCGCGAGATGCCGGCTTCGCGCAGCATGTCGGGACCGCCTTCGGCGATGGCATGCGCGGTCAGCGGATCGGCAAGCGCCGTCAGCCTGCGCATCATCGCCTGCGCGCTGGCGCGCGAGACCTGCTGCGACACGATGATCGACACGAGGCTCGGAAAGCCGGGCTCGCTGCGCCTCAGCGTCACTTCCTCGGCCGTCTCGATCACCGCCGTCAGCCGCGGATCGGCGGCTGCGAGCGCGCTCAATCCTTCGGCGATGTCGTCCAGTGTATCGATCCGGCGCATGATGTTTGTCCTTTGCGGCGAACAAGCGTAGCAATCGGCGCTGACCTTGCGCAACGATCATCGGCCCGAATGTCGCTTCCCGTCTTCCGCTTCGCGCCCAGCCCCAACGGGCCGCTCCATCTCGGCCACGCCTATTCGGCGCTTCTGAACCACGATCTGGCGCGGCAGGCCGGCGGGCGGTTTCTCCTGCGCATCGAGGATATCGACCGCGAACGCTGCCGGCCGCAATTCGAACGCGCGATCCGCGACGATCTCGAATGGCTCGGGCTCGAATGGGAGGAGCCGGTGCGGCGCCAGTCCGACCATTTCGACGACTATCTCGACGCGCTCGTCCGGCTGATCGAGGCAGAACTCGTCTATCCGGCATTTCTATCGCGCGGCGACGTGCGCGCCTTCATCGCCGACGAGGAGGCGCAAGGGACGGACTGGCCGCGCGACCCCGACGGCGCGCCGCTCTATCCGACGATCGAGCGAAAATTGCCTCGGCGCGAACGCCGGGCGCGGATTGAGGCGGGTGCGCCGTTCGCCTGGCGGCTCGACATCGACGCGGCGATGGAGCGCGTTTCTGGACGGCTCGACTGGCAGGAGCAGGGGGCGGGGCCGGACGGCGAGACGGGCCTGGTGCCCGCCGACCCGCGCGCGTGGGGCGATTTCGTCATTGCGCGCAAGGATGTCCCGACGAGCTACCAGCTCTCGGTCGTCGTCGACGACGCGATCCAGGGCGTCACCCATGTCGTGCGCGGGCGCGATCTGTTCCATGCGACGTCGGGCCAGCGATTGCTCCAGGAACTGCTCGGCCTGTCGGCGCCGGTCTATCTCCACCACGATTTGATCCTGGACGATGACGGGCGAAAACTCTCGAAAAGCCATTTCGATACGGGACTGGATGCCCTGCGCAGCGCCGGGCTGGAACCCCACGACATCCGCCGCATGGTCGGGCTTTAGCTAGAGGCGCAACCGGCTGCCGATCGCCTTCAGACCTGCCAGAACCGCGACCGTGACGAATGCGCCGCCGAGCCCGTAGGTGGTCGCGAGCCGCAGGTCGGCGAATGTGTGGCCGACATGGTTGTAAAGCGCGATCGTCAGGAAAAAGCCGGCCACCAGCACGACCGTGTTGCCGATCGGCCCGAAACCGTCCGGTCCCATGATGGCGTCCATGCAAAGGCCGAGCAGGAACGACAGGATCGCGACGGATGCCAGCGCCAGGCACAGCCAGATGAAACTCAGATTCCAAAGCATGCGATATCCTTCCCCTCCAAGGGTCAAGGATGCGCCCCGTCTGCATTCACCCGCATCTGTCATGAAACTGCGCTTCAATTCTTTCGATTTGATTGCGCGCGCCAACGCAATTAGAGCGGCTTCAGCCTGTCCGCGAAAGTTTCCATGCCGCTCCTCATCCGCCTCGTCCCCATCGTCTTCGTGCTGCTCTGGTCGACCGGCTTCATCGGTGCGCGATATGCGATGCCGTGGGCCGAGCCCTTCGCGTTCCTGGCGGTTCGTTTCGGTCTGACGATTATCCTGCTCGCCTTGCTGCTCGCCGCGATAAGCTGGCGGGCGATGGATCGGCGGCAGGCGGTGCACGCGATGATCGCCGGCGCGCTGATCCACGGCGTCTATCTCGGCGGTGTCTTCTGGGCGATCCGCAACGGCATGCCGGCGGGGCTTTCGGCGCTGATCGTCGGCCTGCAGCCGCTGGCGACCGCGATGCTGGCGGCGGCGTTCCTCGGCGAAAGGCTGACGGCGAAGCACTGGGCGGGCATGGCGCTTGGCCTTGCCGGCGTCGCCATCGTGCTGGCACCCAAGCTCGGGGCGCTGGGCGGCGTCACCGCCGCGACGCTCGCATCGTCGATCCTCGCGATGCTGGCAATCAGTGCCGGGACCGTCTGGCAGAAGCGCTTCGTTGCGAGCGGCGACCTCGTCGTCGGCACGATCTGGCAATATGTCGGCGGCGTGGCGCTGATGCTCGTCGCAACGCTCGCATTCGAGACGCAGACCTACCAGCTCACCGGCGAACTGCTCTTCGCGATGGCGTGGCTGGTGCTGGTCCTCTCGCTCGGCGCGATCTTCCTCCTGATGTACCTCATCCGCGAGGGCGAGGTGGCGAAGGTGTCGTCGCTGTTCTTCCTCGTGCCGTCGGTGACGGCGCTCGTCGCCTGGCTGCTGTTCGACGAGACGCTCAACGCGGTGCAGATCGCCGGCATGGTGCTGACGACCATCGGCGTGGCGGTGGCAACGCGGAAGGCTCAGCCCGGAACGCGCGCCCGGGCCTCGAAATAGCGCTTCATCGCGGCATTGAGCTCGCCGCCCATGATGAAGATCACCGAGACGATGTAGAGGAACACCAGCGCGATCATGATCGAGGCGAGGCCGGCATAGGTCGTGGCATAGGACGAGAACTGCGAGAGGTAGTTCGCAAATGCCGTCGAGCCGATGACCCAGCCGATCAGCGTGAAGATGATGCCGGGCACGATGTCGACGAAGCGCCGCTTGCCGGCGGGCAGCCAGAAGTGGACTGCGACCAGTCCGATCACGATGACCAGCGAGGCGACGATGAAGCGCCAGATGGTGATCGTGCCCATATAGGGCTCGAGCCACGGCACGTGCTCCTGCGCGAGGTCGCCGATCAGCGGCGCGACGACGAGCAGCGCCGAGACGATGACGAAGCCGACCGTCGCGATGAAGACGAAGGCGAGACTTTGTAGGCGCAGCGTGAAGATCGAGCGCGTTTCGCTGACGCGGTAGGCGCGGTTGAGCGAGACGCGCAACGCTTCGATGCCGTTCGAGGCGAAGAAGGCGGCGATGATGACGCCGATGGTGAGGAAATCGCCGCGCTGGACGGTGAGCACGCTCGTCACCTCGTAGGCGATCGGCGAAGCGATTTCCTCCGGCCAGGTGTCGAAGACGAGATGGACGGCGGTGTCCGCGAACGCCTTGGCGCCGAGAAAGCTGGCGAGCGAGGTGGCGAAGATGAGGAACGGAAAAAGCGCGAGCAATGCCGACAAGGCAAGATGGCTCGCCATCGCCCAGCCGTCGTCATTGTTGAAATGCCCGAGTGCGTCACCCAGCACCCGCTTCGTCGCGACAACCTGTCGGATCATCGTCGGACCAGCAAAGACATCGACCAATCAAGCCTCGAAACGCGGTTTCGGTGCAGTTCAGGTACGGGTTTCGCCGTCCTGCGGTTTCACTCCTAGCGCAGCCCGCTTGCCCGAAACTCGACCCGGGTGAGGCAATCGGCCGCCGCCACTGGAAGATTGCGCAGGCGCGCTCCATAATGGTTGCCAACCAAATGTCCAAATGCGCGCCGCGCATCCCTCAACGTTTCGCGGCGCCTTTCTTTCCAGTCGGGAATTTCGATGTCCACCGTCTTCAACGTCATAGCCGTCCTGTTCATGGTCGCGGTCGCCTTCGTGCTCGTGCGCGGACTGATCAACATGATGCGCGGCGGCTCCGGCAACACGTCCAACAAGCTGATGCAGGCCCGTGTCGTCCTGCAGTTCCTCGCGCTCGTCTTCGTCATGCTGGCGCTCTATTTCTCGCGCCAGTCCGGAGGCTGACTTGGTCATTCTGAATCGCATCTACACCCGCACCGGCGATGACGGCACGACGGCGCTGGGCTCGGGCGAGCGCCGGCCGAAATTCGACCTGCGCGTCGCCTCCTACGGCACGGTCGACGAGGCCAATGCCTGCATCGGCATGGCGCGTGTCCACACGCAAGGCACGCATGGCGATATCGACGCCATGCTGGTGCGCATCCAGAACGACATGTTCGACCTCGGGGCCGATCTCGCCGCCCCCGACACGGGCGAGCCCCTGCCCTATGAGCCGCTGCGCATCGTCGCCTCGCAGGTCGCCCGCGTCGAGGCCGATATCGACGTCCTCAACAAGCGCCTCCAGCCGCTGCGCACCTTCGTCCTGCCGGGCGGATCGCCTGCCGCCGCCGCGCTGCACCTCGCACGCACCGTGACGCGTCGGGCGGAGCGGATGATGGTGGAGCTGTCGCGCATCGAGGGCGAAATCGTCGGCGCGGATGCGATCCGCTACATCAACCGCGTCTCCGACTTCCTCTTCGTCGCCGCCCGCGCCGTCAACGACGACGGCCGCGCCGACGTGTTGTGGGTGCCCGGCCAGAACCGCTGATGTTCATCCCGCTCCACGACGCCAACCGGCTCCGCTTCATCAAGGCGCAATATGTGACGGTCGGGCTGATCGCGGTGAACGTCATCGCCTATTTCTGGAGCGTGGCCGGCGGCTGGGAGGCGACGCAGGCGGCCGCCTATTCCTACGGATACATCCCGTCGGTCGCCTTCGATCATGTCGATCTGCCGCCCGAACTCGTCGTTCTTCCCGGCGAAGCGTCCTACGTCACCTATGCGTTTCTGCATGGCGACCTGTTCCATTTGGGCGGCAACATGCTGTTTCTGTGGGTCTTCGGCGACAATGTCGAGGACGCGATGGGACATTTGAAATTCCTCGCCTTCTATCTCGCCTGCGCAGTTGCAGGCGCCCTTTTCCACGGCATGATGGCGCCGATGTCGGAAGTCCCGCTGATCGGCGCATCCGGCGCGGTGGCGGGCATCGTCTCGGCCTATCTCCTGCTCCACCCGCGCGTGAAGATCTGGGTGCTGGCCTTCGGCCGCCTGCCGTTGCGAATTCCGGCCTGGATCGTGCTGGCGCTGTGGATCGGCTTCCAGTTCGTGATGTTCGCGCTGGCCGGCGAGGACCAGATTTCCTGGGCGGCGCATATTGGCGGCATCATTGCCGGCGCGGTTCTGCTGGTCGTGCTGAAGCGTTCCGAAGTGCCGCTTCTCGACCGCCACATCGTTACGCCGCAGGCGGCGGTCGTCGCGCCGGCGCGAGCGGATGCGACGCGTTCGCGCGGTCCGTGGGATCGCTAGATTTCAACCGTTTTGAGCGCCCGGCGCTCTATTGACGCTCATTCCGCCACAAACTACGGTCCGCCGCGATTGTGCCGGGCAGCCCCGGAATGTCGATTTCTGACAAGCGGTGCGGCACGCATCCTGTTAGACGCAGACGCTGCATCCAAGTGAAAGGTTTCAAGCGAATGAAAGTTCTGGTCCCCGTCAAGCGGGTGGTGGATTACAACGTCAAGATCCGCGTCAAGGCGGACGGCTCGGGCGTCGATCTTGCCAATGTGAAGATGTCGATGAACCCGTTCGACGAGATCGCGGTCGAAGAGGCGATCCGTCTCAAGGAAGCCGGCAAGGCCGAGGAGATCGTCGTCGTCTCCATCGGACCCCAGCAGGCCCAGGAAACGCTGCGCACCGCGCTCGCCATGGGCGCCGACCGCGCGATCCTCGTCAAGGTGGACGAGACCACCGAGCCGCTGACCGTCGCCAAGATCCTGAAGGGCGTCGTGGGCGAAGAAAACCCCGGCCTCGTCATCCTCGGCAAGCAGGCGATCGACGACGACGCCAACCAGACCGGCCAGATGCTCGCCGCCCTGCTCGGCTGGAGCCAGGCGACCTTCGCTTCGAAGATCGAGATCGAGGGCGACAAGGCCAAGGTGACGCGCGAAGTCGACGGCGGCCTGCAGACGATCGAGGCCAAGATGCCGGCGATCGTGACCACTGACCTGCGCCTCAACCAGCCGCGCTATGCTTCGCTGCCGAACATCATGAAGGCCAAGAAGAAGCCGCTCGACGAGAAGTCGGCCGCCGATTACGGCGTCGAGGTCAAGCCGCGCCTGAAGGTGCTGAAGACAGAGGAGCCGGCCGGCCGCAAGGCGGGCGTCAAGGTCAAGGACGTCGCCGAACTGGTGGCGAGCCTCAAGTCCGCCGGCGTGCTTTAAACTCAAGGCAAAAGGAACAGACAAATGGCTATTCTTCTGATTGCCGAACACGACAACGCGACCCTTTCGGACCAGACCGCCAAGGCGCTTTCTGCGGCCTCCAAGATCGGCAGCGACGTCGACGTGCTGGTGGCGGGCAAGGGCGCGCAGGCTGCAGCCGATGCAGCAGGTAAGCTGGCCGGCGTTCGCAAGGTGCTTCTGGCCGAGGCCGACGAACTGGCCGAGCGCCTCGCCGAGCCGCTCGCCGCCCTCGTCGTCAAGCTCGCCGACGGCTACGACACGATCATCGCGCCGGCCACCACGATGGCCAAGAACGTGATGCCGCGCGTTGCCGCGCTCCTCGACGTCATGCAGCTTTCCGACATCGTCGAGGTCGTCTCTGCCGACACGTTCAAGCGCCCGATCTATGCCGGCAACGCGATCCAGACCGTGCAGTCGACCGACGCCAAGCGCGTGATCACCGTCCGCACCGCCTCGTTCCAGGCGGCCGGCGAAGGCGGCTCTGCTTCGGTCGAAAGCGTTTCGGCAGCCGACAATCCCGGTCTGTCGACCTTCGTCGAGAACCGCATCGCCGCCTCCGACCGTCCCGAACTGACCTCGGCGAAGATCATCATCTCGGGTGGCCGTGCGCTGGGTTCGAAGGAAAAGTTCGAGGAGGTCATGCTGCCGATCGCCGACAAGCTCGGCGCGGCTGTCGGCGCCAGCCGCGCTGCCGTCGATGCCGGCTACGCGCCGAACGACTGGCAGGTCGGCCAGACCGGCAAGGTCGTCGCTCCCGAACTCTACATCGCCGCCGGCATCTCCGGCGCGATCCAGCACCTGGCCGGCATGAAGGACTCCAAGGTCATCGTCGCCATCAACAAGGACGAGGAAGCGCCGATCTTCCAGGTCGCCGATTACGGCCTCGTCGGCGATCTCTTCACGGTGCTGCCGGAGCTCGAAAAGGCGCTCTGACGCGGACATCGCGAATTGTTGCAAATGAAAGCGGGCGGGACTGGACGAACCAGTCCCGCCCTTTTACTTTGCGCCGCAATATGAAGTGAAGACGCCCACGCGAAGGCGTCTCGACGGGATTACATCACGATGACGGGTACAATCAGGACGATCGGCGTGGTCGGCGCCGGCCAGATGGGCGGCGGCATCGCGCATGTCGCGGCGATCTCGGGCTACAAGGTCAAGGTCTACGACATTTCGTCCGAGCGGATCGAATCCGGCATCGCCACGATCAGCGGCAACCTCGCCCGGCAGGTTTCGTCCGGAAAGCTCGAGGAAACCGTCCGCCAAAAGGCGCTGTCGTCGATCGTGCCGGCCCCGGCGATCGAGGATCTGGCCGACTGCGACCTCGTCATCGAGGCGGCAAGCGAGGACGAGACGATCAAGCGCAAGATCTATGCGCAGCTTTGCCCGCTCCTGAACCCCGAGGCGATCCTCGCCACCAACACCTCGTCGATCTCGATTACCCGCCTCGCCGCGCAGACCGACAGGCCGGAACGCTTCATCGGCATCCACTTCATGAACCCGGTGCCGGTGATGAAGCTGGTGGAACTGGTGCGCGGCATCGCCACCGAGGATTCGACCTTCGAGGCCGCGCGCAGCTTCGTCGCCAGCCTCGACAAGACGATCACCGTCGCCGAGGATTTCCCGGCCTTCATCGTCAACCGCATCCTGCTTCCGATGATCAACGAGGCGATCTACACGCTCTATGAAGGCGTCGGTTCGGTCGAGGCGATCGACACGGCCATGAAGCTTGGCGCCAACCACCCGATGGGCCCGTTGCAGCTTGCCGATTTCATCGGGCTCGACACCTGCCTGTCGATCATGCAGGTGCTGCATGACGGCCTTGCCGATTCCAAGTATCGGCCCTGCCCGCTTCTGGTGAAATATGTCGAAGCCGGTTGGCTCGGCCGCAAGTCCGGGCGTGGATTCTATGACTACCGCGGCGAGCATCCAGTCCCAACCCGTTGATTGTTGCGCGTTTTCTAAATTATGGCAATTTTGCCACTTTGCCAGATTTCGGACGCGATCACGTCACAGTTTACTTCTGGTTGTGCAACTTTCGCGTACCCCTTCCGTTGCTGAACCGTCTCAACTGGAGGGCAATTTCATGAAGCGCATTCTCATCGGCCTGGCCGCAACATTCGCCGCAAGCTCGGCCATGGCGGCCGACGTCATCTATAACGAACCGGCCCCGATGCCGATGGACGTGGTTTCCGGCATGAGCTGGGCCGGTTTCTACGCCGGCATCCAGGCAGGTTACGGCTTCGGTTCGACTGGCCAGATTCAGCTCGATCCGTTCACCAACCCGGCCCTGATCGAAGCGTTTTCGCCGGGCGCACCAGGAGACCCTGTTACCGGGTTCAACGCCAATGGTGACTTCGACGATGGTTTCGTCGGCGGCGTCCACGTTGGTTATGACTGGCAGTCGGGCAACATCGTCTACGGTGCGGTCCTGGACATCAGCTACACCGACATCGGCGACGAGCAGCGCGCCTTCTCGCGTTCGCCGGCCGAATACGTGATCTCGCGCGACCTCGACTATCTGGCGACCCTGCGTGGCCGTCTGGGCTACGCCTTCAACGAAAACTTCCTCGGCTATGTAACGGGTGGCGTAGCCTATGGCGACGTCGACTTCAGCTATCGTCAGGGTGCTGCGTCGCCCGGCACGCCCACCACTTTCGGCGGCCAGGACAACGATTTCGGCTACACGGTCGGCGGCGGTGTCGAAGCGCGCGTGACGCAGAACTGGTCCGTTGGCCTCGAATATCTCTACACCAATCTGGGTGGCAACGACTTCGGCGCCAATCTCGTCAACACGACGGCCGGCGTCGGTCCGTTTGGCGATGCCGGAACCGCTGGAACCAACCTCACCGGGACCGATGGCGACTTCGATTTCCACACGATCAATGCGAAGCTGACCTACCGCTTCTGATCGTTCCTAAACGAATGCAGAAAGGCCGGCTCTCAGCCGGCCTTTTTCATGTTCGCATCCGCGCCGGCCTCGACCCGGTTTCGCCCGAGGCGCTTGGCCTCGTAGAGACGCTGGTCGGCGAGCGAGAAGAGATCGCGGAACTTGGCGCTGCCCGAAAACGCCGTGCAGCCGACGCTGATCGTCAGGCGATGGTGCGATCCGTCGATGTCGAGCGGGGCGGATGCGACCGCCTGGCGGATTCGCTCGGCGATCCGCACCGCCTGCGCCGGCGCGACGCCGCCTAGCAAGACCGCGAACTCCTCGCCGCCCATGCGGCCGACGAGATCGCCCTGGCGCACGCAGCTTCTGATCACCGACGCGATGCGGATGAGGGCGAGGTCGCCCTGGTGGTGGCCATAGAGATCGTTGACCTGCTTGAAGTGATCGGCGTCGATGACGAGCAGCGCGCCTTGCGCGCCTGAATCGCCCTGGTCGAGATGACGCTCGACATTCGCCACCAGCGCCCGGCGGTTGAGGCATTTCGTCAGATGATCGGTCGAGGCGAGCTCGGCGAGCTGGTGGTTGGCGCTCGCGAGTTCCCGCAGCTTCAGCGTCAGGTAGAAGAACAGCGGCCCGGCGAGGATGATCGGCAGCACGGTCGCGCTGATCAGCCCCTGGCGCAGCGCGAGCGCATCCATGTGGCGGAAGGCGAGCCAGTTCCAGGCGAGCGAGATCGCGAGGCAACCCAGCGTGCCCAGGATCGTCCAGCGGGCGAGCATCACCGCGCCACGGCGCGAAATCCTGGGCGGTGCGGCAGTGGCCATGGCGGTTCGTGTCAAGCCGGACCTCCTCCAACGTCAGCTTTTCGCGGATATTGGCCTCGAGCGATGAACATTCGGTTAGACTTGGCCCGAACTTTTGCTCTAGCCGGCGCGATTGACGTTAACCGGGTGCGAAAATCCAGATTCTCCAGGCTTTACAAACCGAAACGCAGGTTGGAATATCGCCGCCAATCCGGGCTCATTCAGATCCGGGCGAACTTAAAACTCAGGAACACTCTCCAAAGGGAGGCATATCATATGTCCAATTTCCGCAAGATCTTCGCCGCTTCGGTGGCTGGCGCCGCGCTTCTTGCCGCTGGTGCCGCTTCCGCGCAGGAAGAGATCAATGTCGGCATCATTCTCGGCTTCACCGGCCCGCTCGAAAGCATCACGCCGGGCATGGCCGCCAGCGCCGAACTCGCCTTCAACGAAGTCAATGAGAGCGGCCTTCTGCTCGACGGTGCGACGCTGAAGCCGGTCCGCGCGGACTCGACCTGCATCGATAACGCCGCCGCGACGGCCGCCGCCGAACGCCTCGTCACCACCGACAACGTCGCCGCCATCATGGGCGCCGACTGCTCGGGCGTGACGATCGGCATCGCCAACGGCGTCGCCGTGCCGAACGGCCTCGTCATGGTCTCGCCTTCGGCCACTTCGCCGGCGCTCTCGACGATCGAGGACAACGACTACTTCTTCCGCACCGCACCTTCCGATGCGCGCCAGGGCGAAGTTCTGACGGAAGTCCTGACCTCGCAGGACATCACCTCGGTCGCCGTTTCCTACACCAACAACGACTACGGCAAGGGCTTCTCCGACGCCTTCGTCGCCGCCTTCGAGGCGGCCGGCGGCTCGGTCACGATCGCAGCCCCGCATGATGACGGCAAGGGCGACTACTCGGCCGAAGTCGGCGCACTCGCCGCTGCCGGCGGCGATGTTCTCGTCGTTCTCGGCTATGTCGACCAGGGCGGCGTCGGCATCATCCGCTCGGCGGTCGACACCGGCGCGTTCGATCGCTTCGCGCTCGGCGACGGCATGTACGGCCAGAGCCTGATCGACGCCATCGGCGACGACCTCGAGGGCACGATCGGCGTTCTGCCGGGCGCCGAAGGCGAAGGCTCGGAAATGTTCGCGACCATCGCCGGCGAAGCCGACATCGACCCGACCAGCTCCTACACCGGTGAAAGCTACGACGCCGGCGCGCTGATCGCACTGGCCATCCAGAAGGCCGGCTCGGCCGACCGCACCGCCATCCGCGACGCGCTTCTCGAAGTCGCCAATGGCCCCGGCGAGCCGATCCTCCCGGGTGAACTGGCCAAGGGCCTGCAGATCCTCAAGGACGGCGGCGATGTCGACTATGTCGGCGTCACCAATGTCGAGCTGATCGGCCCCGGCGAAGCCGCTGGCACCTACCGCGAATACGTCGTCGAAGGCGGCGAGTTCAAGACGGTCGGCTATCGCTGATCTGACGGCGGTCGTGTAAGATTATGGCCCGGCGACGACCTCGCCGGGCCATTTTCGTTCAAAATGGTCGCACCCACGGGTGTGTTTGGGTCGCGCACTCGACTTTTACGTTTGCACTCGCTATTGGCGCTCCCACGAATTGCGGGGCGTCAGGCCGTAGCCCTGCAGATCCAACGAGGAGAGGCGTCAGGAACCGAGGCGACAGCCGGAGCGCATGCGCGCTGCAAGGCTCGCCTCGCGGATGCGAGCCCCTCTCACGACGGCACAATCAAGAAAAACCTCGGCCGAGGGGAATTGCATGATCAAGGTAGACGATCTGCATATGCACTTTGGAGGCATCAAGGCGGTCGATGGCGCAAGCATCGAAATCGCCAAGGGCTCCATCACGGGCCTGATCGGCCCGAATGGCGCCGGCAAGACGACGCTCTTCAACGTGATCGCAGGCCATTACAAACCCACCTCCGGAAAAGTCTGGCTCGACGGCCAGGATATCACCGGAATGCCGCCGCACGAGCTCTTCCACATGGGGCTCCTGCGCACCTTCCAGATCGCCCACGAATTCTCGACGCTGACGGTGCGCGAAAACCTGATGATGGTGCCGCCCGCACAGCCCGGCGAGACGCTGGTCGACGTGTGGCTGCGCCCCTCCAAGGTGCGCGAGCGCGAGGCCGAGGTGCGCAAGCGCGCCGACGAGGTGATCGAATTCCTCGAAATCAGCCACGTCGCCGACGAACTGGCCGGAAACCTGTCCGGCGGCCAGAAGAAGCTCCTGGAGCTCGGCCGCACCATGATGGTCGACGCCAAGATCGTGTTCCTCGACGAGGTCGGCGCGGGCGTCAACCGCACGCTCCTGAACACGCTGGGCGACGCCATCGTGCGGCTCAACAAGGAACGCGGATACACCTTCTGCATGATCGAGCACGACATGGACTTCATCGGCCGCCTTTGCGACCCGGTGATCGTCATGGCCGAGGGCCGCGTGCTGGTCGAGGGCAAGGTCGACGAGGTCAAGGCCAACGAGCAGGTCATCGAGGCCTATCTCGGCACCGGCCTCAAGCAGCGGCCGCCCAAGGCCAAGCAGGGAGGTGCCGCATGAGCTTTCTCATCGGCGAGAACATGACCGGCGGCTATGGCGGCGCGGACATTCTCCACTCCTGCACCATCGCCGTCGACAAGGGCGAAATCGCCGTCATCGTCGGCCCCAACGGTGCCGGCAAGTCGACCGCCATGAAGGCGATGTTCGGCATGCTGGGCCTGCGCGAAGGCCAAGTGCGCCTCGGCGAAAAGGACATCACCAAGCTTTCGCCGCAGGACCGCGTCGTGGCCGGCATGGGCTTCGTGCCGCAGACCTCGAACGTCTTCGTCACGATGACCGTCCAGGAAAACCTGGAAATGGGCGCCTACATCCGCAAGGACGACTTTTCCGACACGATGGCGCAGGTCTTCGACCTGTTCCCGATCCTGAAGGAAAAGCGCAGGCAGCCGGCCGGCGAACTGTCGGGCGGCCAGCGCCAGCAGGTGGCCGTCGGCCGCGCACTGATGACGCAGCCCTCCGTGCTGATGCTCGACGAGCCGACGGCCGGCGTTTCGCCGATCGTCATGGACGAACTCTTCGACCGCATTCTCGACGTTGCCGCCACCGGCATCGCCGTGATGATGGTCGAGCAGAATGCGCGTCAGGCGCTCGCCATCGCCGATCGCGGCTATGTGCTCGTCCAGGGCCGAAACCGCTTCACCGACACCGGCGAAGCCCTTCTCGCCAATCCCGAGGTTCGCGCCTCGTTCCTGGGAGGTTGACGATGGACTTTCTCAACGCCCTCGTCATGTTCGCCAACTTCGTGTTCCTGCCGGGCCTCGCCTATGGCGCGCAGCTCGCGCTCGGTGCGCTCGGGATCACGCTGGTCTTCGGCATCCTGCGCTTCTCCAACTTCGCCCATGGCGACCTGATGGCCTTCGGCACCATGATCACCATTCTGGTGACCTGGTGGCTGATCTCGATGGGGGTCACGCTCGGGCCATTGCCGACGGCGCTCCTGGCGTTGCCGATCGGCATTATCGGCGCCGTCATCATGGCGCTGATCATCGACCGGACGGTCTTCCGCTTCTACCGCCAGCAGCGATCCGCATCGATCGTGCTGGTCATGGCGTCGGTCGGCGTCATGTTCATCCTCAACGGCATCGTTCGCCTCATCATCGGGCCGAACGAGCAGCGCTTCGCCGATGGCGAGCGCTTCCTGATCACCGTCCGCGAGTTCCGCGAGTGGACGGGGCTCGCCGAGGGGCTGGCGATCCGCCTTCCGGTCGCGATCACCGTCATCGTGGCGGTCGTCGTGGTCGTCGCGCTGTTCTGGTTCCTCACCTATTCGCGCACCGGCAAGGCCATGCGCGCATATTCGGACAATGAGGATCTGGCGCTGCTCTCGGGCATCGATCCCGACAAGGTGGTTCGCGTCACCTGGGTGATCGCGGCGGCGCTGGCGACGATCGCCGGCGTGCTCTACGGCCTCGACAAGAGCTTCCGCCCCTTCACCTATTTCCAGCTCCTGCTGCCGATGTTCGCGGCCGCCATCGTCGGCGGCATCGGACAACCGATCGGCGCCATCGCCGGCGGGTTCGTCGTCGCCTTCTCCGAGGTGACGCTGACCTATGCCTACAAGCGGGTGCTCGAATATATGGGCTTTGCGCCCGACGGGCTCGTCCAGCTTCTGTCGACCGAATACAAGTTCGCGATTTCCTTCGTGATCCTCGTCATCGTCCTGTTGATTAGACCGACGGGCATTTTCCGGGGGAGAGTGCTGTGAGCAATCGAAACCGCATCATCGTCCTTTATTCGATCATGGCGGGCCTGCTGCTGCTCGTCGGCTTCGGGCAGAGCTGGACGCTCAGCTTCACGATCCTCAATCTGTGCCTGATCTCGGCGATCATGGCGCTCGGCGTGAACATCCAGTGGGGCTATGCCGGCCTTTTCAACGTCGGCATCATGGGCTTTGCGGCGCTGGGCGGCCTCGCCGGCATCGTCGTCTCCATGCCGCCCGTTCCCGGCGCATGGGAAGCGGGCGGGACGGGCATCGGCCTGACGATCGTCGCGCTGGTCGGCACGGTCGGCCTGATCGTCCTTGCCCGCAAGAACATCCACGGCAAAAAGGGCAATTTCGTCGCGATCCTGATCGCGGTGGCGGGCTATTTCGTCATCCGCCATTTCTTCGATCCGGCCGTCGCCGCGATCGAGGGCTATGATGCGGCCCGCACCGGCTATCTGGGCGGCCTCGGCCTGCCGATCATCTTCTCCTGGCTCGTCGGCGGCGTCTTCGCCGCGGGCGCGGCCTGGATGGTGGGCAAGATCGCGCTCGGCCTTCGCGCCGACTACCTCGCGATCGCCACGCTCGGCATTTCGGAAATCATCATCGCCATCCTGCGCAACGAGGAATGGCTGACCCGCGGCGTCAAGAACGTCTCGGGCCTGCCGCGCCCCGTCGCCTACGAGGTGCAATTGCAGCAGGCACCGTGGTTCCTCGACCTCGCAACGACGTTGAACCTGAACCCGGTCTTCGCGTCGGCGCTTTATGTGCGGCTCTCCTACGCGATCCTGTTCGCCATCGTGCTGATCATCATCATGTTCCTCGCCGAGCGGGCGCTGAATTCGCCCTGGGGCCGCATGATGCGTGCGATCCGCGACAATCGCGACGCGGCCGAAGCGATGGGCAAGGACGTGACCCGGCGCCATCTGCAGGTCTTCATCCTCGGCTCGGCGGTGGTCGGCATCGCCGGCGCCATGCTGACGACGCTCGACGGCCAGTTCACGCCCGGCCAGTACCAGCCGCTGCGCTTCACCTTCCTGATCTGGGTGATGGTGATCGTCGGCGGCTCCGGCAACAATTGGGGCGCGGTGCTTGGCGGCTTCCTGATCTGGTTCGTCTGGGTCGAGGCCGAACCGGTCGGCGGCTGGGTGATGTCGGTCCTGACCTCGGGCATGGACGCCTCGAACCCGGTTCGGGCGCAACTCGTCGACGCCGCACCCTATATGCGGCCGCTGATGATGGGCCTGATCCTGCTCCTGTGCCTGCGCTTCAGCCCGCGCGGGCTGATCCCCGAGCGCATATCCCGGGCAAGGCACTGAAACTGAAAAAGGGCGCTGCGAGGCGCCCTTTTTCTATTTCCAGGCGCCGAATGCGCCCGCTCCACCGCCTTAGGCGGTCCCCCTCCCCCGCTTCGCAGGGGAGGACCAATCTTCGGAGCCGGACGCAGCCCTCGATCCTCCCCCGTTTACGGGGGAGGTGGCCCGCAGGGTCGGAGGGGGCGTCCGCTCACATGGCAGCTTCGATGAGGTTTTTGGCATCTTCGCTCGCCCATTCGGCCGGGCCGTTCATGTGGCCGAGAAGGCAGCCATCGGCATCGACGAGCAGCGTGACCGGAAGGCCGACGGCGAGGTTGCGACGCTTCAGATCGTTGAAGAGACCGAGCGTGTTGTCGCGGTAGTAGGCAAGACGGTCGACACCGGTTTCCTCGAGGAACGCCTTCGGCTTGGTGTCGTCGCCGGTGTCGATGTTGACCGCGACGACTTCGAAGTCCTCGCCACCCAACTCGGCCTGGAGCTGGTTCAGCGCTGGCATTTCCTCGCGGCACGGCGCGCACCAAGTCGCCCAGAGGTTGACCAGCGTCACCTTGCCGAGATCGGAAAGCCGCATCGGCTGGCCGTTTGGATCATTGAAGGCGATGTCGGAGACGAGGCGCGGCGGATCGGCCGGCAGCATCGCCGCCACCTCGCCGGTGATCAGCGGATCGATTGCGGCGACCGCCTCGGTCTTCGCCGCGCAGGCGGCGATGGCCTGGGGATCGGGCGCGCTGCCCGCCACCATCGGCGCATTGTTGCCAGAAGGGCCGCCCATCACGTATACGCCGAGCGCACCGGCAAGAACGCCGGCGACGGCCGCGATCCCGATCAGCCGGCCCGCCGGAAGGTTCGATTTGCCATCAGCCATATGTCTATCTCCGGGGATGCGGATATCACGATGAGCGAAAAGAAGGCCAGCAACCAGATGTGGGGCGGACGATTTGCCTCGGGTCCCGCCGCCATCATGGAAGCGATCAACGCCTCGATCGGCTTCGACAGTAAGCTGTACGCGCAGGATATAAGCGGCTCGCTGGCGCAGGCCGACATGCTGGCAAAGACCGGCATCATTTCGGCCGCCGACCGCGACAAGATCGCGCAAGGGCTGAACCAAATCCTCGGGGAGATCGAAGCCGGCACGTTCGAGTTCTCGGCCCGGCTCGAAGACATCCACATGAATGTCGAGGCGCGGCTCGCCGACCTGATCGGCCCGGCCGCCGGACGGCTGCACACCGCGCGCTCGCGCAACGACCAGGTGGCGACGGATTTCCGCCTCTGGGTGAAGGAGGAGCTGCAGCGCACCGATGCCGCTCTCGTCCGCCTGATCGAGACGTTCCTGAAGCGCGCGGAAGAACATGCCGCGACCGTCATGCCCGGCTTCACCCATCTTCAGACGGCGCAGCCGGTGACCTTCGGCCATCACTGCATGGCCTATGTCGAGATGTTCGGTCGCGATCTGTCGCGCGTGCGGGACGCGATGCAACGCATGGATGAAAGCCCACTCGGCGCCGCCGCGCTCGCCGGCACAGGCTTTCCGATCGACCGCGCGATGACGGCGAAGGCGCTCGGCTTCCGCGAGCCGACGCGCAACTCGATCGACACCGTCTCGGATCGCGACTTCGCGCTCGAATTCCTCTCCACTGCGGCGATCTGCGCGACGCATCTGTCGCGGCTGGCCGAAGAGATCGTCATCTGGTCGACGCCGCAATTCGGCTTCGTGCGCCTGTCCGACCAGTTCTCGACCGGTTCCTCGATCATGCCGCAGAAGAAGAACCCGGACGCCGCCGAACTCATCCGCGCGAAGACCGGTCGCATCAACGGCCACATGATCGCGCTTTTGACCGTGATGAAGGGCCTGCCGCTGGCCTATTCCAAGGACATGCAGGAAGACAAGGAGGCCGTCTTCGACGCGGCCGAAACGCTCGACCTGATGATCGCGGCGATGACGGGCATGATCGCCGACATGGAGATCCAGACCGCGGCGATGAAGAAGGCGGCCGGCGCGGGCTATTCGACCGCCACCGACCTTGCCGACTGGCTGGTACGCGAGGCGGGCCTGCCCTTCCGGGAGGCGCATCACGTGACCGGTCGCGCCGTGGCGCTCGCCGAAAGCCGCAAGGTGACGCTCGACCGGCTGACCATCGACGAGCTGAAATCCATCGACGAGCGCATCACCGACGGCATCTTCCAGGTGCTCTCCGTTCAGGCCTCGGTGAAGAGCCGCACCTCCTTCGGCGGCACCGCCCCTCAGGAAGTGCGCCGCCAGATCCGCTACTGGACGAAGCGCCTGAAACAGGATGCAACGAAGCGCAAAAACCGCTAAAGACGAAACTCAAATCGCATCGATCCGGACGGGCTTCATGGCATCTGGCAGACTTTTCGTATCCGTCGCGCTCCTGACGGCCATCGCCATGAGCGTCGCCGCCTGCGGGCGGCGCGGGCCGCTCGACACGCCCTACGAGGCCGCAGTCGAGGCACGGCAGGAAGCGATCGACAATGATGTGAGCCCTGTTCCGCCGCAGCCCGAACGGCCGGTCCGCGATCGTCCGTTCATCCTCGACAGCCTCCTTTAGACAGCCGCGCCCGTGAACCATTTCGAATACAGGAACGGCGTCCTCCACGCCGAAGACGTCTCGCTGCTCGACATCGCGGCGGAAGTCGGCACGCCCTTCTACTGCTATTCGACCGCGACGCTGGAGCGCCACTACACCGTCTTCGCCAAGGCCTTCGCCGACATGGACGCGCTCGTCTGCTACGCGATGAAGGCGAATTCCAACCAGGCGGTGCTGAAGACGCTGGCAAAGCTCGGCGCCGGAGCCGACGTCGTCTCCGAGGGCGAATTGCGCCGCGCGCTCGCCGCCGGGATCCCGGCCGAGAAGATCGTCTTTTCAGGCGTAGGCAAGACCGCGCGCGAGATGGACTTCGCGCTTCAGGCCGGCATCCACTGCTTCAACGTCGAATCCGAACCCGAGCTCGAACTTCTGTCGGAACGCGCCCAGGCGGCGGGCAAGGTCGCGCCGATCTCGCTGCGCATCAACCCCGACGTCGATGCAAAGACCCACAAGAAGATTTCGACCGGCAAGGCCGAGAACAAGTTCGGTATCGCGCTCGCGCGGGCCCGCGAAGCCTACGCCCGCGCGGCCGCGTCGCCGGGCCTGAAGATCGTCGGTGTCGACACCCATATCGGCAGCCAGATCACCGAACTGCAGCCCTTCGACGACGCGATCGCGCTGATGGTCGAACTCGTCGGCCAGTTGCAGGCGGACGGCCATGCGATCGAGCACATCGACGTCGGCGGCGGGCTCGGCATTCCCTACCGCATCGACAATGCCCCACCGCCGCTCCCCGACGCCTATGCGCAGATGGTCCGCCGCCGGCTGAAGCCGCTCGGCCTCAAGGTGATCTTCGAGCCGGGCCGGTTGATCGCCGGCAATGCCGGCATTCTGGTCAGCCAGGTCGTCCATCTGAAGGAAGGCGACGCGAAGAACTTCCTGATCGTCGATGCGGCGATGAACGATCTGATCCGCCCGACGCTCTACGATGCCTTCCACGACATCCGCCCGGTGGTCGAACAGCCGGCGGACACGCCGCGCATGAATGTCGACATCGTCGGCCCGGTCTGCGAGACGGGGGACTATCTGGGGCACGACCGCGACCTGCCGAAGATGAAGGCTGGCGACCTGATCTGCATCTCGACGGCAGGAGCTTATGGCGCGGTGCAGGCGGGCACATACAACACGCGCCTTCTGGTGCCGGAAGTGCTCGTGTCCGGCGACCGCTTCCACGTCGTTCGCCCGCGACCGACCTATGACGAACTAATCGGCCTCGATTCGATTCCCGACTGGCTCTGAACGGCTCGCGGACCGGTTTCACGATTTGGTGGCCGGCCTCGCCTTCGCCGCGTTTGCTGTTATCCTGACACCGATACCGCCAGGAACGCGGATAAAGCGGACGGCTGATGGCCATTGACCTCAAACGACTAAGCGATTTTCTCAAGAGCGGCCCGATCGTCGGCCTGCGTCGCACCCGCGTCTCGACGCGTGCGTCGATGCTCGTCGAGCGTCTTTGGCCCATCCTGCTGCCGCTCTGCGTCGTCGTCTCGCTGTTCGTCAGCCTGTCGTGGCTCGGCGTCTTCCGTATCTTGCCGGACTGGCCGCGACTCGGGCTCGTCGCATCGTTCGCGGTGGTGGCTCTTGTCGCAATGTGGCCGCTGCGGCTGTTTCGCAATCCGACCGCCGCTGAGATCGATCGTCGGATCGAGACGTCCAACGCGCTGCGGCATGCGCCGCTGCGCAGCCAGGACGACAAGCTTGCCGGTAGGGACGATCCGTTTGCCGCTGCCCTCTGGCAGGAACATCGCAGGCGCCTCGCCGGCGACCTGAAGGGCCTGAAGGGCGAACTTCCGCGCACCGGCATTCCCGATCGCGACCCCTGGGCTTTGCGCGCCGTCGCGCCGCTTCTCCTCGTGGTCGCCTTCGCTTTTTCGCTCGGGCCGGGCGGCGGTTCGCTGACGGACGGTTTCCGGGCTGCTGCAGGTCCTCAAATCGTCCCACCGCGCATCGACGCCTGGGTGACGCCGCCGGCCTATACCGGCAAGGCGCCGCTCTACATGACCGCCGACGCCAACCGGGCGCAGAGCCTCTTCACCGTTCCCGAGGGCTCGATCGTCGCCGTGCGCGTGACCGGCGGCACCGGCGCCGAGGCGCTGAGCTATCTCGACGCGCACACCGCCGAGGAAACGGCCTTCGAGCCCACTGCGCCGACGGCCCCAGTCACCGCATCGAGCCGGGCCGGCGCAGCGCAGGCGGTGAGCCAGTTTTCCGGTCCCCTCACGGTCGACGGGCTTTTGTCGCTGCGCCGGGACGCGGAAGGCGAGGAGATCGTCAACTGGTCGTTCACCGTCACCCCCGACGCCGCCCCCCAGATCCGATTTGCCGAGGAGCCGACGCGCGCCGTCAACGGCGCACTCCAACTGACCTATGAAATCGAGGACGACTACGGCGCCGTTTCCGCGCAGGCCTTGTTCGCGCCCGCCGATCCGGCGCCCGATGCGCGCCCGCTCTATGATGCGCCGGAAATGCGCCTCACCCTGCCCCGCCGGCGCGGCGACGAGATCGTCGCGCGCACCTCGCGAGACCTGACCGAACATCCGCGGGCGGGAACGCTGGTCGACCTGACGCTGGAAGCCGAGGATGGCGCAGGCCAGACGGGGCTTAGCGACGCCGAGCGCTTCACTCTGCCCGAACGCCCCTTCACCAACCCGCTCGCCTTGGCGCTGGTCGAACAGCGCCAGCTTCTCGCGCTCGACGCGAATGCAAAACAGCGCGTCCTCGATCTGATGGACGCGATCACGCTCCGGCCCGAGGACACGATCCCCGAACTGACGCACTATCTGGGCATCGTTGCCGCGCGGGCCCGTCTCGACGAGGCGTCGAGCGATGACCAGTTGCGCGGCGTCGTCGATTATCTCTGGGAGATCGCGGTCACCATCGAGGACGGCTCGCTGACCGACGCCGAGCGTCGCCTGCGCATGGCACAGGAAGCATTGCGCGAGGCGCTGGAGGAAGGCGCGTCCGACGAGGAGATCGAGCAGCTCATGGCCGAATTGCGCGAGGCGATGCAGGAATTCCTGCGCGAATTCGCCGAACGCGCCATGCAGAACCCCGAGCAGGCCATGCCCATGCCCCAGAACGGGCAGGAGATGCGCCAGAGCGACCTCGAACGGATGATGGACCAGATCGAGGAACTGGCGAAGTCCGGCGCGCGCGACGAGGCCCAGCAGCTCCTGTCGCAGCTTCAGGACATGATGAACAACCTGCAGGCCGGCCGCCAGCAACAGCAGCAGGGCGGCGAGCAGAGCGAAATGCGCCAGCAGATGGATCAGCTCGGCGAAATCATGCGCCGCCAGCAGGAGCTGATGAACGAGACGTTCCAGATGCAGCAGGGCCAGCAAGGCCAGCAGGGTCAGCAGCAGCCGGGTCAGCAGGGGGAGCAGGGCGAAGGCGGCCAGATGTCGCCCGAAGACTTTGCCGAGGCGATGCGCCAGTTGCAGGAGGGCCAAGGCCAGCTCCAACAGGACCTCGAAGCGATGATGGAAGCGCTCGAAGGCATGGGCATGCAGCCCGGCGAAGGCTTTTCGGAGTCCGGCGAGGCGATGGGCCGGGCGGGCGAATCGCTTGGCGAAGGACAGGGCGAGAGGGCCGTCGGCGAACAGGGCCAGGCGCTCGAAGCGCTGCGCCGCGGCGCGCAGGACATGATGCAGCAGATGCAGCAGGCGATGGAAGGCGAAGGCGGCGGCCAGCAGCCCGGCGGGCGCAGCCGTCAGGGCGCCGACCGCGATCCGCTCGGCCGTCCGCGCGCGACGACCGGCCCCGATTTCGGCGACACGGTGCGCGTGCCCGACGAGATCGACGTTCAGCGCGCACGCCGCATCCTCGAGGCCATCCGCGAGCGGCTGGGCAACGCGCTCAGCCCCGACCTGGAGCGCGACTACCTGGAGCGACTGCTGGAGATGCGCTGAGGAAGATTACGTCGCGATCGTCATGAATGCCGAGGCATGGATTCCTGTGACAGGCACAGGAATGACGATGGCAGATTGGCTGATGCAAATCGCAAGGGTCAGTGAATCGCAAAAGTCTTTATGCCGTCATTCCTGTGCCTGTCACAGGAATCCATGCCTCTTCGGTTCAAAGATCGCGACGCCTAGTGCATCAGTGCGCGCGACACCGCGGAGCGGATGTCGGCGAGCGTGAAGGGCTTGTCGACGACGTCGATCACCACCTGTTCGAGATCGCTCGCGCGCTCCCGCTGGTCGGCGAAGCCGGTCATCAACAGGATGCGCAGCGAAGGGAACGAGGCCTTCGCCTCCTTCGCCATCTCGATCCCGTCCATCGCCGGCATGCGGATGTCGGAGAGGATCAGGTCGAAACCGCCCGCGTCGCGCGTGATTATCTCCAGCCCCTCCATCCCGTCCTCCGCCATCTCGACCTGATGGCCGTCGACGGAAAGAGCGCGCGCCGTGAAGGTGCGCACCGAGGCATCGTCCTCGACGACGAGAATGCGCTTCATTCGGCATCTCCCTTGACCACGCCGACGAAGGGCAGTTCGCGGAATGCGTGCGCGACGTCCATGCCGTAGCCGACGACGAAGTAGTCCGGACATTCGAAGCCGGTGAAATCGGCGTCGAGATCGGTCTGGCGGCGCATCGTCTTGTCGAGGAGGACGGCGATCGACACGCTCTTGGCACCGCGCGACAGCATCAGTTCGCGCGTGAACTTCAGCGTCTTGCCCGATTCGAGGATGTCGTCGATCAGGAGCACGTCGCGCCCGGCGACCTCGTTGTCGATGTCGCGCAGGACGCGCACCTCGCCGCTGGTCGTGCCCGCGCCATAGCTGGAGATGAAGATGAACTCGACTTCCGGCGACAGGCCGGTGTCGTGCATCGCGCGGATCAGGTCCGCCGCGAAGATGAACGAGCCCTTGAGAATCGAGATCACCAGGAGATCGTCATAGTGACGCTCGGCGATTTCCTTGGCGAGTTCCAGATTTCGCCGCGCGATCGCGGAGGCGGAGTAGAGAACTTCGATATCCTTGCCGCGGACGACGGGCATTAGCGGCTTCCTTCCTGAAAAGTGATCGTTACGGACGCGACGCCGTTGCGGGGCGCGTCGAGGCGGCTTGAAAACTCGTGAGCCTGCCCGGGCGCCAATACGGCCTGATTCGTCTCCAGATGATAGCGCAGCGTCGGCCCGTCGGTCTCTGCGACCGAGATGACGATGGAGGGCAGCGCCAGCGCCTCGCCGCCATTGTTGCGCGCCGCGCCGTCGACGACGAGAAAGGCGCGCCCTTCGCGCCGTTCGATGCGGCTCGCCACGCCCTCTATCTGCAACGCCTGTGCCGGCGAATTGCGGATCGTCTCGGCGAGCGGATCGAGCACCATGCGATGGCCGCCCGCGACCCAGAATGCGAGGAAGGTGGCGAGCAGGACGGTCGACCAGAAGAGAACCGGACCGGCCTTGGCGCGGCCGTGCTCATGCGCGCCGAACCCTGAAAAGCGCCGCGCCGGCGGAACGGCATCGCTCGGGGACGCGTGCGGCGGATCGGCACGACGGGGCGCTTCGGCGGGCATGACCTCGCCCGCGACGAGCTTTGGCTGATCGGGAACGCCCTGCATCTGCGCGTTCATCTCCTGCGACACTGATCCGACCGGCTTTAAGCGCAAATGGTTAAGGCTTCGCTTGGGGATCTTGCATGCCGGGGGATTCTTAACGCCTCGTTAACCATAGCGGACCAAGGTCGTCTGGGGCCTGGCTGTGCGTGGTTCGTGATTCCGGTGAAGGTCGGTGCGGTGATTCAGTTCGAAAATGTCGGCTTGCGCTACGGGATGGGCACGGAAGTGCTGCGCGACGTCTCGTTCCAGGTGCCGCCGCGCTCGTTCCAGTTCCTGACCGGGCCGTCCGGCGCTGGCAAGACGACGCTCCTGCGCCTCCTCTTCATGTCGCTGAAGCCGACGCGCGGACTGATTTCGGTCTTCGGCAAGGATCGCGCGCGCATCTCGCCGCGCGAACTGCCCTTGATGCGCCGGCGCATCGGGGTCGTGTTCCAGGATTTCCGCCTGCTCGACCATCTGACCACCTATGAGAATGTCGCGCTGCCGCTGCGCGTGCGTGGGCGCGATGAGGCGAGCTACCGGCAGGACGTGATCGAGCTCCTGAAATGGGTCGGGCTGGGGGAGCGCATGCACGTGCTGCCGCCGGTTCTTTCCGGCGGCGAGAAGCAGCGCGCCGCCATCGCCCGCGCCCTGATCGAGCAGCCCGACGTGCTTCTGGCCGACGAGCCTACCGGCAATGTCGACCCGCCGCTCGCACGCCGGCTCTTGCGGCTGTTCATGGAACTGAACCGGCTCGGCACGGCCGTCGTCATCGCGACCCACGACCTGACATTGATGGACCAGGTCGACGCGCGCCGCATGGTGCTGACCGGCGGCAGGCTCGACATCTATGACTGAGATCGCCGAGCACGCCCCTGCCCTGCCCGCCCGTACCACCCGGCGCGCGTTGACGCCGATCGTCCCGGCGCAGAACGTCGCCGGCACCGCGCTCGTCGTCGTGATCGCGATCATGACGTTCCTGTCCTGCCTGACGCTCGGCGCGGTGACGCTGGTGCGCGATTCCTCGGCGGCCTGGCAGACGGAGATCTCCCGCGAGGCGACGATCCAGATCAAGCCGGGCGACGGTGTCGACATGGACAGGGCGCTCGTTGCGGCGCAGGGACTTGCGGCGGGCTTTGCAGGCGTGCGCAGCGCCTCGATCGTCGACGAGGACGCGACCGCCCGCCTGCTCGAGCCCTGGCTCGGCACCGGGCTCGACCTCGACGAACTGCCCGTCCCGCGCCTCGTCATCGTCACCATCGATCCTTCGACGCCGCCCGATTTCGCCACCATGCGCGCGCTTCTGGCCGAACAGGTGCCGGGCGCGGCGCTCGACGATCATCGCACCTGGGCCGACCGGCTCGTCGCCATGGCGCGCACGACGGTCGCGATCGGCATCGCTATCCTCGGCCTGATGCTGGCGGCGACGGTGCTGACCGTCGTCTTCGCGACGCGCGGCGCGATGGACGGCAACGGACACATCATCGAGGTGCTGCATTTCGTCGGCGCCGAGGCCCGCTTCATCGCCCGCGAGTTCCGCCGGCATTTTCTCCTGACGGGTCTCAAAGGCGCCGCGATCGGCGGCGTTGCGGCCATCGTCGTCTTCGTCGGGTTCTCGCTCTGGTCGTCGGCCAATCTGGCGACGCCGCAGGGCGACCAGGCCGCCGCCCTTTTCGGCAATTTCGCCATCGGGCTGACGGGCTATGCGGGCGTCGCGCTGGTCGCCGCAACCGTCACGATCCTGACAGGCGCAACCACCCATTTCACCGTCGCCGCATATCTTTCCGAACTCGACGGGCGCCAGCACGACTGAAATCGCGCGCGACGAATGGAAATGTTTTGTGTGTTCATGCGTTTAAAGGCACTACCCTTGAGTCTCTTCGCCGCGTAACGATGGGCGACATTATCTGGTGCTGAAGAACATGCGAGGAACGAGCGCGCGGGGATTTGAGCGCGAAACCGGAAGGCGAGGCCTGCCGGCGATCCTTCGCGTCGCGATCATCGTGGTCCTTTGCCTCGGCTTCGTCTTTTCCGGCGGCTTCCTCGTCTTCGCCACCCATGTCGGCCGGCTGGAAACACCGAGCGATCCGGGCAGCGCGGATGCGATCATCGTGCTGACCGGCGGCTTTGCGCGGCTCGACGCGGCGGTTCAGCTTCTGCAGGAAGGACGAGGCCAGCGGCTCCTGATTTCCGGCGTCAATCCCGTCGCCCGCCCGCTCGACATCCAGCGTGCCACGGGCGCCAACGAGGACCTTTTCACCTGCTGCGTCGACATCGACCGCGATGCGCTCGACACGATCGGCAATGCCGCCGAAAGCGCCAAATGGCTGGAGCAGAACGCCTTTCGCAGCGCCATCGTCGTGACCAACAACTACCACATGCCGCGCAGCCTGCTCGAAATGAGCCACGCGCTGCAGAACGCCCGGCTGACGCCCTACCCGGTCGTCACCAACCGGCTCGATGGTGGCCAGTGGCTGGCGAGCCGCAATGCGCTGCGGGTGCTTTTCACCGAATACACCAAATACCTCGCCGCCCTCGCCCGCACGACGATGATGCCGTCGCGCTCGGGCGACGTGCCGGCGGTGATCGTCGAGGCGGGAGCGGGCAACGGCCCGGTGGAGCGATAGGGCGTTTCCCTTTGACGCCTCATCGTGTAACCAGCGACGGTCCCTTCCGACGCGAGCCTGCCTGATGCTGCAAATCCGTTCGCTGGCCTTCAACGTGGCCTTCTATGCGAGCCTGATCGTCCAGATGATCGTCTGGACGCCGATATACTTCTTCCTGCCGCGCCATCTCGCCTGGTTCGTGCCGCGCACATGGTCGCACACCAGCATGTGGCTGATGAAGGTGATCGCCGGCACGGACCGGAAGATCGAGGGGCTCGAGAATCTGCCGGAAGGCGGCTACATCCTCGCGCCCAAGCACCAGTCCTTCTGGGACACGATCGCGTTTTTCCCCTACATGCCGGACCCGGTCTACATCCTGAAGCGGGAGCTCATGTGGATACCGCTCTTCGGCTGGTATGTCGGCAAGATGAAGATGATCCCGATCCATCGCGGCAGCCGCTCCAAGGCGCTAAAGCAGGCAGTGAAGGTCGCGCGCGAGCGCATGGCGGACGGCCGCCAGTTGATCATCTATCCCGAGGGCACGCGCCGGGCGCCGGGCGCAGAGCCGGCCTACAAATACGGGATCGCCGAGCTCTACGCCTCGCTGAACGTGCCGGTCGTGCCGGTCGCGCATGTCGCGGGGCTCTACTGGCCGCGCCGCAAGTTCCTGCGCCATCCCGGCACCATCCACGCGAAATTCCTGCCGCCGATCGAGCCGGGGCTCGACAAGCAGGTGTTTCTCGAACGACTGGTGCGCGAGACGGAAGCTGCCTGCGACGAGCTTCTGGTCGAGGTCGCGCGCGCCCCCTCCGGCCCGCCTTTGCCGCCGACCGCGCTCGACCGGCTGAAGGCGCTCGGCGTCGAGCCGGCGCCGCGCAAGGCTAGCTGATTTTCGCGGCCACGCTTTCGAGCCAGTGATCGCGAATGCCGAGCGCTTCGAGATGCGCGACGGTGTTGAGGACGTATTCCTCGTTCGGTCCCGACTTCCCGACCGCGCCGCCTACTGCGCGCGCTGCCTCCTCGGCGTCGATCCGGCCGGCATATTGCTGGTGCGCGCAGTCGACGACATAGGTCACCGCCTCGACGACAGGCCCGCCTTCCAGCCTGACCGGCAGGCGCCGTTCCAGATAGACGTTGGTGACGAGTTCGCGCTCACGGAGGTAGGCGATCACCTCCTCGCGCAGCGCGTCCGGCACGCGGAACGCCATGCCGATGCACGAGCCGCCGCGGTCGAGCCCGAGGACCAGCCCCGGCCGCTCCTCAGTGCCGCGATGGACGAAGGAGCGCACGCACAGCGCCCGGCGATAGCCGTGCAGCCGCGCCCGATGCGTCTCCGTATGCGCAAAGCCCGGACGCCACATCAGCGAACCGTAGCCAAAGACCCAAAAATCGCCCATATCGCCGTCAGTTTAGTTCGAACGTCGGTCGATCCGACCGGACCGGGGTAGCGAGGCACGGGGCATGGCGTCAAGACAATCCGGCGGAACGGGATATTCCCGCCGCATCATCCTGCTCGCACTCGGCATCGTCGTCGTCGTCATCGGCTACACCTATGGCTGGAATTATGCGGCAGATCGGCTCGTGGCCGAGGCGAATGCGCGCGTCGCAGCGCTCAACGCCAGCGGGCGCAGGGCGAATTGCGAGAATGCCGAAGCACGCGGCTACCCGTTCCGCATCGGGCTCTTCTGCCGCTCGATCATGTATGTCGATGCGCCGTCGGGCATCGCCGTGCGCACGGGCGCCTTCCGCTCGGCCGCGCAGGTCTACCAGCCGCAACGTGTCGTTGGCGAACTCGACGGCCCGGCGATCATCGAGTTTCCGGGCATCAACGCGCTGGAGGTAAGCTGGGAGGAAATGCGGGCAAGTTCGCGCCTCGCCTCGCCGCGCCCCGACATCGTTTCGGTCGAAGCCACCAAGATTGACATCGGCCCCGATTCGGCTCCCGCCGGCCAGCGCCCCGCTGCCTCGGCCGATCGCGCCGAGTTTCACATCCGTCCCGCCGGAACCGGGTCGGACGTCGCCTGGCGCTTCGAGCGGCTGTCGCTCGATCCTGACCTTTTGGGTCAAGGCACGCTGCCGCTGATCAGCGGCGAAGCGGATTTGCATTTCCCCGTCGATCCGGTGCCGGCGTTTTCAGGACGCGGGCTGCGCGGCCTTGCAACGGTCGTCAACTCAATGGTGATCCGCACTGCCGGCAACGAGACGGCGGCACGGGTGGAAGGCCCCTTCTCGATCGACGAAGCCGGGCTGATCGACGCGGAGCTGTCGCTATCGGTCGAGAACCCTCAGGTGTTCGCGCAGATCATGGCCGAACTGTTTCCGGCCGCGCGAGACCAGATCCGGCTCGCGGTCGCCGGCGCAGCGATGCTCGGAGACAATCCCAGCCTGCCGATGCGGATATCGAAAGGCAGGGTGTCCATCGGTTTCCTGAACCTCGGGACGCTGTCGCCGCTCTAGTTTTTCTTCGCCGCCTGCCGTCCAAAGTCCGGCGCGTCGACTTCCTGGCCCGCATCGATGATCGAGCGGCGCACCGCGCGTGTGCGGGTGAAAAGATCGAAGAGCTTGTCGCCGTCGCCCCAGCGAACCGCACGCTGGAGGGATGCGAGGTCCTCCGAAAAGCGCGCCAGCATTTCGAGGATCGCGTCCTTGTTGTGCAGGCACACGTCGCGCCACATGGTCGGGTCGGAGGCGGCAAGGCGCGTGAAGTCGCGGAAGCCGGAGGCCGAATATTTGATGACTTCGCTCTTCGTCACGGCTTCGAGATCGTCCGCGGTGCCGACGATGTTGTAGGCGATGATGTGCGGCAGGTGCGAGACGATGGCGAGCACCATGTCGTGGTGCTGCGGGTCCATCGTGTCGATGTTGGAGCCGCAGGCGCGCCAGAATTCGGAGAGCTTCGTAAGGGCGTCCGGGTCGGTGCCTTCGAGCGGCGTCAGGATGCACCAGCGATTGGCGAAGAGTTCCGCAAAGCCGGCGTCGGGACCTGACTTTTCCGTGCCCGCCAGCGGGTGGCCGGGAATGAAATGGACGCCCGCCGGCATGTGCGGCGCCATCTGCGCGATGACGGATGCCTTGGTGGACCCGACATCGGTGACGATCGCGCCGGGCTTCAAATGATCCCGGATCGCGATCGCGACGGATTCGGAGGCGCCGACCGGCACCGAAACGACGACGAGATCGGCGTCGCGCACGGCCTCGGCCGCATCGATCGTATAGCTGTCGCCAAGCCCGAGTTCCTCGGCGCGGGCGAGGGTATCCGCGCTGCGGGTCGAGACGACGAGATGGCCGGCAAGCCCCTCCCGGCGCACCACGCGGGCGAGCGAGGAACCGATCAGGCCGATGCCGATGAAGGCGATGCGGTCGAAATGGGGTTTCACGTCACGCCTTCATGAAATCGGTCAGCGCCTCGACGACGCCGCGATTGGCCTCTTCCGAGCCGATCGTCATGCGCAGCGCATTGGGAAAGCCGTAGCCCGTCACGCGGCGCAGGATGAAGCCGCGCTCGGTGAGGAACGCATCGGCCGCTTCCGCGGAGCGCGTCTCGGTGAAATGGATCAGCACGAAATTGCCGACGCTCGGCGTCACGCGAAGACCGATCTTCGTCAGTTCGTCCGCGACCCAGGGCAGCCAGGCCTCATTGAAGGCGACGGCCTCTTCGACATGGTTGCGGTCGCGGATCGCGGCGGCGCCGGCGGCGATCGCCATCGCGTTGACGTTGAACGGTCCGCGCACGCGGTTGACGGCGTCGATGATGCCGGCCGGGGCGTACATCCAGCCGATGCGAAGCCCGGCAAGGCCGTGAATCTTGGAGAAGGTGCGCGTCATCACGACGTTCTGCGCCGACGAGACGAGTTCGATGCCGGACTCGTAGTCGTTGCGGCGGACATATTCGGCATAGGCCGCGTCGATGACCAGCACGACATGGGACGGCAGGCCGGCATGGAGCCGGCGCACTTCCTCGAACGGCAGGTAGGTGCCGGTCGGGTTGTTCGGATTGGCGAGGAACACGATCTTCGTGCGCTCGGTGACGGCGGCGAGGATCGCATCGACATCGGCGCGCTCGTTGGTCTCCTTGACGACGACAGGGACGCCGCCCGAGGCAAGGATCTGGATGCGGTAGACGAGGAAGCCGTGCTCGGTGAAGATGCCCTCGTCGCCGGCCGTCAGATAGGTCTGCGCGAGAAGGCCGAGCAGTTCGTCCGATCCGTTGGAGCACAGGATGTTGTCGGCGTTGAGGCCGTGGACCTCGGCGATAGCCCGCCGCAGCTCGTTGGCCGAACCGTCCGGATAGAGCTCGGCATGGGCGAGCACCTGCGCGGCGGCGTCGATGGCCTCCGGAGAAGCGCCGAGCGGCGTTTCATTTGAGGACAGCTTGTGGACCTTGCCCTTCGACGTGTCGCCGTGCTTGCCTGGCACGTAGGCTGCAATGTCCATGACGCCGGGGCGTGGCTGCGGGCGAAGCTTCTCATTCATGTCGACGGGTCCACTTTGGGAAAGGCGGGCTCCATCTACCAAGCTTTGCGATTGACGCAAAGGGCGTGTGTGCCTAAATGCGCGCGTGAACCCGTGGTGATTTGGCCGGTCGGCTTGCAGCCACGTAAAAAAAATTGCTAAGGGGCCGCTTGCACAGTCCGTTCGGACCGGCCGCGAATCTGCCGCCGGTTTCCTGCGTTCTGGAGTGCGCCATGCCGATCAAGATTCCCGACCAGCTACCCGCCCGCGACATTCTCGTGCGCGAGGGCGTGTCCATCATGGACGAGCAGACGGCGCTCCGGCAGGACATCCGCCCGCTCCAGATCGGCCTGCTCAACCTGATGCCGAACAAGGTCCGCACCGAGACGCAGTTCGCCCGGCTGATCGGCGCGACACCTCTCCAGATCGAGCTGACGCTGGTGCGGATCGCCAACCACAAGGCCAAGAACACGCCCGAGGACCACCTGATTTCGTTCTACCAGACATGGGACGAGGTGCGTGATCGCAAGTTCGACGGGTTCATCATCACCGGCGCGCCGATCGAGCTGCTGCCGTTCGAGGAAGTGGGCTACTGGGCCGAGATGACGCGCATTCTCGACTGGACGAAGACCAACGCGCATTCCTCGTTCTTCATCTGCTGGGGGGCGATGGCTGCCGCCTGGCATTTTCACAAGCTGCCGAAATATGCGCTGGAAGAAAAGGCGTTCGGCGTGTTCCGCCATCGCAACAACGCGCCCGCATCGCCCTTTCTGACAGGCGTCTCGGACGACTTCGCAGTCCCGGTCTCGCGCTGGACGGAAGTGCGGTCCGCCGACATCCGGCCGGAATCAGGTCTCGAACTCCTGATGGAATCGGATGTGACGGGGCCCTGCATGCTGGCGGAGAAGGCTGGAAACCGGCTCTATATGTTCAACCATATCGAGTACGATTCCACCTCGCTGAAGGAGGAATACGACCGCGACGTCGCCGCAGGCGTGAAGACCGGCCTGCCGCACGCATACTACCCCGACGACGACCCGACCCGCGCGCCGCTGAACCGCTGGCGCTCGCACGCCCATCTTCTGTTCGGCAACTGGATCAACCAGGTCTACCAGACGACGACCTACCGGCTCGAAGACATCGGCAAGTAGCAGCTTGCCTGCGGCCGCTAGCCCTTTTCGATCACGAAGCGGTGGCCGCCGTCGACGGACAAGCTGTCGACGAGCCTGTGGCCGTCTTCCTGGCAGAAGGCGGGGATGTCGAGGGCGGCGAGGGGATCGGTCGTCTCGACCGTCAAATGGTCGCCGGTCCGCATCGACTGCAGGCGCTTGCGCGTCTTCAACACCGGAAGGGGGCAGTTGAGCCCCCTCAGATCGTAGATTTCGCTCAAATCGCTAGTTGCCGAACAGCGTCATCAGGCGGCCGAGGCGCGAGGGCGGCTCGGCAGGCTGCGGCGCGGGCGCGACGGCAACCGGAGCCGGCTCGGCAACAGGCGCCGCGGCAACGGGTGCCGGCATCGGCGCGGGAACGGGCTGCGGGGCCGGCTGGTAGGCGACGGCCGCGGCGGCCGGGCGTTCGCTCGGCGGGCGTGTCGATACCATCACCCCGGACTGTTCGAAATTCGGCGGCTCCTGGCTGACGCGCTCGCCGCGCGCGCGCTTGCGCGACCAGTCGGCCACGAGCGCCGCTTCCTTGACGCCGGTGATCGACGGCGCGGGCTTGGAGAAGGCGCTGGAATCGAGGGCGGAGGTGAAGGCGACGTCGAAGGTCGACTTGTAGGTCTTGTAGGCCGTCTGCAGCGCTTCGGGCTGCGTCGCCGCAGGGCAGGCGCCGCTGGGCGAGAACGGGCGCCCGTCCGCCGTGTACTGGTTGAAGACGTAGCGGCGCTCGCACACGTCCACCTTCGGCGGCAGCTTGGTGATCTCGAAGTGGTCGTAACCTTCCTTCAGCATGGTCCAGAACTCGTAGTTCGGATCGCTCTTGTAGCGCGCCATGTTCTGCGCGGTCATGCGGAAGGGATAGGCCTGCAACTGGAATGCCTGCTGGCCGCCCTTGAAGGCGTCGCGCGCGAAGGCATAGATTTCCTCGACCTGCTCGTCGGTCATCGAATAGCAGCCCGAGGACGAGCAGCCGCCATGAACCATGAGATGCTGGCCGGAACGGCCATGCGCGCGGTCATAGGCGTTCGGGAAGCCGATATTGAACGACAGGTGGTAGCTCGACTGCGGGTTCATCTGATGCGGCCCGACCGCATAGAAGCCCTCCGGCGCCTGGCGGTCGCCTTCGGTGAATTTCGGCCCGAGCTTGCCCGACCATTTGCAGATGTCGTAGCTCTTCACGAGGTCGAAGCGGCCATTGTCCTTCTGCTTCCAGACTTCGAGGACGGCTTCTTCCTTGAACAGGCGCACCATGATCGGCGACGTCGTGCTCATGCCCTTCGCCTTCATCGTCTGCACGACCTTGGCGGGCAATTGCCGCTCGGCCTTGGGCGCGATGTCCTCGAGCGAGGCGTTGCAGCCGGCCAGCATGGTGGCGGCGGCGAGAAGGGCGACATGGGCAAGGCGAAGATTCATGGTCGTCGACGGCTCTCTGTGATCCCCCGCGAGGCCGAATGCATAGCGCACCGGGCCTCGCAAAACCCGACGCTAGACTGGTTAACCTTGAAAAACCGTTACCACAATCGAAAAATTGTCTTGCCCTGCCGCAGCGTCGCCTCAGGCGAGACTGCGGCCGATGGCGAGGAACTTCTCGCGACGATGTTCGCGGTAGTCCATGTTGGCGCCCTGGAGTTCGGCGAAGCCGCGCGAAATCTGCTCGCCGGCGGCCTCGATCACGTTCTCGCGGCCGCGATGTGCGCCCCCGAGCGGTTCGGAAATGATGCCGTCGATGATCTTCAGGTCGAGCAAATCCTGCGCCGTGATCTTCATGTTCGTCGCCGCATCCTTGGCGCGCGTCGAATCGTGCCAGAGGATCGACGCTGCCCCTTCCGGCGAGATCACCGAGTAGATCGAGTGCTCGAGCATGTAGACCTTGTTGGCCGTCGCGATGGCGATCGCGCCGCCTGAACCGCCCTCGCCGATGACGACGGAAACGGTCGGGACCTTCATCGCCAGGCACTGCGAGGTCGAGCGCGCGATGGCCTCGGCCTGCCCGCGCTCCTCGGCGCCGATGCCCGGATAGGCGCCGGCCGTGTCGACCAGCGTGATCATCGGCACCTTGAAGCGGTCGGCAAGTTCCATGATGCGCACGGCCTTGCGGTAGCCCTCGGGCCGCGCCATGCCGAAATTATGCTTCAGCCGCGTCTTGGTGTCCGAGCCCTTTTCCTGTCCGAGGACAGCGACCGGCTGGCCGCGAAAGCGTGCGAAGCCGCCGATGATCGCATTGTCCTCGCCGAAGGCGCGGTCGCCGGCCAGCGGCGTGAAATCGGTGAACAGCCCGGCGACGTAGTCGACGCAATGCGGGCGATCCGGATGGCGGGCGACCTGCGCCTTCTGCCAAGGCGTCAACTGCCGGTAAAGATCGCGCAATGCTTCGCGCGACCGCTTTTCCAGCCGGGAGATTTCCTCGCCGACATCCACCGCCTCGCCGCTGTCGGCCAGCTTCCTCAGTTCGAGAATCTTGCCTTCCAGATCTGCGACAGGCTTTTCGAAGTCGAGATAATTATACATGGACTCTCTGGCTTACCGGGAAAGGTGGCGTGACGGTCCGCGCTTGCGGGATGCGGGCTTCACATAGCGGTCACAAGGCTAATCGGCAAGCGGATGGTGATTCGCGACGAGATCGCTGAGCGTCTTTTCCAGCACATGCGTGTAGATTTGCGTCGTCGAAATGTCGGCATGGCCGAGAAGTTGCTGGACGGCCCTTAGGTCGGCACCGTTCTGCAGGAGATGGCTGGCGAAGGCATGGCGCAGGACGTGAGGTGAAAGATCCGCGGCGCGAATGTCCGCCCGGGTCCCGAGCGCCTTCAACTCGCGTGCCACGACCTGTCTCGCCAGATATCCCTCTTTCGAGCGGGCAGGGAAAAGAAACCGGCTGTCGGCCCATTGCGGGTCGGCATTGCGCAAGGCGGCCCATGCCTTCAACGCCTCGCGCGCGACCGGCGAGAGGGGAACGAGACGATCCTTGCCGCCCTTGCCGGTGACGGCGAAGAAGCGGTCATTGCGGGCTGCGACCGTGACGGGAAGCTGGACGAGTTCGGAGACGCGCAGGCCCGTCGCATAGAAGAGCTCGACGATCGCCTGCATCCGGACGCGTATTGCACGCTCCGTGTCCGACAGGCCAGGTTCGCCGGCTTCCGTTTCGGCCCGAGCAAGCAGCCGGTCGACGAGACTTTCGCCCATCGTCTTCGGCAGGCTGCGCGCCTTGCGCGGTGCATCGATGGTCGCGGTGGGGTCGTCACCGCGCAGTCCTTCGGAATAGAGGAAGCGGTAGAACTGGCGCAGCGCCGAGAGATGCCGCGCCTGAGTGGTCGCTGCAAAGCCGCGCAACGACAAATCTTCCAGATAGAAGGCGATATCTGCCGGCGCGGCCTTCGCCAGCCCGCCACGCGCTCCCAGCACGCCCTGCGCATCCTCCAGGTCGCGCCTGTAGGCAGCGAGCGTGTTGTCGCTCGATCCGCGTTCGGCACTCATCATCTCGAGAAAGGATTCGATTCGCAGCGCGCTCGACATGGCTGGCCTCCGCCCGGCCAAGATCGGTGCGATTCGTTATCGTTTGATGAAGCGGCGGGAACCAACTGCGCGGCTTTGCCGTTTCTGGCTCGTGAAAGGGACGTGGTCATGGAACACATCGCTGCCATTCTTCTGATGATCGGGTGCTCGGGCGATCTCGCGCAATGCGAGGAAATTCCAGCTCCGGTCTTCGCCTATGAAACGGTCGAGGAATGCCGGTCGGACCTTCCCTCGGTGCGATCCGCCGCCGGGGAAAGCCATCCGAAGATGTTCGCCGAATGCGTTTCCGTCGATCCCCTGCTCGTGGAGGCTGATGCCGAGCTGGTCTGGGATATCGAAGACGGAAAGCTGGTCGCGTCTCTAGAGCCTTGGGTGGAACCGAGCATGGCAGTCGCCATGGCATTCGGGGATGCCGTTACGAACCGTCAGGAATAAACGACTTGATTATCCAACCGCATGCACTTCATTTACCCGCCGAAGGGCATGCCCATCCCTATGGAGGCTGTAAATGAAGAAGACACTCTTGGCTCTCGCCGCAACGATGATGATTGCTGCCGGCTGCACCACCGCTGAACAGACCGCCGTCGGCGGCGCTGCCGTCGGTGCCGGCGTCGGCGCCATCGCTACGGGCCGCGCGTCGGGCGCTCTGGCCGGTGCTGCCATCGGCGGCGCTGCCGGCTACCTCGTCGGCCGCTCGCAGGACCGCGCCGACTACTGCATCTACCGCGACCGCCGCACGGGCGAGCGTTACGAAGCACGCTGCTGATCTCAGCCTCAGGCTGAAACGAAAGGGAGCGCCGAAAGGCGCTCCTTTTTTATGCGGCGATCTTCAGGGCGCCCGGCCCCGGAACGGCTCCGGGCGGGCATTTGCCGAGGATGATCATCCCCAGCACCTCGTCCTGATCGACATCGCTGGTGCGCGCCGTTCCGACCACCTGCCCATTCTTCATCACGACGACACGATCTGCGAGGTCGAACACGTCATGGATGTCGTGGCTGATCAGGAAGATGCCGATCCCGTCCTGCTTCAGTTGCAGGACGAGTTCGGAGACCTGCTGCGTCTCCTGCGGCCCAAGAGCGGCGGTCGGTTCGTCCATGATCAAAATGCGCGCGTTGAAGTGGATCGCCCGCGCGATGGCCACGGACTGACGCTGGCCGCCCGACAATTTGCTCACCGGCTCCTTGAAGCGCTGGAAGCGCGGATTGAGCCGGCCCATGACCTTGCGCGTCTCCGACTCCATCGCGACGTCGTCGAGCGTGCCCCAGGGCGTGCGCAGCTCGCGGCCGAGAAAGAGGTTGGCCGCGGCGTCGACATTGTCGGCGAGCGCGAGCGTCTGGTAGATCGTCTCGATGCCGTATTTCTTGGCGTCGCGCGGATTGCCGATCTGCGCTTCCTCGCCATTGACGAAGATGTCGCCGGCATCGCGCTTGTAGGCGCCGGAGAGGATCTTGATCAGCGTCGACTTGCCGGCGCCGTTGTGGCCGAGAAGCGCGACGACCTCGCCCGGGAAAAGATCGACGCTGGCATTGTCGACGGCATGAATGCCGCCGAACGAGATCGAGATGTTGCGCATGTCGACGAGCGGCGTGCCTGTATCCATGATCGTTCTCCTAGCCCACGCGACGGCGGTAGATGGTGTCGAGCCAGACGGCGACGACGAGGACGGCGCCGACGACGATGTTCTGCAGCGGCGAATCGACACCGAGCAGGATCATGCCGGTGGCAAGCGACTGCATCAAAACCGCGCCGATCATGGCACCAACGATGGTGCCGACGCCGCCGGCAAGCGACGTGCCGCCGATGACTGCTGCGGCGATGACGAGCAGTTCGTCGAGCGTCCCTTGAGCGTTGGTCGCCGCATTGAGACGCGCCGTCGAGATCACCGCGCCGATGGCGGCAAGCGCGCCCATCAGCATGAAGATCTTCATCGTGATCCAGCGCGTGTTGATGCCGGCGAGCGACGCGGCCTCCGGATTGCCGCCGATGGCGAAGACGTAGCGGCCGAACCGGGTGCGCGTCGTCACGAAGGTCATGACGATGCCGACCGTAATCGCGATCAGGACCGGGATGGCGATGCCGTGCGGGATGAAGAGCCCGCCTTCGGGCACCGTGATGTTGTTGACCTCCGCATAGCGCCGGACGGTGCCTGCCGGCCAGGGATAGGCATTGGCGACGGCGACGGCGCCGAGGATCGCGATGCAGGCGACGCCGGCAAGGAACCCCTCGGCCCAGACCGGACGCAGCGGGAAATGAAAGCGGCGGCGCTGCTTGCGCGCGTTCCAGATGAAGAAGACGACCGCCAGACATGCGACGATGCCGACGACCCAGCTCCACTGGGCGCCGATCGCCCCTTCCGGCCCGCCGCCCAGAAGGCGGAACGTCGTGTCCATCGGCGCGACCGTCTGGCCGCTCGTCACCCACCAGGCCGCACCGCGCCAGACCAAAAGGCCGCCAAGCGTGACGATGAAGGCCGGCACCTGCAGATAGGCGATGATGAAACCTTGAAGGGCGCCGATGGCGATGCCGACGGCCAGCCCGACGAGGATAGCGATGGCCCAGATCGCCGGATGGCCAAGGCCGAGATAGTCCGGCAGGATTCTGACCTGCGTGACGGCGATGATCATGCCGGTGACGCCGAGCACGGAACCGACCGACAGGTCGATGTTGCGCGTGACGATGACCAGCACCATGCCGGTCGCCATCACCGAGACGGAGGCGGACTGCACCGACAGGTTCCACAGATTGCGCGGCGTGAGGAACAGCCCGCCCGACATGATGTGGAACCCGATCCAGATGACGGCGAGCGCGCCGAGCATTCCGAGCATGCGCGTGTCGAGTTCGGTGGCCTTCATGAAGCGTGCGAGCGCGTTCTGCTCGGATGCGCGCGCGGTATCCACCGGCGCCGGGGACGTCGTGTCCGACATCGTGTCCTCCATCGCGGTCGCTCGCGGTCGAGGACCCGACGCGCCGCCATTCATCTTATGAATGCGCCGCGGCTTTCGTCAAACCGCGGCGCACGATGTCGACCTGTCGAGACTTAGTCGCAGGCGGGCGTCGAACCTGCGGACACGCCCTGGCAGACGACGTCCTTGGTCACCCACTCGGCGTCGATCACGACGTCGAGATTGTCCTTGGTGATCGCCAGCGGCTCGAGGAACACGGCGTTCATCTCGGTGCCGTTCGGGCCGTCGGACCAAGCCGTCACGCCTTCGATCTCGTTCATCGCGGTGCCTTCGGCGAGTTCGTTGGCGATTTCCGCCGCCGACTTGCCAAGTTCGCGCGAATCCTTCCAGACTGAGACGGTCTGCGTGCCGAGCGCGATGCGGTTCAGCGCGGCGTGGTCGGCGTCCTGTCCGGACACGGGAACCGAACCTGCCAGGCCCTGCGCGTCGAGCGCCGCGATCGCGCCGCCGGCCGTGCCGTCATTCGAGGCGACGACCGCGTCGACCTCATTGTTGTTCTGGGTCAGGATCTGTTCCATGTTGCGCTGCGCATTGGCGGGCAGCCAGCCATCCGTGTAGGCCTCGCCGACATTCTTGATCGTGCCGGCGTCGATCGCCTCCTGCAGCACTTCCATCTGGCCCGAGAACAGGAAGTCCGCGTTCGGATCGGACGACGAGCCCTTGATGAAGACGTAATTGCCTTCCGGCTGCGCCTCCATGACGGCCTGCGCCTGCAGACGGCCGACTTCCTTGTTGTCGAAGGTCAGGTAGAAGGCGTCGGGGTTCTCGATCAGGCGGTCATAGCCGACGACCGGAATGCCTTCCGCGACCGCGTTCTCGACGGCCGGCCCGATGGCCGAGGAGTCCTGCGCCAGGATGATGAGCGCGTTCGCGCCCTGGCTGATCAGCGACTCGACGTCGGTGAGCTGCTTGGCGGCGGACGATTGCGCGTCGGCGGAGATATAGCTGTTGCCGGCGGCCTCGATGGCGGCCTTCATCGCGGCCTCGTCGGTCTTCCAGCGCTCTTCCTGGAAGTTGGACCAGGACACGCCGATGACCTTGCCCTCGGCCTTCGCCGCGGCGGAAAGCGTGAGCGAAAGCGCGACACCCGCCAGCAAGGCGGTTGCGAAATTCTTCATGATGTTCCTCCCTGCGCCGCGTGCGGCGCCTCCTCAGATTGCCTCTCGGCAGCGGGAAGCCCTTTTTTTTCGAGCCTCGAAAAAAATAATGACTCAGCATTTTCCGTGTGTCAATATCCTTTCAGAGGTGCTTCAAGACGCCTTTGGGAGGTTGGATCGATGATTTTGGGCGTGCGCCACGACGATCTGCGCAAGCGCAATCGCGCCATGGTCATCGCCGCCGTCAGGCGCGACGGCCAGCCTTCGCGCACCGATCTGGTCAGCCGCACCGGCCTCAGCCATTCGACGATTTCCGCGATTTCCTCCGACCTGATCGCCGAAGGCGTGCTGCGCCCGGTCAAGAGCGGCGAGAACGAGGTTGTGCGCCGCGGACGGCCCCAGGTCTCGCTCGGCCTTGAGCCGAAAGCGGCGACCGTGCTGACCGTCGTGCTTCTGCTCAACACGCTTTCGGCGACGGTCTTCGACTACGCAGGCGAAATCGTCGCACAAAGGCGCGAAAGGCTGTCGACACTGACGGCAGGCCGCGACGAGCTCGTCGGCGCGGTGACACACATGATCGAGGCGGTGCTCCAGGATGCGGGACGCACGCCGAACGACGTCATGCGCATGACAATGGCCGTGCAGGGGATCACGGATTCGGATGCCCGCGCGATGCTATGGACGCCGATCACGCCCGAAAGCGACATCCCCTTCGCCGACATACTGGAACGGCGCTTCGGCTTTCCCGTCACCGTCCAGAACGACTGCAACATGATCGCCGTCGCGCTGAGAGCCCGCGACCCGGAGCGCTATCGCGACAATTTCGTCACGCTGCTTTTGTCGAACGGCATCGGCATGGGACTGGTGCTGCGCGGCGAACTCTTCACGGGCGCCTATTCCTCGGGCGGCGAGTTCGGACACATGATCCACCGGCCCGGCGGCGCGCTCTGTCGCTGCGGGCGGCACGGCTGCATCGAGGCCTATGCGGGCAATTATGCGATCCTACGCGAGGCGGCGGGGCGCAGCGACCAGACGGTCGCCGATGCCGACGTCGACCCGCAGACCATGCTCGAACTCGCGCAGGATGCCCGCGCCGCAGACGGACCGGCCCGCGCCGCCTTCACCCGGGCCGGAGAGGCGATCGGCTATGGGCTCGGCTCGCTCTTCGCGCTGATCGATCCGGCTCCGGTGGCGATCGTCGGGCCCGGAACGCTCGCCTTCGACGTGATGGAACCGTCGATCCGCGAGGCGATCGGCCAGACGGCCGGCGGACAGCACGACGCCGTCATCTCCTTCGACCTCGAAGCCGACGAAATGCCCTTGATCCTCGAAGGCTGCGCACGGCGCGCGCTGGAGGCTGTCGACAACGAACTCTTCGCGCCGGGCTACATCGCGACGATGCAGGCGGGCGCCTGAGGTCAGCTTTCGTTGATCGAGTAGCCCGCGCCGCGGATCGTGCGGATGACGTCGGGTGCGTTGGCCGAATTGACCGCCTTGCGCAGGCGCCCGACATGGACGTCGACCGTGCGCTCGTCGATATAGATCGTCTCACCCCAGACATTGTCGAGCAACTGCCCGCGCGAGAAGACGCGGCCGGGGTGCTGCATCAGGAATTCGAGCAGCCGGAACTCGGTCGGGCCGAGATGGACCTCGACCTGATCGCGATAGACGCGGTGCGACTCACGGTCGAGCACGATGTCGCCGACCTTGAGCACGCTCGACAGGATTTCGGGCTTCGCCCGCCGCAGGAGTGCACGAACGCGGGCGACGAATTCGGGCGTGGAGAACGGTTTGACGAGATAGTCGTCGGCGCCGGTCGAAAGCCCGCGCACCCGGTCGCTTTCCTCGCCGCGCGCCGTCAGCATGATGATCGGCAGGCGCTCGGTTTCAGCCCGCATGCGCAGCCGGCGGCAAAGCTCGATGCCGGAGACGGCCGGCACCATCCAGTCGAGGACGAGCAGATCCGGCACGGTTTCCTGGAGCCGGATTTCCGCTTCGTCGCCGCGCGTGATCACCTCGACCTTGTAGCCCTCGGCTTCCAGATTGTACTTGATCAGGACGCCCAGCGGCTCCTCGTCCTCGACCACCATGATCCTCGGCGCGATCATCGGCTGCTCCTCACGCCGGCCTGGCCGAGATCGACGTCTCGTCGAGCTTCGGCCGGTGGAGCGGCAATTGCTGGCCGACCATCACATAGTAGGCGTTCTCCGCGATGTTGGTCGCATGATCGCCGATCCGCTCCAGATTCTTGGCGCAGAAAAGGAGATGGGTGCAGGCGGTGATGTTGCGCGGGTCCTCCATCATGTAGGTCAGGAGTTCGCGGAAGACGGCGGTATACTGCACGTCGATATTCTCGTCGTCGGCCCTCAACGTCACCAGCGCCTGCGGATTGCGGCCGACATAATTGTCGATCACGCCGGCAAGCTGCGCGCGCACCAGTTGCGACATCGTGTCGATCGAATGCGAGAGCTTGCGCTGCATCGCGCCCGAACCGACCGCGCTGACACGCTTGGAAATGTTCTTGGCCAGATCGCCGATGCGCTCGAGATCGCTCGCCATGCGGATCGCACCGACGACCGCGCGCAGATCCTGCGCCATCGGCTGCCGCTTGGCGATCAGCGCGATCGCCCGCTCATCGAGCTCGCGCTGGCGCGCATCCATCACCACGTCGTCCGAGATGACCCGCTGGGCGAGCGGCACGTCGTTTTCGAGCAGCGACTGCGTCGCCGCCAGAACCATCGCCTGTCCCAGATCGCCCATGTCGCGGATCAGCCGGTCGATCTGCCCGAGCTCCTCGTCGAAGGACGCTACGATATGTTGTCCCGCCATTGTCCCTGCCCTCTGCGTATGTCGTTCAGCCGAATCGGCCGGTGACGTAGTCCTGCGTGCGCTTGTCGGACGGCGCGGTGAAAATCTGTTCCGTCGCGCCCTCCTCGACCAGCACGCCCAGATGGAAGAACGCCGTGCGCTGCGAGACCCGTGCGGCCTGCTGCATCGAGTGCGTCACGATCACGATGGTGAAGTTCGCGCGCAATTCGTCGATCAGCTCCTCGATCTTCGCCGTCGCGATCGGATCGAGCGCCGAGCACGGCTCGTCCATCAGGATGACTTCCGGCGAAACGGCGATGGCGCGCGCGATGCAAAGACGCTGCTGCTGGCCGCCCGAAAGGCCGGTGCCCGGCTCGTGCAGGCGGTCCTTGACCTCCTCGTAGAGGCTCGCCTTCTTCAGGCTGGTGACGACGATCTCCTCCAGATCGGTCTTGTTCGACGCAAGACCGTGGATCTTCGGTCCGTAGGCGACATTCTCGAAGATCGACTTCGGGAACGGATTCGGCTTCTGGAACACCATGCCGACGCGGGCACGCAGTTCCACCACGTCGATCTTCGGATCGTAGATGTCCTGCCCGTCGAGCGTGATGTTGCCGTCGATGCGGGCGACGTCGATCGTGTCGTTCATCCGGTTGAGGCAGCGCAGGAAGGTCGACTTTCCGCAGCCCGACGGCCCGATCAGCGCCGTCACCTGGCGTTCGCCGATGTCGAGATTGACGTCGAACAGCGCCTGCTTGGCACCGTAGAAGACGTTGACGTCGCGGCCGCGCATCTTGGCGTCGAGCGGCCTTGCCGCACTGGTGATCGCGTTTTCGAGAGCGATTTCGGTCATCTGGTTCATCCTTGTAACTCCTCGCATCGTCGCCCGACTTGGCGCTGCAGGCAACGCGTGGCTCACCGGCGTCGCTCGAGCCGGCTTCGCAGGAAGATGGCGACTGCGTTCAGGCTGATCATCAGGGCGAGAAGAACGATGATTGCCGCCGAGGTTCGTGCCTCGAAGAAATTGCGGTTCTCATTGCCCTGCCACAGATAGATCTGCACCGGCAGTGCCGACGACTGGTCGAAGGGAGATCCCGGCACGGCGGCCACGAAGGCGTTCATGCCGATCAGCAGAAGCGGAGCCGTCTCGCCCAGCGCCTGTGCCACGCCGATGATGGTGGCCGTCAGGATGCCCGGATATGTCACCGGCAGCACATGGTGAAAAACCATCTGCGTGCGCGATGCACCGAGCCCCAATGCCGCTTGCCGCAGCGATGGCGGAACGGCCCTCAGCGCCGACCGCGTCGCGATGATGATCGTCGGCAGCGTCATCAGCGTAAGGACCAGACCGCCGACGATGGGAGCCGACAGGGGAAGGCGGAAATAGTTGATGAATACGGCCGCACCCAGCAGACCGAACACGATCGACGGCACGGCGGCGAGATTGTTGATGTTGACCTCGATCAGGTCGGTCAGGCGGTTCTTCGGGGCGAACTCTTCAAGATAGATCGCGCTTGCCACGCCGATCGGGACCGCCAGGACGATGACGACCAGCATCATGTAGAGCGAGCCCATGAACGCGCCGGCAAGGCCTGCACTTGCGGGCGCCGAACGCGAGTCCACGTTGGTGAAGATGTGCCAGGCGAAGGCCATCCTGATCTGCCCGTCTTCGTAGAGACGATCGGCAAGGGCACGCGCATCCGCCGAAAGCTGCTGCTGCGCGTCCGGAAGGTCGCGGTTGATGTTGCCCTTCAACCAGTTGTCGGCATTCGCCGAGGCGAGGAGCCTCATCTCGACGGTTTGGCCGGCCAGTGCCGGATCGGCGACGAACGCGTCCCGCAACTTGAAGCGCTCTCCATTGTCGATGATCGACTGAAGATCGCGCGGTGCGATCTGAGTATCGCCGGTCAACTCGCGGACGGATTGCTCGATGATGCTGTTCCAGTTGAGCATCGTCGCGTCGCGCTGCCAGCGCAGGTCGGCAGCACGCAGGTCGGCAGGCGACTGGCCGTCCTGAAGCGTCGGACGCGGGTCGATATCGAGGAGTTCGGCGTCGAACGTGATCGGGATTGTCAAGGTCGCTTGCGTGAAAGCGGGCAGGCCCTTGGACAGGATCATGGAGAACAGAATGACCACGAAAGCAAGCGCGGCGCCGATTGCGAGGAGGCCGTAGAGGCGGAACCGCCGCTCGCGTCCGTGCCGGCGCGCCAGCCCGCTACGAATTTTCGACAGACGGGCCTGGTTCTCGGCCTGTTCGGTGGATACCGGAGATTGGTTGGCCATGACTACTCGTACTGCTCCCGGAAGCGGCGCACGATGTAGAGCGCAGCCATGTTGAGGAAGAGGGTCATCACGAAGAGCGTGAGCCCGAGCGCGAATGCGACGAGCGATTGCGGTGACGCGAAATCCTGGTCGCCGGTGAGCTGGTTGACGATGGTCACGGTCACCGTGGAAATGGGCTCTCCCGGATTGGCGCGCAGGAACGGGCTGTTGCCGGCCGCAAGGACCACGATCATCGTCTCTCCGATCGCCCGGCTGACGGCGAGAAGAAACGCGCCCACGATGCCGGGAAGCGCCGCTGGCAGGATGACCCGCTTGATCGTTTCCGAACGTGTCGCGCCGAGGCCGATCGAACCGTCGATCATTGCCCGCGGAACCTGACGAAGAATGTCGTCCGACAGCGACGAAATGAACGGGATGATCATGATTCCCATCACGATGCCGGCCGTCAGGGCGGATGTCGCACGGATGTTGACGCCGATCGTCTGCCCGAACGCGGCGAGGAACGGGCCCACCGTGACCAGCGCGAAGAAGCCGTAGACGATGGTGGGAATGCCGGCCAGCACCTCGACCACCGGCTTGACCAGGCTGCGCATCCGCGGGCTGGCATATTGCGACGTGTAGATTGCGGTCATCAGACCGATGGGGAGGGACACGAACATGGCGATGGCCGCAACCATGACCGTACCCCAAAGGAGCGGCAGGAGGCCGTATTCTCCGCTGCCCGCGCCCGTCGTGGAAAAGCGGGGGTTCCAGACCGTGCCGAAGAAGAAGTCGACCGGGCTGACGAAGGAAAAGAAGCGTGCAGCCTCGAAGACGAGAGAAAGAACGATGCCGAGTGTCGTCAGGATCGCGACTGCCGAACAGGCCAGCAGCAGGTAGCGGACGATGCGCTCGACCTCGTTGCGCGCCTGCAGGCGGACGGCGATACGCTTGCGCGCGAACAGGAGCGAGACAGCGGCGAATGCCGCAGCGGAGCCGAGCACGGTCGCCGAAGCGAGGTTTTGAAACTGGCGGAACGCAGCCCCGGCCGCCATCTCGTAGGGCTGGACTTCGCCGGCGACACCGGTACCCGAGGCGATCGCCCGCACGCGCTGGACGGCCGACTGAACGATATTGCCCCCCTGATCGACGATCTCGGCGGGCAAGTTCATGACGATGTAGGCGCGCGAAGCGGCCGAGCCGAATAGCGCCCAGAGCGCCAGGATGACGAGCGCCGGTGCAATCGTCCAGATTGCCACGAGTGAGCCATGATAGGGCGGCCGCGAGTGCAGTCGCGTGGCTTCAGGTGTCGCAAGCTTGCGGCTGACCGCCCAGCCCTGCTGATAGGCGATACTCAGGAGAGCCAGCAATAGAGCGATCGTGAGAAGGCTGTACATGATTTGACCTGGTTATCGAGGTCCGTTTCATCGAACGTCCGGCCGCACTGGCCGGTCAACGCCGGCAGGGGCCTCCCGAAGGTGGCCCCTGCGGCTTTGCGGGTGGAAGCCTATTCGATTTCCGAAGCCTCGAGCGCGTCGCCCGCGTCGAAAGCGGCAAGCACTTCAGCCGTTTCTTCTTCCGGTGCCGGGATCATGCCGGTAGCCTCGAGAGCCCCGCCCGCACCGGCCATCTGGTCAGACAGGAAGAAGGCGACATATTCCTCGATGCCGGGAATGGTGCCGATGTGCTCGCCCTTGACGTAGAAATAGAGCGGACGCGACACCGGATATTCACCCGATGCGATGGTTTCGAGCGACGGGGTGACGCCCGACATGGTCGCGACCTTCAAAGTGTCGCGGTTCTGGTCGTAGAAGGACAGGCCGAAGACGCCGACGGTGTCGGGATTGGACTGCAGGCGGGCGAGCGTCTCGGTGTAGTCGCCGGCGATCTCGATCACGACGTCCTGACGAAGCGCCGTGCACGCCGCTTCCATCGCCTCTTCTTCCATCTCGGGCAGTTCGGCTGCCTCGCAACCGGCCACGAGAACGCGCTCTTCGAAGACTTCGCGCGTGCCGTGATTGGAGGCGGGAATGGCAACGGCGATCGGCTGGTTCGGCAGCGAAGCGTCGATCTCGTTCCAGTTCGCGTAGGTGTTTGCGACCATCTCGCCGTCGACCGGCACCTGCGCGGCGATCGCCTTGAAGATGTGAACCGGCTCAAGAGCGAAATCTTCCTTGTCGGCAGAAACGGCAAAGACGATGCCGTCATATCCGATCTGGATTTCACGGATGTCGCTCACGCCATTGCCGTTGCAGGCCTCGATCTCGCCGGCGCGGATGCGGCGCGAGGAGTTGGCGATGTCGATCGTGTTCTCGCCGACGCCTTCGCAGAACTGGCGCAGACCACCGCCCGAACCGCCGGAACCGACGACCGGCGTGTTGAACTCGGGGAAGGCGTTGCCGAATTCCTCGGCGACGATCGAGGCGAAGGGCAGAACCGTCGACGAGCCGGCGATCTGGATGGTGTCGCGCGACTGCGCGGCGGCGACGCCGGCGGACGCGGCGATGGCGAGTGCTGCGGCGGAAGCCGCGAGAATGACTTTGTTCATGGAGCCCACTCCTGTTCAGAATTGTCTTCTGCTGCGCCGTCTGAAGGCGACGCGAGTGGCAATACCGGCCCTATGTAACAGTTGGATGACAGTTTGATGTCGGCTTGACGAAGCGGCCGGGAATAGGCGTCAAGCGCAACGAAATCCGAAAAGTCGGCTAAGGGGAGAGGCCGAAAAAGCCGGACGGAAAGGCAACGCCTTCGAGCCGAAACGCTACCGACGCCTGCATTCGCAGAGAACGATCCTTAGTTGGGGCACAGACAGACCAATCCAACGTCGGCGGCAGCACTTCCCGTCCGGAAACTCGGAAAATATCGAATTCCGATCACGCAATCTTTCAATGACGCAACCATGCAGCGGTATGGTGCGATCACACCATATACGCTCAGTTCACGCCGATTTCCCGCGTCATCTCGCGATCAAGCCACGAAGCGATCTTGTCCGCAAGAGCCTTGGGGCTGACGGGCTTCGGCAGGTAGTCGTCCATGCCGGCCTCCAGACAGCGCTCACGGTCGCCCTTGAGTGCGTGCGCGGTGACCCCGATGATGGGCACCGGCTGTTCCGACGCACCGATCGCCCGGATCGCGCGCGTCGCTTCCAGCCCATCCATGACCGGCATCGACACGTCCATCAGGATCAGCCGCGCGCCCGTTTCCCGATAGCGCTCAAGCGCCAGCCGGCCATTGCCGACGATGGCGAAATTCAGCCCGATCTCTTCCAGTATCTGACGGAAGACAAGCTGGTTCACCTCGTTGTCCTCGGCCACCAGCACATCGAGCGCAGGCCGGTCGCCTTGCGCTTCCGCGATGCGCGCCGGCGCGGCCGGCGGCGGCGTCGCGGACCTGACGCCGATCGGCACCACGACATTCGGCACGGCCGAGCGCCGCCGCTGGATGGTGTCGACGAGCGTCTTGAGCAGCACTGCCGAACGCGCCGGCTTGATGAGCTGCGCCTCGATGCCGAGTTCGCGTCCCGGAGCGCCTGTGACCGCCTGGTCGACGGAACTCAGGAGAAGGATCGGCGTGCGCGCGATCTCCGCGGTCTGGCGAATGATGCGGGCGGCATCGACGCCGGTCATTTCGGGCATCTGGTAGTCGAGGATGACGCAATCGACGTCGAGCCCGCGCCGTGCCGCCTCGGTCAGGACCGCGATGCCTTCAGCCGCGCTCGTCGCCGCGCAGGCGTCGAATTCCCAGCCCTGCATCTGCTCCAGCAGGATCGAGCGGTTGATCGGGTTGTCGTCGATGATCAGCACCCGCGCACCGCGTACGTCGAGCGCCGGGGAGCGCTGCTGCGTGTTGTCTTCGGCATGGGGAAGGTCGATGGTGAACCAGAAGCGCGAGCCCTGCCCTTCCGTGCTCTCGACGTCGATCGCGCCGTCCATCAGCGCGACCAGCCGCGACGAAATGGCGAGGCCGAGCCCGGTTCCCTCGTGCCGCCGGGTCGACGACGCATCGACCTGGCTGAATTTCTCGAAGACCAAGGCCAGCTTGTCGGCCGGAATGCCCATGCCGGTATCGGTTACGGAAATGGTGAGACAGGTGCCGGATTCGGACGCGACGCCGCTGACATCGACGAGAACGTGCCCGGTATCGGTGAACTTGACGGCATTTCCCATCAGATTGGTCACGATCTGGCGAATGCGCCCGCCGTCCCCGACGAAGCGACGCTTCAGCCCCGGCGCGAACCGGACGATCATCTCGAGGTCCTTCTCCTTCGCCCGCGTCGAGACGAGCGTCGCGACGTCCTCGATCGCCTCGGCGAGGTCGAAAGGCGACGGGTCGAGCGCGAGCTGGCCCGCGTCGATCTTGGAGAAGTCGAGAATGTCGTTGATGATGGTCAGCAGCGCATTGCCGGATTTGACGATGATGTCGGCGAACGTCTTCTGCTTGGCGTCGAGATCGGTCTTCCAGAGAAGTTCGGCCATGCCGAGAACGCCGTTCATGGGCGTCCTGATTTCGTGGCTCATATTGGCGAGGAATTCGGACTTGGCGCGATCGGCCAGCTCTGCCTTGTGCTGGGCGTCCTCCAGTTCCGCCTCGCGGCGCTTCATCGCGGTGATGTCGAAATAGGAGACGAGCCGCCGCCCGCCGGAAAGCGGCGTCACCGAATAGATCATGGTGCAACCGTCGGCGCGGGTGAACTCGCGCGGCGGCACGTCGCCGGACGCGATCTGCGCCAGCCGTTCCTCGACATAGGTCGCCCAGGCTTCGTCGTCGACGTCGTAGATGCCGTTGCGCCGGCTGACTTCCATCATGTGGCGTGCATGCGAGCCGACCGGTATCTCTTCCGGTTTCGTATGCCAGAGCCGGTAATAGGCTTCGTTGATGATCTCGGTGTTGAGATCGCCGTCGAGCACGACCACGCCAAGGTCCATCGTGTCGAGCGTGCGCTGCAGGTCGGCATAAAGGCTTTCGGCCCGGTCGCGGGCCACGGCCAGTTCGCGCTCGCGCTGCTTGTGGTCCGTGATGTCGGCGACGATGCCGACGCGGTCGCCATTGGCGGTCACCTGATCGTGGCGGCGCATCCAGCGTCCGTTGGGCATCGGGAATTCGACTTCGTGATCGACCAGCGCTTCCCATCGCGCCACCTGCGTGGCGACCCACCTCGTCGCCGTGCCGCGCGCTTCGGCCATGCCGCCCCGCTCCGCAAGCTCGCTGAACAGCTCCCTGTAGGTCTTGCCGACCTCGAGCTTGATCATCGAGAATTGTTCCTGCAGCGCCGTGTTGAACGCGACGAGCCGGTCCTCCCCGTCCCAGAGCACGAAGCCGTCCGGCAGCGCGTCGATGGCCGATTGCAAGCGCCCCTGCGCCTCCAGAGCCTCGCCCTTTGCCCTTTCCAGTTCGGCCTCGCGCGCCATCACCGAGGTGATGTCGGTGCAAACCCCGATCGTGCCGCCATCCTCGGTGCGGATTTCGCGGTGGATGACATGCCGCCTGTCGCGAAAGACGAGTTGCATCTCGAAGCTGGGTCCGCTGCGCTGGGCGAGCACATGCGCCCTGAGGTCGGCCGGATCGGCATCGCCGATCTCCCAGACACGGCGCTCGATGGCGGCGTCGAGCAGATCGGCAAGCTGCACGCCCGGACGGATGAAATCGGCGATCGGGGCGTAAAGCGCGACCATCGCGTCGTTGTAGTGGACGAGGCGGTCGTTGCGATCATAGTAGCAGAACGCGTCGCTCATCACGTTGAGGCCGGCCATCAGCCGGCCCGCATGCGCGCGCTCGTCGCCATTCATGGTCGGAACGGACTCTGCGCCTCGCGCCACCGCCTTCGCCAAAACTCCGTCAATTCCCACGAGCATGCCCCCACATCCCGACGACGCGGCGACACTGCCCGACAGTCACTTAACGCGACGCTAAAATGATGAACATGTGGGGTATTTGACGCAAAAACCAGCAAGTGCAGGGTCCAAAGCGACGCGTCTGAAGAAGATTGGTACTCCCAAGGGGAATCGAACCCCTGTTTTCGCCGTGAGAGGGCGACGTCCTGACCGCTAGACGATGGGAGCGTCCAAGTCGCCCATATAGAAGCGAATCCGCGCGAAGGCAACCGGGTCCGGCGTGACTTTTTTCTGACCTAAGGTCGCGCCGGCTGGATCAGATCGAAGAGATTTCCATAGCAGTCGGCAAAGACCGCAACCTTGCCGTAGGCTTCGGTGCGCGGCGCCTCGCGAAAGTCGACGCCGCGTGATTTCATCGCCGCATGGTCGGCATCGAAATCGTCCGTTTCGATGAAAAAGCCGACGCGCCCGCCGGTCTGGTTGCCGACCGCGCCGAGTTGCGCCGCGCCATCGGCCTTTGCCAGCAGGAACGCGCAACCGCCGCCGGCAGGCGCCACGCGCACCCACCGCTTGTCGTCGCCGAGCCGGACGTCTTCCAGAAGCTTGAAGCCGACGATGTCGACATAATGCGCGATCGCCCTGTCGAAATCGTCGACGACCAGTGTCACGGTGGCAAGGCGAAGTGCCATCTACTCGCTTACCAGTGCGAAGCGCGCGATGATGCGGGCCGCGGCGATGTCGTAGACGAGGATTTCACGCGCGCCGCCGAACTCGACGAGCAGCGTCAGCCTGCCGCCGGAAAGCGACTGCGACAGGACGTTCGCCCCTGCCGGCAGAGCAATTTCGCCGGTGATGGTGCTGCCTTCGGGCGGGAGCGGCAGGCCTGCCGGCGAGGCTTCCTCGGAAGCAGGCTCCGTCGAGACCGCACGGTAGACAAGCGCGCCCACCACGGCCATAAGGGCCAGGAACAGAATTCCCAGATTGATGACGACGAAGCGCATCAGCTTGGCGCGCACCTTTTCGACGGCCGGATCGAGCGGCTCGTCTGGGTCGATCGGCTGGGGCGTGCGCTCGGTCATAGAGAAATCCATTGGTCACTGCGAAATGAGCGTTCCTGATAGCGAAGCAACCGCCGGTTTGAAAGCCTTCGCCGTCGGCGAGGATGCCGCAGGCACGCGCCTCGACCAGTGGCTGGCCGCGCAAACCGCGCCCGATCTGTCCCGCAGCCGCGTCCAGGCGATCATCAGGGGCGGCGACGTGCGGATCGACGGCAAGGTGGTGCTGGAGCCCAAATCGAAGCTCGTCGCGGGCACGCTCGTCACGCTCGGCATGCCCGAGCCGGAGCCGGCAGAACCGCAGGCCGAAGCGATCGAACTGGCGATCCTGTTCGAGGACGACGATCTGATCGTCATCGACAAGCCGGCCGGCCTCGTCGTCCATCCCGGCGCCGGCAACTGGACCGGAACGCTCGTCAACGCGCTGATCCATCACTGCGGCGACACGCTGTCGGGCATCGGCGGCGTCAAACGGCCCGGCATCGTCCACCGTCTCGACAAGGAGACGAGCGGCGTCCTCGTGGTCGCGAAGAACGATCTCGCCCACCGGATGCTTTCGGATGCCTTTGCCGATCATGGACGGACCGGCGATCTCGAACGCGCCTACCATGCCGTTCTCTGGGGCGTGCCGCCGCGTCCGGCCGGCATCGTCGACGCCCCGCTCGGCCGGTCGGGCACCGACCGCACGAAGCGTGCCGTCGTTCCCGAGGGCCGACCCGACGCCCGGCACGCCGTGACGCACTACCAGATCGTCGAGAAATTCGGCGGGCGGGCCGATGCGACGGCCTTCGCCTCGCTGGTCGAGTGCCGTCTCGAAACGGGCCGCACCCACCAGATCCGCGTCCATATGGGCCATATCGGCCATCCGCTGATCGGCGACCAGACATATGGGCGCGCCTTCCGCACGAAGGCGAACAAGCTGCCGGATGATCTGAAGGACCTCGTCGCGGACTTCCCGCGCCAGGCGCTTCACGCCCGTCTCCTCCAGTTTCGCCACCCCAGAACCGACGAAATCCTGCGCTTCGAGGCGCCCTACCCGACCGATTTCGCGGAACTTGTCGAAGCCCTGCGTCGTTTGCCATCCGAATGACGAAATCCCCGGTGACATTGTTCACCTGAGGACGACGCTATGTTTCAGCGCGAAATGTGCCGTGCAATTCGCCCGCGCGATCCCTATATTGTCGATATGGCGCAACAGGCCCACGGCGCTGCGCCACCTGCCCGCCTTCAACGGGGGCATGCCGATTTGAGAGAGAGGGTGCTTTATGGCCCAGACACTACCAAGCATTGCGACCGGAGAGGGAGGCCTTTCCCGCTATCTTGAAGAAATCCGTCGCTTCCCGATGCTTCAGCCGCAGGAAGAGTACATGCTCGCCAAGCGCTATCTGGAGCATGACGACACCGCCGCCGCCCACAAGATGGTGACAAGCCATCTGCGTCTCGTCGCCAAGATCGCGATGGGCTATCGCGGCTACGGCCTGCCGATCGGCGAGGTGATTTCCGAGGGCAATGTCGGCCTGATGCAGGCCGTCAAGAAGTTCGAGCCCGAGCGCGGCTTCCGCCTCGCGACCTATGCGATGTGGTGGATCAAGGCTTCGATCCAGGAATACATCCTGCGTTCGTGGAGCCTCGTGAAGATGGGCACCACCGCCAATCAGAAGCGCCTGTTCTTCAACCTGCGCAAGGTGAAGGGCAAGATCCAGGCGCTCGACGAGGGCGATCTGAAGCCCGAGCACATCACCGAGATCGCGACGCGCCTCAACGTTTCGGAAGAGGAAGTCGTGTCGATGAACCGGCGCCTGTCGGGCGACGCGTCGCTCAATGCGCCGATCCGTGCGACCGAAGGCGAATCGGGCGAGTGGCAGGACTGGCTGGTCGACGACCATGAAAGCCAGGAAGAGATGCTCGTCCAGCAGGACGAACTCGAAAGCCGCCGCTCGCTGCTGAGCGACGCCATGGGCGTTCTGAACGAGCGCGAGCGCCGCATTTTTGAGGCACGCCGGCTGGCGGAAGACCCGATGACGCTGGAAGAGCTTTCCGGCGAGTTCGACATCAGCCGCGAGCGCGTCCGCCAGATCGAGGTGCGCGCGTTCGAGAAGGTGCAGGATGCGGTCAAGGCCGCAGCGCGTCGCCAGGCACAGTCGCTGCGGACGATCGACGCCGACGCGCGCTGATCTCGTATTATCGACCTGAACAAAAAACGCCGGCTCGAAGCCGGCGTTTTCGTTTCTACTGCGGCTGCTCGTCGCTGTCCTCGGCGATCGGAGCCAAGGCTGCCCAGGCCCGCAACGCTTCCTGGAAGACGCGGTCGCCCGGAATGCCTTTTTCCATCGTCATCAGCGCGCGGCGCCCCGAACCGTAGGTGATCGGAATGTCGATCCAGCTCTGGCGGCGCAACAGCGTGGTGTTCGCCTCGACCTCGGCGGAGGAATCCGACAGGGCGACCAGGAAGAAGCCGTCCGCGATCTTCGCCGGGATGCCGATGAGCGGATTGCCGGCCGCCTGCTCGGTATCCTTCATCGCCACGCGCAGAACGTTGTCGATCGAGCCGCCCGAAAAATCGTCGGATGTCAGGAAGATCATCTCGATGATGTGGCTCGCCGGAAGCGACTGGTCGCCATTGCGCCGGATCGTCATGCGGAGCTGCAGATCGCGCGCGGGGATGGTGACCTCGGCACGGATCGCCGCCTCTGGCGGCAGGTCACCACCGGGCGATTCCTGCACCAGAGACCACAGGATCGTGCCCGATTCGGCCGATCCTTCCGCGTTGGACGTGCGCTCCTCGTAGAAGATCGCGCGCTGACCGACCGCCAGTTGCGGCTGGTCCTGGTCCTGATCCGTGCCAGCTTGAGGCCCGGACGTCGCGCCCTGCGCCTGGTCGGGCGGAGTCACGGCGGCGACGGACGTGCCCTCGCCGATCGTGGGCTCTTCGCCCGCAACGCCTTCATCGACTTCGGTGCCGTCGGGCATAAGCCGCTGCGTGAACTTTTCAGCCTCCGTCGCCGGCGTTTCCGGTGCGTCGGTCTCTTCAGCCGGCGCGGACGCGACATCCTCGCCTTCCGCCTCGGCCGTCGGCTCGGTGGCGACGTTCTGCGGCGCGGAGCCGAAGATGGAGGCGAAGTCGTCGCGATTGAGCCAGATGCCGTAGCCGGCGCCCGCAACCACGATCGCGACGAGAAGCGCGGCGATCAGGCCCGCACTGGCGCGGCGCTTCTTGCGAACGGGAACCCGCGGAGCGTAGAGCGGCTGCGTGCTGGCACCGTCGTCCTCGTATTCGTCCGGCCGCAGCGCCGCGCGATCGGCGTGCCCGTCGTCGAGAAAGACGTCGCGCTGGGCCTCGTCCTGCCACTGGGTGTCGTCCGCATAGGCGTCCGAATAGGGGCGCTCTGCGTAGTCGTCGTCATAGCCCGCGGGGCCGGCGCCATAGGCTGCGTCGCTGGCGACGGGCTCGTCGTAGATTTCCTCGGCCGCGCGTGAGGGAACCGGCTGATAGGGCTCGACCTCGTCACCGGCCGGCTCGTCGCGATATGCGGTGCGCGCTTCTTCCTGCTCTTCGCCGAAGAAATTAGAGAAGTCCTGCTCGAAATCGGGATCGGCGGCGGGCGGCGGCGGCGCGGCATATTCGTCCCGCACCTGCACGATCGCCGCCTCGAGCGACTGGCGCTGGCGATCGGCAACCGCCGGTGGCGGCGGCGGGTTGAGCGCGGCGAGCTTCGCCTCGATCGTCGCCCGCGCCTTGTCATAGACCTTCTCGCGCATCTGCGGAGAATTGTCCTTGAGGCCGTCGATCGTCTTCTTCAGAACCGCTACGAAATCTGCCATGCGAAACTATGCCTTATCTGGCTTCCGGCTCCGGAAGTCAGGGTCCCTATGTGAACCCGAAACTAGTCTTGAAAGGGATCGGTCACAAGTATGGTGTCGTCGCGCTCGGGGCTGGTCGAAAGCAGAGCGACGGGGGCGCCGATCAACTCTTCGATATAGCGCACATACTTGACCGCTTGGGCCGGCAGGTCGTTCCACGAACGCGCATTGGCGGTCGTGCCCTCCCAGCCTTCGAGCGTCTCGTAGATCGGCTCGACGCGCGCCTGCGCGCCCTGACTGGCCGGCAGATAGTCGATCACCTCGCCGTCGAGGCGATAACCGGTGCAGACCTTGATCTCCTTGAGCCCGTCGAGAACGTCGAGTTTGGTCAAGGCGATGCCGTCGATGCCGTTGACGGCGACCGCCTGGCGCACGAGCACGGCGTCGAACCAGCCGCAGCGGCGCTTGCGCCCGGTGACGGTGCCGAACTCGCGGCCACGCGTGCCGAGGAATTCGCCGACCTCGTTGTCCTGCTCGCTCGGGAACGGGCCTTCGCCGACGCGGGTCGTATAGGCCTTGGTGATGCCGAGCACGTAGCCGATCGCGCCCGGACCGACGCCCGCGCCGGTCGCGGCCTGGCCGGCCACCGTGTTGGACGAGGTCACGAACGGATAGGTTCCGTGGTCGATGTCGAGCAGCGTGCCCTGTGCGCCCTCGAACAGGATGCGCTCGCCGGCGCGGCGGGCATCGTCGAGCACCTTCCAGACGCGGTCCATATAGGGAAGGATCTGGTCGGCGATCGACGTCAGTTCCTGCATGATCGCGTCGTGCGCGACTTCGCCATGGCCGAGACCGCGGCGCAGCGCGTTGTGGTGCGTGAGCAGGCGGTCGACCTTCGCCGGAAGGGTCTCAAGGTCGGCGAGATCCATGACACGCACGGCGCGGCGGCCGACCTTGTCTTCGTAGGCCGGGCCGATGCCGCGGCGCGTGGTGCCGATCTTGGTGCCCGAATTCGAAGCCGCATCCTCGCGGAACCCGTCGAGTTCGCGGTGGAGCGACAGGATGAGCGCGGTGTTCTCGGCGATCTTCAGCCGGTCCGGCCCGACATCCACGCCCTGCTCCTTGAGGCGGGTCATCTCGGCGACGAAAGCGTGCGGGTCGAAGACGACGCCATTGCCGATGATCGACATCTTGCCCGGGCGCACGACGCCGGAGGGCAGCAGCGACAGCTTGTAGACCTTGCCGTCGACGACCAGCGTGTGGCCGGCATTGTGACCGCCCTGGAAGCGCACGACGACATCGGCGCGTTCGGAGAGCCAGTCGACGATCTTGCCCTTGCCTTCGTCGCCCCACTGCGAACCGACGACCACCACATTGGCCATGAAAACCCATCCTCATCAATGTCGGGACGCGCGGCCCCTCGCAAAAACGAGAGCCTCTATAGCGGGCAATCAAGGCATACGCGACCCCTTCGCGTGCGAAAGCTTGAGCTCTGGGTCAATCATTATTTGTTTGCGGCCCGGTTTACCCTGCGGTGGCCGATGAATAGACAGGGGGCCAACCGCCGACGAAGGCCGCAATGGTTCGCACCGCCTATATTCTCCTCTTCCTTACGGCCCTGATGTGGGCGGGCAACGCCATCGCCGGCAAGCTCGCCATCGGCCACATCTCGCCGATGATGCTGACCTTCAGCCGCTGGGCGGTCGGCCTCATCGTCATCGGGCTCATCGGCTGGAAGCAGTTGAAGCGCGACTGGAAGGCGGCGCGCGGCAAGCTGGCGCTGCTCTTCATCCTCGGCGCATCGGGCTTCGCCTGGTTCAACGCGGCGCTCTACAGCGCGCTTCTCTACACGTCGGCCATCAACGTCTCGATCGAGCAGGCGGCGATGCCGATGGTCATCATGGCGGCGAATTTCCTGCTCTTCGCCATGCGCGTGACATGGGCGCAGATCGCCGGCTTCGTGCTTTCCATCGTCGGCGTGGCGATCGTCGCAAGCCATGGCGAACTCGCCCGCCTCGTCGAACTCGACGTCAATCGGGGCGATGCGCTGATGGTCGTCGCGGTGCTGCTCTACAGCTTCTACACGGTCGCGCTGCGCTTCAAGCCGGCGATTCACTGGCAAAGCATCATGATCGTCATGGTGTTCGGCGCCATGGTTGCCTCGCTGCCCTTCGTCGCCTGGGAAGCGGCGACCGACCGGCTCGTGCTGCCGGACATGCGGGGCTGGGCGATCGTCGCCTACACCGCGCTCTTTCCCTCGCTCCTGTCGCAGATATTCTTCATGCGCGGCGTCGAGCTGATCGGCGCCAACCGGGCTGGGCTGTTCATCAATCTCGTGCCGATCCTCGGCACCATCCTGTCGATCCTCATCCTCGGCGAGGCGTTCGAAGCCTTCCACGCCGTCGCCATGGTTCTCGTCATGGGCGGCATCGCGATGGCCGAGATAAGCGGCCAGCGCGCGGCGGCGCGCATCTGAGGGAAACAAAGCATCGCTCGCGCGTTGAAGGGCACCATTCCCAACGCGTGAGAGAAAATGGACGTCATCCGCATCATCGCCGCGATCCTGCTGCCGCCGCTCGGCGTCTTCCTGCAGGTGGGTTTCGGCCTCCACTTCTGGCTCAACATCCTCCTGACCCTGCTCGGCTACATTCCCGGCATCATCCACGCCATCTGGGTCGTGCTGCGCAAATGATCGCGACCGCCGCGCCCCGGATCGACCGGCCTGCCCCCGACTTCGTCAAGGAACTGGACGAGGTGCGGCGGCTGGCGAAGCTGCTCGACACGCGCTGGAAAATCCCCGGCATCGGCGTGCGCTTCGGCATCGATCCTGTTCTCGGCCTCATTCCGGGCGCGGGCGATCTCGTGGCCGGCGCCATCTCCACCTATGTCATCATCAAGGCGCACCGGCTCGGCGCACCGAAATCGATGCTGGTGAAGATGGCCGGCAACGTCGCGGTCGACACGATCGTCGGCTCGGTGCCGATCCTCGGCTCGGTCTTCGACCTCTTCTACAAGGCGTCGACGCGAAATCTGCGTCTTCTTCAGACGCATCTGGAAGACCGCGACAAGATATGAAAAAGGCGCGGGATCGCTCCCGCGCCTTGTTCTCAATTCCAGTAGCAGATCAGCCCGCGACGTCGAAATGCAGCGGCTTGGCCGATTCGATCGACGGGTGCGCGCGCACTTCTTCGAGCACCTTTTCAGGGAACGGCGCATCGAGATAGAGCAGCGCGATGGCATCGCCGCCTGGCCGGTTGCGGCCGAGCTGGAAGTTGGCGATGTTGACGCCATTCTTGCCGCAGACCGTGCCAAGCAGACCGATGATGCCGGGCGCATCGGCATTGGTGGTGTAGAGCATGTGCTCACCCACTTCCGCGTCAAGATTGATGCCCTTGATCTGGATGAAGCGCGGCTTGCCGTCCGAGAAGCAGGTGCCGGCGATCGAGCGCGTCTTGGTCTTGGTCTTGACGTTGAGGCGGATATAGCCGTCGAAGACGCCCGACTTGTCGCGGCGAACCTCGGAGAGGACGACGCCTCGCTCCTTGGCCATGATCGGCGCGGAGACCATGTTGACGTCGGCGACCTGCGGACGGATCAGCCCGGCCAGCGCAGCCGAGACCAGCGCCCGCGTGTTCATCGACGCCGTATTGCCGTCGAACAAGATCTCGACCTCCTGGATCGGCTCCTCGGTCACCTGCCCCACGAACGCGCCCAGGACTTCGGCGAGCTTGATGAAGGGCTTGAGGCGCGGCGCTTCCTCGGCCGTGATCGACGGCATGTTGATGGCGTTCGAAACTGCGCCCTTGACGAGATAGTCCGCCATCTGCTCGGCGACCTGCAGCGCGACGTTTTCCTGCGCCTCGGATGTCGAGGCGCCCAGATGCGGCGTCGCGACGACGTTCTCCATGCCGAAGAGCGGGCTGTCGGTCGCCGGTTCCACTTCGAAGACGTCGATGCCCGCGCCGGCTACCTTTCCGGATTTCAGCGCCTCGATCAGGTCGGCCTCGACGATCAGGCCGCCGCGCGCGCAGTTGATGATACGCACGCCGTCCTTCATCCTGGCGAGCGCCTCCTTGTTGATGATGCCCCGCGTCTTGTCGGTCATCGGCGTATGCAGCGTGATGAAGTCCGAGCGGGCGAAGATTTCGTCGAGTTCGACCTTCTCAACGCCGAGTTCCTGCGCCCGGCCTTCCGACAGGAACGGGTCGAAGGCGATGACGTGCATCTTGAGCCCGACGCCGCGCATGGCGACGATGGAGCCGATATTGCCGCAGCCGATGACGCCCAGCGTCTTGCCGGTGATCTCGACACCCATGAAGCGGTTCTTCTCCCACTTGCCGGCATGGGTCGAGGCGTTCGCTTCGGGAAGCTGGCGGGCGACGGCGAACATCAGCGCGATGGCGTGTTCGGCGGTCGTGATCGAATTGCCGAAAGGCGTGTTCATCACGATGATGCCGCGCCGCGAGGCGGCCGGAATGTCGACATTGTCAACGCCGATGCCGGCGCGCCCGACGACCTTGAGATTGGTCGCGGCCGCGATCAGCTTCTCGGTCACCTTGGTGGCGGAGCGGATCGCAAGCCCATCATACTGCCCGATCACCTCGAGCAGCTTTTCCTTGTCCTTGCCGAGGTCGGGCAGGTAGTCGACCTCCACCCCGCGATCCTTGAATATCTGGACGGCGGTGGGCGAAAGTTTGTCGGAAACGAGTACGCGGGGCGCCATGATGGCCTCCTTCGTCATGTCTTGCAAAAAGGGAATGAAAGGCCGCTTGGTCGAGGCCTTTAAATGATGTCAGGCAGCAGCCTTGAGCGCAGCCTTCTGGGTCGTGAAGGCCCAGTCCAGCCAAGGCATTAGCCGCTCGAGGTCGGCCGCCTCGACGGTCGCCCCGGCCCAGATGCGCAGTCCGGGAGGCGCGTCGCGATAATGGCCGATGTCGTAGGCGACACCTTCCTTGTCGAGCAGCGACACCATGCCCTTGGCGAACGCGGCCTGCGCTTCCTTGTCGAGGGCGACAATGTCTGGATCGACTATGGACAAGCACACCGAAGTGTTGGACCGCGTTGCCGGCTCGACGGCCAAATGGCCGAGCCAGGGGCTCTTCTCGACAAAGCCATCGATCACCGCGAAATTGGCATCGGCCCGCTGCACGAGTCCGTCCAGGCCGCCGATGGAAACGGCCCATTCGAGCGCGTCGATGTAGTCTTCGACGCACAGCATCGATGGCGTGTTGATGGTCTCACCCTTGAAGATGCCTTCGATCAGCTTGCCACCCTTGGTAAGCCGGAAGATCTTCGGCAACGGCCATGCCGGCGTATAGCTTTCCAGGCGCTCGACGGCGCGCGGGCTGAGGATCAGCATGCCGTGCGCGGCCTCCCCGCCCAGCACCTTCTGCCAGGAGAAGGTCACCACATCGAGCTTCGAGAAGTCGAGCGGCTGGGCGAAGGCGGCCGAAGTGGCGTCGCAGATCGTCAGGCCTTCGCGGTCCGCCGGGATGAAGTCCGCATTCGGCACGCGCACGCCGGACGTCGTTCCATTCCAGGTGAACACCACGTCGCGGGAGAAATCGATCTTGTCGAGATCGGGCAGTTCGCCGTAGCCGGCCTCGATCTTGCGCGCGTCGGCGAGCTTGAGCTGCTTGACCACGTCGGTCACCCAGCCGGCGCCGAACGATTCCCAGGCGACCATATCGACGCCGCGCTCGCCGAGCAGCGACCAGAGCGCCATTTCCACCGCGCCGGTGTCGGACGCCGGCACGATACCGATGCGCCAGCCGTCAGGCACGCGCAGGACGTCGCGAGTGAGTTCGATGGCCCGTTCGAGCTTCGCCTTGCCGATCTTGGCGCGATGCGACCGTCCGAGCGGCGCATCGGCGAGTGCTTCAAGCGTCCAGCCGGGGCGCTTGGTGCAGGGTCCGGAAGAAAAATTGGGATTGGCCGGACGCACGTCCGGCTTGGCAAAAGTCGTCATCGTGGTTCTACCCTTTCAGATAGCACGCCCCTCGTTGGGGAGGGGTGGCCCACGGACGGCGATATGCCTTCAGGCTGGCGGCGTCAAGAGCAAAATCGATGTCGCAGCCGGGCCAGCCGGTGTTGGTGTGGAGGTCGCCAGAACGCAAAACGGCGGGCCGAAGCCCGCCGCGGTTGCCTGAGATGAGCGGCTCACTACCAGAGATCGTAGCGCAAGCCAACCTTGATCTGATGCTGCTTGACGCCTTCTTCGATGGTCAGTGTGTTGGTGTCGAGATATTCCATGCCCGGCGTGTGGAGGAACTGGTATCCGACGTCGATCGACGCGTTCTGCGAGACCTTGTAGCTTGCGCCGGCCATCAACGCATAGGCGAAGTTGGTTTGCCTGTCCGACCATTCGTCGAAGACGCCGAGCGTCGGCGAATCAATGCTCACATGATGCTTGGAATAGGTCGCGCCGACGCCAGCGCCCACATAGGGTGTCACGCCCATAACCGTGGCAATGTCCCAATAGCCGTTCACGAGGCCGCTCCAGGCCGTATGGGACGCTTCGCCGAAGTCGAAGCCGTCATCGTAGCGGTAACGGTCGCTGCCGAGATAGGCCAGCGTCGCATCGACACGGAAATTGTCGGACAGGTGATAGCCCACACCGAAGCCGCCGCCGAAACGCCTGTTCGACGTGGTCTCGCCGAACAGTTCGAAGTCGTAGACAGGATCGCCGAAATTGTAGCTGACGTCGCCGCGTAGATACCAGCCTGATCCGATCTCGACGGGCACCCATTCCGGTGCCTGCTCGATGACGATCGGGGGGTCATAGTCGGCGGCGAGAGCCTGCGCGGCCGGAAGTGCGGCGAAGGCGGCACAGAAGGCGATGAAACGGTTTCTGCTGCTCATGAATCATACTCCACAGGGCGCGGCCCCCGCTGCGGCCGCTGGTGTCGTCATGAGCCATTCTTAACCATCTTGGTTAAGCTGCGGTTAAGGATAACAGAGAGTTAGCGCAGAACGTGGGGAACGACGGCAAAAGAAAAAGCCCGGTAAAAACCGGGCTTTTCCTGGAGGTCTGGCTGCTCGGATTCTAGTTGAGCGCGTAGCGCACGCCGAGCTTGAAGTCGTGCGAGGTGATGTCCCGGAAATGCATCGGGTTGTCGATCAGGTTTTGCCCGTCATAGGTCACGATATCGCCCGTCTGCCCGTCACCCAGGTTGACGAAGCTGTAGCCGAGATCGATGGTCATGCGGTTGGTGGCCTTGAAGCCTACACCTGCATGCAGGGCCCAGGCGAAGTTCCACTTCGAAGCCGCGTCCGCATAAGCGAGCGTCGGCGCACCGGACGGGTCGATGCCGGCATCGCGGAACGAATGGATGGTGACGCGGCTGGCACCGACACCGGCGCCGACATAAGGCACGAAGCCGCCAAAATCGCCGAGATCGGCATACGCGTTGGCCATCAGCAGCCATTCCGACTTCTTGCCGGTGTAATTATTGAAGCGGTTGTTGCCGGCGTCGTCGACCCAGGTATCGAGACCGTGGAAGCCGACCTCACCGCGATATTCGACGATGCCGTCCAGGCGCAGATAGTCGTTGATCTGGTAACCCGCGCCGACACCGAAAGTCGGGCCAGACTCGAAATTCTTGTCGACGACCATGAAATTGTTGTCCGGTCCCATATCATCGAACAGCACATTATAGAGGCTTTTTACGCGCTGGTTCGACATGCCGAGGTGGCCGCGCAGATACCAGCCGCCATAGACCGGAACCGGCTCCGGCTCGTAGTCGATGACCGGCGGCTCGTAGAGATCCGCGGCTGCGGCCGGCATTACCGCGGTGGCCAGCAATGCGGCTCCCGCCGCGACAGGCATAAAGTATTTCAGCATGAGGTCCGCCCTCTAGGAAACGGCAACGACAGACGCGTGCAGCGTCGGCTAAGTCGACACGGATAATGCGGGGTAAAGGTTAAGTGCCGATTAACCCTGAAGATTAACTACGTTCAGGCTGATCTCCGGCGCCGTATACGAAAAAGGCCCGCTCGCGCGGGCCTTGATGACTTGGCGTATTGCCCGATGAATCAGGCGGCGCTCTTGACGTCGGCGATGACGCCAATGATGTCGTCGACCACCTGCTCCACGAGGACCTTGTCGTCGGCTTCCGCCATCACGCGGATCAGTGGTTCCGTACCGGATGGCCGGATCACCAGCCTGCCCTTTTCACCGAGCCGGGCACGTGCGTCGTCGATAGCGGCCTTGACCGACTTGTCTTCGAGCGGAGCGCTGCCGCCGCTGAAACGGACGTTCTTGAGCACCTGCGGCACCGGCTCGAATTTGCGGCAGACCTCGCTCACCGGCTTGTCGGCGCGCTTGATGCAGGCCAGCACCTGCAATGCGGATACGAGCCCGTCGCCCGTCGTCGAGAAGTCGGACAGCACGACATGGCCGGACTGCTCGCCGCCGACATTAAAGCCATGTGCGCGCATATGCTCGACCACGTAGCGGTCGCCGACCTTCGTGCGGTGAAGCGAAAGGCCGAGGTCGTCCATGTAACGCTCGAGGCCGAGATTGGACATAACGGTCGTCACAAGACCTCCGCCGGCCAGACGGCCGTTGCGGTGCCAGCTTTCGGCAATCATGGCCATGAGCTGGTCGCCATCGACGATGGCGCCCGTCTCGTCGACGATCACGACGCGGTCGGCATCGCCGTCGAGCGCGATGCCGATATCGGCGCGCACTTCGTGAACCTTCTTCGACAGACCCATGGGATGGGTCGAGCCGCAATCCTCGTTGATGTTAAGGCCATTCGGCTCGCAATTGATCGCAATCACTTCCGCGCCCAGTTCCCAGAGCGCGGCGGGCGCGACCTTGTAGCCGGCGCCGTTGGCGCAATCGACCACGATGCGAAGACCCGACAATGACATCGAGCGGGGCAGCGTCCGCTTGGCGAACTCGATATAGCGGTCATGGACGCCGTCGATGCGCTTGGCGCGGCCCAGCGCATCCGCATCGGCCAGCGCGATATCGACGTCACGATCCAGAAGCTGCTCTATGCGCGCCTCGATCTCGTCGGAAAGCTTGTAGCCGTCGGGTCCGAACAGCTTGATGCCGTTGTCGTAATAGGGATTGTGCGAGGCAGAGATCATCACGCCGATGTCGGCGCGCAACGAGCGCACCAGCATGGCGACGCCCGGCGTCGGTATCGGGCCGAGCAGGAACACATCCATGCCCGCCGCACAGAAGCCGGCAACCATCGCGTTTTCGATCATATAGCCGGACAGTCGAGTGTCCTTGCCCAGCACGACCCTGTGGCGATGGCTTCCGCGCTGGAACGACATACCGACGGCCATGCCGACGCGCATTGCCACCTCGGCGGTCATCGGAAGCCTGTTTGCACGCCCCCGGATCCCGTCGGTTCCGAAATACTGTCTGGTCATTCTTGCTCTAGAGTCCCCACTCTTTACTTACGCCCGAATAAGGTCTGCCACGAGAATTCACCGCGTAGGTATCACAATATATTAGTAACGGTTACGAAATGCTGTCCGCGTGGTAAACCCGTGCAAATGCGGTATCCACACGCCAACCACCGGCCAGCATCCCCCGTTTGGTTAGCTTGGGGGCGGTTTCATGCTCCCGAAATGTGGCGACGCGGCGGCGATTTGAAAGGAAACACTTTCTGACGGCATCGAGGCCGCTATTCGCCGACGGCGCTAGCGCAGGCTTGAAACCCACTTCCGAAGCAGCGTGGCAGCGGCGGCATCCTCACGCGCACGGCCGAGTTCCGGCATCATGACCCCCGGCTCGACGCTCTCGACCCGATAGTTGAGGATCGACCCGTCGGGGTCCCCCGGCGCTATGTCGAAAAGCCTGCCGCCGGAGCCGCGCCCGGCCGCAACCGGTCGCTTGTTGATGCCAAGCGCCGGACCCAGGGTCTCGCCCCAGGTCAGATAGAGCCCCGAATTGCTGGCGGGGCCGTCACGCCGATGGCAATGCGCGCAATTGACGTCGAGCCATGCCCTGGCGCGCGCGTCGAGGTCCGCGCTCTCGTCGCGCCAATCT
>JAEWET010000008.1:0-98362 GCA_023389195.1 Pseudomonadota bacterium
TACATAAAACCGATTCTTGATCCACGCAAGTGGCAAGTACCCGTTTTACGGCAAGCGCCGCCTCGGAACCATCCAGTCGTTCCGTCCCGGCTATAGCGTTCTTATGCCTCAATCCACTTCATATGGCAAGGCTTGCACATTTTTCAACGGATGCAATCGAGAACGATGGCAGGGGCAGCAGGGTTCGAACCCGCGACCTGCGGTTTTGGAGACCGCCGCTCTACCAACTGAGCTATACCCCTTCACCGCCCCGATGGCGCATCGTGCCCCCGGGACAGGCGGCTTAATATTCAACTTGCCTGCCGATGACAAGCATTATTCGCGGCAAAAATCCCCTGCCCCGGACTTTCTTTGCCGACGCGCTGTCACCGGCCGGAGACCGACGCCGGGCGCCCGCCGCGCATAGCAAAAAGCCCCCGCCGTCGCCGGCGGGGGCTTCCTCATCCCTTGCGGGAAAAGTCCGTTACTCGATGATCGAGGCGACGATGCCGGCGCCGACGGTACGGCCGCCTTCGCGGATAGCGAAGCGCAGCTTTTCTTCCATCGCGATCGGAACGATCAGCTCGACGTCAACCGTGACGTTGTCGCCAGGCATGACCATTTCCGTGCCTTCCGGAAGCGTCACGATGCCCGTCACGTCCGTCGTGCGGAAGTAGAACTGCGGACGGTAGTTCGTGAAGAACGGCGTATGACGGCCGCCCTCTTCCTTCGTCAGGATGTAGGCTTCTGCCTTGAACTTCTTGTGCGGCTTGACCGAACCCGGCTTGCACAGAACCTGACCGCGCTCGATGCCGTTGCGGTCCACGCCGCGAAGCAGCGCGCCGATGTTGTCGCCGGCCTGGCCCTGGTCGAGCAGCTTGCGGAACATCTCGACGCCCGTGCAGGTCGTCTTCGACGTCGCGCGGATGCCGACGATCTCGATTTCCTCACCGACCTTGATGATGCCGCGCTCGACGCGACCCGTGGCGACCGTGCCGCGGCCCGAGATCGAGAACACGTCTTCGACCGGCATCAGGAACGGCTGGTCGATCGGACGCTCAGGCGTCGGGATGTAGGCGTCGACGGCAGCCATCAGTTCGCGGATCGCGTCTTCGCCGATCTTCTTGTCGGAATCTTCGAGAGCGGCGAGCGCCGAACCCTTGACCACCGGAATGTCGTCGCCCGGGAAGTCGTAGGACGACAGAAGCTCGCGCACTTCCAGCTCGACCAGCTCGAGAAGCTCGGCGTCGTCAACCTGGTCGACCTTGTTGAGGAACACGACGATCGCCGGAACGCCGACCTGGCGGGCCAGCAGGATGTGCTCGCGCGTCTGCGGCATCGGGCCGTCAGCGGCCGAGCAGACCAGGATCGCGCCGTCCATCTGGGCAGCACCGGTGATCATGTTCTTCACGTAGTCGGCGTGGCCGGGGCAGTCGACGTGCGCGTAGTGACGGGCAGGCGTCTCGTACTCGACGTGCGCCGTCGAAATGGTGATGCCGCGCGCCTTCTCTTCAGGAGCGGCGTCGATCTGGTCATACGCCTTGAACTCGCCGAAGAACTTCGTGATCGCGGCCGTCAGCGACGTCTTGCCGTGGTCAACGTGACCAATCGTGCCAATGTTGACGTGCGGCTTGTTGCGCTCAAACTTGCTTTTTGCCATTGAATGCTTCCTGTAGACATGGGTTGCTAACCCGGCACGCGGGTTTGGGTGGCCGTTTAAGGCTTTCCCGGCGAATGCGCAAGACTTAAATGCTGCAAGGAGCGCCCTGCGGGGACAGCCAGCCAATCGCCCCTCAAACGCAGAGAGCGGATAAACCCGGCCCGCTCGCCAGATCGACACGGAGAGAGCCAGTGCGGTATCTGACAAGCCTCTTTTGCATCGCAATCATCGCCGGATGTACGCAAATGTCGCCATCACTCGAACCGGTTCCGGGGAGCATCACCTATGGCGGGCAGACTCGCAGCAAACTCGCCAAGGCACCGATAGGCAGTATCGTGACGAATCGCCTGCGCGACCAGTACGGACAACCGTTCGAGGAAATCTACATCATACAGCCGGATCGCAGCTTGAAGCTCGTCCGCCGGCACAGCATCGATTACCCCGACAGGTAGCGCGCCGTTAAGCAAAGTCGCACCGACGTCGCACGATTTTTGGAAGTATCTGCACCATAAGGGAAAGATGGTGCCCCCGGCAAGGTTCGAACTCGCGACCCCCTGATTACAAATCAGGTGCTCTACCAACTGAGCTACAAGGGCATAACGGCGCTGGAGGTAGCATATTCTGCCCGCCTGTAAAGAGAAAAATGCCGGCGCGTCCCGTTTCCAGAGAAGCAGCGTAACCGGCATGCGTGCCGGCGACGGTCCCGCAAGGGTCTTGTGGGAAAAGATCTTTCTCTTATAGGTATTGCACCTTCCCACGAGGCTGTCGCATGTCCACCCCCAAAAAAATCCTGTCGTTCAGCGCATCGTCCGCACCGGAGGCCCAGGCAGCCCGGGAGGATCTCGTCAGGCGTTACGGCAATGCTCCCGCCGCCGAGGCCGACGTCATCATCGCCCTTGGCGGTGACGGCTTCATGCTGCACACGCTGCACGACACGATCAGTTCCGGCAAGGCGATCTACGGGATGAATTGCGGCTCGGTCGGCTTCCTGATGAATGATTTTCGCGCCGACGGTCTGCGCGAGCGGATCGATGCTGCGACCGAGAACGTCCTGCGACCACTGCAGATGACGACGACGAATGCCGATGGCACGAGTTCGATCGCGCTTGCCATCAACGAGGTCTATCTGTTCCGCCAGTCCTACCAGGCCGCCAAGCTGAAAGTGGAAGTCGACGGCCATGTGCGGTTGGAGGAACTGATCTGCGACGGGGTGATGGTTGCCACACCGGCCGGCTCCACCGCCTACAACCTGTCCGCCCACGGGCCGATCCTGCCGCTCGAGGCCCCGCTTCTGGCGATGACCCCGGTCAGCGCATTCCGGCCGCGCCGCTGGCGTGGCGCGCTGCTGCCGAACCATGTGCGGGTCGATATCGACATTCTCGAGGCGGATAAACGCCCGGTCAACGCCGTCGCCGACAATATGGAGGTGAAATCCGTGCTGCATGTCCAGATCGCCCAGTCGGACGAGATGACGGCGCGCATCCTGTCGGACCCGGACCATTCCTGGTCCGACCGTATTCTTGCCGAACAGTTCACGAACTGATGCCGATGGCGAGGGAGGGCCTCCGTAGAGGCCGGCCCTTGCCGGTCGGCGTCAGTCGATGTCGGCCACGGCCGCATCGGAACCGCTGATGCGATGGGCGAGCGCCGCTTCCATGAACTCGTTGATCTCACCGTCCAGGACATCGTCCGGCGCGCTGCTTTCCACGCCGGTCCGCAGGTCCTTCACCATCTGGTAGGGCTGCAGGACATAGGAGCGGATCTGGTGCCCCCAGCCGATATCGGTCTTGGAGGCCGCTTCCGCATTGGCGGCGGCCTCGCGCTTCATCAATTCCGCTTCGTAGAGGCGTGAGCGCAGCATTTCCCAGGCCTTGGCCCGGTTCTTGTGCTGCGAACGCTCCTGCTGGCACGCCACGACGATACCGGTCGGGATATGGGTGATGCGCACGGCGGAATCGGTCGTGTTGACGTGCTGCCCGCCCGCACCCGAAGACCGGTAGGTATCGATGCGGCAGTCGCTTTCATTGACCTCGATATTGATCGAATCATCGACCACCGGATAGACCCAGATCGATGAAAACGAGGTGTGACGGCGGGCGTTGCTGTCATAGGGAGAAATGCGCACGAGCCGATGCACGCCGGACTCGGTCTTCATCCAGCCGTAGGCGTTGTGTCCCTTGACGAGGATGGTGGCCGACTTGATGCCCGCCTCTTCGCCATCATGGACCTCCAGCAATTCCACCTTGTAGCCTTGCCGCTCTGCCCAGCGGGTATACATGCGAAGAAGCATGTTGGCCCAGTCCTGGCTCTCGGTCCCGCCGGCGCCGGAATGGACTTCCACATAGGTGTCGTTGGCATCCGCCTCGCCGGACAGCATGGCCTCCACCTGGCGGCGGTTGGCTTCCGTCTTCAGCGTCTTCAGCGCGGCTTCCGCCTCGGCGACGATGGCGTCATCGCCCTCTTCCTCGCCAAGCTCGATCAGCTCGACATTGTCGGAAAGCTGCGCCTCCAGTGCGCGCACGCCGTTAATGCCTTCGTCGAGCTGCTGGCGCTCGCGCATCAGCTTCTGGGCTTCCGTGGCGTCGTTCCAGAGGTTCGGGTCTTCCGCCTTGTTATTCAACCAGTCCAGCCGTCTTATCGCCTGATCCCAGTCAAAGATGCCTCCTCAGCAGGCTTATGGCCTGCTTGGTTTCGTCGACTACGCTAATGATCTCAGCCCGCATGGCTCGCTTCATACTCTTCTGCTTGGGAAATGGGTCGGGGTGGACATAGTTGCGCCGACTGCAGATGTAAAGGCCGCAGCCGGCCCGGATAGGGATCGGTCCCGGATTTTGCCTCAGAACAGGCCGGCGGCACCGGAGGTCACGGCCTGCTGCGCCTGCGGCGAGGCCTCGAGAATCTGCTCGGGCGGCAGGTATTCGCCCTCGCCGATCACGGTGAACACATCGGCAGGGCCGGTACCCGGCTTGAACGCCTCGACGATCGTGTCCGGATCGCCCTCGAAGGCGGTCATCCCGGTCGTCCTGTTGACCGGAATGAACTGCATGCCGTCGGGGACATGGAATTTTTCAGGCGGCGTCCGCTTCACGGCCTCTTCCATGAAATCGGCGAAGATCGGCACCGCAAGCGAACTGCCCGTACCGCCGCGCCCGAGCGTCACCGGCGTATCGAAGCCGACATAGACTCCGGCGACGAGGTTCGGCGTATAGCCGACAAACCAGGCATCTTTCTCATCATTCGTGGTCCCGGTCTTGCCGGCCACCGGGCGGTCCTTGATGTCGATCTTGCCGGCCGCAGTGCCGCGGCGCACGACACCTTCCATCATCGAGGTGATCTGGTAGGCGGTCATCGGATCGAGAACCTGGTCGCGCTCGTCGATCAGCTCCGGTTCCGCCTGTTCTTCCCACGAAGCCGCATTGCAGCCATGGCACACGCGCTGGTCGTGCTTGAAGACGGTCTTGCCGTAACGGTCCTGGATGCGATCGACGAGCGAAGGCTGGATGTAGCGGCCGCCATTGGCCATCACCGCATAGGCCGAAACCATGCGCATGACGGTCGTCTCGCCCGAACCGAGCGACATGGCCAGCACCGGCAGCATCTTGTCGTAGACTCCGAAGCGCTCGGCATATTCGGCGACGATGTCCATGCCCATGTCGTTGGCAAGGCGAACGGTCATCAGGTTGCGCGAACGCTCGATGCCCATGCGAAGCGTCGACGGCCCGGCGAAGTCGCCGCCATAGTTCTTCGGCTCCCAAACGTCGTTGCCGACGCGGATCGTGATCGGCGCATCGTCGACGACGGATGCGGGCGTGTAGCCATTGTCGAGGGCGGCCGCGTAGAGGATCGGCTTGAAGGACGAGCCGGGCTGGCGCATGGCCTGCGTCGCGCGGTTGAACTCGGACTGCGAATACGAGAAGCCGCCGACCATCGCCAGCACGCGGCCGGTATGCGGGTCCATCGCGACCATGCCGCCCGAAACCTCGGGAACCTGGCGCAGAAGATAGCCGCCGTCGGACTTCTCCTCGACATAGACGACGTCGCCGGGCTGAAGGACTTCGCCGATCGACGACGCGCGCACGCGCTGTCCGTCGACCGTGTGGCGCAGAGCCCATTCCATGTCCGCGACGGCAAGCGTCGCCGTCTCGCGATCCTCGACGAGTTCGCCCGAGGCCTGGCGGCGCGGCTGGAGCCCCACCGAGACGGAACCGTCAGCCGCCTCGAGAACCACCGCCGGGCGCCATTCGGGAACGTCCGCAAGTGCCGAAACTTCGCTGACCGCCACGCCCCAGTCGTCGCCGAGTTCGACTTCGGCGACCGGGCCGCGGAAGCCCCGCAGTGTGTCGTAGCGGATCATACCGTTCTGCAACGCCTTGCGCGCCTGGAACTGCATGTCCGGGTCGAGCGTCGTGCGAACCGACAGCCCGCCCTCATAAAGCGCGTTCTCGCCATAGCGGGCGATCATCTCGCGCCGCACTTCCTCGGTGAAATACTCGCCGGCTTCCATATAGGTGCCACCGCGGCGCGGGCTGACGCCAAGCGGCTCCGCCTTCGCCTGCGCAGCTTCCTCTGCCTCGACGAACCCGTTCGCCACCATCTGGTCGATGACCCAGTTGCGGCGTTCGATGGCGCGCTCGGTATGGCGATAGGGATGATAGTTGGTCGGACCGCGGGGCAATGCGGCCAGATAGGCCATTTCCGAGATCGTCAGTTCGTTGACGGACTTGTCGAAATAGGTCAGCGCCGCCCCGGCGATGCCGTACGAGCCCAGCCCGAAAAAAATCTCGTTGAGATAGAGTTCGAGGATGCGATCCTTGGAATAGGCCTGCTCGATCCGGAACGACAGGATCATCTCGCGGATCTTGCGATCATAGGTCTGGCTGGAATCGAGCAGGAAGTTCTTGGCGACCTGCTGCGTGATCGTCGACGCACCGACCGGACGCCTGCCCGAGCCGACGTTCTGGACATTCGTCGCCACGGCGCGGAACAGGCTCAGAATATCGATGCCCGGATGCTGGTAGAAGTTCTTGTCCTCAGCCGACAGGAACGCAGCCTTTACGCGGTCGGGAATGGCCTGGACCGGAAGGTAGAGCCGGCGCTCGCGGGCGAATTCGGCCATCAGCGCGCCGTCGGACGCGTGGACGCGGGTCGTCACCGGCGGCTCGTAGCGCGCCAGCACTTCGTAATCCGGCAAATCCTTGGAGATCGTGCCGATGTAGAACGCCACGCCGGCGGCAACCACCAGCGCAAGCATCACACCGATGCCGAAGAAATACCCGATGAGACGAATCATGCCCGCTCCAGTCTGTCGTTCGAAGAGGCGGCGCAGCAGGATCGGTGCCTGCCCGTCGGCCGCTTCGCATCGCATCGTACCTGTCGTGCGCTTGTGGGCAAATTGCGGCGCTTTGCAAGTGCTCGTTGCTTTGGAGGATTAATTGACCGCCTGTTGCCGTCAAGCCACGATCGCGCGAGTGCTCACTCGGCGGCGCCGAGCTTGGCGTCGGCGAACAGGCCGATCGCCGCGACGATGCCGGCCGACGCCTGCGCCCGCCATTCGACGTCGCGCAATTGCTCCTCGTCGCGCGCATTCGAAAGATAGCCGAGTTCCACCAGAACCGACGGCACGTCCGGCGCCTTGAGGACCTGGAAGCCCGCGAAGCGATGCGGGTTCTTGATCATGCCGATCTCGTCCGACAACTGCCCGACGAGCGCCTTTGCGAAGCGAAGCGAAAATCCGTCCGTCTCGCGGCGGACGAGGTCGGCCAGAATGTCCGACACCTCGTCGCCCGCATCCTGGGCGGCATAGCCGGCGATCTGGTCGGCGAGGTTCTCGCGGACGGCCTTGGCAGCCGATTCGGCATCGGAGGGCGAATCGGACACCGTGTAGACGGTCGCCCCGCGTACGTCGCGATGCCGGATCGCATCGGCATGGATGGAGATGAAAAGGTCCGCCTCGTGCCGGCGTGCGATCTTCACGCGCTCGTCGAGTCGCAGGAACCTGTCGCGGTCACGCGTCAGATGAACATCATAGCGGCCGGTATCCTCCAGCGCCTTTTTCAGTTCCAGCCCGAAGGCGAGCGTGATCGTCTTTTCATAAATGCCGCTGACGCCCTTGGCGCCGCTGTCCGCACCGCCATGTCCCGGGTCGACGACCACCGTGAAGCGCCGTTCCGCTGGTGATCCGACGCCTTCCGTACCCGCAGTCGTGGCGATCTGCTCGGCCAGCGCCGCCTCGAACTGGCGATCCGAACCCGCGACGAGATCGATGACGACCCGATGCCCGGCCGCGTCCTCGTTCTTCATGATCTCGACATTCTCGACGACGAAGGCCCCCTCGCCGGTGAGAACGAGCCGCGACCTGCCATCGCCGGCGGGCCCGAAGGCGATGTCGCTCACCAGGCCGCGCGGTTTCACCGGCTCGTCTTCATGCCGGTACTCGACATCGGCGAATTCGAGCACCAGCCGATGCGGCGCGCGCACCAGGAACCAGCGCATGTCGGGACTTGCCGAGACGTCGATGACGATGCGCGCCCGAGATGCGTCGCCGACGACGCGCAGACCCTCTACGCGAAGCGGATCGGCGGCCTGCGCGTGCAGAGCCGAGAGCATCAGGAAGAAGGCGGTCGCGACCGCCAGCAGAAGGCTGCCGGATCGGCGTGTTTCGGCTCTGGAGCGCTCTTGCGGCATCATCTCGCCCGTCCTGCTTCGACGCGGTCGCTTGGCGACAGGGATGCCCTGAGTGGTAGCCCGACGTGGTTAACCAATCCTTTTTCCCAACGCCCGAACTGCATTAGCGCGGACGGAAATAAGTTTCGGAAATCAGGGTTGCCTTGGAAGCCGTCAAATCATAAAAGCATGGCAGGACATTTGCGATGTCCGCAGAAGGTTGCGCAGACGCGCAAGCGGCGGAGTTATTCCTTCCTCTCCTGATGCGGTGCATCTGTCCGGACAGAATTCTTCGGCATGTCGGCTCAACCCCGTGCCGTTTGGAAAACGGCTGGGATGATCCCGTGCCGGCTCGTTACCCGAGCAAATCGCAGCTGGTCCGGCGACCGCCGGGCCTTGGTTCAGAAAGGATCCGCAGGCTGTAGCATGGCTTCCGACACAATCAGGCTCTCGACCGCATTTGACCGCGCCTTAACGGCAGCGGGCGGCCAGCCTCTCGTGTCGCGCCAGCGGCCCCGGCTCCCCCTTTTATCCGGCATGCCATTCCCGCCTCCGCGGCGCGGCGCTAACACGACCTCCCCCCGGGCGGTGCGTGCCGGGGAGACTTTGCAACATGCCCAACAAAATGCTTATCGATGCCTCCCACCAGGAGGAGACGCGGGTCGTCGTCGTTCGCGGCAACCGCATTGAAGAGTTCGATTTCGAATCCCAGGACAAGAAGCAGCTCAAAGGCAATATCTATCTGGCGCGCGTAACGCGCGTCGAGCCTTCGCTGCAGGCGGCGTTCGTCGAATATGGCGGCAACCGCCACGGCTTCCTCGCCTTCTCCGAGATCCACCCCGACTATTACCAGATCCCGGTCGCCGACCGGCAGGCGCTTTTGCGCGCCGAAGCCGAAGCCGCCGCGCACTCGGATGAGGACGAAGAGGACGAGGACGGCAACGGCCGCAATCGCCGCCGTCGCCGTTCGGGCAAGAGCCGCGACCGCGCGGGCCAGAAGACCTCCGGCGAGGCGCAGGACGGCGACGAGGACACCGCCACGCAGGACGAGGCGTCCGGCGAAGACGAGACCGGCCAGGCGATGGCCGAAAACGTCGCTGCCGATGTCGTCTCCGAAGAAGCGCCCACTGCGGAAAGCGACGAGGACGATCGCCGCCCGACCCGCCACGGCGACGACGGCAATGGCGACGACGAGCAGATCGAATCGGTCGGAGCCGAGGACGCCATCGAGGAAGCGGCAGCGCGCCGCCGTCCCGTCCGCAAGCACTACAAGATCCAGGAAGTCATCAAGCGCCGGCAGATCCTGCTCGTCCAGGTCGTCAAGGAAGAGCGCGGCAACAAGGGCGCGGCGCTAACGACCTACCTGTCGCTCGCCGGCCGCTATTCGGTGCTGATGCCGAACACCGCGCGTGGCGGCGGCATTTCCCGCAAGATCACCAACGCCGCCGACCGCAAGCGCCTGAAGTCCGTCGTCGAGGATCTGAACGTGCCGGACGGCATGGGCGTCATCCTGCGCACCGCGGGCGAAAGCCGCACCAAGGCCGAGATCAAGCGCGACTACGAATATCTGATGCGCATGTGGGAAAACGTGCGCGGCCTGACGCTCCAGTCGACCGCGCCCGCCCTCGTCTACGAGGAAGGCTCGCTGATCAAGCGCTCGATCCGCGACCTCTACAACAAGGACATCGACCAGATCATGGTCGCGGGCGAGGAAGGCTATCGCGAGGCCAAGGACTTCATGCGCATGCTGATGCCCAGCCATGCCAAGATGGTCCAGCCCTACCGCGATACCGTGCCGATCTTCGCGCGCAACGGCATCGAGGCGCAGCTCGACAAGATGGTCCAGCCGCAGGTGACGCTGAAGTCCGGCGGCTATGTCATCATCAACCAGACCGAGGCGCTGGTCGCAATCGACGTCAATTCGGGCCGTTCGACCCGTGAGCACTCCATCGAGGACACCGCGCTCCAGACCAATCTGGAAGCGGCCGAGGAAGTCGCGCGGCAACTGCGCCTGCGCGATCTTGCCGGCCTGATCGTCATCGACTTCATCGACATGGAAGAGAACCGGAACAACCGGGCGGTCGAGAAGAGGCTCAAGGATTGCCTCAAGAACGACCGCGCGCGCATCCAGGTCGGCCGCATCTCGCATTTCGGCCTTCTGGAAATGTCGCGCCAGCGCATCCGCGCCTCGGTGCTCGATTCCACCATGCAGCCCTGCCCGCATTGCGGCGGCACCGGCCATGTGCGCTCCGAATCGTCGGTCGCGCTTCTCGTCGTCCGCGCGATCGAGGAATATCTCCTCAAGGATTCGCGCTGCCACATCACGGTGCGCACGCCGGCCTCGACCGCGCTTTACGTGCTGAACCACAAGCGCGCCACGCTCGCCGATCTCGAACGCCGCTTCGACCTGACGATCACGATCGAGGCGGACGAGGAAGTCGGCTCGCAGCATTACGTCATCGCACGCGGCGCCCAGATCGAGCGCCCCGAAGGCTACAAGGCCCCGACCCTGCCGGCCGCCGCACCAACGGTGGACGACGAGGCGGAAGCGGCCAAGGACGAAGCGGCGGCCGCAGCAGCCGCTGCCCTTGCCGACGAGGACGACGAAATCGAGGAAGGCGAGGTCGTAGCCAAGCCGCAGCCCGCGGCAGCACGCGAAACCGCACATTCCACGTCGGACGAAGACGGCAACCGCGACCGCAAGAAGCGTCGCCGCCGGCGCCGGCGCGGACGCGACCGCGAGACGAACGGCGAAGCGGGCCATGTCGAAGCGGCAGCAGCCGACCTCGGGGACGAAGAGGCCGCAGTTGCGACGGCAGCAGTCGGCGAGCAGGCCCAGGACGACGACAGCGAGGCGAACCGCAAGAAGCGCCGTCGCGGCAAGCGCGGCGGACGCCGCAATCGCCGCGAGGATGGCGAGGTCGCGGCGGATGCGACACCGGCCGAGGCAGGCGAAGGCGATGCGTCGGACGATGTCGACAGCGAGGCGATGACGGCGGTCGAAGCCGCCGAGCCAGTTGCCGACGCGATGATCGCCGCCGACGAGACGCCGGTGGAGGAAGAAGCGCCGAAGCCGAAGAAGGCCCGCGCGCCGCGCAAGAGCCGCGCCAAGGCCGCGACGGAACAGACCGTTTCCGAAACGGCCGCGACCGAAACGGCAGCCGCCGCACTCGACGCCGACGAGAAGCCCGCGCCGAAGAAGCGCGCGCCGCGCCGCAAGAAGGTCGTCGAGGAAGTCGCTGCCGACCACGACGTCGCCACGGCCGAAATCGCAGCCGAAGCCGCCGAGCCGGTGGCGGCACCCGAGCCGGTCAAGCCAGCCGCGCCGGTTGCCCCCGTCGTCCAGTCGCTGACGCCCCAGAGCGAGGCGGAGACGACCGAAGACAAGCCGCGCCGGCAAGGCTGGTGGCAGCGAAAAGGGTTCTTCTAGGACCGAATCAAAAAGCCGGCGATCTCGCCGGCTTTTTTCTTATCCCAGCCAGCCGGTCAGGCGGCGGATCGCCTCGGCGATGTCGTCATTGCTGCCGGCATAGGAGAACCGCATGTAGCGGTTGCCTTCGAACGGATCGAAATCGCGCCCCGGAGTTGCGGCGACCCCCGCCTCGTCCAGCATCTTCGCCGCGAACGCCATGCTGTCGTTGGAATGCCGCGTCACGTCGCAATAGGCGTAGAACGCGCCATCCATCGGCGCCGCGAAGGCGAAGCCGAGTTTCGGCAGCGTGTCGGCGAGCATGGCGCGGTTGGCGAGATAGCGCTCACGCACGGCTTCCAGCTCGCCCGTCGCCTCGAAAGCGCGCGCGGCTGCGATCTGCGAGAGGTCCGGCGCCGAGATGTAGAGGCTTTGCTGGATGCGCTCGATGGCGCGCACGAGCCGCTGCGGGGCGATCATCCAGCCGATCCGCCAGCCGGTCATGCAGTAATATTTGGAGAACGAGTTGATGACGGTCACGTCGTCGTCGAAGGCGAGCGCGGTGACGTCGGCGGCGGTGTAGCAGAGCCGGTGATAGATCTCGTCCGAGATGGTGCGGATGCCCATTTGCTTGGCGGCTTCGACGAGCGCCTTGAGTTCGTCGACCGGGATCACCGCGCCGGTCGGGTTCGCAGGGCTGGCGAAGAGCAGACCCTTGAGCCCTTCCTCGCGATGAACCCGCTCCAGCGCTTCGGCCGTCAGCCAGGCGGCGCCTTCGAGGTCGATTTCGACGACTTCGATCCCGAGCGCCTTCATGATGTTGCGATAGGCCGGATAGCCCGGAACGGTGATCGCCACCTTGTCGCCCGGATCGAACATGGCAAGGAAGGCGAGGTTGAAGCCGGCCGAGGACCCGGTCGTCACCACCACGCGATCCGCCGGCACGTCGAGCCCATAATGGTCGCGGTAGTGTCCGCAAATGGCCTGCCGCAATTCCGCCCGCCCGAGCGCGTCCGTATAGCCGATCGCACCATCCGCAAGCGCCCGGGCAGCGGCCTCGCGAACGATCCGCGGCGCGGGGTCGGAAGGCTGGCCGACCGCGAGCGACACGACGCTTCGCCCGGCCGCGCGCAACGCATTGGCACGCGCCAGCACGTCCATGGCATGGAACGGCTCGACTTCGGAACGGCGGGAAACGAGGATTGGCGACAAGGCTGGCAACTCCGTCGGTCGGTCAGGGGCCGCACAAATGCCCGATTGATATGAGGATCACAAGTCCACGAGCCGAGCGGGTCCGTGCTTTTCATCGCCGCCCGGCTCGACTAGGGATAGACACGTTCGTCCAGGGAATCGTCATGTTTCTGTCCGCCAGGCGCGTCTTCAAATCCCTACTGACCGGCCTTGTCGCCGCTCAGCTCGCTTTCGCATCCATCTCTTCGGCGCATGCGCAGCGCAACGTGCCCGTCGTCCGCGACGCCGAAATCGAGGCACTGGTGCGGGACTATGCGCGGCCCATCCTGGAAGCCGCCGGCCTCTCGCGGTCCAATATCGAAATCATTCTGGTCAACGATCCCGCTTTCAACGCCTTCGTCGCCGGCCGGCGCATGTTCATCAACACCGGCGCCCTGCTGCAGTCCGAAACCCCCAACGAGATCATCGGCGTCATTGCGCATGAGGCTGGGCACATCGCCGGCGGCCATCAGCAGCGATTGCGCGATCAGCTTGCGGCCGCGCAGACGATGGCTATCGTCGCGGGTCTGATCGGTATCGGCGCGGCCGTCGGCGGCGCTGCGAGCGGCACCGGCGGTCTCGCGCAGGCAGGCGCCGGCCTTGCGATGGGCGGCGGCGAAGTCGCGCGGCGCGGCCTGTTGAGCTACCAGCGCACCGAAGAGATCACCGCCGACCGCTCCGCCATCACCTATCTCGAAAAGACGGGCCAATCGGCCCGTGGCATGGTGCGCACCTTCGAGCGTATGGCGAGCGGCCTCGCCCTGACGGGCCGCCAGATCGATCCCTACCAGATCAGCCATCCCCTGCCGCGCGAGCGCATCCAGAATGTTCAGGAACTGGCGCAGGCCAGCCAATACTACAACCGCGAAGACCCGCCTGCCCTGCAAAGGCGCCATGACATGATGCGCGCCAAGATCGCCGCGCATACGCAGGGCCAGTCCGCCACCTCGCGGCTTTTCCGCGATACGCAAGGCATGCCCGCGCGCTACGGCGACGCCATAGTGACCTATCTGTCCGGCTCGCCCTCGGCGGCCCTGCAAAAGGTCGACGCTCTGGTCGCGGCCGAGCCGAACAATCCCTATTTTCACGAATTGCGCGGCGAAGTCCTGATCCGCGCCAACCGGCCGCAGGACGCCGTCACCGCATTCGAGCGTGCGGCAAGGCTCGACAGTTCGAACTCCGGCTTCATGCAGTTCGGTCTCGGCCAGGCACTGCTCGCTGCCGGTGGGCCGGATGCGGCAGGCCGCGCCGTCGACGCGTTGACGCAAGGCCTGGCGCGCGCGCCGGAATATGTCACCGCCTATCGCTATCTCGCCCAGGCCTACGGCCAGATGGGCGAAATCGCCGAGGCCGAGCTTGCGACGGCGGAAGGTCACTACTACAGCGGCAATTTCCGCGAGGCGCGCCAGTTCGCCGCGCGCGCCCAGTCGCGGCTGATGCCGGGCTCGCCGAGCCATGTGCGCGCGCAGGACATCATCAATCAGAGGCCGGCCAACTGACCGGCCGCAAGAAGGAACCGAAATGAACGCTTTGATCCCCGCCGCCGCGCTTGGTGCCGTCGTCGCCCTTGGAATGGGCGCTGCCGGCTATGTCGCCGGCTCGTCGTCGACGGCCCCAGTCCCGGCCACCGCTGCCGCGGCGGCATCGGCAACGCCGGACCGGGCCGCCGTCGAGGCGATCGTGCGCGACTATCTCGTCACCAATCCGGAAATCATGATCGAGGTCCAGCAGGCGCTCGAAACCCGCCAGGCCGAAACGCAGCGCGTCGCGCAGACGGAAATCATCCGTTCGGCCGAGAACGAGATCTTCAATGCCGCCTATGACGGCATCATCGGCAATCCCGAGGGCGACGTCACCATCGTCGAGTTCTTCGACTACAATTGCGGCTACTGCAAACGGGCGTTGCAGGACATGGAAGCCCTGGTCGAGAGCAACCCGGACCTGCGCTTCGTCCTGAAGGAATTTCCGATCCTCGGGCCGGATTCGCAGCGCGCGCATGTCGTCTCCATGGCGTTCCACAACCTTTGGCCGGAGAATTACGGCGCCTTCCATCGCGACCTCCTCGCCGGCGAGGCCCGCGTGACCGAGGACGAGGCGATCCTCGCCGCCGTCTCGCACGGCGCAGACGAGGCCGCGCTGCGCCAGGAGATGCAGAACCCCGACATCATCGCCGCCTTCCAGGCGACCTATGCGCTTGCAGAACAGCTTTCGATCACCGGCACGCCGTCCTATGTGGTGGGCGACGAAGTCGTGTTCGGAGCGATGGGCCAGGAAGTTCTGGCCGAGAAAATCGAGCAGGTTCGGGCCGAAAACCCGTCCTAATCAAGTTTTCGACATGTTTGTCGCCTGTTGAAGGTGTCCTTGCACCCCGCAGCCTTTGCGTTGCGGAACAAGGCGACTATAGAGGGTGCGTCGCGCACCAAGCGCGCCGCGTGGAAACGTCTGAATGCCCAAAAACATCCTGATCCTCAACGGCCCCAATCTCAACATGCTCGGCAAGCGCGAGCCCGGCATCTACGGGTCGAAGACGCTGGCCGATATCGAGAACGATTGCCGGGTCGAGGCTGAGAGACTGGGATACGGGCTCGACTTCCGCCAGTCCAACCTCGAAGGCGATCTGGTGACCTGGATTCAGCAGGCACCCGACCTCGCCGCAGGTCTGATCATCAATCCCGCCGGATACGGCCATACCTCGATCGCCATGCACGACGCGCTGCGGCTGTTGTCGATGCCGATCGTCGAGGTGCACCTGTCCAATATCCATGCGCGCGAGGAATTCCGTCACAAGACCATGGTGGCGCCGGTCGCAACCGGCATGATCTGCGGCTTCGGCCCGATCGGCTACACCTTGGCCATCCAGGCACTTGCCGCCCGGCTTTGACCGGAGAAAACCAAGAAAAAGGGCGAAATCAATGTCGACCAAGAAAGCCGGCGTAGACCAGCAACTGATCCGCGAACTGGCGGGAATCTTGAACGAGACAAACCTGTCTGAGATCGAGGTCGAGCAGGAAGACCTGCGCATTCGGGTGTCGCGCCATGCGGCTGCCCCGGTCCATGCCTACGCACCGGTTCCGGCGGCCGCGCCGGCCCATCATCCTGCCCCCGCCGCCACCGAGGATCGCCCCGCCGCACCCGGTGCCGCCGATCCGACCCGCAATGCGGTCCCCTCGCCGATGGTCGGCACCGCATACCTGTCGCCGGCGCCCGGTGCACGTCCCTTCATCGAGGTCGGCCAGGCGATCAAGGAAGGCCAGACGCTGCTCATCATCGAGGCGATGAAGACGATGAACCAGATTCCCGCGCCCCGGTCCGGCAAGATCACCGCGATCCTGTGCGAGGACGCGCAGCCGGTCGAATTCGGAGAGCCGCTGGTCGTGATCGAATAGGAGCGACCATGTTTCAGAAGATTCTCATTGCCAATCGCGGCGAAATCGCGCTCCGCATCCTTCGCGCGGCCAAGGAGCTCGGCATCCAGACAGTCGCCGTCCATTCGACCGCGGACGCCAATGCAATGCATGTGCGCCTCGCCGACGAGAGCGTGTGCATCGGCCCGCCGCCCTCGCGCGATTCCTATCTGAACATCCACCAGATCGTCGCCGCCTGCGAGATCACCGGCGCGGACGCGATCCATCCGGGGTACGGCTTCCTGTCGGAGAACGCCAAGTTCGCCGACATCCTCGCCGCCCACAACATCACCTTCATTGGCCCCTCGGGCGACCATATCCGCGTGATGGGCGACAAGATCGAGGCCAAGCGCACCGCCAAGCGTCTCGGCATTCCGGTCGTTCCAGGTTCCGAGGGCGGCGTCACGGACGAGGGCGAAGCCAAGCGCATCGCCGCCGACATCGGCTATCCCGTCATCATCAAAGCATCGGCCGGCGGCGGCGGACGCGGCATGAAGGTCGCGCGGATCGAGGACGACCTCTCGGTCGCGCTCCAGACCGCGCGCTCGGAAGCCGGCGCTGCCTTCGGCGACGACGCCGTCTATATCGAGAAGTACCTCGAAAAGCCTCGCCACATCGAGGTGCAGGTGCTCGGCGACGGCCGCGGCAACGCGGTTCACCTGGGCGAACGCGACTGCTCGCTCCAGCGCCGTCACCAGAAGGTCTGGGAAGAAGCGACCTCGCCGGCCCTCAACGCCGCCGAGCGCTCCATGATCGGCGAGACCGTGTCGAAGGCGATCGGCGATCTGGGCTATTCCGGCGCCGGCACGATCGAGTTCCTGTACGAGAATGGCGAGTTCTATTTCATCGAGATGAACACCCGCCTGCAGGTCGAGCATCCAGTGACCGAGGCGATCACCGGCATCGATCTCGTCCACGAGCAGATCCGCGTCGCTTCGGGCAGCGGCCTGTCGGTCACGCAGGACGACATCCGCTTCAACGGCCACGCCATCGAATGCCGCATCAATGCCGAGGACGCGCGCACCTTCGTGCCTTCGCCCGGCACGGTGACGACGTTCCACACGCCGGGCGGCCTCGGCGTGCGCGTCGATTCGGCAGTCTATTCGGGCTACAAGATCCCGCCCTATTACGACAGCCTGATCGGCAAGCTCATCGTCCACGGCCGCAACCGCGTCGAGTGCATGATGCGCCTACGCCGCGCGCTGGACGAGTTCGTCGTCGACGGCATCAACACCACGCTGCCGCTCTTCCGCGACCTCGTCGGCAATCCGGACATCGCCAATGGCGACTACGACATCCACTGGCTCGAGAAGTACCTCGCCCAGAAGCCCTGAGGGCGCCATAGGATGAGCCGGCCGTTCGCTCCCGGTTTCACGATCCCGACCGACCTCCTGCTGCGCGCCTACGCGGCAGGAGTCTTCCCCATGGCAGAAAATGCCGGCGATCCGGAAATCTTCTGGGTCCGACCGGAAATGCGCGGCATCCTGCCGCTCGATGATTTCCACATCCCGCGAAGCCTCGCAAAGACCGTTCGCCGCGCGCCTTTCGAAATCCGGTTCGATTCCGATTTCGAGGCCGTAATCGCCGGTTGCGGCGCCGCGCGTCCCGGCCGTCCCAACACCTGGATCAACCTGCCAATCCGCGCCGCCTATGCGCGTCTCTTCGCCATCGGCCACTGCCACACGGTCGAGGCGTGGAAGGACGGCGACCTCGTGGGCGGGCTCTACGGCGTGACGCTCGGACGCGTGTTCTTCGGCGAGAGCATGTTCAGCCTCGAGCGCGATGCCTCGAAGGTCTGCCTCGTCGCCCTCGTCGAGCGTCTTCGCGACAAGGGTTTCGACCTTCTCGACACGCAGTTCACCACCGAGCACCTCAAGCGCTTCGGCGCGGTCGACGTGCCGCGACGCAAATACGAGACGATGCTGGAAAAGGCGCTCGATGGAGAGCCGGCGACGTTTTAGGGTGTGTTGAGATTCAGGTCTGGGCGTGCCGAAAATGGCAGATTTTGAGAACCGAAGCGGAATGTACATTTGGTACATGAGCACCGGAAGCGCAGAAAGCTGACATTTGCAGGCCGCTCAGGCCTGAATATCGACACACCCTGTCAGCCTTCGGCCGTTTCAGGCGCTGGCACGTCCGACTGCTGCTTGCACGCCTTCAGCCAGACGTCATAGACCGCATGCTCGACGGCGTTGAGACCCGGGCTTTCGGCAAACATCCAGCCAGAGAAGATGCGCCGGATCTTGCGGTCGAGCGTGATCTCGTCCACCTCGACGAAACTGTCCGTTCGCGGTTCCTGGCCCTCCCCGGAGGAGTAGCAGATCCGCGGCGTCACCTGCAGCGCGCCGAACTGCACGGTCTCGTCCACATAGACGTCGAAGGAGATGATGCGTCCGGTGATCTTGTCGATGCCGGCAAACTCGGCGACCGGATTGGTCACGCGCTGGATCGGCACCTCGGTCGGCGCCTCCTCCATCGGCAGCTCCTCGAACGAGCCGCCCTCGGCAGGCGCTTCTTCGTAGATGAACTCGTCGTCCGGCGGCAGGTCGAACTGGAGGTCCTGCGCGAACGAATTGCCCGGAGCGGCAAGCCCGGTTGCGAAAACGAGTCCCGCGATTGCGCCTGCCAGTCTCGATGTCATCCTTGAAGCCCTGTTAGCTGAGTCGTGACCCGACTGGCCTAGCCGTCGATTGTGGCGAGACGATTGTTGCGCCCCGATCAGTTGCCGGGCGTCCAGGCGTCGTAGTCGCCGGTCACGCGCGGCCGCTGCTCGTGCGTGGCGACCGAGCCCTTCGGCCGGTAGGCGAAGCTGGTGCCCGTCAGGTTCGGCAGATGCGGCTTCTGCCACTCGCGCGGCTGGTAGTTGTCGTCCTTCGGCGGCGTGTCGACGCGGTGATGCATCCAGCCATGCCAGCCGGGCGGGATCATGCTGGCTTCCGCATAGTCCTTGTAGATCACCCAGCGGCGCGTACGCCCCTCGGTGTCGACGCCGCCCTCGTAGTAGAGATTGCCGAATTCGTCCTCGCCCACGGGCTTGCCGTGCCGCCAGGTATGGAAGCGCGTGCCCAGCGTCTGGCCGTTCCACCAGGTGAAGAACTGCGTGAAGAAGGTTTTCATAGACATTCGCACATCCGCAACTGGGTGCCCAATCTTCCCCGCCTTATGGCGTTCCGGGCAATCGATGACAAGGGCTCAGTCCGCCCACATGATCGGGCGTTCATAGATATCGGCGGGAATGCCCGAATCGGGCCGCCCGCAACTTGGCGTCTGCCCGACCTTGGCGAACCCCTGCGCCAGATAGAAAGCAACGGCCTTGTTGTTCGCTTCCTCGACTTCAAGCCGCACCTTGTCCGCGTCGGGAAAACAGCCCTCGATCTCGTCGAGCAGCAATCCGCCGATGCCGCGGCCCTGGCTGTCCGGGCGGACGTAGAGCTGATGCAGCATCACGGTCTTGCCCTCGTCGATCGCCGTCGCATAGGCAACCCCGCCGATCTGCGTCCCGTCATCGGCGACGAGGAATTCCGATAGCGGCGCTTCGAGCCGTTCCTCTAGCGCTGCCGTCGAATGCCATTCGGCAATGATCTCGTTGACGCGCGCCTCGCCATAAATGGCATCATAGGTGGCGTGCCACGTCTCGGCGAGCAGAGCTTGGACCGCCTTCAAGTCGCGCTTCGAGACAGTCCGGACGAACACTATTCGATCCCCAGACGCGCCTTGACGAGGTCGTTGACCGCCTGCGGGTTGGCCTTGCCGCCGGTCGCCTTCATCACCTGGCCAACGAACCAGCCGGCCATTGTCGGCTTGGCACGCGCCTGCTCGACCTTATCCGGGTTGGCTGCGATGACGTCGTCGACGGCCTTTTCGATGGCGCCCGTATCGGTCACCTGCTTCATGCCGCGCGTCTCGACGAGCTGGCGCGGATCGCCGCCCTCGGTCCAGACGATCTCGAAGAGGTCCTTGGCGATCTTGCCGGAAATCGTACCTTCCTTGATCAGCTCGATGATCCCGCCGAGCTGGTCCGGCGAGACAGGCGATTCGGCAATATCCTTGCCGTCCTTGTTCAAGGCGCCGAGAAGGTCGTTGATGACCCAGTTCGCCGCAGCCTTGCCGTCGCGGCCCTCGGCGACCTTCTCGTAATAATCGGCGATCGCCTTGTCCGAGACGAGGATCGACGCGTCATAGACGGAAAGGCCGAGGCTCTCGATCAACCGCGCGCGCTTGTCGTCGGGAAGTTCAGGCAGGTGCGCGGCGAGCGCATCGACATAAGCCTGATCGAATTCGAGCGGCAGAAGGTCCGGATCGGGGAAATAGCGGTAGTCATGCGCCTCTTCCTTGGAGCGCATCGAGCGCGTTTCGCCCTTGGAGGGGTCGAACAGCCGCGTTTCCTGGTCGATCGAGCCGCCGTCCTCCAGAATGGCGATCTGGCGTCGCGCCTCCGATTCGATCGCTTGGCCGATGAAGCGGATCGAGTTGACGTTCTTGATCTCGCAGCGCGTGCCGAACGGCTCGCCCGGACGGCGCACCGAGACGTTGACGTCGGCGCGCAGCGAACCCTCGTCCATGTTGCCGTCGCAGGTGCCGAGATAGCGCATGATGGTGCGCAGCTTGGTAACATAGGCCTTGGCCTCGTCGGCCGAGCGGATGTCCGGCTTGGAGACGATCTCCATCAGCGCCACGCCCGAGCGGTTCAGGTCCACATAGGACATGGTCGGGTGCTGGTCGTGCAGCGACTTGCCGGCGTCCTGCTCGAGATGCAGGCGCTCGATGCCGACTTCGATCTCCTCGAACTCGCCCTTTTTGTCGGGTCCGACCGAGACGAAGACGATCCCCTCGCCGACGATCGGCTGCTTGAACTGCGAAATCTGGTAGCCCTGCGGCAGGTCGGGATAAAAATAGTTCTTCCGGTCGAAGACCGAGCGATGGTTGATCTGCGCCTTCAGCCCGAGGCCGGTGCGGATCGCCTGCTTGACGCATTCCTCGTTGATGACCGGCAGCATGCCGGGCATGGCCGCGTCGACGAGACTGACATTGGAATTCGGTGCCGCGCCGAACGTCGTCGAGGCGCCCGAAAAGAGCTTCGACTGCGACAGGACCTGTGCGTGGATTTCCATGCCGATGATGATTTCCCAATCGCCGGTCGCCCCGGAAACGAGGCGCTTGGGATCGGGCGTGCGGGTATCAATGAGCGTCATCGTCTGCCTGGCGTTCGCGATGGTCGGAAGTGTTCCGGTTGGCTAGACCAATCGCGCCCGCGAGGCAAGGTTTTCGCAAGCCGGGCGTATCAGGCGGTTGCGATATACTGGCGGATTTCGTCGGCTTCGCGCTCCACATCCTCGATGCGCTGCTTCACCACGTCGCCGATCGATACGATACCGGCCAGCCTGCCCTCGCGTTCCACGGGCAGATGGCGAAAGCGGCCGCGCGTCATCAGTTCCATCACCTGGTTGACGGTATGGCCCTCCTGGCAGGTCCTGACCTTGGCCGTCATCGCGCTCGATACAGGCTCGTCCAGCGCCACGGCGCCACGCAGGCCGACCTGGCGAACGATGTCGCGCTCGGAGAGGATACCGGCGATCTTTTCGCCCGCCTTGGTGACGACGACCGCGCCGATCCGCTTTTCACCCAGAAGCCGCGCGGCCTCGCCGAGCGTCATCTCCGGCTCGACCGTCACCACGTCGCGGCCCTTGGCGTCCAGAATTGCCTTCACCGTCATGCGTACCTCCTCTGCGGCATTCACAGCGGTATGGTGCGCCGGGCTCGAACGCATTTCAAGCGCCGCGCCTTCACGGGACGTGTCTTGCCGTCAACGGCGGTCGAAAAGGGCGAGGCCGAAAAATCCTGCCAGGAGACCGCCGATATGCGCTTCCCACGCGATCTGCCCCACGCCGGGCGCAATGGAGCCGAGCCCCATGGCCAGGTTCATGACGAACCAGACGAGCAGGAACATGAACGTCATGCGGTGACGCAGAACGACGCTGACCGGCAGGATAGGCCCGGTAAAAGCTGGTTTGCCTGCGAATCGGTCGATCTGGAAGGCGAAGCGCGCCGCCGCGCCCATCATGCCCGAGATCGCGCCCGACGCACCGACGACTGGCGTCGGGTCTCCCGAATGCAGCACATAGTGGAGCCCCACCGCCGCAAGCGCCGTGAAAATCCAGAACGCGACGAAACGGACCGCTCCCATGCGGTGGGCAAGCGGCGAGCCGAATGCGGCGAGCCAGACCATGTTGACCGCAAGATGCGCGATCCCGCCATGCAGGAACGCGTAGGTGACTGGACCCGCATAGGCGTAAGCGTCGATGATGTACTGCCCGGAATAGCGGATCGGAATGAAGGCGAAGCGCGCGATGACGCCAATGTCCTGCGGTTCGGAAAGCACCAGCATCCGTACGGCATGCACGCCGACGCAGATCGCGATCAGCGCCACGACGATCGCCGGCAGGTTGAAGATCGGCTCGCGTCGCGGCGGTGGCGTCTCGCGCCATTCGTCGTCCGGGGATGTGTCGATCGGGCGTGGCTGGTCCATCATGGCTCTCTTGCGCGTCAGCCCGGACATAGAGGCCGGAACCGGCCGCTGCCAGTGCAGGTCGCAAAAGAAAGCCGTTCGAAGCGATGACTTCGAACGGCCAATCGAGCCCCCTGCTCCCGCAGCGCGACTGGAGTTGCGCTGGGTATTCTGCTTCCCGTGACCTGGAAACTGTCACGCGGTGCCCGCGCTGGCAACATCAACCTTTCGTTAACCTTAACGTCCCTCAGAAGCGTTAAGAACTCCTAACAGGGCTGGCACGCCCCCTGCATCCTTGGCCATGTGATGACCACTGCCAGGCCGATTCGTCCCAATCCGGGACGTGCGGCGGAAAAGACGGGAGCAGGCTTTGATGAAAATGGACGGCACGATCGCGATGTTCCGATATTGGAACATGCTGCGCGCCGGCCGCCCTGCCCCGTTTCGCACGGATATCGACCCGACGGCGATCAAGGGACGTCTTCCCGACACGTTTATTCTCGAATTCGACGATGCGGATGAACCGCGCTTCCGGCTGGCTGGAACGAACGTCTGCTCGTCATTCGGTCGCGAATTGCGCCATGTGCCCTTCGGCGAAATCTGGCAGGCCGACGACCGGGATGCTGTGGACGCCCTCGGCAAGGCGACTTTGAACCAAAGCGCTGTGGTGCTTGCGCAAGCGCACGGCAAGAGCCGCCACGGCCGCCCGGCATCCTTCGAACTGCTTCTCCTGCCGCTCGATGCAGGACCGGGTCGCCCCCGCGCGATGGGCCTCGCAACGGCGCTCGAGCGCCCCTTCTGGCTGGGCGCGCATCCCCTGTCTGCGCTGACCCTCGACGACGCACGCCTGATCGATCCCGACGCCATGCCCGCGCTAGACATGGGCGAGCGGACGCCGAGTCTCGCCCCGGATGATCTGGAGCCGACCGAGCGCGATCGCTCACGCCGCGTCCGCCATCTGGTCGTTCTCGACGGCGGACGCTCGCAAGACCGCTGAAACCTGCCGCGCACGCTGTTCGCAAAGCGCCTTCGAGCAATTCGGATTACAACATGTTAACGACTGCGGCGCTATTTTGACCCGCAGTCAGTTGGACATGTCCGACGGAATTGGCGGGGGCTGAGGCGAAGATGAGTTCAGCGGCGTTGCAAGTCGCTCCGGCACGAAACGAACGTCGCAGTTTCCAGCGCGTCCGCGTGAAGATCTATGGTCGCTTCATGCTCGAGGATCGTTCCGAGCACCCCTGCCAGGTCATCGACATGTCGCCCGGCGACGTGGCGATCCGCGCCGATCGTCCCGGCGAACCCGGTGAGCGGGTGATCGCCTATCTCGACCATATCGGCCGCGTCGAGGGCGTGGTGACGCGCCTGACCGAGGACGGTTTCGCGATGACGGTCATCGCCTCGGAGCGCAAGCGCGAGAAACTCGCGGCCCAATTGACCTGGCTTGCAAACAAGCACGAGCTCGACCTGCCCGAGGATCGCCGCCACCAGCGCGTGGCGCCGCGCAATCCGATCACCGTCCTGCAACTCGGAGATGGCCGGCAGTATCGCTGCCGCATCGTCGACCTGTCGCTCTCGGGCGCCGCCGTCGAGATCGAAGTCCGCCCGGCACTCGGCGTCCAGGTTACGCTCGGCGCGATGCGCGGTCAGGTCGTGCGTCATTTCCAGGACGGCATCGCCATCGAGTTCGCCGCCCTTCAGCGCGAGGAAACGCTGGAAGCCGCCTTCTCCGACCGCTAATCCGACCTCCCTGCAATCATCGAAGGGCTGGCCTCGCGCCGGCCCTTTTTGCATTCGCGACCTGCCGGATCACATGGTTACTATTGACTGAAGCAAACTCGAACAATTTGAATAAGTATTGATTCGAATATCGATTGTATTTTACTAGAATATACACTTGACTTTTCGCGTGGAATAAATCGGCACCTGTCATTGTCTCTTCAAACGGGGAGACAAGAAGATGGGGAATTCGAAGTATAACAAGGTTGCGCTCGCAATGGCAGGTCTTTTTGCCATGGTCGCCACCTCCGCCGCCGCGCAGCCTTTCATGCATGTCGGCGGCCTGACCACGCAGCCGGTCGGTCATTATGATTTCTGCCAGCGCATGCCGGCCGAGTGCCAGCCGACCGCCGATGCGAGTTCGCCGACGGAACTGACCCGCGAATTGTGGGCCGAGATCGTCAACGTCAACAACGTGGTCAACATCGCCGTGCGTCCGCGCACCGACATGGAGATGTGGGGCATCGAGGAATACTGGTCGTATCCGGTCAATGGCTATGGGGATTGCGAGGATTACGTCCTCGAAAAGCGCAAGCGCCTGATCGAGCAGGGCGTGCCGGCCTCCAACCTTTTGATCACCGTGGTCCGCCAGCCCAATGGCGACGGCCATGCCGTCCTGGTGGTCCACACCTCGATGGGCGACTTTGTCCTCGACAATCTCGAAATGCGCGTCCTGCGCTGGAACGAGACCGAATACAGCTTCCTGAAGCGCCAGTCTTCGCAGCACGCCGGAATGTGGGTCGGCATCAATGACGACCGCGACATCCTGGTCGGCAGCGTCGCCGCCCGCTGAGTATGTGAAAAGCCCGGTCGAGCCCCCACTCCCCGTCCGTTCGGCCTGGCCGGAGCCGGTTCTTCCCCGAGAACCGGCTCCAACTTTTCAGTCGACGCGCTTCATGCCTTTGGTGAACCGCTTGCCATTGGCGACATAGCTTGCGGCAGAGGCGCGCAGCGCGTCCTCGTTCGAAAGCGTGCGGATCGCCTTGGCGGGCGAACCGACGATCAGCGAATTGTCGGGAAACTCCTTGCCCTCGGTGACGAGCGCGCCGGCGCCGACCAGTGAATTCCTGCCGATCTTCGCGCCATTCAGAATGATCGCGCCCATGCCGACGAGCGAATTGTCGCCGATCGTGCAGCCATGCAGGATGGCGCGGTGGCCGATGGTGCAGCCCTTGCCCACGGTCAGCGGATAGCCCGGATCGGTGTGCATCATCGAATGCTCCTGCACATTGGAGCCCTCGCCGATCTCGATGCGCTCATTGTCGCCCCGAAGCACCGCGCCGAACCAGACGCCGACATCCCTGCCGAGCGTGACCTTGCCGATGACATGCGCATCTGGCGCGATCCAGTTCGTGTCGCGATCGTCGAATTGCGGCCCGACGCCGTCGAGTTCATAGACCGGCATTCTCTTCCTCCACGCGGTTGCTTTACGCCGCGTTTACCATGTTCGCGCGAGGATGAAACCGCCGAACCGGCAGGCGAACATTCCCGAACAGAGCGCGATGACCGACTTCACACGTTTCGACAATGCCACGATCGAGGAGGTCGGCAGCGGCTTCATGATGAAGATCTTCTACGTCTTCATCGCGCTGGCGCTGGTCTCGGTCGGCATCAGCTATGCCGGCAAGACGTTTGGCCGCGCCATCGCCCTTGCCGGTCATTCGGACGATGCGACGATCCAGGGCGTCGTGATCGATGGAGAGATGGTCGCGGTGCCGGCCAACATGATCCGTTTTGCCAACGACCGCCGTTCGGGCGAGGCGAAGCGTCTCGACCTCTATCTGTCCTGGCCGCGCCTCGAAGGGTATTCGGAAGCCGAGCGCGCGCTGTTCAATCACGCCGACGGCGACCATCGGATCATCTTCGCCAGCTTCGAGCCGCGATCGATGCCGCTCGACATGTCGAGCCGACTGACGCCGATCTATCGTTTGCTGATCGAGGAGCCGGGCGAACCGGTCGAAGCGGGGCTCGTCGCCCATCGCTTCATCGAGGCGTCGGGCTATGGCGACGAGATGCTGATCGTCGACCCGACGCGTTTCACTGCGCCTTTCGTCGCCCGCTGTCTGACAGGAGCGGAAGCCGATACCGCGCTGGCGCCTTGCGAGCGCGATATCGATGTGGGTGCCAATCTGTCGCTGCGCTACCGCTTCCCGCGGGCACTGCTCGAAGACTGGAAGGCGCTGGACGCCGGCATGCGTGCGTTCGCCGCAAAGGCGCTGCAGCCGGCGACGTGATCAGGCCAGATCGACGTCGAGAATGGCCATAGAGAAATTGTAGGACAGTTCGCCGTCATCCTCGTCCTTGAAGATGATGCCCAGGAACTCGTCACCGACATAGAGCTCGCAGGAATCGTCCTTGCGCGGACGCGCCTTGACCTCGAGCTGCGGGTTCTGGAACGTCCGCTTGAAATAGGCGTCGAGCTTTCGGATTTCTTCCGGTTTCAATGGGATTACTCCGGTCCTGGTTGGGAAAGAGAGGGGCTTCTGGCACGCACTCGACGGGCATGTAAAGCCAAAAGCGCCCCTTTCAACCCGGCGGCGGGTTAACCCTGCGAGGCCTGCGCGCTCAAGAGCTGGTCCATCGCCCGCGAGGGTTCCTCGCATCCCGCCTCCCCCACGATCCGCGCCGGCACGCCGGCAACGGTTTTGTTGTTGGGCACGGATTGGAGCACGACGGAGCCCGCCGCCACCTTGGTGCAGTGGCCGATCTCGATATTGCCGAGGATCTTCGCGCCAGCGCCGATGAGCACGCCATGGCGGATCTTGGGGTGCCTATCGCCGCCGGCCTTTCCCGTCCCGCCGAGCGTCACGCCATGCAGGATGGACACGTCGTCCTCGACCACCGCCGTCTCGCCCATGACGAGGCCGGTCGCGTGATCGATGAAGATGCCCTTGCCCATGATGGCTGCGGGATGGATGTCCGTCTGGAAGATCGCCGAAGACCGGCTCTGCAGGTAGAGCGCAAAATCCTTGCGCCCCTTCGACCACAGCCAGTGCGCCAGCCGATGCGTCTGGATCGCGTGGAAGCCCTTGAAATAGAGGACCGGCATCAGGAAACGGTCGCAGGCCGGGTCGCGGTCGTAATAGGCCTGGATGTCGACGCGCACCACCGAACTCCAATCCGGATTGTCGCGCTGCATCGCCTCGTAGGTCTGCCGGATCAGGTCGGCGCCGAGATCCTGGTGGTGCAGCCTTTCGGACAGGCGATGGATGACCGCGTCCTCGAGGCTGTCCTGGTTGAGGATCGTCGCATAGAGAAAGGCGGACAGCAGAGGATCGGCCGCAACGGCCTCCGCAGCTTCCTGGCGCACCGCGCTCCAGATCGGATCGACCGGCTGCACCTGGCTGCTGCGCGCCTTCATCGAGATGGTCATCGGCTTCCCCTGTCGTCGGGCTTGGCAGTCCGGGAATTCTAGTCCACACACGAACCGGTTTGAACTCAGATTTCCTTAACTTCGCTTCAGGTGGCGTAAATTGTTCGAGATTCAAGACGGTTTGGTAAAGCCTGGCTTTCGTGTCAACCGCAACGGCCATGTCGTGTCGCTCGAAATCGCCCGGCCCGAGAAGAAGAACGCCCTGACCGAGGCCATGTGGCTGGACCTTGCGGGAATGCTAGAGGCGCTCGGCAGGGATGCCGACGTTCGTGTCGTCGTCCTTTCGGGCGCCGGCGGGAATTTCTGCGCCGGCGCCGACATCGCTGAGTTCGACACGGCTCGGCGCGGCGCGCGCGCGGCAATCTACGAGGAAGCCAATTCCCGCGCGTTCCGCGCCGTTCGCGACTGTCCTTTGCCCACCATCGCGGCGGTGGACGGCATCTGCTTCGGCGGCGGCTTCGGCCTTGCGGCGGCGTGCGACCTGCGCATCGCATCGCCGGGCGCGCTGTTCAGCGTTCCGGCGGCCAGGCTCGGTCTTGCCTACCCCGTCGACGCGATGGCCGACATCGTCCATGCCCTCGGGCCGCAACTGTCGCGCTACATGACCTTTTCGGCAGGACGGCTCGACGCCGCCACGGCCCTCGCGCTCGGCTTTCTCCTCGAAATGTCGGACGAGCCGCCTGCGATCGATCGTGCGCTCGAGATCGCCCGAGCGATCGCCGACAATGCTCCCTTGTCGGTGCGCGCCTCGAAGGCGGCGATCCGCGCCGTCCTGACCGGCGATCCCGGTGACATCTGCAAGGCAGGCGAACTGGGAGCTGCGACATTCGCCAGCGCGGACTACGAGGAAGGTCGCCTCGCCTTCGCAGAAAAACGCACGCCCTCCTTCACGGGCCGCTAATTCAGCATTCGCTTACCACACGGCTCTGTGATCAATCTCGCCTCACGGGATTCCAACACTCGTTAACCACACGTGCGTATCGTGAGCCTCGACTGCATCGAGGGTGGTGACGTGCTGGAAATATTCTCGTGTCTCGTTTACGAGCATGACTATCGATACGTGTTGCTGGCGGCCGCGATCTGCGTGGCTGGTTCGGTCATGTCGATGCGGCTGTTCGCGCGAACCCGGCGGACCACCGGCGCACGCCGCGCCAACTGGCTGTTCCTTGCCGGCGTCGTCTCCGGCAGCGCGATCTGGACAACGCACTTCGTCGCCATGATGGGCTATTCGCCCGCGCTGCAGCTCGTCTACGATCCGGCCATCACGTTGATCTCGCTCTTCCTGGCGATCGGCTTTTGCACCATCGGCATGGTCGTTGCCGCGAGCACGCGCACCACGGCACTGATCGAGGTCGGCGGCGCCATTCTGGGCATCGGCATCGCGGTCATGCACTATGCCGGCATGAGCGCGATGCGCGTCACGGCCGCGATGAGCTGGGACCCGACCCTCGTCACCGTCTCCGTCCTTCTGGGCGCATTCTTCGGCGCCATCGCCATGAACCGCATCGCCCGGCCGGTCACGCGCTTTTGCCGCTATGGCGGCGCACTGGCGCTGATCCTCGGCATCGTGTCGATGCACTTCACCGGCATGGGCGCCCTGACGCTGGTGCCCGACCTCTCCATCGCCGTGCCCGAAAAGGGCATCTCGGACAGCCTCCTCATCCTCGGCGTCCTGGCTGTCATGTCGCTGGTCATGGGCACCGGCCTGTCGAGCTACCTGATCGACAACCACAATGAGGTCGAGGCCGTCCAGCGCTATCGCCAGCTTGCCTTGCATGATGCCGTGACGGGCCTGCCGAACCGCCATCACCTGACGAGCAAGCTCGCCGAGATCATCGGCGGAGATTATGACGACACCTCGCGCGTCGCCGTGATCTGCATCGACCTCGACCGCTTCAAGGACATCAACGACGTGCATGGCCACGCGGCCGGCGACATGGTCCTGAAGATCATCGCCGAGCGCCTCTCCGCCTGCCTTCAGGATGGCGAATTCCTGGCACGTGTCGGCGGCGACGAGTTCGTTGCCGTCAAGACCCGGCTCTACCAGAAGGGCCAGGCGCTCGAATTCGCCACCCGGCTCCACACCGTCGTCTGCCGGCACATCGAGGACGAAACCCGCGTCCTGACGGTCGGCGCCAGCCTTGGCGTCGCTTATTATCCGGACGACGCACCTGACGCCCCGACGCTCCTGACGCGAGCCGATCTGGCCATGTACCGCGCCAAGCAATCGGCCTTCACCAGCATCTGCCGCTACGATTCTTCCATGGACGAGGCGAACCGCACCCGCGCCGCCCTGTCGCTGGAACTGCGCCACGCGGTCGAACGCAAGGAGTTGGAGCTCTACTACCAGCCCCAGAACGACGTCGCCTCGGGCGATCTGATCGGCTTCGAGGTTCTCGTTCGGTGGAATCACCCACAACGCGGCCTCGTCTCGCCTGTCGAGTTCATTCCGCTGGCCGAGGAGACGGGTCTGATCCTGCCCATCGGCGAATGGGTGCTGAGGGAAGCCTGCGCCGAAGCCGCGCGCTGGGCCAAGCCCTACAAGATCGCCGTCAACGTCGCCTCGGCGCAGATCTCGCAGTCGGACCTGCCCGGGATGGTCGACGAGATCCTGGCATCCACCGGTCTTTCCGCATCGCGCCTCGAATTGGAAATCACCGAATCGAGCATCATCGAGGACCACCACCATGCCCTTGCCATCGTGCGCAAGCTGAAAGCCAGGGGCGTGAAGATCGCGATGGACGACTATGGCACCGGCTACTCCTCGCTCTCCACCTTGCAGAACTTCCCCTTCGACAAGATCAAGATCGACCGCTCCTTCATCGCCGACATCGACACCAGCGCGCAGGCGATGGCGATCGTGCGCTCGACGATCATCCTGGCGGAGAGCCTGCAGATTCCGGTTCTCGCCGAGGGCGTGGAAAGCGCGTCGCATCTCCAGTTCCTGCGCGAGCAGGGCTGCCACGAGGCGCAGGGCTATTTCTTCGGCAAGCCGGTTCCCCTCGCCAGCATCCAGTCGCTCGTCACCTCGACCGTGATCCAGATGCCGCTGCTGAAATCCGCCTGATCGGCAACCGGATTGGATCTGGCAGCGGATCAGCGCAACCGGTTGATCGCGTTGGCGGCTTCGACCGCCAGCGGCGCAAACCTGTTGCGGAACGCGTCGGGCGTCCACTCGCTGAGCGAGCCGGCGACGTGGATCGCCCCGAGCGGTCGCCCGCCCGGCCCCAGAACCGCCACCCCGAGCGCCACCTCGCCGACCAGAACCTCCTCGACCGTCAGCGCATAGCCCGTCTGGCGCGCTTCGCGCACCATTTCGCGCACTTCATCCGGCGTGGTGATCGTCTTGTCGGTGAACGGGCGGCGATCCGAGCGCGTGATGATGTCGTCCACCTGCGCGTCGGTCAGATGCGCCATGATCGCCCGGCCGCCGGAAGTGCAGAAGGTCGGCACGGAATGACCGACGAGCGTGGCGAAGAATGTCTCGCGCTTGCTCTGCAGCCGGGCGGCATAGACCACACGCAGATCGTCGAACAGGCTGAGATCGACGCGTTCGCGCGCATTCTTGCGCAGGTCGAGCAGCACCGGCGTCGCACGCTCGATCAACTTGTTCAGGCGCAGGTAATCGACCGTGTGGTCGAGCACCCGGATCCCCGGCAAATAGCCCCTGCCCGTCTCGTCGCGCTCGATATAGCCAAGGGCGCGCAAGGTGTGGATGACGCGCTGCGCCGCACTGCGTCCGGTACCGCTCGCCTCCGCGATCTCGTTCAGGCTAAGCGGCTGTTCGGCCTTGTGAAATACCGACAGGACATGCAGCGCGCGGGCGATCGACTGGACGAACAGAGGGTCGTCCATCTGTTCCTGGTCCAAGAGCCGCGCACCGTCTTCCCCGCTGATGATGCTGCGATTCATGCCTACCCCCTCCAATGCCGGTTGACGGCGCGTCATACCACCTCTACCGTTGAATTGCGATATATCTGTATCGCCTGTCGATACCGACTTTCGTCGGACCTTCCAACGGCACAGGATTTCAATGTCGAAGCGCGTGGCGATTGCCGGCTTTCTGCACGAAACCAACACGTTCGCGCCCTCCCCGGCGCGATATGGAAATTTTGAGCAAGGCGGCGGCTACCTGCCGATGAGTCGCGGCGCGGAAATCCTGCAGCGCTGCGGCGGCGTCAATCTCGGCATCAGCGGCTTCGTCGAGTACGCAGAAAAGGCCGAGTGGGAACTCGTGCCCCTGCTCTGGACCGGCGCCATCCCCTCGGCCCATGTCGAACGCGACGCCTACGAGCGCATCGCCGTCGAGATCGCTGACCTGCTGCGCCAAGCGGGCAAGATCGACGGGCTGCTTCTCGATCTGCACGGCGCGATGGTCGCCGAGCATCTGGACGATGGCGAAGGCGAACTCCTGAAGCGCCTTCGCGCGATCGTCGGCCCGCAAGTCCCGATCTCCGCCAGCCTCGACCTCCACGGCAACGTCACGCGCGACATGGTCGACGCCGCCGACGTCCTCGTCGCCTTCCGCACCTACCCGCATGTCGACATGGCCGAAACCGGCGTTCGGGCAGCCGAGCAGCTCGACCGCCTGATGGCGCGCGGCAAGCCCTTCGCCAAGGCGTTCCGGCAATTGCCGTTCCTGATCCCGATCCCGTGGCAGTGCACGATGATCGAGCCGGCGAAGTCTCTCTATTTGCAGATCGACAGCGTCGGAGGCGGCGCCGTGTCCAGCGCCTCGATCCTGACCGGCTTTCCCGCCGCCGATTTCGAGGATTGCCGGCCCTCGGTCCTCGCCTATGCCGAGACACAGGGCGAGGCCGACGCTGCCGCCGACGCGCTCGAACGGGCGTTTCTCGACCGCGAAAGCCGTTTCGCCGGCAAGGCCTATGCACCGCTCGAAGCCGTCACCGAAGCGCAGCGGATCGCGGCCTCCGCCAGCAGACCCGTCATCATCGCGGACACGCAAGACAACCCCGGCGCGGGTGGTGATTCGAACACGACCGGCATGTTGCGGGCGCTTCTTGAGAAAGGCGTTGAACGCGCTGCGATCGGCGTCATCGTCGATCCAGCCTCCGCCGCACGCGCACATGAAGCCGGCGAAGGTGCCGAAATCGAACTGGCGCTCGGCGGCCAGTCGAACGTTCCGGGCGACGCGCCCCTTCAGGCAACCTACCGCGTCCAAAGGCTTTCCGACGGCCGCTTCAAGGCCACCGGCCCCTATTATGGCGGCGCCGACATGAATCTCGGCCCCTCCGCCTGTCTCTCTATCGACGGCGTGCGGATCGTGGTTTCGACCTTCAAGGCGCAGATGGCCGACCGCGAGATGTATCGCTTCGTCGGTATCGATCCGGAAGACCAGGCGATCCTCGTCAACAAGAGCTCGGTCCATTTCCGCGCCGATTTCGAGCCCATCGCCGAAGCCATTCTGGTCGCCACCGCGCCCGGACCGATGGCGCTCGACGCGGCCGACCTGCCGTTCACCCGGCTGAAGACGGGCATCAGACTCTCGCCGAACGGCCCGGCCTTCCAGCCTGCGGGAGCTGCTCGACGCGCAGGCTGAACAAGCAATTCCACGAAGCCGGCGGCAAGATCGGCATCCTGAACAATGGCGAAATCAATCGAAGAGGGTTACCGATGACATTCATTCCAAATGGCTTTTCCGGTTCGGTCCTGACCAAGAGCCGGTCCGTCATGCTCGCAGCGGCACTCGCCGCCTCCACTGCGATCGTTCCCGCGGGCACCGCGTTCGCGCAGGACGGCGAGACCATCACCGCGGTCATGCACTCGGGTCTGCGCGTGCTCGATCCGATCATCACCACCGCGCACATCACCCGCAACCATGGCTACATGATCTATGACGTGCTGATCGCGGTGAACGAGAATTTCGAGGTCCAGCCGCAGATGGCCGATTTCGAGGTCTCCGATGACGGCCTGACCTACACCTTCACGCTGCGCGACGGCCTGATGTTCCACGACGGCGAGCCCGTGACCGCCGCCGATGCGGTCGCCTCGCTCCAGCGCTGGGGCGAGCGCGATTCCGGCGGCCAGTTGATCTTCGACGTCACGGCCAGCCTCGAGGCGACTGACGACAAGACGATCACCTGGACGTTGAGCGAGCCCTTCACGCCGCTTCTCGACATCGTCGCCAAGCAGTCGGCCGTGCCGCCCTTCATCATGCCCGCGCGCGTCGCCGAAACGCCGTCGAGCGAGGCGATCACCGAATATGTCGGCTCCGGCCCGTTCACCTTCGTCGAGGAGGAGTTCGAGCCCGGCGTGTCGGTCACCTACGAGAAGTTCGCCGACTATGTGCCGCGCGAGGAGCCGGCTGACTGGATGGCGGGCGGCAAGGTCGTCAATGTCGACCGCGTCGTCTGGACCTCCATGCCCGACGCCCAGACCGCGATCAACGCACTCGTCTCCGGCGAGATCGATTATCTCGAACAGGCGCAGATCGATCTCCTGCCGATCCTCCAGGCGAGCCCCGACCTGACCGTCGAGGTGCGTGATCCGCTCGGCTTCCAGACCATGGGCCGGATGAACTTCAAGCACCCGCCCTTCGACGACGAGAAGATCCGCCAGGCCGCCATGATGGCGATCAGCCAGGAAAACGTGCTGGCGACGCTGGTCGGCAATCCGGAATACTATTCGCTTTGCGGCGCGATCTTCGGCTGCGGCACGCCGCTGGCCGACGAAACCGGCTCCGACACGCTGAAGAGCGGCGGCGACGCGGAAGCCGCTCGTGCGCTTCTGGAGGAAGCCGGCTACGACAATACGCCTGTTGTCCTGATGCAGCCGACAGACGTCGTGACGCTCACCGCGCAGCCGGTCGTCGTCGCGCAGGCCCTGCGTGACGCCGGCTTCAATGTCGACATGCAGGCGATGGACTGGCAGACGCTGGTCACCCGCCGCGCGAGCCAGTCGGCGCCGGCCGATGGCGGCTGGAACATCTTCTTCACCAACTGGTCGGTGCCGGAGATTTCCTCGCCGCTCATCAACCCGATGGTCAACGGACGCGGTGACGAAGCCTGGTTCGGCTGGCCGGAAGATCCGGCGCTGGAAGAGCTGCGCGCCGAGTTCATCGCAGCCGATGGCGTCGAGGCGCAGACCGAAGTCGCACAGCGCATCCAGGCGCACGTCCTCGAAACGGTGAACTACGTGCCGCTCGGCCAGTATCTGACCGTCCAGGCGCGCAGCAACAAAATGGTCGACATGATCCAGCAGCCGGTGCCGGTGTTCTGGCAGGTCGACAAGACCGAATAGCGGCCGCAAACCGCTTCGGGCTCCCGGCGCACGCCGCCGGGGGCCTTCGCTTTCCAGCTTCCGAAGGATCATTGAGCCCATGCTCGGCTATGTCATCCGACGCATCCTTGCCGTCATCCCGGTGATGGCGATCGTCGCGATCTTCGTCTTCCTGCTTTTGCGCCTGACGCCGGGCGACCCCGCCGCCATCATCGCCGGCGACTCCGCGACTCCCGCCCAACTCGAACGTATTCGCGAGTCCCTCGGGCTCGCCGAACCGCTTCACATCCAGTTCGTCACCTGGATCGGGCAGCTCGCGCAGGGCGACCTCGGCACCTCGATCATCTCGAACCAGCCGGTCACGCGCCTCATCGGCCAGCGCATCTGGCCGACGCTGCAGATCGGCACGCTGACGATCCTCCTCTCGGTCCTGATCGCCGTCCCGCTCGGCGTCCTCGCCGCATGGCGGCACCGGACCTGGATCGACTATGCCGTCATGACCTTTTCGGTTCTGGGCTTTTCCATCCCCGTCTTCGTCATCGGCTATCTCTTCATCAAGCTCTTCGCGATCGATCTGCGCTGGCTGCCGGTCCAGGGCTACACCTCGCCATCCGAAAGCGTGCAGGGCTTCCTCTCACGCGCAGTCCTGCCCTGCCTGACGCTCGCCACCATCTATGTCGCGCTGATCGCCCGCATGACCCGCGCCAGCCTGCTCGAAGTGCTCGGCGAAGATTATGTCCGCACCGCCCGCGCCAAAGGCGTCAAGGAACACATCGTCCTCTTCCGCCATGCGCTGCGCAACGCCGCCGTTCCGATCATGACCATCATCGGAACCGGCTTCGCACTCCTGATCTCCGGCGTCGTGGTGACGGAAAGCGTCTTCAACATCCCAGGCATCGGCCGCCTCACCGTCGACGCGATCCTCGCCCGTGACTACCCCGTCATCCAGGCGATGATCCTGCTGACCAGCGCGATCTACGTCTTCGTCAACCTCCTGATCGACCTCTCCTACACGCTCTTCGACCCGAGGATTCGTTACTGATGGCCGCTCAACCGCAACCGACCTCCGCAATGCAGGTCGTGCTCGGCGCGATCCAGCTTCCGGGCAACTGGCGGCTGGGCTTCGGCCCGATCCTCGCTGCCATCGTGCTCGCCCTGATCGTGATCGCCACCGCGTCGGCCTATCTCTACGTGCCGCACAATCCGATGAGCATGGACGCGCTGCAGCGCCTCAAGGGCCCGAGCGAAACCTACTGGCTCGGCACCGATCCCTATGGCCGCGACCTTTTCTCGCGCGTCATGGTCGGCGGTCAGGTTTCGCTTCTGATCGGCATCGGCGCGGCCATCGTGTCGGTCTTCATCGGCCTGCTGATCGGCCTCGTCTCCGGCTTCTTTCGCCTCGCCGACGCCGTCATCATGCGCGTCATGGACGCGCTGATGGCGATCCCGTCGATCCTGCTCGCCATCGCGCTCGTCGCGCTCAACGGACCGAGCATCTGGTCGGTGATCTTCGCGATCACATTGCCCGAAATCCCGCGCGTCGTGCGGCTGGTGCGCTCCGTCGTCCTGTCGGCGCGCGAGGAGCCCTATGTCGAGGCCGCGATTGCGCTCGGCTCGTCCATGCCGAAGATCTTGTGGAAGCATCTGATGCCGAACACGCTCGCGCCGCTGATCGTGCAGGGCACCTATATCTGCGCCTCGGCGATCCTCACCGAAGCGATCCTCTCCTTCCTCGGCGCCGGCGTTTCGACCGAGATCCCGACCTGGGGCAACATCATGGCCGAGGGCCGCCTGTTCTTCCAGATCAAGCCGGAGCTGATCTTCTGGCCGGGCCTGATGCTGTCGCTGTGCATCCTGTCCATCAACCTTCTCGGCGACACCGCGCGCGATCTTCTCGATCCGCGCCTCAAAAAGCGGGAGGCGTAACCCATGCTGTTCCGCAATCGCCATTTCGACGACAAGCCCGTCGCGCTCGAAATCCTCGGCCTGTCCGTCGCCACGGCCGGGGACGATCCCGTTCCCATCCTGAACACGATCGACGTCACCATCCATCAGGGCGAAACCGTCTGCCTCGTCGGCGAGAGCGGCTCGGGCAAGTCGGTCACCTCGCTCGCCGTCATGGGACTTCTGCCCAAGGGCGCGCTCGAAGTCACCACGGGGCGCATCGAGCTCGACGGTAAGAACCTTCTCGACCTCGACGCATCGCAGATGCGCGAATTGCGCGCCCAGCGCATTTCGATGATCTTCCAGGAGCCGATGACCGCGCTCAATCCGGTCATGAAGGTCGGCGACCAGATCGAGGAAGTGCTCGACAGCCACACCAAGCTGCCGACCCGCGAGAAGAAGCGCCGCGTCATCGACATCATGCAGCAGGTTCACCTGCCGGACGTCGAGCGCATCTACGGTTCCTACCCGCACCAGCTTTCCGGCGGCCAGCGCCAGCGCATCATGATCGCCATGGCGCTGATCCTGGAACCCAAGCTCCTGATCGCCGACGAGCCGACCACCGCGCTCGACGTGACGACACAGAACCAGGTCCTGAAGCTCATCGCCGAACTCCAGGAGAGCCACGGCACCGCCGTCCTCTTCATCACCCACGACATGGGCGTCGTCGCCGAGATCGCCGATACGGTCTACGTCATGCGCAATGGCGACATCGTCGAAAGCGCTGCGGTCGAAACGCTCCTGCGCTCGCCGCAGAAGGACTATACGCGCCGGCTGCTTGAAGCCGTGCCGAGCCTCGTCCCGCGCGACGCGCGACCCGAAAGCTGGGCCGATCCGGTGCTGTCGGTCGACGGCCTGACCAAGATCTACGACACGCGCGGCTTCTTCAAGAAGGGCCGCGAGACCAAAGCCGCGCAGGACGTCAAATTTCGCATCAAGCCCGGCCGCACGCTCGGCATCGTTGGCGAAAGCGGATCGGGCAAGTCCACCGTCGCGCGCTGCGTCATGCGGCTTATCGACCCGACCGAGGGCCGCATCAGGGTCGGCCAGACCGACATCGCGAAGCTCGGGCGCGGCGAACTCCAGCCGCATCGAAAGCACATCCAGATCGTCTTCCAGGACCCGTTCCGCTCGCTCAACCCGCGCTGGACGGTCGGCGAGAGCCTGATCGAGGGACCACTGAATTTCGGCCAGTCCAAGGCCGAGTCGATGAAGCACGCAGCCGAGCTGATGGAATTGGTCGGCCTGCCCGCCGATGCGCTCGGTCGATATCCGCACCAGTTCTCCGGCGGCCAGCGCCAGCGCATCGCCATTGCCCGCGCCATCGCCATGCGACCGGACATCCTCGTCGCCGACGAAGCGGTGTCGGCGCTCGACGTGTCGGTCCAGGCGCAGGTGCTAAAGCTCCTCGACGAATTGCAGGAAAAGCTCGGCATCGCGATCCTCTTCATCACCCACGATCTGCGCGTCGCGGCCCAGATCTGCGACGAGGTCGTCGTCATGCAGCATGGCCGCATCGTCGAACACGACACGGCCGAAAACGTCCTGTCCCAGCCCAGCCACGACTATACCCGCGCGCTGATCGAGGCCGCGCCCGGCCGCCACTGGGACTTCGCCAATTTCAGGGAGCTTTCCCTGCACCAGACCGAGACGGCCTGACCGCCGCCCCAGCATAAAAGGAGACCGACATGCCGACATTGCCGCGGATAGCCGAATACGCCGACGAACTCACCGCCATCCGGCGCGACTTCCATGCCAATCCCGAGATCGGCTTCGAGGAGACGCGCACCGCGGGCATCGTCGCCGAAAAGCTGAAATCCTGGGGCATCGAGGTGCATACAGGGCTCGGCAAGACTGGCGTCGTCGGCGTGCTTCAGGGCAAGGGCGGCAGCGAGCGGGCGGTCGGCCTTCGCGCCGACATGGACGCGCTGCCGATGGACGAAGAGACCAATCTCCCCTGGCGTTCGACATCGCCGGGCAAGTTCCATGGCTGCGGCCATGACGGCCACACGACCATGCTGCTCGGCGCCGCGCGCTACCTTGCCGAAACGCGCGACTTTTCCGGCAAGGCCGTCTTCATCTTCCAGCCGGCCGAGGAAGGCCTCGGCGGCGCCCGCGCCATGCTTGCCGACGGGCTCTTCGACAAGTTTCCGTGCGACGAAATCTACGGCATGCACAACAATCCGATGGCCGCCCCCAACAAGGTCGGCGTCAAGCCCGGACCGGCCATGGCCGGCTCCACCTTCTTCGATATCCACGTCAAGGGCGTCGGCAGCCACGGCGCGATGCCGCACCACTCGAAGGACCCGATCGTCGCGGTCACGTCGCTCGTGCAGTCGCTGCAGTCGATCGTCAGCCGCAACGTGCCCGCGGTGAAGCCGGCCGTCCTGTCGGTGACGCAGATCCATTCCGGCTCGGCCTACAATGTCGTGCCCGACAAGGCCGTCATCTGCGGCACGATCCGCTATTTCGACGATGAGGTGAAAGAGCTGATCCACGCCCGCATCCGCGACATGTGCGAGGGCTATTCGAAGATGTTCGGCATCGAGGTCGAACCGGATCTGCGTGAAATCTTCACCGTCCTCATGAACGACGACAAGCTCTCCGACGCCTATCTCGACGCCGCGTCCGATATCGTCGGCGTCGACAACATCACCAATGAGAACGAACTGGTGATGGGCTCGGAAGACTTCGCCGACATGCTCAAGGCCGTCCCCGGCGCCTATTGCACGATCGGCCATGGCGGCGACGTCCCCGTCCACAATCCCGGCTTCGTCTTCGACGACGCGATCCTGCCCGTCGGCGCCAGCGTCATGGCCCGCATCATCGAAAAGCGCCTGCCGCTTTAACGGCCGGACCCCCACCCTGTATCCCTCCCCACAAGGGGGAGGGAGGACATCCACGTCGCGCTTTCGCGTCAGCCAGGCTCGAAATCGAAATGGTCGCTCGGCGTGCAAGTCTCCCTCCCCCTTGTGGGGAGGGATAAAGGGTGGGGGTCCCCTTCAGAAAAATCCACCGATCCAGCCCAAGGTGACCCCATGAACCTCAACGCCCTGCCCTTCGACGCCGACGCCATCCTCAACGGCCTCAAGCCCTGGATCGAGTGCGAAAGCCCGACCTTTGATGCGGCCGCGGTCGACCGGATGATGGACGTTGCCAGCTACGACCTCGCCGCTGCCGGCGCAGAGATCGAGCGCATCCCCGGCCGCATGGGCTTCGGCGGCTCGGTGCGCGCGCGCTTTCCGCACAAGGATTTTGGCAAGCCCGGCATCCTTATTTCCGGCCATCTCGACACCGTCCACCCGGTCGGCACGCTCGAAAAGCTTCCCTTCCGCCGCGAAGGCAACAAAGCCTACGGCCCCGGCATCCAGGACATGAAGGGCGGCAATTTCGTCGCCGTCGAGGCGATCCGCCAACTGGCGCTCGCCGCCATCGACTGCCCGCTGCCCGTCACCGTTCTGTTCACGCCCGACGAGGAAGTCGGCACGCCGTCGACCCGCGAGCTGATCGAGATGGAGGCGCGCAAGAACAAATACGTGCTCGTGCCCGAACCCGCCCGTCCCGACGGCGGCGCGGTCACCGGCCGCTACGCCATCGCGCGCTTCAATCTGAAGACGGAGGGCCGCCCAAGCCACGCCGGCTGGGCGCTCGGCGAAGGCCGCTCGGCCATCGCCCTGATGGCAAAGAAGCTGCTCCAGGTCGAAAAGATGACCACCGACGACTGCACCTTCTCCGTCGGCGTCATCCGTGCCGGCCAGTGGGTCAATTGCGTCTCGTCCGAATGCCATGCCGAGGCGCTCTCCATGGCCAAGCGCCAGGACGATCTCGATCGCGGCGTCGAGGCAATGCTTGCCATGGCGACCGAGGAGAACGACGTCCGCTTCGAGGTCACCCGCGGCGTCACCCGTCCCGTCTGGGAACCGGACGCCGGCACGATGGCGCTCTACGAGGTCGGCCGCCAGGTCGCCGCCGACATCGGCTTCGACCTGACCCACGCGAGTGCCGGCGGCGGTTCGGACGGCAATTTCACCGGCGCGCTCGGCATCCCGACGCTCGATTCCATCGGCGTTCGCGGCGCGGGTCTTCACACGCTCAACGAACACATCGAGGTCGACAGCCTCGCCGAACGCGCCCGCCTGATGGCGGGTCTCCTGATGCGGCTGAAATAGCGTCGCGAAAAGGGCCGCCATTCGCCAGGGCGTCAGTGCTTGAGTTCGTCCACCTTCAGACGGCGTCCCTTGCGGTCGAAGAAGTGCCCTTCGTTGAGAACGCGCCGGTCTTCGCGCAACCGGTCCTCCAGATCGCGCAATTCGCTCCGCGCGATGTCGTTCGGCACCGGCCCGTTGAAGAACGCGCTGACGGGAAAGAAGGCGGCGCCATTCCAGGCGGCGCCTGAACCGGAAAGCAATTCGCGCAGTTCCACCCAGCGCGTTTCGTCGCCGATGACGTTCATGTAGGTCGAACGCAGAAGGTCGATGCGCGTTTCCGCTATGTCGACGAGAACGACCATCACCGTGAAGTCGCCGCGCCGTTCGTACTCGCCGGCGAGCCAGGCGTCGAAGCGGCTGTGACGCTCAGAAGTCGACAAGCTGCGTCTCCGGCATGTAGTGCTCGAACAGGACCCAGAAAGGCTTTCCACGCGCTTCAGCGTACCACGCCTCGAATTCGGCCAGCGCCGCCCCGACATCCGGCGCCGGCGTGTCCGGTTCGGCGGACGCCTCGTCCTCGCGGGTCGCATGGAACGCGGCAAGAGCGACCGCGCCGTAACGTTCCAGAACCTCGTCCCGCGCCTCGCTTTCCTCTCTCCAGCCGAGCCGGTTGCGCAATGCCGCGACGGCGGCCGCGACTGCGATCGCGCGGTCGTCGACCTGCGCCACCGTGTCGAACAGCGAGCGCATGATGTTCATCCGCCGATGCGCGAAAGCGCGTGCTTCGGCAAGCGAAGCGACACGCGCATTCATCGTGCGCCGGAACTCCGCCTCCTCGTCTTCGCAGGCCTTGGCCGCGTGTTCGAGTTCGTCGAGAAGCGTCTGGCTGGCCGTCATGAAATCTTCCGGGAAACTGGCGGAGGAGAGTGGGAGTCGAACCCACCAGGGACCGTCTCACGGCCCCACCCGGATTTGAAGTCCGGACGCCCCACCGGGGACGATTCTCTTCCTTTGTCACTTGCATCGGGCGCGGGACCGAACAGGTCGAGCCGATGCGGATTCAGGCGGCGCAGGTCACCGCGCCGCAGCGTGAGACCGTGCCGGTCGAAAAACTCCAGAATCTCAATAGACACCTTGCGCCCGTTTTCCAACCGGTCGCGCAGGTCGGCGGCGACAAACTCGCCCTTGGGCTTGCCGGCGGCGACATCCTGAAGGATCGCGACGATCTGCGAAACGACACTTCGCGCAAAGAAGCTGTCATGGGCGATTTCGTGCACGCGTCCCATTCGGCTCGCGCGCTTCAGGAGTTGGCGCATGTCGGCCTCGGAAACCGCGAACATATTGGCAAGATCGCGCGTCCGCGGCGGCCGGAAGCGCTGTTCGCCGGTGAGAAGCGGCTCGATCCGCGCCCAAAGCGCCTCGTCCGCCTCCGACAGCCGCGCGATGTGGCTCGCCCGGCGCACCCAGGCGCCGTCGAGCGAAATCTCGCCTCTGCGCTGCAGGCTCTGCAGCACCATCCGAAACATGGGCGCCGGCAGGCGCGCCTCGCCCATCATGCGCAATCGCTCCAGGCCGATGCCCGGATGATCGGGATTTTCCGCATGATAGGCATCGAGATCGGCGAGCAACCGATCGCGTATGCGAAGCCACCGCGCCGGCGTCATCACCATCGTGCCGACGTCCGGCGGAATGCGGATCAGATCGCCCGCAAGCCTGGCCACTCCGTCGCCGCCGATCGCCCGGTCCCGCGCGAACCCGTCGAGATCAACGAAAAAGGGTGGCGTGTCGAGAAGCGCGCGCAGCGATGCGTCGTGTTCGGCCGGCAGGAGCGCGGCAAGCTGCGCCTGGCGCTCCGGCGAACGCCGCCGCCGTGCAGGCGCGCGCAAATCGAGAAAACGCCCACCGCCGATCGTGCGCCGGGCGGACGTGTCGCGAACGACGAAGCGGTCACCCACCGCCGCCGAAATCGGGCGGTCCAGCACAAGCTGGACGATCGCCTGACCTCCGGGCGCGATCGGTGCATCCTGCAGGAGCACGATGCGCGCAGGCACCTCGCAGGAGGCATGGTGCAGATGGACCGGGAACCACTGGCCGATCGGTTTCGCCTCGCCTGCAAGGACATTCAGTTCGGCGTCGATCCGCGCCGTCGGCGCATGCAGGCCCGGATCGACGACCATGTCGCCCCGCGCGACCGCATCGCGGCCGATCCCTTCGCCGGCCAGATTGAGCGCGCAGCGGTCGCCCGCCCGGCCGCGCTCGGCCTTCTCGTTCTGCGCGTGGATCGAGCGCACACGTGCCTGAAGTCCGCGCGGACTGACGACGATCTGATCCCCGACGCCGATCTCGCCGGAAAGGACCGTCCCGGTCACCACCGTACCAGCGCCCTGGATGGTGAAGGCCCGGTCGACCGCCAGCCGGAAGCGGCCGTCTGCATTGCGCCGTCCGATGGCGAGCGCCGCCTCGGCCAGCCTTGCCTCGAGCTCGGCGACCCCCAGCCCCGTCGCGCTCGAAACCGCCAGCACGTGCGCGCCCTCGAGCGAACTTCCCGCGAGCAGCGTCTCGATTTCGATCTCGACGGCGAGCAGCCGGTCCTCGCCGGCCAGGTCCGCCTTGGTGATCGCGACGATGCCGCGCCAGACGCCGAGCAAATCCAGGATCGCCAGATGCTCGCGGGTCTGCGGCATCACGCCGTCATCGGCCGCGACCACCAGAAGCGCGAAATCGATGCCGCCGGCGCCCGCCAGCATGGTGTGAATGAAGCGCTCATGGCCCGGCACGTCGATGAAACCGATGCGCGCGCCGTTCGCCAGCGTGCGGTAGGCGAAGCCGAGGTCGATCGAGATGCCCCGCGCCTTCTCCTCCTTCAGCCGGTCGGTCTCGACACCGGTCAGCGCACGCACGAGCGACGTCTTGCCGTGGTCGATATGGCCCGCCGTGCCGACGATCAAACTCCACCCTCCTCGCCAAGCGGCCGCGCGGCGCTTGTCCTGGCAGCCTCGCGCTCCTCGGGCGACAGCACGGCCGTCGCGGCGGGAATGAAGTTGTGCGCCAGCTTCGAGCCGCCGTCGCGCGCGCGCAGCAGCCAGGCAAGCGCGGCGACCGGGTCGCGGGGCACGCCCGCACCGGTGATGTGCGCCGCGCCGAGCATCGCCTGCCCGTCCGCCTCGCCCAGCATCGCAGCCCTGCGCCACCATTCTGCGGCAACGCCCGCATCGCGCTCGACGCCCAGTGCATTGTGATGAAGGTTGCCGATCCGCGTCATCGACGCCGCCACGCCCTGCGCGGCAGCGCGTTCGGCATAGGCGAGCGAGCCTGCGTAATCCTCATGGTCGGCGAGCATCCAGGAATACATGTCCTGCGCCGTCGCGTCGCCCTGGTCGGCGGAGAGGCGATAGAGCCGCATCGCTTCCGCCTCGTCCTGTTCGACACCCTCGCCGCGAAAATGCAAAGTCGCCAGATTGCGCTGGCCGACCGGATCGCCCTGGGCTGCCGACAGCTTGAGCCATTTCGCGGCCAGTTCGGGATTTTCCGCAATTCCGTGACCGCCGGAAAAGCAGGCGGCGATGTTGTTTTGCGCGCGCGCATTGCCGGCCCGCGCCAGTGGCTCCCAGATGGCGAGTGCGGCCTGGAAGTCACCTTCTTTTGCCGAGCGAAGTGCTTCGTCCATCGGATCGCGTTCCGGCTCCGAAACGCGCCGGAAGCGGTCAAGCCAGCCCATCGGCGAGACCCCGAAGATTGGCGATAAAGCGGGGCGCATCTTCCAGGCACCGCAAGTCGAGCAGCAGAGCGCCATCGGCGATCCGCCCGATGACCGGCACCGGCAACGCGCGCAACGCCGCGGCCAGCCGGTCGAGCGCCGAGCCGCTGCCGTCAACAGTGCGAACGGCAAGCGCCGAGGAAGCCAGCGTGTCGAGCGGAAGCGCGCCCGAGCCGATCTGGCTTCCGCAATCGACGATCTCGACCGTGTAGAACGGCCCAACCGCCGCGCGCACATCCGGCAGGATCGCGGTCGCCATCCCCGCGATCTCCGCCCGGCTTCGCGCCAGCAGGCGCAGCGTCGGCAGGCGTTCGGCCAGACGATCGGGGTCGCGATAGAGCTTCAGCGTCGCCTCCAGCGCGGCGAGCCGCAGCTTGTCGACGCGCAGCGCGCGCTTCATCGGGTTGCGGTTGATCGCGGCAATCAAATCCCTGCGGCCGACGATGAAGCCCGCCTGCGGGCCGCCGAGCAGCTTGTCGCCGGAAAAAGTGACGATGTCGGCGCCCTCGGCGACCGCTTCCCGCACCGTCGGCTCACGCCGCAGGCCCCATCGTGCAAGGTCGACCAGCGTGCCGGAGCCGAGATCGTTGACGAGCGGCACCTTCGCCCCCCGCGCGAGCGCTGCGAGCGAAGTTGCATCGACCTCCTTCGTAAATCCTTCAATGCGATAGTTCGATGTGTGAACCTTGAGGATCAACGCGATGTCGCCGGTGTCGAGCGCTGCCCGATAGTCTTTCTCGTGGGTCCGGTTCGTCGTGCCAACCTCGACCAATCGCGCGCCGGCCCGGGCCATGATGTCGGGCATGCGGAACGCGCCGCCGATCTCGATCAGTTCGCCGCGCGAGACCACGGCCCCGCCACCGTTGCCGGCGAGCGTGTTGAGCACGATGAGCACGGCAGCGGCGTTGTTGTTGACGAGCGTCGCATCCTCCGCACCGGTCAGTTCGCAGACGAGATCGCGCAGATGATCGTCCCGCTCGCCGCGCTTGCCGGTCGCAAGGTCGAATTCGAGCGCGGCTGCATCGCGCATCGCTTCCGTCGCCGCCTCGATTGCGGCCTCGGCGAGCAGCGCGCGGCCGAGATTGGTGTGAAGCACCGTGCCGGTGAGGTTGAAGACAGGCCTCAGCGACGATCGGGACGCCGCTTCCAGTTGCGAAAGTGCCAGCGCGGCGATTGCCTGCGCATCGCGCAGCGCACGCCCCTCGCGCGCGGATTGGCGCTCCGCATCGAGAACGAGGCGTATCCGCGCGGTCGCTTCCGTGCGCCCGAACCGATCGATCGCCGCCTGCCCGGCTGGCGATTTCAGCACGGCATCTACCGAAGGGATGGCGCGGAAGCTCTCGTTCATCGCAGGACTAGTATCCCAGCAGGAACGGATTGAACGCGCCGCGCCGGAACTGCGTCTCGCGCATCAGGAGATCGACGCCGAGGCTGCCCACATCGTCGGCCAGCGGCTCGAGCGATGCGTCCTGCTGCTGGTTCAGGATTTTCACATAGCAACCGCACTCGTCGCAGGTTTCAGCCTTGATGGTGCCCGGCCCGTCCTCGATTTCCTGATATTTGATGCCCTTGGTCGAAGAGCAGATCGCGCATTTGATGCGTACATGGTGCCAAAGCGTGGCGCAAAGCGCGCAGGCGCAGTAGCGCGTTCCGCCGGCCTGCGGCCAAGCGACGATGACCGAGGCGACCGGAGGGCCTCCGCACGCGGGACAAGCGCCGCTTCCGACTGATTTCAGCTCACGTTCGGGCAGGAGCGACGCGGCGCGGACGAAGTGAAGCTGCAACGCGGCGGCGACATAGGCATGTTCGGCCATCGCTTCGGCGGGAACGGCATCGGCCAGCAGGTTGGCGACCATCGCCTCGAAGCGCGACCAGTCAGCCTTTCGCACCGAGGACAGTGCGGTCGTTGCCGCCGCGGGCTTGTCGACCGCTTCGATCTTGCCGAACAACCGCTCGCTCAGCGAGCGAAACGCCTCGTCGGGGCGAAAGGCCGCTCGGTCGAGCGGCGGCATCGAATGATCGAGTGATCGTTTGACCGAACCGGGGTCGGCGAGCGCGGGCGCGGCAAGTTCCTGCGCGAGTTCCTGCTGCGCGGTGGCGATGCCGGCAAGAAAGCCGAGATAAGGACCGATGCCCTCCGGCTGGGCCAGCTCGCCGAACCGCCGGGCCCGCCGCTCGAACAGCCGCACCGGGTCCGGCACGCGGGCCGCCGGCGGGGTGCGAACCTCGCCGATCGCGGTGATGTCTCCCTTGACGGGAATTCGACGCGCCATGAAATCCTCCACGAGCCGCACGGGCTACGCGGCATTCTAGAATGCTGCCCGGCGTCGTGTCACGCCGGGCCTGAGTTCGCGTTCCGTCAGGTCGCGGGACCGCGTCCGTCCGGGCTCTGGTCGTCGCGCTTGCCATAGGTGGCGAGCGCGCGCAGCCATTTGCGGTGATGCCGCCACGCCCAGCCGCCGGACACGTTCCCGCGTGTCATGGCACGAAGCGTGCCTTCGACCCAGAAGGCCGCATAGACGTGGATGATCCACACGCAGATGATCGCCACCGCCGCCATCGAATGGACGAGCATCGCCACGCGAAGCTGCGGAACGGTCAGATACTGCGAGAAATACCGCTCCCAGACGGCCAGGCCCGACACGATCAGGATCGTGATCAGGATCGACATCGCCCAGAACACGAATTTCTGCCCGGCATTGTACTTGCCGACTTCGGGAAGCTTTTCCTCGTCGCCCTTGAGCACGTCGCCGATATGGGCCGCCCATTGCGCGTCTTCCCGGCGCGGCAGGTTCAATCGGAAGAACCGAATGAACAGACCCGCAAAGGAGACGAACAGAACCACGCCGATCCACGGATGGATCGCGCGCGTCCACTGGCCGCCGCCGAAAAGCGCGGTCAGCCAGTAGAGCGACGGATGGAACAGGGCGAGCCCCGACAGCGCGAGCAGGATCAGGCTGATCGCCGTGATCCAGTGATTGACCCGCGCCCATTTCGTATAGCGATCGACGACGACCTCGCGACCGACATGAAGCCGGTCGCCGCGGTCGATGTCGGCCTTGGTCACCTGCGGAGCCGGACGCCCATGCAGCGTGCTGTCCGTCATGACAGGGTCTCCTTGCTCGGATCGAGCGGCGCGGCGCCCGGAGCCACCGCCGTCAGGCGGCGCGCCTCCTCGTCATCCTCGACGGTGACGCGGTTGCGACCGGAGATCGCCATGTGCAGCACGCCGGCAGCCGCCGCGATGCCCATGACGGCAAAGCCGGCATATTTGGTGACCCCTTTCCACGCTTCGACCAGCGGAGAAATGCGCGGATCGTCCGGCAGGCCGGCATAGATGGACGGCTTGTCGGCGTGGTGCAGCACGTACATGACATGCGTCCCGCCGACGCCCGGCGGATCGTAGAGGCCGGCATTGGCATAGCCGCGCGACTTCAGATCCTCGATGCGCTCGGCCGCATGCGCCTTCATTTCCTCTTTGGTGCCGAAGACGATGGCCTTGGTCGGGCATGCCTTGGCGCAGGCCGGACCCTGGCCGACCGCGATGCGGTCGGAGCAGAGCGTGCACTTGTAGGAGCGGTTGTCGACCTTGGAGATGCGCGGGATGTCGAACGGACAGCCCTTCACGCAATAGCCGCAGCCGATGCAGTTTTCCTTCACGAAGTCGACGACGCCGTTCGAATACTGCACGATCGCGCCGGGCGCGGGACAGGCCTTGAGGCAGCCCGGATCGGCACAGTGCATGCAGCCATCCTTGCGGATCAGCCATTCGAGATTGTCGGTCTCCGGGTTCACCCATTCGGTAAACCGCATCAGCGTGAAGGTGTTCGGCGTCAGATCGTGCGGATTGTCGTAGACACCCGCATTGACGCCGACTTCCTCGCGCAGGTCGTTCCACTCGAGACAGGCCGACTGGCAGGCCTTGCAGCCGATGCATTTCGACACGTCGATGAGCTTGGCGACCGCCTCGAGCTGGCGCGCGGGCGCCGGCACCGAGGAGGCGGACCGCCGGATGTAATCCTGCGGTCCCATCTGCATGGCGGTATCCGGCGCGACGGGCGGATTGACGTTGATGGTCATGGTCTCTCCTCCCTTATGCCGTTGCCGGGCCGCTGGACGGCTCGATGTTCACGAGAAACGCCTTGAACTCCGGCGTCTCGATATTCGCGTCGCCCACGAACGGGGTCAGCGAATTCGGTCCCATGCCGTTCTTGGCCGCGCCGGTGAAACCCCAGTGGAGCGGGATGCCGACGATGTGGACGGGCTTGCCGTCGCAGATCAAAGGCTGGATGCGCTTGGTGACGACGGCTTTCGCCTGCACCGATCCACGCTTGTTCCAGACCCGGCACCAGCCTCCCTTCTCGATGCCGCGCTCCGCCGCGAGCTCTTCCGAGATCTCGACGAAGAATTCCGGCTGGAGAACCGCGTTCACCCAGACATGCTTCGTCCAGTAGTGGAAGTGCTCGGTGAGCCGGTAGGACGTCGCCGCATAGGGGAACTCCTCCGCATCGCCGAACGATTGCCGATCGCTCTCGAACACGCGCGCCACCGGATTGCCCCGGATGGCGGGCGCGACGACGTTGACCACGGGCGATTCGAACGGCTCGTAATGCGCCGGGAACGGCCCGTCGCGCATCATGCCCCTCGAGAACAGCCGCGACTGCCCCTCCGGATTCATGATGAAGGGCCCGACATCGCGCGGGTTCGACGTCGGCGGAATGTCAGGCACGTCGTAGCCCGCCCATTTCTCGCCGTCCCACTCGATGAGCTTGCGCTCGGGGTCCCACGCCTTGCCGTCGAGATCGGCCGAGGCGCGGTTGTAGAGGATGCGCCGATTGGCCGGCCAGGAGAACGCCCAGTTCAGATAGGCGCCGGTCGCGTCGGGGTCGGAATTGTCCCGCCGCGCCATGTTGTTGCCGTTCTGGTTGTAGCAGCCGGAATAGATCCAGCAGCCGGCGGCCGTGGAACCGTCATCGCGCAGCGCGGCGAAGCCCGGCACCTGCTGCCCTGCCTCAACCGTGACCTTGGTCGGATCGTTGGGATCGCGCAGCGTCTCGACGGCGTAGCCGTTCAATTCGCGGGCGATCTCGTCCGCCTTCGGGTCGGTCGGGTCGGCATAGGGCCAGTGCAGGTTCAGGATCGGGTCGGGGAACTTGCCGCCCTCTTCCTGATAGAGCTGTTTCAGCTTCAGATGGATCTGCGCCATGATCCAGGTGTCGTGCTTGGCTTGCCCCGGCAGGTTCTGGGCCGGCCAGTGCCATTGCAGCCAGCGCCCGGAATTGACCAGCGCGCCCTCGTCCTCGGCAAAGCAGCTCGTCGGGAGCTGATAGACCTCGGTCTCGATCGCCGCCGAATCCACGTCGTTGAACTCGCCGTGATTCTCCCAGAAACGGGCCGTCTCCGTCTCCAGCGGGTCCATCACCACCAGATATTTCAGCTTCGAAAGCGACCGCGTGATCTTGCCCCGATCCGGGAACGAGAGCAGCGGATTGAAGCCCTGGCAGAAGTAGCCGAACATCTGCCCCTGATCCATCATCTCGAACGCGCGCAGCACGTCATAGGCCGGCAGGTCGAGCTTGGGCAGATAGTCGTAGGCGAAGCTGTTTTCCGGCGTCGCGGCCGAGCCCCACATCGCCTTCATGAAGGACACGAAGAACTTCGGATAGTTCTGCCAGTAGCTGACCTGGTTCGGACGCAGCGGCTTGAAGCCGCGGCTCGAAATGTAGGTCGGATAGTCAACCTCCCTTTCGGTCGGGATGTTGAGATAGCCCGGGATCAGGTTCGACATCAGGCCGATATCGGTCAGACCCTGGATGTTGGAGTGCCCACGCAGCGCATTCATGCCGCCGCCGCGCACGCCGATATTGCCGAGGATCAACTGCAACATCGCCATGGAGCGGATGTTCTGCGAACCCTTGGAGTGCTGGGTCCAGCCGAGCGCGTACATCGACGTCATCGTCTTGGTCGGCGTCGAGCATTCCGAGATCATCTCGGCAACCTTCAGGAACTTCTCCTGAGGCGTGCCGCAGATGCGCTCCACCATCTCCGGCGTGTAGATGGCGATATGCTCCTTGAGCATGTTCCACACGCAACGGGGATTTTGCAGCGTCTCGTCCATGACGACGAAGCCGTCCTCGCCGATCTCGTAATCCCAGGTCGCACGGTCGTATTCGCGCTTTTCCGGGTCATAGCCGGTGAAGAGGCCGTCCTGGTAGGCAAAGCCGTCCTTGACGATGTAGGCCGCATTGGTGAACGCGTTGACGTAGTCCCACTGCACCTTGTCGTTGTCGATGCAGTATTTGATGACGCCGAGCAGGAACGCGATGTCCGAGCCCTGCCGGATCGGCGCGTAATAATCCGCCACCGAGGCCGAGCGCGTATAGCGCGGATCGACGACGATGAGCTTGGCGCCGCGGTTGGCTTTCGCCTCCGTCACCCATTTGAAGCCGCAAGGATGCGCTTCGGCGGCATTGCCGCCCATGATCACGACCAGATCCGTGTTCCGAATGTCGGTCCACGAATTCGTCATTGCACCACGACCGAAAGTTGGGCCCAGACTGGACACCGTGGGGCCGTGTCAGACTCTCGCTTGGTTGTCGAAAGCCACCATGCCGGCCGAGCGAACGGCCTTGTAGGTCAAGAACGCGGTTTCATTGGTCGTCGCGGACGCGGCCAGGAAGCCGGTCGTCGTCCAGCGATTCACCGGAACGCCATCCATGTTGCGCTCGATGAAGTTGGCGTCGCGATCGTCCTTCATGTGGCGTGCGATGCCGTCGATCGCCTCGTCCCACGAAATCTCCTCGAAGGCGTTCGAGCCGGGACGGCGAACCTTCGGGTTCATGAGGCGGGTGTCGGCCTTGATGAAGTCGAGCAGCGCCGCACCCTTGGGGCAGAGCGTTCCGCGATTGGTCGGGTGATCGACGTCGCCCTCGAGGTGGATCGCTTCCGCAGTGCCCTGCGTCAGATCACCCTTCGAATAGATGATGACGCCGCAGGCGACGGAGCAATACGGGCAGGTGTTGCGCGTCTCCGTCGTCCCGGCGAGCTTGTAGGGCCGCAGCCCCTCGACGAACGCCGCTTCCGCTTCCCCGAAGCCGAAGGCGCCAAGTGTCGTTGCTGCGACACCCGCGCCCGCGCCCTTCAGAAAGCTGCGGCGTGAGAGTTCCATATTCATTCGGAAGCCTCCTCCCTGCCTTTTCCCGAAATCCCGGATTCATTCTCGCGTGAAACGTTACAGTCGCGCCCAAGTTGTGTCAAAGCACTAAAACATGAGTGCTTTTATCATATTAAATACATCAAAGGTCGGGGATGCACGGCTTTGCTTGAAACGATAAAGGATATGCTTCGAAAGTATGAGACCGAGGAGGTAGAAGATGGACGCCAGCACCGAAAAACCGCGCCTGACCAGTCTTGCCCATGGAGGCGGATGCGGTTGCAAGCTGGCGCCGGCCGTTCTTCAAGATTTGTTGAGCGGGATGCCGAAGGCCGGTCCCTATGCCGGTCTCCTCGTCGGAACGGAGACGGCGGACGACGCCGCCGTCTGGGATCTCGACGGCACGACCTCGATCATCGCCACGACGGATTTCTTCATGCCGATGGTCGACGATCCCCATTCCTTCGGCCGCATCGCCGCGACGAACGCGATCTCAGACATCTATGCGATGGGCGGAAAACCGATCTTCGCGCTCGCCATCGTGGGCATGCCGATCGACAAGATGGACCCGGAAGACATTCGCCAGATCCTCGCCGGCGGCGCGTCGATATGCGTGGAGGCCGGAATTCCGGTCGCCGGCGGACATTCGATCGACTGCCCAGAGCCCGTCTACGGCCTGGCAGTGATCGGCACCTGCCCGACGGCGCAGGTCAAGCGCAATTCCATGGCGCTGGCAGGCGACGCCTTGATCCTGACCAAGGGGATCGGCGTCGGCATCTACTCGGCCGCGATCAAGAAGGCAGCGCTCGACCGCGCGGGCCTCGACGAGATGATCGCCTCGGCAACCCTATTGAACAAAATCGGACCGGAGCTCGCCGCGGACGAGGCCGTTCACGCGATGACCGACGTGACCGGATTCGGCATCCTCGGTCACGGCCTCGAAATGGCCCGTGGCTCGAACGCGACGCTCACTCTTAACCTCGCCGCCCTGCCCTTCCTCGACGAGGCCGAGCGTCTGGCGCAATCGGGTTTCGTGACCGGTGCCTCGCATCGCAACTGGAAGAGCTATGGCGATGAGGTGGTTCTGCCCGACGGTCTCGACGACTGGCGCCGCCACCTCCTCACCGACCCGCAGACGTCGGGCGGGCTGCTCGTCGCCGTCGAGCCGGGCCAGGCGGACGCCCTCCTGGCACGCATTCGCGAAGCCGGCTATCCGCGCGCCGCGATCGTCGGCACGGTCGAGGCCGGCGAGCCCTGCCTCGTCGTCGCCTAGCAACGAAATGCGGTTTCGCGTGTTTTACCGGTCACTGATTTATGGAGGAATGGCATGAAACGGTCCTTGTTCGCCCTGCCGCTCGCCGGCGCCATGATGACGGCCTCGCTCGTCTATGCTCAGACGCCGCCGCCTGCCGCCGCCCCGCAGGCCGACCAGGCCGAGCCCGCCGCGCCCGCCGGCGATACCTCCTCGGCCACCACGCAGGACGAGACGCAGCCCGAACGCGGCGACTGTATCGAACCTGCCGGCCAGTCGGCTACCAATGGCTCGACCGACGACATGCAGGCGTCACTCGAAACAGCAGAAGACGCTGATGAGCCTGCTGCCGAAGCGGATTCGCCCGCTACCGAAGCGGATGCACCCGCCGCCGATGATGAGCCGGAACCCGCAAATTCCGCTGGCGAAGAGGCCTCCGCCGAGCAGTCCGAATCCGAAACACAGCCGGTCGCGGGCCCTGACGCCGGCACCGCACCCGGCGGCTCGGGCTCCAGCGGCTGGACGGGCGGTCTCGGCGGCTCCGACATCGGCACCAGCCAGTCGGAAGAGCTCGATTCCTCACCCCAGCAGGAGCACCCTGAGGTCGCCTCCGGCCTCGACCCGATCAGCGGCGAGACCGCCGTCGAAGGACCGCAGGCCCCCGCCGAGCCCGACGAAGACGCCGCAGTGACCCCGACGGCGCCTGATGAAAACGCCGCCGACTGCTGATATCGACGGCAGGCTGAGATACGGCAAAAGCTAATCGCCGGTCCGGCACTCGGCGCCAACCCGTGGAGGCTCCAGCAACGCGCCCTCAAGGTCCTGGGAGTATCTGCGACTGCGTCGTCAGATATACTTCAAACCCTTTTCCGCAAGTCGCTCGCGCATGTTATAGATATCGAGACCCAGCTCCCCGGCTGCGAGCCGGTGGCGCTTCTCCTCTTCGGCGGCCACGCGCGACTCGGCCTTTTTCGCGACCTCTTCGGCCTCGGCGCGGGCGACGACGCACACGCCGTCGTCATCGGCGATGATCACGTCGCCCGGATTGACCAGAGCACCCGCGCACACGACCGGGACGTTGACCGAGCCCGGCGTCTCCTTGACCGTGCCCTGCGCAAAGATCGCCTTCGACCAGACCGGAAACTCCATCTGCGTCAGGTCCGCGACGTCCCGCACGCCTGCGTCGATGATCAGGCCGCGGCAGCCACGCGCCATGGCCGATGTCGCCAGGAGATCGCCGAAATAACCGTCGTCGCATGGGCTGGTCGGCGCGAGCACCAGAATGTCGCCGTCGCGGAGCTGCTCGATCGCGACATGCAGCATCCAGTTGTCGCCAGGCGGGGCCGAGATCGTCACCGCGCTGGCAGCGCTGCGCGCGCCTCGATAGATGGGCCGCATATAGGAGGCAAACAGCCCTCTTCGTCCTTGCGCCTCGTGGACAGTGGCGACGCCGCAGGCGCCCAGCCGCGCGACGATCGCCGGATCGGCCCGCTCGATGTTTTGAACGACGACGCCCATCACAGCTCATCCACGGTGCGCGGAAAGATCGACTGGAAGCCTTCCGCATGGGTCGACTTGCGCCCACCGGACTGGCCGCCTGAATTGCGCATGAAGTGGTTGCCGCGGTTCTGGGCGACGTTTTCGTAATAGTGCCACAGGTGTTCCTGGCCCTCCATGCACTGGATCGCGGCCCATTTCTTCTCCCATACCTGCGAGATGTCGAGGAAGGTGTCGGGCTTCCATTCCATCTGCTCGCTCTGGTGCGGCTCGAACAGATAGACCTGCGGCGCGCCGAGGACTTTTTCGCCGGGCTTGTGGCCCCAGGCCTGCGCGATCGCGCGGCATTCCAGCGTCCACTGCGAAACGTACATGTGGTCGGTATTGTATGGATCGAATTTGGAGTGCGTCAGCATGAACTCCGGCTGTACGGCGCGCATGACGTCGACGAGCCGATCCTTCGCTTCGCGCGTCATCTCGAGCGGGTAGTCGCCGAGGTCGAAGAACTGGATGTCGTGCACGCCAAGCGCGCTGGCTGCCTTTTCCGCCTCGCGCCGCCGCTCTGTCTTGACGGTGTCCAGCGTCATGCCGTCCTTCTTCCACAGCTTGGCGCTTTCGCCGCGCTCTCCATAGGAAAGGCACACCACCGTGACGTCGTAGCCCTTGTCGGCGTGCAGCGCGATCGCCCCGCCGCACCGCCAGACGAAGTCGGCCGAGTGGGCGCTGATGACGAGTGCTGTCTTGTTGCTCATGAGGCGGTCTCCTTCAAAGAGTCTCGGGCCAGTAGAGGCGCGTCGGGTTGTCGACGAGAAGTTTCTGCATCAGCTCGGGTCGCGGCGCGATGATCTTCAGGAGATCGACCAGCGCCCCGTCATCCGGCATGTGCTTCTTGATGTTTGGATGCGGCCAGTCCGTGCCCCACAGAACCCTGTCGGGAAACTTCTCGACCAGGATGGCACCGAAGATCGCCGCATCCTCGAAGGGCGGACCGGCGCGGGAAATGCGCTCCGAGCCGCAGACCTTCACCCAGAAGCGCTCGTCCTGCATCAGGTCGAGAAGCAGTTGGAACGCGGGCTGCTCGGGGCCGGCCGAGGCATCGATGCGGCCCATATGGTCGATCACCATCGGCAATTGCAGCTCGCGCAGGAAGGGCGCAAGGCCCTCGAGCCGATGCGCATCGAAATGCACGACGGCATGCCAGCCGAGCGGGATGATCTTGGCCGTGATCTCGCGGATCGCATCGAGATCGGCCGGTTTGCCAAGATGCGTGACGAAGTTGAAGCGAACGCCGCGCACGCCACCTTCGTGCAACCGCTCCAGTTCGCTCTGGTCGATGTCGCGCTCCACCATCGCGATCCCGCGATAGCGCCCTTCCCCTGCGGCGATCGCGTCCAGCATGGCCGCATTGTCGGTGCCGTGGCAGCTCGCCTGCACCAGTACCGAGCGCTCGAGCCCGAGATGGCGGTGCAGCGCGAACAGCTTCTCCTTCGGCGCGTCGATCGGCGTATAGGTGCGCTGCGGGGCAAAGGGAAAGCGCGCGGCCGGCCCGAAGACGTGGCAATGCGCGTCGCAGGCGCCCTGCGGCAGAGCGATGTCCGGCTTCTTCGGCTTGGGGTGGAAGGGCAGCGGCTCAGGCGTCATCGATCGTTCCTGCATGTTGTCGTTCATCATGTGTGGTCAAGGACGGGCGGCGGCGGGGTCGGGCCTGTACGTGCTGCTCATCAGGCGCATGGCCATCACGACGAGGATGACGAGGCCGCCCGCCCGCGCCAGAAGCGTCGTCAAATCATGAGCGTCGACTGGCAAAGGCCACAGAACGAGCAGCGATCCGGCGGCCACGACGGCGCGGTCGAGCCAGCCCATCGGGCGCACTAGCCAGCCTGCGAACGCCACCGACAGCCCGGTCAGCCCGATCGTGGCGAGCGGGATTGCGAGCCAGATGTTGAAGACGTCGTCGCGCAGGAGCAGGCCGGGCATCGTCACGAACAGGAACGGCACGAGGAGCTTCACGAAGCCGAGCCGGATCGATTCCACCGCCGTCGCATTGGCATCGGCGCCTGAGATGCTGGCGGCTGCATAGGCAGCCAGCGCCACGGGCGGCGTGATGGCCGAGACGAGGCCGTAATAGAAGATGAACATGTGCGCGACGATCGGATCGATGCCGAGCCGGACGAGTGCGGGGGCGATCAGCACCGCAAGGAGAAGGTATGCCGCCGATGTCGGCAATCCGAGGCCCAGAATGAAGGCGGCGAATGCTGTGAGGATCAGGACCAGCCAGATGTTGGAACCACCGACCTCGATGATCAGGCTCGAGACCATCAGGCCCATGCCGGTCAGGTTGAGGACGCCGATGACGATGCCCGCTGCCGCCACGGCCGCAACGATCGGCAGGATCGACACGAGCGTGGCGCGGCAGATGTCGATCAGCGACATCAGCCCCAGCCGCGTGTTCGCGGCAAACGGGCTTATCGCAAGAGCGATCAGAAGGCAGTAGACGGCCGCGCGCGTGGGCGTCGTGCCGGTCATCAGGAGCGCGATGAGGCCGACCAGCGGCAGAAGCAGATAGCCGCGCGTCTTCAGCGTCTCACCCAGGAACCGAAGGCCGCCCGACATGTCGCGCTCGAGGTTCAGCCGACCCGCTTCAAGGCGCACAGCGACCATCAGCGCAAGAACGTAAAGAAGGCCCGGCACCAGCGCGGCAAGGGCGATCTGGCTATAGGGCACGCCGATGATCTCGGCCATGAGGAAGGCGGCGGCGCCCATGATGGGGGGAAGGATCTGGCCCGCGGACGAGGCGGCTGCCTCAATGGCGCCGGCGGTGACGGGCGTGAAGCCCGTGCGGCGCATCAGGGGAATGGTGAAGGTGCCGGAGGTGACGACGTTGGCGACCGCGCTTCCGTTGATCGTGCCCAGCATGGCGCTCGCCAGCGTCGCCGACAGCCCGGCGCCGCCCTGCACCCGGCCCGTCATGCCGCGCGCGATGTCGACGAAGACCTGGCCGGTGCCCATGCGCATCAGCACGTTGCCGAGCAGCGCGAACAACAGGATGTACTCGACCGCTACCCCCATCGGGACGCCGTAGAAGCCTTCGGTCGACAGGAAGAGCGTCGATGCCAGACGCGAGATGTCATAGCCGCCATGGCCGTATTTGCCGGGGATCAGGTAGCCCCAATAGGCATAGGCAAGCGCCACGGCGGACAGGATGACCAGCGACCAGCCGATCGTGAGGCGCACAAGGAGCATCACGACGACGAGCGTGGTGACGAACATGATCTCGTCCATGCGCGTGGCGATCGCGCCGCGCATGATGATGTCGAGATAGGACTGATAGAGATACGGCCCTGGAACGAGGGCGATGAGGGCGAGTGCGTAGAGCAGCGTGCGGACGACGGGCGGGCGCATGCGCAACGCGGCTGCCATCAGGCCTGCGGCAGCCACGACCGAAAGGAAGAGCGAGCGCAAGAGCAGCGCGGTGATGTTGCCGAAGAACGCGCCATGAATGACGAGCGCGGTGGCGGTGATCGCCAGGATGGCGAAGATCACCGAAACGGTCCTGACTTCCATTTCACCGGCACCTTCGGCCGGTTGCCGGAGTTCATCCATTGCTCGAACCATCTCGTCCTCGCTGGTGCTTACGTGTTTTGACAGGTCGGGAAAGGAGCGCGCCCGAACTTGCGGGCGCGCTTGCCGGTTACTGGCCGGCTTCGTCGAAATAGCGTCGGGCGCCCGGATGCAGGTCGATCGGTGCGTCGGTCGCGGTCTCGAGCGCGATCGCCGCGGCCTGCGGATGCACCTGGCCCAGCTCGTCCAGATTGTCGAAGATCGCCTTGGTGATCTGGTAGACCGTCTCTTCATTCGCCGACGTGCTGGTGAAGATCGTGGCCGGATCGTTGATCGCGAGCACGGTCTCGTCCTGGCCGGAATAGGTGCCAGCTTCGATCTCGTAGAACTGGTAGAACGGATACTGCTCAAGCAGCGGCGCGACCGTTTCCTGGTCCACCGAAATCAGCCGCATGTCGCGCTGCGCGCCAAGATCGATCAGCGCCGCCGTCGGCGCTCCGGCCAGGACTACCGTCGCCTCGATCGTGCCGTTAATGAGCGCGGTCGCGCCCTCGGTATAGGACAGGAACTGCGCGTTGCCGGGCTCGAAAACCCCATAGGCCTCCATCAGACGCTGGACGAGGACGGCCGAGTTCGATCCGGGAGGCCCGAGGTTGATGCGCTTTCCGGCAAGGTCGGACATGGTCTGGATGCCCGTGCTCTCGATCGTCGCGATCTGGAGGACGGCGGGGTAGAGATACGCCATCGCGGCAACATCGAGCGCTTCTTCGAACGGGCCTTCGGCAACCGTCGCCTCGTAAAGCGTCGAGGAGGAGGAGAAGCCGAACGTCATCTGGCCGGCCGCCACGCGACGGATGTTCTCGACCGATGCGCCCGTGACCTCGGCGCGGGCGGTGGTGTCCGGCATGTTCTGATTGAGAAGCTCGGCCATGCCGGCGCCGATGACGTAGAACAGGCCGCCCGTTCCGCCGGTGCCGATGGAAACGCGTTCCGCCGCAACCGACGGCGCGACGAGGCTGAGTGCCAGCCCCATGGCGGCAATTGTCTTCAAGAGTTTCATTGTAGTCCTCCCTGTGTTGAACCGATTGGGTGAAGTGTGCCGTCAGACTGCGTCGGTGCGCGCATTCTGCGCTGGCGCCAGAGCGAGGAAGGAGGCATGCGCCGCCTCCACGATTTCATCGATCGCGCGCTGGTGGTCGTGACCATCGACCCGCCCATCCGACAGACGGCTGATCCGTTCCGGGTTGATGAGCGCGTAGTAGAGCGAACCCAGCAGGAACTGGCTGCGCCAGATCAGCCCTTCGAGAGGCGCGCCCGGCACGCATTCGCCGATCGCCTCGATGAAGGCACGGCTCGTGGTGTCGAACGCCTGGGCGATGATCGAGCGGGCATCCTCGTTGCCCTCCGCCGACAGGATCGCCCGCATCCGGGTGAACTCGGCACCGCCGCCATCCGAGCCGGTCGACGATGAGAAGGCCGGCACCACATAGGCGCGCAGGATCGCGTGCAGCCGGTCGCTGCGATCATGAATACGCCGCGCCTCGCCCAGCAACTCCAACCGTCGCGCGTTCATCGGCGCGGTGCGGCTCTCGTAGATCTCCCGCAGGAGATTGGCCTTGGTGCCGAAATGATAGGTGAGACTTCCCACATTGGCATTCGCCGCCTTGGCGATCTCGCGCATGGAGACGGCGCTGTAGCCATTGCGAGAAAACAGTCGTGCTGCGCAATCGATCAGGTTCTGACGCACATCGCCTGCCATCTCTTCCTCCCATTGACCAACGTCCTTGTACGTTTGTACAAATAATTTTGGCATGTCAACGGAGTTGACGCCATGCGGGCTTCTGGCGAGGCGGAAACGCCGCGCCAAAAAATCTGAACAATGTACGCAGTCTGGGCCATTCATCGCTGAAGCTTTGGCCGTCAGCTCTGGTCTGCAGTCGCTTCAGCTCAGACCTGCCAGATGCAACTAGCAGTATGAAAGGCGCGCGACTGAAAGATGTCCTGGAAGAATTTACAGTCTCTGCGGAAATAGCGCCGCGTGCGTCAACAGGCTCCTGGACCGCGTTCGCAATCACGCGGGCCCAGGGCTCGCCAATTACTGAATGGAGTGGCTAAATCATCGCTGCGAACGTGTCGAAGATACTCCGCCCACCTACCTGTCCGCCCTTCAACAAAAGCCTCAAGCCATCGCGTGACGGGTCTGCCGAATGCGTTCGGCACACACAGACCCCAGCGTCTAATCGGCCTTCGAATATGAGGCTTTCCAGTCCCAGCCGGCGCGATATGACGCTCGACGTATCTCCACCCGCGATTGCGAGCGAACGCAACGGATACCCGTCGATGATTTTCTCGGTGAGCGCGGCCAAGCTTTCCGATAGTTCCGAAGGCAAGCATCCGTAATCGGCGTCCGGCAGCAGGTGAACGAGTACGTTTTCGCCCCCATGTAGTCGGGACAGGATGCCTTCCGCCAGTGCTGCTGACGCAACCCTTGCCGCTTCGGGCGCAACTGCCACACGCGAAAATCGGGTGGCTTCTTGAACCTGCGCTGCGCTCGTCGACGAGCGGCTGCCCACGATGGCGAGGACTGGCCCCGTACCGGCGTAGTCGGTCACCGATGGTGCAAAGCCATATTGCCGCTCGAAGACAGCCTCTGCGACACTGCTCGCGCCTATGACCAGCAAGCGATGTTCACCGGCAAGCGCCCGCAATGCCGCTCCGATCATCCCGAGATCATGCTGGCAAGTAACGTCGAGCAACACACGTTGCTGCTCACTCGCAGCCCGTTGAAGCCATTCCTGCAAGGCTTGAGCGCCTTTGGCAGCTTCCGTCCAGGGATGCAAGGCGATGCCACCAAGCCCTTGCGCCGCCAGATGAAGCCGCAAATCCGCCTCGCCCATCGGCGTGGTCGGATGACGGCTCATGATCGGATGGCGGTCGATGCGGTGTACGGCGCCGTCCGGCCCGCGCGCGAAAAGATTGCCGAACTGGCAGTAGCGCCCAAGGCTCGGTTGCCCGCCGACGATCAGCGTCAGCGCAGGCTTGAGAACCTCTTCCAAGGCCGTCACGGCTGCGCCGATGCTGCCCACCGATGCCGATGAATCGAAGGTCGAACAGACCTTGTAGTGAACGATACGCGCATCCAACGCCTTGAGTCGCCTACCCATCGCGCGAACGCGCCCTGCGATCTCGTCGGCATCGAGCGCGCGCAGGTCGGTCGCGATGCCGATCGCGTCGAGCCCTGCGCAAGCGGGTTCGTCAGGGACCGGAACGTCGATAAACAGCCTTGCGCGATGTCCCCGCTCGGCAATCGTCGCCAGCGTGTCGGACGCACCGGTGAAATCGTCGCCGATGAAGACATAGCCGGCCATTTTCAAGTACCGAAGAAGGACATTGCGGCGGCGAGCTCCGGCTTGTTCGTTGCCGCCCGCGCAAGATCGGTCCCCTCCATGATCGCGTCCCAGGCCTGCCGCAGGCTGCGGATGCCGGCCGCCGGGCCGTCGGGATGGGCGAGAATGCCGCCGCCAGCCATGAACATGAAATCGGCTGATCTCGCCGCTTCGGCCGTGCGCGGCAGCGTACCGGCCCACTGACCGGAGGAAAAAGCCGGCAGCACGGCATCCGACGCGTCCGGCGCGTCCGTCGCCAAGGGCAGCAGACAGCGCCTGGCAGCCTCTTCAACCTCGCTCGCCGCATCGGAAAACTTGCCGCCGATACCATGGACATGCATGTGGTCGACGCCCGCAAGCCGGTAGAGCGCCTGATAGGCGTCGAAGCCGATGCCGAGCATCGGATGGCGCGCGAAGGCGCCGAAGCCGTTGCGATGGCCATGCAGCGCAAGCGGTGTCGAGCGGCGCAAGGTCTGCGTCCCCGAAAGTCCGCACCAGTTGAGGCTCGCCATCACGCACGAGCCCCCCTCCCGCTCGACGAGATCGGCGTGGCGCCGCATGGCGTCCGTCTCGTCGGTCACGTTGAAGGCAACCATCACGTCGCGGCCGGTGCGATCCCGATAGGCCCGCACCTTCGCCATCACCGCCGGCACGCGCGCGGCAAGCGGCGCGTGGTCGGGGTCGGCGCAGATTTCGTCGTCCTTGATGAAGTTGACCCCCGCCTCGCACAACAGCGCAACCAGGTCGGCGATCTCGCCGGGCGACATGCCGACATTGGGCTTCAGGATCGTGCCGAAGATCGGCCGACCTGCCACGCCGAGCCTGCGGCGCGTGCCTTCGACGCCGAGGCGCGGTCTATCGAACCGCTCGCGATAGGCCTGCGAAACCGCCACATCGACCAGCCGCAGCCCCGTCACCTCGCCGAGGTCGTAAAGATTGCCGGCGACGGTCGAAGCCAGCGTCGGCAGGTTCGCGCCGACATTGGCCACCGGATACGAGATGCGCACATGCGCCCGCCGCCACGGTCCCGTCGCGCCCTTGCGCTCCAGATAGGCGCTCGCAAGGCTCGGCTCCGCTGCCGCCTCGATCTCCTCGACCGCCAGCACGCGCGCTGCCGCGCGTGCGCGCAACGCGTCGGTTTCGCCGGCAACCCGCACGAACGTGCCGCTGCTCTGCTCGCCCGCCATGATCGCCGCGACCGCAGCCGGGTCGAGCGGCGTCTCGATCAGATAGGAGGCCTCGATCGTCTGGTCGTCCATGCCGGCCTCAGATGGCGGAAAGGTCGGGGAACGGGCGAACCGGGTCGCGCCCGTCCCAATCCTGCGACGCCGTTCGGATCATGTCGAACATCCGGCCTTTCGGCCCCATCACCTCCGAAAGCTCGATGACGGTCCCCGGATGCGCCTCGCGGTCGAAATAGGCAAAGCGGCCGTTCGCGCCCACCTGTCCGCTCATCTGAACGTTGAAGCCGGCTCCTTCCATGCGTGCAAGGTCGGCATCGTAGTCCTGCGTCCAGTAGGCGACATGCTGCAATCCGCGATGTCCGGCCTGCATGAAATCGCGATACATGGACGGCGCGCCGTTGCGCGTCTGGATCAGCTCGACCTGCATCGGCCCGCTATTGGCGAGTGCGACGGAGTTGTGGACCTCGTGCGCCTCTCCGCCGTAGCGATAGTTCTCGATCGGCACCTTGGGATTGTAGAACCAGGGGCCGACGCCCATCACCTCGTGCCAGTGCGCCATCGCCGCCTCGATGTCGTCGACGACATAGCCGAGCTGGCGGATCGAGCCGAGAAGTCTGCTCATCTTGAGTACCTTACTGCGTCAGGAGTTTGGGGAGCCATGTCGCGACGGCCGGGACCGTGGTCACGACGAGCAGCGACAGGAGAAGCGGGATGAAGAAGGGCATCACCCCCCGGATCACCGCATGGACCGGCATCTTGCCGACGATCGACACCATGTAGAGGCTCATGCCGACCGGCGGGGTCAAAAGGCCGATCATCAGGTTGAGGACGAACACGATGCCCAATTGCAGCGGATCGACGCCCGCCGCATGCAGCGCCGGCGCCACGATCGGCGCGATGATCAGGATCGCGGCGATGGATTCGAGGAACATGCCGACGACGAGCAGCAGCAGATTGACGAGGAACAGCAGCACGAGCGGGTTGTCAGACAGGCCGAGCAGGAACGCCCCTGCCCGCGCCGGCACCTGGTCGAGCGTCAGCACCCAGGCGAACACGGCCGCCGTCGCGACGATGAAGAGGATGCTCGCCGTCGCGTCCACCGTGTCGCGCAGGCTGTCCCAAACACCGCGCAAGGTGAGCGTCCGGTAGACGACGAAGCCGATCACGAGCGCGTAAGCCACGGTCACGCCGGCGACTTCCGTCGGCCCGAAATAGCCGCTGAGGAGCCCGCCGATCAGGAGGATGGGCGCGAAGAGAGCCGGCGACGAGATCAACGCCTTGCGGGCAACCGCGCGAAGCGAAGGGCTCACCGTGTCGCGCGGCAGGTCGTAGAGCCGTCCCATGACGAAGACCTGAAGCATCAGGAAGAGCGTGATCACCAGCGCGGGCACGATGCCGGCGATCAGAAGCTGCACGGCCGAGACGTTGGTGACGCTCGCATAGATGATGATGGGGATGGACGGCGGGAAGATCGGACCGATCGTTGCGGCCGCGATGGTGATGCCGGCGGCGAAGTTCTTCTTGTAGCCCTGCGCGGTCATCTGGTCGATCTGGATCTTGCCGAGCGCGCCGATGTCGGCGAGCGCGGCGCCGGAGACGCCCGAAAAGATCAGGCTGACGAGGATCGACACCTGCGCCACCGCGCCGCGGATGCGCCCGACCAGGAGCCGGACAAGGTCGAAGATATGGGTCGTCACGCCCATCGCGTTGAGCAGGCTCGCCGCCAGGATGAACAGCGGAACGGCCAGGAGCGGCGTCGAATCCAGCGCGTTGACCGCCCGTTGCGCCAGGACGTGGACCGGAAGGTCGAACGCAACGATCGCGATCGCCGACGACAGACCGAGCGCGACCGCGATCGGCGCGCCGCTCAAGAGCGCTACGACGAAGACGAGGATGAGGAGAAGGCTCATTGGGCTGGAAGCTCCGCGACGACGGGGCGTTCACCGCGCACGAGCACGACGAGACGCAGCATGGTGACGAGCGCGAGGAGCAGGAAGCCGACCACCGCCGGCGCATAGACGAACCAGTTCGTCAGTCCCATCGCCGGCGTCGCGAACTTGCCTGCCCGCAGGAGGAACGCCTGCAGCGCGAACAGCATGAAGGCCGCAAAGCCGAGCACCATCAGTTCGGCCGCGACCAGCACGATCCGCCGCGCACGTGGCTTCAGCAGCATCGGCACCATGTCGACCGCGACATGCTGGCCCCGAAGGGCGAGCAGCGGCACGGCGAGAAAGACGATCGCGATGCCGCTGACCCGCGAGAGCTCGTCCGCCCACGGCATGCCGACATTGAAGACGTTGCGGCCGATGACCTGCCCGACGACGCATAAGGTCATGACGATCAGGAAAAGGATCGCCAGGAAGCGGCAGCAGAGCGACGCGGCTTCCAGAGCGCGTCCGGCCCGTCCGGAAGCGGCGTTTGCGTCCATCTTGTGAAGCTCCCCGGTCGTGCGTTCAGGAAATCGCGGCGATCTTTGCGTAGAGGTCGCCGTACTTTTCCCCGAAACGTTCCTCGACGAGCGTGCTGACGGACTCGCGGAAAGCGTCGACGTCGAGGCCGTCCTCCGGTCCGATCACCGTCATGCCGGCATCGCGCAGCGCCTGCGTGTCCTTTTCCTCATTGTCCTCGATCGCACTGGTCGCGCGATCGCGGATTTCGGCTGACGCGGCCGTCACGGCCTCCTTGTGCGCGTCCGACAGGCCCTGCCAGGCATCCTCGTTCATGACGACGACTTCGGCATTGGACATGTGGCCTGTCAGCATGAGATGCGACTGCACCTCGTAGAGCTTGACGGTGAGGATGACGTTGACCGGGTTTTCCTGCCCGGCCACCACGCCGGTCGCCAGCGCGGTCGGCACCTCGGACCAGTCGACGGGAACTGGAGCGGCGCCCATTCCCTCGATCGCTGTCGTATAGATCGGGAACGGCACCGCGCGGATTTTCTCGCCGGCAAGGTCGGCGGGTGACAGCACTGCCTTGTTGGCCGTCAGGTTCCGGCGGCCGAAGTAATGCGCGTAGATCACGCGGCAGTTGGCAGCGTCGATGAGGCCCTGGTTGAGTTCCTGCATGACCGGCGAATTGACGTCCATCACCTTCATCAGGTGATCGATGTCGCGGTAGAGATAGGGCGTGTCGAGTGCCTGGAATGGCTCGTAGAGCGCCCCGATGCCGCCCGCCGTATTGTGCGAGAAGGCGATCGTGCCGAGCGACACCGCTTCGGCAAGCTCCTGCAGCTTGCCGAGCTGCGAGGACGGATAGACGTCGACCTTGATGTCGCCGCCCGAATGCTTGCCGACCGCCTCGGCGAACCAGTCGGCCTGCGCCCCGGCGACGCTCGCCGGCTCGTTGTTGTGGCCGTAGCGCAAGGTCAGCGACTGCGCACGCAGGATCGAGGGCATCATCAGCGTCGCACCCGCGCCGAAGCCGAGTGCAAGCGCCGAGCGGCGGCTGATCGAATGCCGTGCGGGTGAAATCGTTCGTTCGGTCATCGGTCCCTCCCATGACGTGTTTTGATGACATCGGCGGCGCGCGCCACTTCGCAACCATCTCCCGGCGCGCCCCTCTTGACAGCAGGCTAGGAACGATGATGCTTCAGGTCAATTGCCATTTTTTGAGGGTTTTTGAGGTGACCGCATTTTCTGGACCGATCGCGGCCGTGTCCATGGCTGACGTGGCGCGGACCGCCGACGTCTCGCTCGCCACGGTCGATCGCGTGCTGAACCGCCGCAAGGGCGTCAAGCCCCGCACGGTCGAGCGCGTCCTTCAGGCAGCGCTAAACCTCGGCTATCTGAGCGAGGGTGAGCAGGCCAGTCTTGCCGCCCCGCGCCCGCTCAACGTCGCGTTTCTCCTGCCGATGGGCGGCAATCCCTTTTTCCGCCTGCTCGGCGAAAAGGTGCGCGACCTCGCCGCAGCGAACGTCCCGGACCAGCCGCATCTGCGCTGCTTCTTCATCGAAAGCTTCGACGCCGGCGCGCTCGCCGCCGCGATCAGGCACCACGCAGCCTGGGCCGACGGCATCGCCTTCATGGCGATAGACCACCCCCTCGTGCGCGAGGCGGTGGAGGAGATTTCCGCCGCCGGCCGCCGCGTCATCACCATCGTTTCGGACCTGCAGCATCCCGGCCGCGACGCCTATGTCGGCCTCGACAACCAGGCCGCCGGGCGCACCGCCGGCTATCTCCTCGGCCGTTTCTGCCGCGCGCATTCCGGCAGCGTCGCGCTCGTCGCGGGAAGCCGCAACTACCGCGCCCATGCCGAGCGCGAGATGGGCTTTCTCGGGCTTCTGGAAGAAGCATTCCCGCAACTGCGCGTCGTCGGCATGCGCGAAGGCCATGACGACCGCGACGAGAACCACCGTCTCGCGCTGGCCCTCATCGAACAGAACCCCGATCTCGTCGGCATCTACAATGTCGGCGGCTCGTCCGATGGCATCGCGCGCGCCCTGCGCGAGCGCGGCAGGAGCGGCGATGTCGTCTTCATCGGTCATGGGCTCACACCCGACACCCGCAGGCTCCTGATCGACGGCGCCATGGACGCCGTCATCAATTCGGACCCCGATGCGCTCCTGGCGCAGGTCCTGCGGACCTTCACCGCCCTCCAGCGCAACCCGTCCGTCCCCATCGTCCCAGTGATGAAGATGGATGTCATCTTCCGCGAGAACATCCCCGCTTTGCAATCGCTGTCCGCCGGCGATCCGTCTGCTCGGCGTTAGACCAGCCTCCGCGCTTGCCGGTTCTAAATTCGACCCAACCGGTTCAATGGCGGACACGGGCACCGCGGGACAGAAGGTAGATGAGATAGGGGCCCCCGATCAGCGAGGCGAAAAGCCCGACGGGGAGCTGATAGGGAAACGCGACCATTCGTGCCAGCCAGTCGGACACGACCATCAGCCCCGCCCCCAGCAGAATCGCCCCGAGAAGGTGTTCGCGCGCACGGCCAAGGCCCATGAGACGAGCCAGATGCGGCGCGATGAGGCCGATGAAGGAGAGCGGGCCGACGAACATCGCCGCGGCGGCCGTCATCAGCGCGGCGAGCAGCACGATGGAGAAGCGGGCGCGTTTCAGTGGAACGCCAAGGCTTCTCGCCGTCTCCCCGCCGAGCGGCAGGATGTCGAGCCAGCGCACTGCAAGGAATGCGGGGGAAACGAGGATCACGGCCAGGGCGAGTGCCGTCCAGGCCTGCGTCGGGTCGGCCTGCGCGGTCGAACCCGTCAGCCAGGTCAAAAGCGTGTAGGAGGTCGCGTTGCCCATCGCGATGACGGCGGTGATGACCGCGCTTGCGGCGGCACCGATCGCCACGCCGCCCAAAAGCAGGCGCTCGGGTCCGAACTTGCCGCGCGCGGCGACCCCGAGGATCAGCAGCAGCGCGCCGAGCGCGCCGGCCGCGGCACCTGCAAGCTGCCAGAACAGGCCTGCGGCGGCGTTGAAAAGCAGGACGGCAGTGAGCCCTGCGCCCGCCCCCGTTCCCACACCAAGCACTTCGGGACTTGCCAGCGGGTTGCCGGTCAGGCGCTGGACCATCACCCCCGCGGCGGCAAGCATCGCGCCGGCCGCTGCGGCAACGGCGATCCGCGGCGCGCGCCATTGCGACAGGTCCGCGAGGAGACTGCCGGTAGCGACACTCCACCCTTCGGGACCGGCTCCGACAAGGAGGGCGACGAGAGCGGCCGCAACACAGCTCACCAGCGCCAGGGCGAGCATCAAGGCCGGCTTTGCCGCGCGGCGCGACGCCGTCATCGGCGCGGTGAGCGACGGCCATTCCATCATGCGCAACCGTGGCAAGATCCACAGCAGCAGCGGGCCGCCGAGAAGCGCGGTTGCGGCGCCCGTCGGCAGACGCTCGCCGCCGACGCCCGAGAACGCCTGAACCAGACCGTCGGTCAGCCACAGCAGGATCGCGCCGATCAGCGGCGCGGCGACGATGCGCTGGGCGAGCGTTCGCGCACCGGAAAGCGTCGCCAGCGCCGGCGCGGCGAGGCCGACGAAGCCGATGACGCCGACCGCCGCAACGACGGTCGTCGCAATCCAGACCGCAAGCGCGACGATGGCGAAGCGGCTGGCATGAAGCGCGACGCCGAGGCTGCGCGCCGAGGCGTCGTCGAGACCGAGGATGGCGAGAGGTCGCAAGAGCAGGATGGCAGCCACAAGTCCGATCGCGAGCCGCGAGCCGATCGTAAAAGCCGGGTCCCAGCTTTGCTGGACGAGCGAACCGCCGCCCCAGATGAAAAGCGAGAACAGATAGTCGCCATTGGCAAGGATGAGCGCGGCACTTGCTGCGTTGGCCGTCAGCGCCACCATCATGCCCGCGAGAACGACGGAGACCGGCTCGAGCCCGCGTCGCCATGTCAGTGCCAGAATGATCGCGACCGCTCCGATACCACCCGCAAAGGCAACGAATGCGACGGACCAGCCCATCAGCGCCGGGGCGAACAGCGTCGCGAGCGCCATCGCAAGCTGCGCGCCGGCGGAGATGCCGAGCGTCGAGGGTTCGGCCAGTGCGTTGCGCAACACCCGCTGCAGCAGGAGGCCGGCGAGGCCCAGCGCCGCGCCGGCAAGGATGGCGACGGCAGCGCGCGACAGGATCGCGTTTTCAAGGATGACCCACTGCAAGGCGTCCTCGCCCTGCGGCCACGACATGGCGACCTTCCACGCGAACAAAAGCGCGGCCAGCACCGCCATTGCCACCCACGGCACGAGCACGACGCGTCCGGCCGTCATGATGCCGGCCACCCGGACATGGCGGCCTCGATCAACCGCGCGAAGCGGCGAGCCGAGGGAAGTCCACCGAAATGGTTGACCGGGGCGATGCTCGAGACCCGTCCCTCGCGCACGGCTGGCAGCGCGTTCCAGATGGCGTTGCGCGGTAGGCCGCGTGCGACTTCCGGTGGCGACGGCTCGACGATGATGATCCCGGCCTCCGGCACGCGGGCCAGCACCTCGATGCCGACCGGCGCCGCCGCGCTGTAGCTCGTCGTATCCGACCACGCGTTCTCAAGCCCGAGCCGGCCGAGCAACTCGCCAAGCATCGAGTCGCCGCCGAAGGCCCGGAAATGCCGGGAATCGCCAAGGCTGATGACGAAGACCGGCCGGCCGCCATGCGCCGCGAGCGCTTCACGCCGCCGCGCGATCTCCCCGGCCGTCTCATCGACATAGGCGCGTGCAGTGCCGGCTATCCCCAATGCCTCGCCCAGCCTCAGCGTCGAAGACTCGACGAGTGCATAGGGCGGCGTCCTCGCCTCGTAGACCGGAAGGCTGAGCACGGGCGCGATGCGCTCAAGTTGCGGGCGCTGATAGTCGTAGAACTGCGAAATCGCGATGAGGTCGGGAGCGACCTGCCGCAGCATCTCGAAATTCGGCGATCCGCGCAGGCCGAGATCGGCGACCGTGCCGGGAAGTTCGGGTTCCACGACGAGCGAGCGATACTGGATGAGTTCGCTCGCCGCGGCCGGCACCACGCCCAGCGCCAGAGATGTCTCGAGCAGCGCCCAGTCGATGATGGCGAGTTGACGGGGGGCGGCATCCGCGCGCGTTGCGGCCAGCGCCGCCGCGCCTGCGGCCAGAAAGGCGCGACGCGTCATCGCTGCAACGGGTCGGTGCACATCCGGCATCGCTCAGGCGACGTAGCTCAGCGGCTGGCCGGATGACGGATGAGGCAGGATGCCCATCCGAAGGCCGTAGAGCGCTTCCAGCGTCCGGGGCTCAACGATCGCCTCCGGCGCGCCGCGCGCGACGATCCGGCCCCCTTTCAGCGCCACGAGTTCGTCGCAGTAGCGTGCGGCCATGTTGACGTCGTGCAGCACGATCAGCGCGGCAAGATCGCGCTCGCGCGTCAGGTCGCGCACCAGCGCCAGCATGTCGGCCTGGTGGGCGATGTCGAGCGCGGAGGTTGGCTCGTCGAGGACCAGGCAGGCCGTGTCCTGCGCCAGCATCATCGCCAGCCAGGCACGCTGCCGCTCGCCGCCCGACAGGCTGTCGACCAGCCGGTCGGCGAAACCGTCCAGTTCCGTCCGCTCAAGCGCGGTCTCGACCTTGGCCGCGTCCTCGCGGGAGAACCGCCCGAGCGCGCCGTGCCAGGGAAAACGTCCGAGCGCGACGAGTTCGCGCACGGTCATTCCCTCGGCAGGCGGCGTGAACTGCGGCATGTAGGCGACGTGTCGCGCAAATTCCCGCTCGCCGAAATCGGCGAGCGGGCGCCCGCCGAGCCGAATCGCGCCGGACGTCGGCCGCTGCTGACGCGCGACAAGGCGCACCATCGAGCTCTTCCCCGAACCGTTCGGCCCGATCACCCCGGTCATGCGCCCGCGGTGCAATTCGAGCGAGACCGGCTGCAGGATCGAAACGGAACCGGCGCTGAAGGTCACGTCCTCCAGCGCCAGCAATCCTGCCTCGTTCGGCGTCTCGCTTTCAGTCATCCTCACCAGCGCGCATGGGCCTTGAGCTTGAAGGAACGTCCTTCGCCGTAGGAGCATACCGCCATCCCCTGGCAGCTTGCCACGTAGGTCTCGTCGAACACGTTGGTCACGTTGAGCGACACGCCCCAATCGTCCTTGTCGTAGCCGAGCTTCAAATCGACGAGGGCGACGGACGGCACTTTCAGCGTGTTCTCGTTGTCGACGAAGGAGGAGCCGACATAGCGCACGCCGGCGCCCGCCGTCATACCGTCATACCAGGCTCCGTCCTCGCGGAACGTATAGTCGCCGGAGACCGATGCCAGCACCTCCGGCACGATGAAAGGCGTGTTGCCGATCAGTGCGGTGTTCGCGTCCTCGGTGATCTCGATGTCATAGGCGGTCAGCCCGGCCGTCACCTTGAACTGCTCGGTCACGTTCACCTTGGCCTCGGCCTCGAAGCCGCGCGAGCGCACCTCGCCGATCTGGAGCTGCGTGAAGGCCGTGACGTTGGACGGCACGTTTTCGCGCGTCAGATCGAAGAGCGAGAAGGTGAACAGCCCGTCGATGAAGGTCGGCGCATACTTGATGCCGGCCTCGTACTGGACGCCCTCCTCGGGCGAGAACAGGTCGCCATTCGCATCGGTGCCGATGATCGGGTTGAAGAAGCTTGCGACGCTCACATAGGGCGTCAATCCGTTGGCGAACTCGTAGGCGAGACCCGCACGGCCCGAAAGCTGGCCGTCGCTGCGCTTCTGGGTCAAATCCTGCGTGGGCGCATAGAAGGTCGGCCGGTCGCGGGCTTCGAGCCAGCCCTTGTCGTAGCGGCCGTTCAGCGTCGCGATCCAGCCGCCGCCGAACCGCATCTGGTCCTGCAGATAGATGCCGAGCTGGCGCTGGGTCAGGTCCTGGTTGGTATAGGAGACCGGATCGGTGAGCGGCGATCCATAGACCGGATCAAACGCGTCGATCGGCGGTGTCGTGCCGAACAGGGCGGAGGACTGCACCTGGTCGATGTTGAAATGCTTGTAGTCGACGCCGGCGAGAATCCGGTGTTCGACGGGTCCCGTATCGACCGTCCCTTCGAGCTGGTTGTCGATCAGGAAGGTCGTCGAACGCGTCTGATGGGCGAAGTTGACGCGGTCGAGAAGAGTCGGGCTGCCTGCGACATAGCCATTGGCGTAGAGGAACTGCTCGTCAATGTCGGAAACGCCGAAGCGGGCGTTGGAGCGCGCCGTCCACTGGTTGTCGAACGTATGTTCGAGCTCGTAGCCGACCGATCCCTGGCGCCGCTCGTAGAAGTCGACCGAAGGCTCGGTGAAGTTGGCATCGCGATCGATGCGGCCATAATTCACGCCGCCGACGACGCGATCGACCACCGTGCCTTCATAGGGCAGGAAGCTGTCGCCATTGTGCGTTTCGTCGATATGCGTGTAGTTGCCGAAGATCGTAAAGCTGGTCAGCTCGTCCGGGCTGACGGTGATGCTCGGCGCGACGAAACCGCGCCAGCCCTCCTGGAAATCGCTATAGCCGCTCCCGCCCTGCACGCGGCCATTGACGCGTAGCGCGACGGTCTCGTTGGCGACATCGGAAAAGTCGAAGCCGACATAGCCCTTACCGGCATCGTTGATGCCGCTCTCGACATATTTGTCGCGGCTGAAATCGGGGCGCTTGGACACGTAGTTGACGATGCCGCCCGGATTGCTGCCGCCATAGAGGACCGACGCCGGACCCTTGAGCACCTCGACCCGCTCGAGCCCGAACGTGTCGACGTAGAAGCCGCCGAAGGCGTAGCCGAAAAGCTGGAGCCCATCCATGTAGGCGCCGGTCTGCGTCGCCTGGAAGCCGCGAATCCACAGCCAGTTGGTATCGGAATCGGTGCCGAAGGGCTGTGTGAAGACGCCCGGCGTATAGCGCAGCGCCTCGCCGACATTCTGCGCACCCATATCGTCGATCTCGGTGCGACCGACGACGGACACCGCCTGCGGAATGGCCTCGATCTCGGTCGCCGACTTCATGCCGGTGCGCGTCGATCGCGCAACCACGCCTGTGACGGGTCCGACACCGCCCGCCTCGCCGCCCTGCCCTTCGACGACGATCTCCTCGAGTTGCGTGGCCTGCTGCGCGGCCGCCTCGATCGCAGGCGCAATGGCAAGCGTCGCCACGCCGGCGGCGAGCATCAGTCGGTAGTGCGAACGAACGGTCATCTCGAACTCCAGTCAACCCCGCGAGGCCATCGGGCCGCGCCCTTAAAGTTGACCGTGTATCTCTACTTTAGCACGATGGATTGAACGTTCTTGACCGTTTTGCCTGATTTTGCGCCGCGCCGCCGCGTGCGGCGGCCTATGATGCAAAATTATCACTGCGATGATTTGCATGCGCGCGCCGCCAGGCGGCCGGGGTCAGCCCGGTGACGGACCGGAACACCCTGTTGAAATGCGCCTGGTCGGAAAAGCCGCATTGCGCCGCCACCTCGACGAGCGAGATCGGACGCGCAGCGATGAGCGCCTGGGCCTTGCGAATGCGCTCCTGCATGACGAAACGGTGCGGCGGCACGCCCGTCGCGGCCTTGAACGCATGGCTGAAATACGTGTCGGAAACGCCGACGAGCCTGGCAAGATCGCTGAGCCGCAATACGTCCGCGCAGTGCACGTCGATATATTCGAGAGCGACTTGAAGCTGCTTGCGCGACAAGGCGGGACCGCGCCGCGTCTGGTCCGGCCCGATGTCGAACAGGGCGCACAGCATGGCATTCGCCAGCCCGTCGAAATAGAGGTCGTGGCTGCTCTCGTCGCTGCCGAGCGCCCGCGCCATCATCTGCGCCAGCGTCCAGACCCGATCATCCTCGATCGACAGCCTCGGCTCGTCGAGAACCTTCACCGGCAGAGCCCTTCCGAACCTGCGCGTCAGGCCGGCGATGCTGATGTGCATGTCGAGATGCCGTAGCCTCAGCAGGCCGGAAACGGTGCCATGGGTCGGATGTCCGGCCGGCACATAGCTGAAGCCGTCGCCCAGTGGCGCGCCATAGGCTCGCGAGGTGCGGCCGTCACCGAGCACGAACGAACCGGACCCGCTCGCCGCGACGGGGATGAAGAGGCGCGGATCGGCGGCCACGTAGTCGCCGCGCGCGCCATCCGCGCAATCGACCTCCCACAGATCGGCGACGATGCCGCTCCATGCTCGCCATTTCAGTTCGCCGACGACCGCGAAGCCCGAAATGCTGGCTTCCATGCGCGGACCGAACGCCTTGATGGAGGCGCTGTTTGTCATAGCGATCCTCCGAATGCGCTCGATTGATGCCGGCCTGACCGATTCCGCGAACGATAGCACACCACGCCGCTCGACGTGCGGGAGATGCCGCACCGCGATGGCGGCGGCATCCTGCCTGGGCGGGCGTCCACGCTCCGGGCGACTAGAAGTCGAACGACGCGGACAAAGTGAAGGTGCGCGGCGCGCCTGTGGCGAGAAATCCTCGGGCGGACGACGCCCAGTAATTCTCGTTGAACACGTTCTCGATATTGGCGCGAAGCTCGACCGGCTTTCCATGCGGTCCTTCCAGCGCGTAGCGCATGCCGATGTCGAAGCGCGTCCAGTCGTCCACCTTCTGAGTGTTGGCCTGATCGTAATAGGTGCTGCCGCCATAGACGGCCTGGCCGGTCAGCGTCAGCCCCGGCGTGACCCACGGCAGATCGTATTCGCCGTAAAGGCTGAGCGCCGTCCGGGGCGCGCCCGGCACTTGGCGGAGGGAGTGGGATTCGAACCCACGGAGACATTGCTGCCTCGCCGGTTTTCAAGACCGGTGCCTTAAACCGCTCGGCCATCCCTCCGCTGTCGGTGCCAATGTGCGGCAGACGAGGCATTTAGGTGATCCGGCCCGCAGCGGTCAACATCTGCGTTCGACCCTTGCGACACCGGGCGCCGGCGCTATGTTGCCGTTCCTATCGGAACACGGCCGCACCGATGCGCGGCGCAAGAGGGGCGGGCATGACGGCCAGGGGCAAGACGGACATCGACCACGAGCTTTTGAAGAAGGTGGTCGACGGGATCGCGATCGAGATCGGCAATGCGACCGAATGGGGCAAGGCCGCGGATTACATTCCGGAACTCGCCAAGGTCGACACCCGGCAGTTCGGCATCGCCGTCCTGACGCGCGACGGCCAGATGATCGCCGGCGGAGCGTCCGACACGCAATTCTCGATCCAGAGCATTTCCAAGGTCTTCGCGCTGACGCTTGCCCTCAAGCTTCATGGCGAGAAGGTGTGGAAGCGCGTCGGCAAGGAGCCGTCGGGCGATCCCTACAATTCCATCGTCGACATGGAGCGCCACAAGGGCATCCCGCGCAATCCCTTCATCAATGCCGGCGCGCTCGTGGTCGACGACATGCTGCTCGACGGGCGAGATGGCGACGACATTCCAGACACGGTGCGCGACTTCATCGCGGAGTTGATCGGCGATGGCGAGATCGGCATCGACGAGGACGTCGTCGCCTCCGAGCACACGTCCGGCTACACCAACAAGGCGCTGGCCAATCTGGCGAAATCCTTCGACAACCTCACCCACGAGGTCGACGACGTGATGCACATCTATGTCCGCCAGTGCGCCGTCGCCCTCTCCTGCAGCCAACTCGCGCGCGCCGGCCGCTATCTGATGCTCGACCGCGAGGACATCGACGACAAGGTCTCGAAGGAAGACGCCGAGCGCGCGCGTCGCGTCAATGCGATCATGCTGACCTGCGGCCAGTATGACGGCTCGGGCGATTTCGCCTACCGCGTCGGCCTGCCGGCGAAAAGCGGCGTCGGCGGCGGCATCCTCGCCATCGTGCCGAATACGGCATCGATCGCGGTCTGGTCGCCCGGTCTCGACGCAAACGGCAATTCGCTTCTGGGAACGCTCGCGCTTGAGCGGCTGTCGAAGCGCATGGACTGGTCGATCTTCGGCGCCATCCGCCGCGTCTGACAATCATGTCCCTCATTTTCGATCACATCGCCGAGCTGAATGCCGAGCGGCCCTGGGGCCGCGTGCTTGACGCGGGGACGGGCATCAACTCGCTGCGCTGGCTGCGCACCCTGCCCGCCGAGGACCTGACCGCCGTCACCGGCGCCGACCTGATGGTCCGGCGCATGCGCGATGCGCTCGGCCCCTCGCCCGCGCACGAGCGCATCCTCACCGGCAACTGGGCCGATTCGGCCTTTCTCGCCGGAAAGACGTTCGACACGGTCGTCGCCGATTATCTGATCGGCGCAATCGAAGGCTTCGCGCCCTATTTCCAGGAAGCGATGATCGCCCGGCTGCGCCAGCTCACGGCGGGCCGGCTCTATCTCGTCGGGCTCGAACCCTATGTGGTGGAAAAGCCGAAGACGCCGGCCGAGGACGTCGTGTTCCGGATCGGTCGGCTTCGCGATACGTTCCTGCTTCTGTCGGGCCAGAAGCCCTATCGCGAGTTTCCCCTGGCATGGATCGAGGAAAGGCTGGCAGCCACCGGCTTTGCCGTCGTCGCCGCCAGACGGTTCCCGATCCGCTACCGCGCGCGCTTCGTCAACGCCCAGCTCGACATGTGCGTCAACCGGCTTCACCTCGTTCACGAAGATCTGCGCGCCCCCCTCGCCGCCCATGTCGAGGCCCTGCGAAAGGAGGCCCTGGCGCTCGAAGCCCGGCTGGATGGGCTGCGCTGCGGCTTCGACTACGTGATCGCCGCCGAACCCCGTTAAGCTGCACATATTTGTCAGTGAAATCGCCCACTTGCGGCGATCCGGTCCGCTCCTGTTCGCGTAAAGCAGAGCATTGCTCGACAAAGACACGCACAGGACCTGCTTCCCGACCGATGGCATCCGAACACCACACATCAAACCGGCCTGCGCTCGTCCTTTTCCGTCATGATTTGCGGCTGGCCGACAATGGCGCCTTGCGCGCCGCGGTCGACAGCGGCCGGCCGGTCGTTCCGGTCTTCGTCTTCGACGAGATGAGCGAAGGCGTGCGGCCGATCGGCGGCGCGCGCCGCTGGTGGCTGCACCATTCGCTCGAAGCCCTCGCCGCCGCCTTGAAGAAGGCCGGTGCCGAACTCGTGCTGCGCGCCGGTCCGATGGCGGATGTCGCCGCCGACCTCGTGAAGGAAACCGGCGCCGAAGCCGTCTATTGGAACCGGCGCTACGATCCGCCGGCTATCGCCGCCGACACGGAAATGAAGTCGCGCCTCGTCGAAAGCTCCATCGAAGCGCAAAGCTTCGATGGCCATCTCCTTCATGAGCCCTGGCAGGTGAAGACCAAGACCGGCGGCTTCTATAAGGTCTACACACCCTTCTGGCGCGCGATGACGGCGGAGATCGCCCCCCGCGAGCCGGTCCCGCGGCCGCGCGAGATCAAACCATTCGCAAGGACGGTGAAATCCGAAAAACTCGCCGACTGGAAGCTTTTGCCGGAGAAGCCCGACTGGGCCGGCGGACTTCGCAGGATGTGGCAGCCCGGCGAGGACGGCGCGCATCAGGCGCTCGATGCGTTCCTGTCCGGCCCCATCAAGGGCTATGGCGAAAACCGCGACCGGCCCGATTTCCACTCCACCTCGCGCCTGTCGCCCTACCTCGCCCATGGCGAGATCACGCCGTTCCAGATCTGGCACGCGCTCGAAACACGCAGGATCGACGCCGCGCCCGGCGATGTCGAGAAGTTCCGCAAGGAAGTCGCCTGGCGCGAATTCTCCTACCACCTCCTCTTCCACAACCCGGACCTCGGCGCGACCAACTTCAACCGCGACTTCGACGCCTTCGCCTGGAAGAAAGACCCGAAAGCCCTACACGGCTGGCAGCGCGGCCAGACCGGCTATCCGCTGGTGGATGCCGGCATGCGCCAATTGTGGCAGACGGGCTGGGTCCACAACCGCGTGCGCATGGTCGTCGCGTCCTTCCTGGTCAAGCATCTCCTGCAGGACTGGCGTGCCGGCGAGGCCTGGTTCTGGGACACGCTGGTCGACGCCGACCCCGCGAACAACACGGCAAGCTGGCAGTGGGTCGCCGGCTCCGGCGCCGATGCCGCCCCCTATTTTCGCGTCTTCAACCCCATGCTCCAGGGCGAAAAGTTCGACCCCGACGGCAAATATGTTCACGAATTTCTGCCAGAGCTCCAGGGCCTCGAGGGGGGCGATCTGCAGGCGCCGTGGACTGCGTCCAAAGACACACTTTCGGCGGCCGGGGTGAAACTCGGCACCGATTATCCCGTACCTGTCGTCGACCATTCCAAAGCCCGCGACCGGGCGCTTGAAGCCTATCAAGAGATGCGAGGGAATTCATGAACATCGTTCCGATCAGCCGAACGAATGACGGCCGCAAGAAGATCGCCGTCATCGGCTCCGGAATTTCGGGCGCATCGGCAGCCTGGGCGCTGCGCGACGTCGCGGAGGTGACGCTGTTCGAGGCCGACGCCCGCCCCGGCGGCCACACCGCCACGGTCGACATTGACTATGATGGAACGCCGGTTTCGGTCGACACCGGCTTCATCGTCTACAACGAGCACAACTACCACGATCTGACCGCCCTCTTCACGCATCTCGGCGTCGCCACGCATGCGAGCGACATGGGCTTCTCGCTCTCGCTCGACGGCGGCAAGCTCGAATGGAGCGGCCAGAGCTACGCGTCCATCTTCGCCCAGCGACGAAACCTCTTCTCGCCGCGCTTCTTGAAGATGCTCGGCGAAATCCTGCGCTTCAACAAGCAGTGCGTCGCCGACCGCGACGGCGGCCGCCTCGCCGGCATGACCATCGGCGACTATCTCGTCGAGCGCCGCTTTTCGCCTGGCTTCCGCGACAACTACCTGATCCCGATGGCCGCCGCGATCTGGTCGACCCCGCGCATCAAGATGCTCGACTACCCGGCCGCGACCTTCGTCAATTTCTTCCAGAACCACCGCCTCATCCATCACGAGCGCCCGATGTGGCGCACGGTCACCGGCGGCGCGAAAACCTATCTGGAAAAGCTGCTCGCCCCGCTTCAGGGCCGCGTGCGGCTCGCGAGCCCCGTCGAGACAATCATCCGCGACGCGCTCGGCGTCACGATCTGGGCCAAGGACGCCGCGGCCGAGCGCTTCGACGCCGTCATCGTCGCCACCCATTCCGACCAGGCGCTCAAGCTCCTCGGCGATGCCTCGCCGCTCGAGCAGACGATCCTCGGCGACGTCCACTACCGCCCGAACCGCGTCATCCTCCACCGCGACCAGAGCCTGATGCCGCGCCGCCGCATCGCGTGGTCGGCATGGAATTACCTGCGCGCCAGCGGCGACGAGGAAGAGCGCGAGGTCTCGGTCACCTACTGGATGAACCGTCTGCAGGGCATCGATCCCGCCAAGCCCCTCTTCGTTTCGCTCAATCCCGCCGTCGACCCCGCGTCCGAAACCGTTTTCGGCGAATGGTCCTACGAGCACCCCCAGTTCGACGCCCGCGCGCTCACCGCGCAGTCGCGTCTCGACGAGATCCAAGGCACGCGCCACACCTGGTTCGCCGGCGCGTGGACCGGCTACGGCTTCCACGAAGACGGTCTTCGCTCCGGCCTTGACGCGGCCGTGACCCTCGGCGCTACGATACCCTGGCCGCGCGGCGAGACCGGCGTCGCCGAACTGCCGCTGGCCGCCGAATAGGCAAACGATGATCCGCACGGAGCGCATCACCACCATGGAAGCAAACGGCGCGGCGCCCGCCGCCGCCGCCTCGCTCTATGCCGGCGAGGTGATGCACGCGCGCATGAAACCCTTCGCGCACCGCTTCACCTACCGCGTCTTCTCGCTGCTCCTCGATCTCGACCGCCTGCCCGAGGCTGGCCGCCAGTCGGCGCTCTTCTCGGTCGACCGCCCCGGCATCGTCTCCTTCCACCAGAAGGACTACGCCGATCGCGAAGGCGAGACGCTGCGCCAGAAAGCCGACCGGCTTCTCGCCGATGCGGGCCTGCCCGCGCCCGCAAGCCGCATCCTGCTCCTCGCCTATCCGCGCATCCTCGGCTACGTCTTCAATCCCATCTCGGTCTACTTCGCCTATGGCGCGGACGACGAACTCGTCGCGCTGATCTACGCCGTCCGCAACACCTTCGGCGAAAGCCACACCTATGTCGCGCTGGTCGAGGAGGGCGACCTGACGCAAGCCGGCATTCGCCAGGAGCGCACCAAGATCTTCCATGTCTCGCCCTTCATCGACATGGGCGCGCGTTACCATTTCCGCGTCCTGCCGCCAGGCGAGGTGGTGCGCCTACGCATCCATGAGACCGAGGACGGCGCACCGCTCTTGTCGGCCACCTTCGCCGGGACCCACCGCGAACTGACGACGCGCGGCCTCGCGCGCACCCTCTTGCGCACGCCGCTGATGACATGGAAAGTGATCGCGGGGATACATTACGAAGCGCTGAAGCTCTGGCTCAAGGGCGCGCGCTTCCACACGAGCCCGCCACCGCCGAAGCCGGTCAGCTTCCGCGACGAGGCACCGGCTCTGCCGGCCGGAAAATGACGGCCGACGACATGAGGTTGGAGGGAATGGAAGAAACCGCGACATTGCAGCCGAAGGCCGATCCTATGGTCCTGACCGAGGCGAATTTCGTTCAGGCAACGCGCGGCCTGCCGACCCGCGCCCGCATGGCGCTGAAGGTCGGCATGTCGATGCCGCACGGCGCGCTCACCGTCGAGCTTCCCGACGGCCGCGCGCTCAAGGTCGGCGGCAACGGTCCCGGCCCCGATGCCCATGTCCGCCTCAACAACTGGAACCTCGTCGGCCGCGCCTTTTCCGGCGCCACGATCGGCGTTGCCGAATCCTATGTCGACGGCGACTGGGAAAGCGCCGACGTCACCGCCTTCCTCGAACTCTTCGTCATCAACGAAGAAGCCGGAGAAAAGGTCGCCGGCGGGGCGAACTTCATGCTGACGCTGTTCCAGCGCCTGCGCCACTGGTTTCACCAGAACTCCAAGTCCGGCTCGAAGCGCAACATCTCTGCCCATTACGACCTCGGCAACGCCTTCTACCGGGAATGGCTCGACCCCTCGATGACCTATTCCTCGGCGCTCTACGCCTCCGGCGCCAACGACCTCGAAGGCGCGCAGGCGGAAAAATACCGTGCCCTTGCCCGCGACACCGGCATCGGGCCGAACGACCACGTGCTGGAGATCGGCTGCGGCTGGGGCGGCTTTGCCGAGTTCGCCGCCCGCGAGATCGGCTGCAAGGTCACGGGCCTGACGATCAGCCGCGAACAGCACGACTTCGCCACCGCGCGCATCGCCAAAGCCGGCCTCTCCGACCGCGTCGAGATCAGGTTCCAGGACTACCGCGACGAGACCGGCCGCTATGACCGCATCGCTTCGATCGAAATGTTCGAAGCCGTCGGCGAGAAATACTGGCCGGTCTTCTTCTCCAAGATGCGCGATTGCCTCAAGCCCGGCGGCGCCGCCGGCCTGCAGATCATCACCATCAAGGACGAAATCTTCCCGACCTATCGCGCGCGGCCCGATTTCATCCAGCGCTACGTCTTTCCCGGCGGCATGCTCCCCTCGCCGCAGATCCTGCGCTCCCTCGGCGCCGATCACGGCCTGAAACTCGCCGCCGAGCGCGTCTTCCCGCAGGACTACGCCCGCACCCTCGCCGAATGGCGCGACCGCTTCCACGCTTCCTGGCACAAAATCGTCCCGCTCGGCTTCGACGATCGCTTCAAGCGGCTCTGGGAGTTCTACCTCCACTATTGCGAAGCCGGCTTCCGCGCCGAATATATCGACGTCCGCCAGGTCATCTACCAGAAGTAACGGGCCAGAAGACCCCGAGCCACCCGACGCACGCCCATCGCAGGGTGCGTTGAGATTCGGGCTTGAGCGTGCCGAAAATGGCAGCTTTCGAGAACCGGAGCGGAATGTACATTTGGGTACATGAGCACCGGAAGCGCAGAAATCTGCCATTTGTAGGCCGCTCAGGCCCGAATATAGGCGCGCCCTAGAGCGTGATGCGATACCGCGCGAACCCGTTCTCGCCCTCACCTGCCTCCTCGATCGTCACGCCCTCGACCTCCGCCATGAACTCGCGTGCCTTCGGCCCGGTGTCGAACACGACAGTCGTGCCCTCCAGCGGCGCGAACGACCAGTTGGCGTCGGCGGCCGGGTTGATCGTGCCTTCCTCGACGATGTAGCGAACGATCACATCGCGGTTCGTGTCCGGTGCCTCGTAGACAACCTTGTCGGCCGCGATGTCGGGGAAGTTGCCGCCGCCCCCGGCGCGGTAATTGTTGGTCGCAACGACGAAGCGCGCTTCCGGGTCGATCGGCTGCCCGTCGAAGGAAAGGTCGACGATGCGGCTCGCATCCGCATTCACTGCCTCCCCGTCCTTGTTGTATTTCGCCGGCTGCGACAGGTCGATCTTGTAGGTCACCCCGTCGATCACGTCGAAATTGTAGGACGGGAAGTCCGGGTTGATCAGCGGCGCGTCGCTCGCCCCGGCCTCGACCTGGTTGAACATGCCGGCCGACATTTCCAGCCATTCCTTCACCTGCGCGCCGGTGATCACCACCGCCTGCACCGTGTTGGGGTAGAGATAGAGGTCCGCCACGTTGCGGATCGCCACGTCGCCGGCCGGAACGTCGGTATAGTACTCCGGCCCGCCGCGCCCGCCCGCCTTGAACGGCGCTGCCGCCGAAAGCACCGGCAGGTCGGCATATTCCGTCGAGGACAGCATGTCGGTGATGTACCAGATCTGCGCCTGGCTCACGATCTGTACGGACGGATCGTCGGCGACGAGCGCAAAATAGGAATGGAGCGGCGCCGAGGTCTGGCCGACCGGCGTGCGCACATATTCGATCGTGGCGTCGTGGTCTTCCTGAACCGCGGCCTCGACGTCCGCCTTGCTCTCGACCAGCGGCTTCACCTCGCGCTCCACGCGCTCGAAGATCGGCCGCGCCTCGGACGTCGACGCGACCACCTTCCACGCCTCCCCGTGGCGCTCCAGCATCAGGTCGATGAGGCCGAGATGCGAGCCCCAGAACCCGCCCATCACGCCCGGCTTGCCGCCGATGAGCCCGGCCGAATTGTCGAGCCCCTCAGTCTCCTCGAAATCCGAGCCGGGGAACACCAGATGCGCATGCCCCGTCACGATCGCGTCGATGCCTTCCACGCCCGCGATCAGGATCGAGGCGTTTTCGAGATTCTCGGCATATTCCGTCGGCCCCATGCCCGAATGCGAAAGCGCGATCACGATGTCGGCGCCCTCCTCGCGGATTTTCGGCACCCAGGCCTCCGCCGCCTTCACCATGTCGCGCGCCTCGACATTGCCGACGAGATGGCGCGAATCCCAGGTCATGATCTGCGGCGGCACGAAGCCGATCAGCCCGACCTTGATCGGATGCTCCTCGCCCGCGCCGTCGACCACCGTCTTTTCCAGAATGATGTAGGGCTCGACCAGAAGGTCGTCGTCGAGCGGGCTGTCGGCCAGCGTTCCCTTGGCGACATTGGCGCAAACGAACGGGAAATCGGCCCCGTCCAGCACCTTCTGCATATATTCGAGCCCGTAATTGAACTCGTGATTGCCCAGCGTCGAGCAGTCGTAGCCGAGCACGTTCATCGCCTTGATGATCGGATGCACATCGCCGTCGTTCATGCCGCGCTCATAGGCGTAGTAGTCGCCCATCGGATTGCCCTGCAGGAAATCGCCATTGTCGACCAGCATCGAGTTCGTCGCCTCGGCGCGAATCTCGTCGATGATCGTCGCGGTCCGCGCAACGCCCATCGTGTCGTTCGGCCGGTCACCGTAATAGTCGTACGGGAACACGTGCACGTGGAGATCGGTCGTCTCCATGATGCGCAGATGCGCCTGGTTGGCTTGCGCCCGCGCCGAGAAGGGATGAAGCGCGATCAGCGCACCGGCGGCAGCCGACCCTGCAAGAAAAGCGCGGCGCGACAGCGGGTGAAGCGTGGCGGACATGGGGTTCTCCGTCTGAAGATTTTCGTTGGTCGAATGACGACGCCGCGATTTGAGCGCCGGAAGGACCGCCAGTCCAGCAATTTTTGGTGACGCGAGGATGACGCGGCAGGCCGACGCTGCGTCACGCCAGTTCCGGATCGATGCCCATCGTCGTCCGGTCGATCACCTCGCGCAGCGCGAAGGACGAGTTGATCTTGGTCACGTGCGGCATCGCCGTCAGCCAGTCACGGTGTATGCGCTCGTAATCAGCGAGGTCCTTGGCCGCGATGCGCAGAATGTAGTCGTATTCGCCCGACATCAGATGGCACGACAGAACGTTCGGGCACCGCTTCACCGCGCTCTCGAAATCGGCCAGCGTCTTTTCGAACTGGCCGGACAGCGAGATGTGGACGATCGCCGTCATCTTGTGCCCGAGCGCGGCGTTGGAAAGCCGCGCATGATAGCCACGCACGACGCCGTTCTTTTCCAGGATGTCGAGCCGGCGCGAGCAGGCCGATTGCGACAAGCCCACCTTCTCGGCAAGCGCCGCGTTCGAAATCCGCCCCTCCGCCTGAAGCGTCTCCAGAATGGCGACATCCGTCTTGTCGAGCTGCATCATTCGCAGGATTCACCTATTTTCGTGCGCAAGACGCAACGATACCCCGTTTCGCCATGATTCCGCAATCGTCGCCGCAAGCCCGTTCGACGCTTCCGGCCTTAGACTCGCGCGCAATTCAGGGACAGAGGAGAACACCCAATGCGCGTCGGTTGCCCGAAGGAAATCAAGAACCACGAATATCGCGTCGGGCTAACTCCCGGGTCGGTCCGCGAATACATCGCGCATGGCCATGACGTGATCGTGGAAACCGGCGCGGGCGCCGGCATCGGCGCCGACGACAACGCCTACCGCGCCGCCGGCGCGACCATCGCGAAGACCGCCGCCGAAGTCTTCACCAAGTCCGACATGATCGTGAAGGTGAAGGAGCCGCAGCCATCCGAATGGGTGCAGCTTCGCGAAGGTCAGATCCTCTACACCTATCTCCACCTTGCGCCCGATCCGGAACAGACAAAGGGTCTCGTCGAGTCCGGCGTCACCGCCGTCGCTTACGAAACGGTGACCGACGACCGCGGCGGCCTGCCCCTCCTCGCCCCGATGTCGGAAGTCGCCGGCCGCTTGTCGATCCAGGCCGGCGCGACGGCGCTGCAGAAGGCCAATGGCGGCCGCGGCGTTCTTCTGGGCGGTGTCCCGGGCGTGCTGCCGGGCAAGGTCGCGGTCATTGGCGGCGGCGTCGTCGGCCTTCATGCGGCCAAGATGGCCGCCGGTCTCGGCGCGGACGTCACGATCCTCGACCGCTCGCTACCGCGCCTGCGCCAGCTCGACGACATTTTCGGCGGCCGCGTCCACACCCGTTTCTCCACCGTCGAGGCGCTCGAGGAAGAGTGCTTCTCGGCCGACATCGTCGTCGGCGCGGTGCTGATTCCCGGCGCCGCCGCGCCGAAGCTCGTCACCCGCGAAATGCTTTCGGGCATGAAGAAGGGCGCGGTTCTCGTCGACGTCGCGATCGACCAGGGCGGCTGCTTCGAGACCTCGCACGCCACGACCCATGCCGATCCGACCTACGAGGTGGACGGCATCATCCACTATTGCGTCGCCAACATGCCCGGCGCCGTGCCGGTCACCTCGGCCCACGCGCTCAACAATGCCACGCTGCACTACGGCCTGCAGCTTGCCGATCGCGGCCTCAAGGCCATTCTCGACGACAAGCACCTGCGCAACGGCCTCAACGTCCACAAGGGCCGCATCACCAACGCACCGGTGGCCGAGGCCCTCGGCTACGAGATGGTCGACGTCCAGAAGGCGCTCGCTGCCTGATCCGCTTCGCTGCGGACCCTCCTCCCCCGCAGCGATGCATCGGACCGAAACCTGGTATCCAGCATTCGGCCATCCGATGTCCTCGAAGCCCGCCGATCGCAAGATCGGCGGGCTTTCGCATTTCAATCCCAGGGCTCGACTTCTTCCTCGTCGAAGCCGACCGGCACAAACCCCATGCGCTGGTAAAGCTGCAGTGCGCGCGGGCTGTCCAGCGTGTTGGTGTGGATCGTCACCCGGCGGGGATCGTGGTCCCACGCCGCGTGAATGCCTTCGGACAGGAAGAACTTCGCCAGTCCCCGCCCCTGGAATTCCGGCATCAGACCAAAATAGAGAATCTCCGCCTCTTCGGGCTTGCGCGAAAGGTCGAGCTCGCAGAACCCCGCCGGGCATCCATCGACATAGAGCACCTCGATCTGCGTTGCCGACGAGCGGATGATCCCAAAAAGTTCGTCGTCCGGCGTTTCCCGGCGCAGCATCCAGTGATGCGGCTTGCCGACCTCGCGATAGAGATATCGATAAAAGGACACCGGCATTTCGCGGGCACGCATCAGCGCGACGCGCTGGCCGTGCGGCGTGGCTATGCGTGCCGCCGGCCGTTCGGTCATTTCGAGATGCGTGATCCGCGCTTTGAGCCGGCCCGCCATCACCCAATCTCGACAGGGGTGTCCGATCGCCCGCCCCATTCGGTCCATGATCCGTCATAGAGCTTGTTGTCGGTATGCCCGACCGATTCCAGCGCCAGCGTGATGACCGCCGCCGTCACGCCCGAGCCGCAGCTCGTCACCACCGGCTGGTCGAGATCGACGCCCCTGTCCTGAAGAAGAGCGCGCAACTCGTTGACCGGAAGAAGCTTTCCCTCGCGCGACAACCCCGTCGCCGGCACGTTCACCGCGCCCGGCATGTGGCCGCTGCGCACGCCCTGGCGCGGTTCCGGATCGGTCCCCGCGAACCGCCCCGCCGGCCGTGCGTCGGCAATTTGGCCGCTGCCGACCAGCGCGCGCATGTCGTCCAGCCGCGCCACGCGTGCCTCGTCGAAATCCGTCTCGAAGAAGCTCGGGGCGATCTTCGTCGGCTCGTCCGTCACCGATCGGCCCTCCGCCTTCCAGCGGTCGAAACCGCCATCCAGAACAAAGACTTGCCTTGCGCCCATGATTCGAAACATCCACCAGACGCGCGGCGCGGAAAACATGCCCGGCCCGTCATAAACGACGATGGTGTCATCTGCAGAAATGCCCATCGAACCGGCGAACTGGCCGAAGACGCCCGGCGACGGCAAGGTGTGGGGCAATTCGCTGTCCGGTTCGACCACGAGGTCCTGGTCGAAGAACACCGCGCCGGGAATATGGCCCGCATCGTACTCTATTCTTGCGTCGCGTTTTTGCGCCGGCAGATACCAGGAGGCATCGACGATCGCGACGCCAGGCGTCCCGATTTTGGCTTCAAGCCAGTCGAAATCGACGACAAACGGGCTGGTTTCCATCAGTTTTCACCTCGTTTACGCTGGCAATGGCCCGAAACGCAGCCGGAATCGGCGGTTTTCGCGGCCTTTTTTCTCGATTTTTCCGACATGGATCGCGCCGATCTCGCCCAATGAGCGCACATGCGTGCCGCCGCAAGGCTGGCTGTCGATACTGCCGTTTTCGCCGATCAGCACCAGCCGGATTCGCCCCGACCCCATCGGCGGACGCACGTTCTTCGATTTTACCAGCGCCGGGTTCGCCGCCAGCTCCTCATCGCCGATCCAGCGGGTCGAAACGGGATGGTCGGCCGCGATCAGTTCCTGCAATCTCGCCGTCACCTCTTCCTTGGTGAAGCCGGCATCGGGCAGGTCGAAATCGACGCGGCTGTCCTCTTCGGACACCGCCGCGCCGGTGATCGGATAGGGACAGATGACGGTGAGCAGATGGCAGGCTGTGTGCATCCGCATCAGCTTTTCCCGCCGCGCCCAGTCGATCCGAAGCGTCACCGCCTCGCCCGCCTCCAAGGCTGGCTGGCCGAGCGCGGGCAGATGGATGATCTCGTCCTTCGTCTCGCCGGTGATCGTGCCGGCGATCTCGATCATCTCGCCATTGACGCGCACGATGCGGCCGGTATCGCCGGGCTGGCCGCCGGATGTGGCGTAGAAGATGGTGCGGTCGAGGAGAATGCCGCCGCGCTCATTGACCCTGACGACCTTCGCATCCGCTTCACGCAGATAGGAATCCTCGCGAAACAGCGCTTCCGTCATCGCCATCAGGCGACGTCCTCGAACGGCACGTCGATCTTGCTCTCGCTTTCCATCCAACCCGGCACCGGCAGGTTCTTGCTGCGCAGGAAATCCGGGTTGAACATCTTCGACTGGTAGCGCGTGCCATAGTCGCAGAGGATCGTCACGATCGTGTGGCCCGGCCCCATTTCCTTGGCGAGGCGGATCGCGCCGGCGATGTTGATGCCCGACGAGCCGCCGAGGCACATGCCCTCCTCCTGCACCAGGTCGAAGACGATCGGCAGCGCCTCGTCGTCGGGCACCTGGAACGAGAAATCGGGCTGGAAGCCTTCGAGGTTGGCGGTGATGCGGCCCTGCCCGATGCCTTCGGTGATCGAAGAGCCTTCGGATTTCAGCTCGCCATTCGTGTAGTAGGAGTGGAGCGCCGCGCCGAGCGGATCGGCGAGCGCGATCTTGACGCCGTTGGACTTCATCCGCAGCCCCGCCGCGACGCCCGCCAACGTACCGCCCGTGCCGACGGCCGAGACGAACCCGTCGACCTTGCCCTCGGTCTGGTCCCAGATCTCGATGGCCGTCGTCTCGATATGGCCGTCGCGATTGGCGACATTGTCGAACTGGTTCGCCCAGATCGCGCCGTTCGGCTCGCTCTTCGCAAGCTGATCCGCCAGACGTCCCGAGACCTTCACGTAGTTGTTCGGGTTCTTGTAGGGCACCGCCGGAACCTCGATCAGCTCCGCGCCGAGAACGCGCAGCGCGTCCTTCTTCTCCTGGCTCTGCGTGTCGGGAATGACGATGACCGTGCGGTAGCCGAGCGCCTTGGCGACGACGGTCAGCCCGATGCCGGTATTGCCGGCGGTTCCTTCGACGATGACGCCACCGGGCCGCAGCAAGCCCTTCTTCTCCGCGTCGCGGATGATGAAAAGCCCCGCGCGGTCCTTGACCGACTGACCCGGATTCATGAACTCGGCCTTGCCCAGAATGGTGCAGCCGGTTTCCTCCGACGCGCGCTTGAGCTTGATCAGCGGCGTGTTGCCGATGACGTCGATGACTGAACGGTCCATGATTGATCCTTAGAATTGCTGCCCGCGAAACTAGAAACCCTGCGGAAAGCTTTCAAGGACGGAATTTCGCGCTCGCCGCCATCCGTCGAAAAACTGTTCGCGCCTGCCGCAATGTCGACCCGAAACAGTGATCCGGATTGCGCTTAGGGCCGTATCTTGGGAAAACAAGCGGAATATCCGCAGCGTGAAGAGTCGGGAGCCGAATTGAACCAGGGCAACGCAGTCGGGGCTTGAAATGACCGCAGAAACCATCGAGACGATCGACGCGCTGATGGCGCGTTACGCAGCGGGCACGCTGCCCTACCCGGCTCACATCCTCGTCCAGTCGCATCTCGAGATCACCAGCATCAATCGCGACCTCGTCGCCGGCCTCGAAGAACTTGCATCCGATGCGCTGCAGGAAGCCGAGCCGCAGCCGATATCGGATTGCGCCCAGCGCCTCACCTCCATCTTCGGCAGCGCCCCGCCGGCCGATGCGATCCGTCATCGCTCAACCAGCATCTTCCCGACCGCACTTCGCGATTTCGTCGGCTTCGATGCCGACGAGGTGCCGTGGCGCACCAAGATGCCCGGTTTTCGCGAATACGATATGGATGTCGACGGCTGTCATGCAAGCCTGTTCTGGATCAAGCCCGGCCGCAAGATTCCCGCCCACACCCATGAGGGGCAGGAACTGACGCTGGTGCTCGACGGCGCGTTCACGGACATATTCGGCCGCTACGGACGCGGCGACATCTCGGTCGCCAACGAGGCGATCGACCACCGCCCGATCGCGGAGAAGGAGCGTCCCTGCATCGGCTTTGCGATCACCGACGCCCCGCTGCGCTTCACCGGCCCGCTCGGCCAGCGCCTGACCGACATTCTGGGCGCCTGATCTCCTCAATCGAAGGTCCTTGCCGATGACACTCTACCGCGCCCGCCCCCAGGACGGCGTCGCCTGGATAACCGGCGCCTCGACCGGTATCGGCCGGCAGGTCGCGATCGATCTCGCGCGCGAGGGCTATGTGGTGGCCATCACGGCGCGCGACGAGGAAAAGCTGGTCGAGGTGTCGCATGCGGCAAGCGGGCTCTCCGGCCGCATCGTGCCGATGGTTTGCGACGTCACCGACGCGGACGCCATGGAGCGAACCGTCCAGCGCATCGAGCGCGAACTCGGGCCCATCGTCCTTGCGGTCTTCAATGCCGGCACCTATTCGCCGACGATCGGCGAGCGGCTGGAAGTCGCAAACTTCCACGGCACCTTCACGGTCAATCTCTACGGCGTCGTCAACGGCCTCGTCCCGGTTGCCGACAGGATGCGCGACCGCGGCTTCGGCCAGATCGCGATCACCGGTTCGGTCACCGCCTATTTCGGCCTGCCCTCCGCCGCCGCCTATGGCGCGACCAAAGCGGCGCTGAACAGCATGGCGCGCAGCCTGAAATACGATTTCGACAAGCAGAACATCCGCATCCAGATGTTCAATCCCGGCTTCGTCGCGACGCCGCTGACCGCAAAGAACAAATTCCCGATGCCCGCCTTGATGAAGGTGGAGGATGCCGGCGCGCGCTATGTCGAGGGCCTGAAGACCGGCGGGTTCGAGGCCTCGTTCCCGCGCCGATTGTCCTATGTTCTCAAAGCGTTCGGCTATCTTCCGGATTCACTTTATTATCGCCTCGTCAAGCGCGTGACCGGCTGGGACAAGCGCCGCGTCGCCTCCGGCAAGGACAAGCGCCGCACGGTCAACTGACCGCCTCGATCCGCGACCGCAATCCCCGCTGCGTCGTCTCGTCGAGCGGAAAATTCCACATCAGGCCGATCGCTGCGAGCTTGAGCGCCACCGGCACCCACGCATAGGTGACGGCAAGCGCGGTCAGCGCCCACGCATCATTGTCGCCGCCCGCTTCGAACCCGAAGAATTGCAGCAGCGGAAAGGCGAGCCCGACGGCGAGCGCCAGCGAAAGCTTGGTCGCAAGGCTCCACGCGGCGAAATAGAGCCCCGAGCGTTGCTCGCCCGACGCGGCCGTGTCGACGTCGATGACGTCGGCCTGGATCGCCGCCGGCAGCGCGAGGTCGAAGCCGAGCGTCAGCCCGGTCGCGACCGACAGCACGGCGAAGGCCAGCCAGTTGCCCTCGCCGATGAGCGGCGCGAAGGCGAAGACGGCGCAGGTGAAGAGCATCGCCACGCACCACGCGCGATGCTTTCCGAACCGCCGCGCGGCCGCCAGCGCCAGCGGCATGCCGGCAATGCCGGCGAGGAAATAGACGAAGAGAAGCGGCCCGCGCATTTCGGGCAGGCCGAGCCGGTCGGAAACGAAATAAAGGAAGAGCGTCGCGGGAATGCCGTTGGCGAGGCCGTTGATGAGAAACGCCGCGATCAGCCGCAGAAACGGCCCGTTGCGCCCCATGTGGCGGAGCCCGTCGCGCAGATCGAGCCGGGTTCGCGAATATTCGCGCGGCTCGGGCACCCGCCAGACGGTGAGCCCGCCCAGCGCCAGAAGCAGGACGGCGACGACGATGCCGAGCACGGCAAGACCATGCAGCCCTTCTGCGCTCTCCATGCCGATGGCGAAGGGCAGCGCGATGGCGAGAAGCGTGCCGACAAGCGTGAACCCCTCGCGAAAGCCCGCCACCCGCGCCCGCTCGCGATAGTCGCCCGCCATCTCCGCGCCCCATGAGGTCAGCGGAATGATCGCCGCCGTATAGCCCAGCGAAAGCACGGCGCCCCAGAAGACCAGATGGCCCGGACCCGCATCGACGGGCGGCCAGAACAGCATCAGCGCGGCAAGCGCCGCAATCGGCAGCGAGGCGAGAAACGTCGCCCGCCGCCGCCCCATGGACGGCCGCCAACGATCCGCCATCCAGCCGACCAGCGGGTCGTTGAACGCATCGAACAGGCGAACGAAGAGCAGCGCCGCCCCGACGGAGGCCAGCGAAAGCCCGAGCGCTTCCGAATAGAAGGTCGGCACGATGATGTAGAGCGGCAGGGTCAGCGCCGCGAGCGGGATCGCGGGCAGCGCGTAGAGGACAAGGCGGGATGCCTTCAGGGTCATGACGGGCTTTCAGGCGGCAGGAACTGTTGATGTTTACGCCGAAAAGGCACATTCGGTTTCGATGGCAGAAGCATATGCGACGAGGCAGGTGGGATGGCGAAGGCAGGGCCGGGCAAGCAAGGCAGGCGCGGGATGTGGGCGATCCTCGCCGTATTTCTTCTGACCGCAATCGGCGCCGCGGCATTTTTCGCCGGCCCGCGCGTCGCCGTCGACACGACCCTGACCTTCGATCCCGCGACGATCGGCGAGGATGTCGAAGCCTATCTGGCCGGCCGCGAGCGCGACGTGCCGAACCTGCGCGACGGCGTCGGCAAGGAAATCGTCTGGGCGTTCCCCACCTCCAAGGCCCGCACGCCGCTCGCCATCGTCTACATTCACGGATTTTCCGCCTCGAGCGGCGAGATCCGCCCCGTTCCCGACGAGATCGCATCGCGCCTCGGCGCCAACCTCTTCTTCACCCGCCTGACCGGCCACGGCCAGGACGGCGCGGCGATGGCGACGGGAAGCGTCAACGCGTGGGTCAACGACTACGCCGAGGCGATCGAGATCGGACGCCGGCTTGGCTCGCGCGTCGTCGTCGTCGCGACATCCACCGGCGCCGGCCTTGCCACATGGGCCGCGACGCAGCCCGAACTGTCCGAAGATGTTGCAGCCCTCGTTCTCGTTTCGCCGAACTACCGCATCCGCGCGGCGGGCGCCTCGCTCCTGACCGGTCCATGGGGCGGCCGGGTCGCGCGCCTTGCCAGCGGCGCCGAGCGCCAGTTCACGCCGCGCAACGAGGCGCATGGCAGATTGTGGACCCCGCGCTATCCGACCGAGGCGATCCTGCCGATGGCCGCGCTGACGAAGCTCGCGCATGATGCGCCGGTCGAGGAGATCGGCATCCCCGCCTTCTTCGTCTATTCGGCGGGCGACCGGATCGTTGACGCCGAGGTGACGGCCGACATCGCCGCGCGCTGGGGCGCGCTTTCGGACAGCCTGTTGATCGAAAGCTCCGGCGACCCGCAGAACCACGTCATCGCCGGCGACGCACTCTCGCCGCAGACCAACGAGCTCATCATCGAGACGAGCGTCAACTGGCTGCGCGAAAACGCGCTTTAGGCGGTGGCGAGCTTCGCCCTTTCCGGCTTCGCGTCCCGCACGAACAGGTAGATGAAGAGCGAGATCGCCAGCATCGCGGCATAGAAGGCGAAGAGCGCGGCATAGCCGGATTCAGGCTGGCCCGTGACCGCATTGGCCGAGACGATCGGCCCCGTCGCGAACTGCATGACGCCGACGCCGCCGATGGAGAAGAAGTTGAGAAGCGTCACGCCGCGCCCCGTCAGATGCGCCGGCAGGAAGGCGCGGCCATGCGCCATCAGGAGGCCGTAAGCGGCCCCTGTCACGCCGATCAGCACGAAGATGATCGTCGTCTGGGCGATGCTCGTGACGGGGTTGAGCGCGAGATAGACGAGGACGGCAAGGCTGAGCGAATTGCCGACGATCGCCACCCATTTGCGCGTGCGGAAGATCGTGTCGAGCGGCCCGTAGATGAACCCGCCCGCCACCATCGCCAGCGCCATGAAGAGCGTGACCTGCCCGATCATCAGCGCATCGGCGCCATAGACGTCGGAGAGATAGGGACCGGCCCAAAGGCCGCGGATGCCGGCTGCGGCGGCGTAGTTGATGGCGGTCAGCGGAAACAGCGCCCACAGGACCTTCAGCTTGAAGAGTTCCAGATAGCCGGAGAACCCGGCCCCCGCCGCAAAGCTCGCATCGCGATGCGGATCGCGCAGGAAAACCATGATGGCGCAGGCGGTGAGAAGCGTGACGACGCCAAGCCCCATCATCACCGGACGCCAGCCGAATGCTTCGGCGGCAGTGGCCAGCGGCGAGGCGCCGACGACATTGCCGAGCGAGCCGAAGGCGACGAGCCAGGAGGTGAGGATCGCCAGCCGCGCGGTCGAATAGGTGTGGGCGAAGATGAAGACCGAGGCCATCAGCACCGGCGCGCAGCCGACGCCGATGAGCGCCATCGCCGTGATCACCATCCAGGGCTGGGTTGCGAAAGCGAAGAGAAACGCCCCGCCCCCGCCGCCGATGGCGAGCAGGACGGCGGCCGTTCGCTTGGGGCCGTATCTGTCGAGGCACACGCCGACCACGAACTGCATCGCCGAGAACGATGCGAACCACGCGCCCGAGGCGAGCGAAAGGTCGGTATTGGTCGCCCCGAGCTCGGAGCCCAGAACCGGTGTGAGGACCGCCAGAAAGGAGCGGTAGAATTGCGACAGCACATAGGCGATCGCAAGAGCGGCCAAGCCAGCCATGAAGCGTTTCCCGTCGACTTTCATTGGTGCGGCCACCCGGCCGACGGGAAACGGATTAGTTGATTAACGCGTTAGGCGCAATCAGGCAGCGCGGCGCGAACCGCCGCCATTGCTTGGGCCACGGCGCTTGGCGCGGAACGGGCGCTTCTGGCCCTCCGCCGGCTTGCCGGAGCCCTGGCCGAAGCCGGGCTTGCGGCCCTGGCGCGGCTTGCCGTTGGCATTTGCCGGGCGGCGATTCTCGCGCTCTTCCGGCAAGGCTTCGGACTTGCGCTGAACCGGGTCTGCCTGGCCAAGATGGTCGGCCGCGATCGGCAGCTTCATGCGGATGATCTTCTCGACCTGGCGCAGCTTGGAGCCCTCGGAAGGATCGCACAGCGTGATCGCGATGCCGTCCGCGCCGTTGCGGCCGGTGCGGCCGATGCGGTGGACGTAGCTTTCCGCCTCGTCCGGCAGGTCGAAATTCACCACATGGGTGATGTTCGGCACGTCGATGCCGCGCGCGGCGATGTCGGTCGCCACGAGAATACGGACCTCGCCGTCACGGAAGCCGTTCAGCGCGCGCTGGCGGGCATTCTGCGACTTGTTGCCGTGGATGACGGCCGCCTCGAAACCATCACGGACGAGATCGCGGGTCACGCGGTCGGCGCCGTGCTTGGTGCGCGCGAAGATGATGACGCGCGACATCGCGTCGTCCTTCAGCATGGTCGACAGGACGTCGCGCTTCTGCTTCAGGCGCGCCATCACGACGCTCTGGTGGATTTCGGCCGCCGTCGTGCCCTGCGGGGCGACTTCGACATGGACCGGGTCCTTGAGGATGCCGCGGGCGAGCTGCTCGATCTCGTTCGGCATGGTCGCCGAGAACAGCGCCGTCTGGCGCTTCGGGTGAGTCGCGCGGGCGATCTTCTTGACGTCGTTGATGAAGCCCATGTCGAGCATGCGGTCGGCCTCGTCGAGGACGAGCCAGCGCGTGTCGTTGAGCTTCACTTCGCCCTCGCGAACGAGGTCGGTGAGGCGGCCGGGCGTGGCGATGAGCACGTCGACGCCGAGCTGCATGCGCTTTACCTGGCTGCCGCGCGACACGCCGCCGAGCACGAGCGCGGTCGAGATGTGCAGGCCCTTGGACAGGCCGCGGATGGTCTCCTCGATCTGAACAGCGAGCTCTCGCGTCGGGGCGAGGATCAGCGCGCGGCAGGTGCGCGGCAGGCGCTTGGTGCCAAGCGCCGCGATCTTGGCGACGATCGGCAGTGAGAAGGCTGCCGTCTTGCCGGAGCCGGTCTGGGCGATCGCGACGATGTCGCGCCCGGCGAGGTGGGGCGGGATCGCCTTCTGCTGGATGGGCTTGGGCTCGGTCAGCCCGACCGCCGCGGCGGCCTTCAGAAGCGGGCCGGTGATGCCGAGGGCGGCGAAGCCCGAATCGATTGTGGTGGTCTCGTTGGTCAAAATGATCTCTTCCGGCGGACCGCGATGCGGCCGCACGTTGCGGGACGCCGGGGCGCAAAAGCCCGGCAGGTCCTGATGTGATGAACGACAAGGCGCGGGAGGAAAGCCCGGACATTTGCGCTGTCGCGCCCGCCGCGTCATGTGGCGGGACTTGCCCCACGGCCGTAACCGGGAACGGGGCGCGACGAAGTCTCGGTGAGAAAGCCGTGCGATGAACTCGCCGGCCCAGGCGCCTGTGCCGCGCATATGGGGGATGGGCCGCGGAAAAGCAAACGAATTCCGCGGCACCCTCCTATCGCGACGGGCTGGGCGGCCAGTCCTGGGGCGCGAAGCGCAGCAGCAGGTAGCCGAGCAGGCCGGCGACGAAGGATCCGGCGAGGATGCCGATCTTGGCTTCCGATTGCAGCACCAGGCTGTCGGGGAAGGCGAGCAGCGTGATGAACAGGCTCATCGTGAAGCCGATGCCGCACAGCAGCGCGGTCCCGGCGAGCTGCATCTTTCCGGCATAGGCGGGCATGTCCGCGAGGCCGATACGGATCGCGACAAAGGAGAAGCCCAGCACGCCGACCAGCTTGCCGATAAACAGGCCAAGCCCGACCCCGAGCGTGACCGGCGCGACCAGCGCGTCCGACGAGAGACCGACGACCGTGACGCCCGCGTTGGCGAGGCCGAAGATGGGCACGACGATGAAGCCCACCGGAATGTGCAGGGCGTGCTCGAGGCGGTGGAGCGGGCTCTTCTCCTCGTCGTCGGGCCGGCCCGGCGTGGCTCTCAGCGGGATCGTGAAGGCGAGCAGGACGCCGGCCAGCGTCGCGTGGACGCCAGAGCGCAGCACCAGCACCCACAGGACAAGCCCCAGCAGCAGGTAGGGGGTGAGTGACTTCACGCCGGCACGGTTCATCGCGAACAGCACGGCGATCACGGCGGCGGCTCCGGCGAGGTCGATCACCGAAAGCCCGGCCGTGTAGAACAGGGCGATGATGATCACCGCGCCGAGGTCGTCTATGATGGCGAGGGCGGCCAGGAAGATCTTCAGCGACGCCGGCACGCGCGGTCCGAGCAGCGAGATGACGCCGAGCGCGAAGGCGATGTCGGTCGCGGCGGGAATGGCCCAGCCGCGCGCCGTCTCGCCCGGATTGAACGCCAGATAGATGAGTGCCGGTACGATCATGCCGCCGGCCGCGGCAATGCCCGGCAGCGCGCGCCGCGACCACGTCGACAGCTGGCCGTCGAGGCATTCGCGCTTGATCTCCAGGCCAACCATCAGGAAGAACACGGCCATCAGGCCGTCATTGATCCAGTGCGAGACCGACAGCGGGCCGAGATACGTCTTCAGGACCGCGTTGTAGGCGCCGACCAGCGGCGAGTTGGCGATCAGAAGCGCCAGTGCCGCCGCGCCCATGAGGACGAGACCGGCGGAGGACTGGCCGTCGAGGAAGCGACGAAGGGCGCTGGGGTGGGCGTGCGTCTTGGCGGACATGCGGACTCCGGGCAGGCTTCGACTGCGCTGGCGGCCCGACCAGCGTTGAAACCTGCCGACCTGGAGGACGGCACCCGGACGGGATATGGCACCCTCGGGCGGCGGGCGCAACCGCCGTTGCGCCGAGAGCCGTCTCAGGCCGCGCCGTCGGCCATCTCCATCAGCTTCAGCACGGTGTTCCAGTTTCTCGCCGTGTTCGGCACACCGATGCCCTTGTCGAACCTGGCAGCGAGCTTCGACGTGCCGAAGCCGTTCGGCGTGTGGAGGTAGGCGGCCCGGCCGACGACCTCGATGCGTTCACCTCCCTGGGCGACCGCGCGGAGCGTCGTCAGCGCCTCGGCCTTCGGCGCCGATTCGAGCCAGGCGGCATGCAGGAACTTCGGCGTCTTCACCGCATCCGGGAACGGGTTGGCGTCGATGACGTCCGACCACTCGCCGCGCGAGACGACGTGGATGTCCTTGTCGAAGCCGAACTCGCGCCTGCAGATCGCCGCGACGTCGTCGCGGACGCGGTCGCGGCCCTTGTGGCTGACCAGCAGGGCGTTGCCGCTGTTGATGTAGG
>JAEWET010000030.1:0-10631 GCA_023389195.1 Pseudomonadota bacterium
GCGGTACTCCGTCCTAGACCTTGAGCTGCACCGATCTGCTGCTTCAACGCTGTGTCCGACATACGCGAAAAGGGACGGCGATCCTGATACTCTCGGGCTAGCGCCACGTCTCGTGCAAGCTTCTCCCCCTTCTTGCGCCCGCCACGGTTGGAGCCCGGTTCTTCATGCCTGACCTTTCTGCCAGTCAGCGCCGCAGGCTCCCACCGCTGTTTCATCTGCGCCTCAAGCAACAGACCGCCCAGCCTGAAGAACTCTAAGGCCGCTCGTTCATTGTCGCCCTTGTCGGAGTACCGGCGTGCCCAGCCGATCCTATCGACCATGCGTGCAGCGTAGCCAACCCGGCTGTCCTGGTCGTAGCCAAACCGAAGCGCAATCTGCCACACACCCGTGCAAGCTGTTATCGGGACGCCCGACTTGTAGGCGGCCATCGCCTTGTCGGTTCCTTGGTCCGGCAGCCATTCTCCATCGCCAACCTTGAGGTACGAACCGAACATCGTCGGCAGGCCGGCACGCTGCAAGATATCGGAAGCGACCAGCTCGATTGAATGGATCACGTCCTTTATCGTGGGGGTTCCAAGGCTCCCACGCAACTCTTCCAGTTCCTCCTCGCCGAATGGGCCGGAAATCTGGATCTGGACCTTGGCAGTGATGCCCGTGCCCACCTCACGCTTGGTGACCGGCATCATGCACCGCCCTTCAAAGGCACCACGTCGCCTTGCTCAACGCGCGCCGTCATACCCGCCAACGCCACCGCCGCCGCCTTCTCCGCGACGGCCTGCCGAGCATCCTGCGCCCAGTGTACGTACTTCGCCGATGTCGTGATGCTTCTGTGTCCCAGCGCCGTCATGATCTCCGACGCCTGCGCGCCCTGCATGGCCATGTGAGAGGCAAGAGAGTGACGAAGTCCATGCAGGCCGATGCCTTCCGGCAATCCAGCTTCCTCGCGGACTTTCGTCCAGACCTTGGACAGCACCACCGGCCCGTTGCCCTTCGCCGGCTGGAAAACGAAACTATCGGCCGCGCCGTCCGGCTGTCGGGCGATGATCGCCTGCGCCGCTGCCGGAAGGCCTATAATGCGCGGCTTGCCCGTCTTGCCCCCCGTTTTGTGCCCGGAAGGCGGGAGGGTGACCAACCCCGCCTTTAGATCAACGTGGCGCCATACCATGCCAGTCACTTCGCCACGCCGTGCGCCAGTCAGCGCGATAAGCCGTATGGCATCGGCCACCGGCTGCCGAAGCCGTTTCTCCGCTTCCATACGGTCAAGGGTTTGAAAAAGGCGCCCGTAGGCTTTGGCATCGTCTAGGATCACGTCTCGCGTCCCGTCCGCGCCAGTCTTGATGTCGGCGACAGGATTTGCGGCGATCAATTTTTCCCGCAGCGCCCAGGCCAGCGTCGACCGAAGCAGCCGGATCGACTTGCGAGCCGCCCCCTCCCCGCCGCGCACGCGCGCCAAGGCGCGATGGCCCATCTTTTCGCGGGTGGCCGTTTTTCCGTCACGGATCGCGGCGTGAGCCTTCTTCACATCGGCAGGGACCAGCGTCTCGACATGGTGCCGGCCTAGGAGCGGCTTCAGGTGCCGAACGATGCGCCCACGGTCGGTTGCACGCGTGCCGTCCGCCTTCCCCTTAAAGTCCTCCGAGTCGAGATAGGCGTCGAGCACATCGGCGACCGTGAGCACCATCTTCCTCGCCTGCTTCTCGGCGAGCGGGTCCCGCCCATTCTTGACGGCGACGCGCAGGTCTTCCGCCTTATCGCGGGCCTCGTCTGGTGTAAGTGAGCCGTGCTTGCCAATGGTGACGCGACGCTCGCGCCCCTCCGGTGTTCGATATTGGTAGATGTACGACTTCACACCGGACGGCAGGACCAGCAGACCGAAGCCCTTGATCTGCTCGTCCCATACGTAGTACCGGCGCTCAGCATCGGGCGTCTGAGCGTCGACCACTCTCTTCGTCAGCTTCGGCACCGGGCGCTCCTTTCTGACACGACCTTCCGTGTCAGCACCATGTCAGCACCGCGCGGTAAGTGAGAGTAAGGCATAGGCGCGAGTACCGGCTTAGAGAGTAAGGGTAGACGCCGCGATTTCCAAGCGGTTGGTAAGCGTTAGTAACAGCTGTGTCAGCAAGAGTAAGGGCTCTGAAACCGGCCTTCTAAGCCGATGGTCGCAGGTTCGAATCCTGCCGGGATCGCCAACATAATCAACGCCTCGTACGCCCGACATCAGATCCTGTCGTGCAGCGCGTCGTACAGATACTTGGCGATGGCCCGCGAGCCCGAGCTCGTCGTGTGCACCGAATCGTAGAAATCCTTGCCGACATCGAAATCGATATTCTCGAAGAGATCGATGCAGATCGCGTCCGCAGCCTTGCACTCGGCCATGATCGCTTCGGCGACGCGTTCTTCCACATGGTGAATGTCGACCCCGTTGACGACGTCTGCGAGGAGCCGGAACTCGCTGCTTTCGTCGCCATAGGCAGGGATGCCGACGATGCGTCCGTCGATCCGGTCCCACCGGGCGCTGCGCTGGGTCACGAAAATGCTCGATGCCCCCATCTGGCGCGTCAGCCGATCGAGCTCGGCGATCCGCAGCCGGAGAGCGTCGATGTTGTCCTGGAGTTGAGGCACGTCGAAGGTCGCGACCCGCCCACGGTCCACCGCCGTCGCAGGATCGACGATGTGCTCCCTCGAAACGCCGTGAGCATAAGGCGAGGCAGCCGCGTGCTGCTTGGCGATCAGGTAGAGCTGGTAGAGGACCGATTTCTCCCGGACATAGAGCTGCCACTTCAACCGCGTCGTCTGAACCTCGACGACGTCATATGTCTCGTGGGGCGCGAATTTGAGGACGTCGTTGATTCCGACATAGTAGAGAACGTAGCGCGTCTTGAGACCTTCGATCCTGTCGAACCAGGAGGCGAAGTTGTGGATGTGGCCGATGGTGGACTGCCCGTCGATCCCGGCGTTGACGATGGAGACGTCGCGGCCCTTCTTCTTGAACAGACTGGCCAGAACGGCCTGGTAGGTCGCATCGTCGTCGAGATAACGCTGATCCGTCGTGCTGCCGCCGACGGTCAGGATGTCGATCTCGTCCACGCCGGATGTCAGGCCGCGAAAGCCGTTGTCGTCGCGCGTATAGACGATTTGCACCGGATCGTTGCCGAACGGATTTGCCTGCTCGAGGCGCAAATTGCGGGCTTTCGTGAACTGGTAGAGGGCATGCGTGTCCGAAAACCAGGAGCCGAAGACGAGTTCGACGACGCCCAGCCCTACCGCGACCAGGAACAGGTTGAAGGTTGCCACCTTCACGAATGATGCGAGCTTCATGCTGGCTGTCTCCAAAGCGGGCGGGTCGTGAAACGGTTCATCGTCCACTCCCGCAGTCCGGGGTCAAAGAGCTTGCTTCGAGGCATGAACGAAGCGCTTGCGCGGCAACCGACTGGCCGATCTCGTTCATATGCGTGTCGCCCCAGAACCAGGGAATTTCGCCCTGCCCGGCGGAATCGATCAGCGGCTCCGTCAAATCCAGAAGCGGAATGCGCGTACGCTCCGCCCATTGCGAGACGAAGTCGCGGAACGGGCCGAGTTCCCCGGCGGCGTCCTTTATCCCGCCATCGGGCGGAAAATTGCAGAACGGCGCGAGGACGCGCAGCTTGTCCGGCACGAATACGACGAGATAGCTTCCCCCGGCGGAACGAATCCTCGATGCGAAACCCTCGAGCGCATCCGCGATCACCTGCTGCTCGGCCTCGAGGCCCTCGAAGGAGCGTCTTCCCCACAAGAAGGTGTAGGTGCTGCCGTCGATATTGCAGACGCGCAGACCCTCGGCGCCGCCGAGATCGTCAGTGGAGACGACCAGCAGGTCCCACATCTGGCGCAGCAGGCTGTCGTCGCCCGGTTGCGGCAGCCGCTGCAGGCCGCGCTCGCCATAAATCCGCGAGTCGACGAGGTCGTTTCCCTCGAATATGAACTGGGCAACGGTCTTGCCCTTGACGTCCGCCTCGAGCAGATCGAAGAGTTCGTGCTCGCGTTGCGGCGAAATGGCGCTGAGCGCGACCTGCATCACGGGGCGCCCCGTCGCCGCCTCCAATTGGGCGCCGATCGTCCGATCGAACGGGACAAGCGCGGCGACCAGGATCGAATCGCCCAGCAGGATGATGTCGACATCTTTCGCAGCCCGGTCCGGATGATTGCGGAAGCCGTACCGATCGGTGCGGAAATGGAACGGTACAGGATCGGAGGGCAGTCCCCAGATCACGGCCGTATCCTGGAAGCTCGTCCCTACGACATCGACGTTCGGCGAAAGTTCGACGCTGAGGCCGCCCAACTCGTCCGAGTTTGCGCGCAGCAGGCTCGACCATGGGATCAGCCCGACCGCCCCGCCAAGCTCGAGCAGGCCGAACAGCGCGAACGTGGTGCCCGTCGTGGCGAGGTAGGACAGCAGCCTATGGCGGGACGTCGCAGCCATCAGAAGGCCGACGCCCACAAGAACCAGGACGATGACGGGTGCCACGTGCCGAAGGCGCCAGAGGCCGAAAAGCCGGCGCGCCGCGTACGTCGTGTCGGTGAAGTCCGCCGAAGCTGCCAGCAGCGCGGCCGCCGCACAAAGGCACGCGCCGCCACCCAGAAGAAGGGTCATGCGGTGCCTGCCCGCCCTGGAGCGGATTTGCGACGATGACTTTACATCCCCTCCCGGCACCGAACTGTCCTCAATCGAGTTCGAAACGATCCTTGTAATCGACCTTCAGCGCCTCGTTCTGCGTCGGCTTGCGCAGGACGCAATTGCCGACGACGAGCGTCTCCATCTCGCAGCCCATGAAGCAGCGAAAGGCATCTTCGGGCGTCAGCACGATCGGCTCGCCCCGGACGTTGAAACTGGTGTTCACGACGACGGGACAACCAGTGCGCGCCTTGAACGCCGAAATCAGCGCGTGGTAGCGCGGGTTCGTTTCGCGATGCACGGTCTGGACGCGGGCGGAATAGTCGACATGCGTCACCGCCGGAATGTCGGACCGCGGAACATTGAGCTTGTCGATCCCGAACAGCGCTTCCTCAGCCGCGCTTATCTTGCGCCGACGCTCACCCGCGACTTCGGCCACGAGCAGCATGTAGGGGCTGTCGGCGTCGAGATCGAAATAGTCGGACACGTCCTCGGCGAGGACCGAGGGCGCGAACGGGCGGAAGCTTTCGCGGTACTTGATCTTCAAATTGAGGTTGCGCTGCATCTGGGGATTGCGCGGATCGCCGAGAATGGACCGTGCGCCGAGGGCGCGTGGGCCGAATTCCATCCGTCCCTGGAACCAGCCGACGGCGTGTCCGGCCTCCAGTGCGTCCACCGTCTGCTCCAGCGTGGCAACGTCGTCGAAGGTCTCGAATTTCGCGCCCGCCTGCGTCAGGCGTTCCTCGATCTCGGATTGAGAATAGGCGGGGCCGAGAAACGAGCCGGACATCCCGTCGAGCGCTTCGGTCCTGTGGCGCGGCCGGTTCATATGAGTGGAATGCGCCGCATAGGCCGCGCCCAGCGCGCCGCCCGCATCGCCGGCCGCCGGCTGGACCCAGACCCGCTCGAACGCGCCGTCGCGCAGTATCTTGCCGTTGGCGACGCAGTTCAGCGCGACACCGCCCGCCATGCACAGATTGGGAATGTCGTAGGTTCGGGCAAGGTCGCGCGTGATGCGCAACATGACCTCTTCGGTCACCGCCTGGACGGAGGCCGCCAGGTCCATTTCGCGCTGGGTCAGCGGCGATTCCGGACGGCGCGGCGGGCCGCCCATGAGGTCGTCGAAGGCCTTGGAGGTCATGGTCAGGCCGGTCGCGTAGTTGAAGTATTTCTGGTCGAGCCAGAAGCTTCCATCGGCCTTGAGGTCGACGATATTTTCGAGGATCGTGTCGGCAAATCGCGGCACGCCGTAAGGTGCCAGACCCATCACCTTGTATTCGCCCGAATTGACCTTGAAGCCCGCATAGTAGGTGAATGCCGAGTAGAGCAGACCCAGACTGTGCGGCCACTGGATCTCGCGCACCGTTTCGAGTTGCGAACCGCGCCCGATCGCCACCGAAGTCGTTGCCCATTCGCCGACGCCGTCGAGCGTCAGAACGACCGCCTCCTCGAAGGGCGACGGGAAGAACGCCGACGCCGCGTGGCTCTGGTGGTGCTCGGCGAAAAGAAGCTTCTCCTCGATGCCTTTTTCAGATGCGGAGAAAGGCTTCAGGGCCTTCACCATCCCGACCTTCTGGAACAGCTTTTCCTTGAGCCAGATCGGCAACGCCATGCGGAACGAGGCATATCCCGCGGGCGCGTTGGCAAGGTAGGTTTCCAGCAGCCGCTCGAATTTCAGGATCGGCTTTTCGAAGAAGACCACATGGTCGATGTCGTCGAGTCCGACCTTCGCCTCGTCGAGGCAATAGCGAATGGCATTCTCGGGAAATCCCGGATCGTGCTTCTTGCGGGTGAAACGCTCTTCCTGTGCGGCCGCGACCGGCCGGCCGTCGACCAGCAGCGCCGCGGCGCTGTCGTGATAGAAGGCGGAAATACCCAAGATGCGCATACGCACGTCCCCACGACCCCGACAACTCGCACCATCGAGGGTGCGAGATGACCAACCAGACCCCACCGCGTAACGCCGACCGCCTTCGCCTCAGAAAACGGTGTAGATGAAGGGAGCGATCGCCGAGCCCTGCGCCAGCACGAGCAACCCGCCCACGACCAGCAACATGAAGATGACTGGAAACAGCCACCACTTCTTGCGCGCGCCCATATAGACGAAGAGTTCATTCAGAAGCGAAACCATCGCGATTCCCCCAGCTCCAACTCTACTGCGACCACTCCACAAAGCTGCTTTGCCCGATGTCCTTCATCGCTCTAGAACTGCTGCTTCATGTTGGACGTGCGGGCGCGCTCGACCTGATCGACAGCGATCCAGTAGGTCGGCGTCTCGATCTTGCGCTTTCGCAACGGGTCGCGAACGCGCTGCATGATCAGTCCGGTCGGCACGATGGCGATCGCAAACAGGATCAGCATGACGACCGGATTGACGATCTTGCTGAGCAGCACCGCAAAGCGCATCCACAAGACGTTCAACGGACGAAGCCGGCCGGGCGCAACGAAGCTGACGGTTGCAAGCACGGCCGCCAGCGCAAGCGCGATGCCAAGCACGACCTCGTTCGATCGCCAGATGGCTGCGACGATCAGCGCGACCGCGGTGAACACCAGCCCGGTCGACCGGTCCGATGGCAACGGCATTTCCGGCCGGTCGAGACTTTCGTGAAAATTGCTGCCCAACTACCCCCCTCCGGCGCTCGAAGGCGCCGTCACTTCCGGTCGAGCGGACGCGCGACGCCCCGCAACTGATCGATGAGCCCCCGATCGCGCTCCGAAACCATGCCTTCCGTCCGGCTCTCCAGATCGGTCAGCGCGGTGAATATCCGCTTGAGAAAGAGGTCCTTGTCGATGGCCCCCTGTATGTCCATCTCCCTGACTAGCATGACGAACATCTCGACGAGGCCGGCATTCAGCCCCTGTTGATACAGCCGATCATTGTCCAGCGTCGTCATCGAAGCCTCACTCGCCCGCAGGAAACCGCAACCCTTTTCGATCGTTTCGCCGTCATCTTTCGGCGTCTTCTTGATCGATCCCAATATTTTGTACTAGATCTCGATCTAAATAGTTTGTTAGACTATATCGATCTGATCGACATTCAATAAACATTAATACAGAACAGCATAATGTCAAGCATATGCCATTCTGCATTGCATCGCCGTTTAGATCAGGTCGGACAATTGGTCTGAAAATACATGAGCCGCATGGGCTCGACGCTATAAGTGGCGCGTCCAGCGAGTCGTTTGCCGATCCGGGAAGGCGCAGCCACCCGTCAGGCGCTTCACCGCTGCAGAGGTTGGCGCGCGAGCGTTATCAGTTCGCTTTCGTCATCGATGCCGGCCAGATAGTAGCCGAGGATGCGCGAGGCGCGCGCCTCGCGGTCGGTCTCGTTCTCGCCGGTGCGGCCGGTGGCCTGGAAGACGCGGGCCAGGAGCGCCAGCTCGATGGGCGAGATGATCCCAGCTTCTTCCGCCTTTCGATGCAGCGGCATGGCCCCCTCCATGATGACGGTCACAGAGTAGTGGAAAATCTTCGGGACGCAACAGGATCAGTTGGTTAGGTCCGGCGACCGCTGCGCCGGTCAGCGGTCGCCGACGACTTCGGCAGCGAGCGCCCGCGTGATCCTGGACTTGCGCGCAAGGGCGGCCGCGTCCAGCCTTTCGACGATATCGTTGGCGCTTTCGAGCGAGCGCTCCATCCTCTTGACGAGATATTGAATCACCGCCGGATCGACTTCGACCTGGCGGTCGGAGAAGAGCTTGGTGAGGACACCGGCGAGCAGCATGTCGTCGGGCTCACCGATTTCGACAACCGCCGCCGCGCGCAGGCGCGAGACGAGGTCAGGAAGTTCGATCGGCCACGCCGCCGGGCGCGTCGCGGCCGTCAGCAGCAGGTGCGTTCCGGCCGAACGGACCGCGTTGATCAGATGGAACAGGCCGGTCTCGTCGATCGGCGCGCGATCGGCATCGTCGACCAGGATCGGCCCGCGCTCGGCCCAGTCCAGCGCCTCAGGCGCGATGCCGGCGATGGCAAGCGAGGCGGCGCCGGTCATCTCCTGCCAGGCGGAGGCCAGATGGGTCTTTCCGGCCCCGCGCGGCCCGACGATCACCACGACCGGAGCCGGCCAGTCAGGATAGGTGTCGATGAGATGCAAGGCAGGGTGGATCGACGTGCCCGGCACGAGATCGTCGCGGCTCGTGGCCGGCCGATGCGCCAGATCGAGCGGGATCTGCTGCGGCCGTCTTGGCGCGAGTGTCACGGATCAGACCCGGTCGAGCGGCTTTTGTCCGCCGCTATAGAGCGGAGAGGCCTCGTAGCGGCCAATCGCAAAGCGCACGAGGACGGCCACGGCCGCCGCCGCCGGCACGGCGATCAGGAGCCCGACGAAGCCGAACAGATAGCCGAAGGCGAAAAGTGCGAACATCAGCCAGACAGGATGCAGGCCCACGCTCTTGCCGACGAGATTGGGCTGCAGGATGTTGCCCTCGATGAACTGGCCACCGAAGAAGATCGCCGCCACCAGCGCGACCATGTGCCATTCGGGCCAGAACTGGACGAAGGCGACGCCGACCGACAGAACGAGCCCGACCATCGACCCGACATAGGGAATGAAGGAGATGAGCCCGGCGAACATGCCGATCAGGAGGCCGAAATTCAGGCCGACGACGGTCAGGCCGATCGCATACATCGCTCCGAGGATGAGGCAGAGCGTGCCCTGCCCCCGGACGAAGCCGGCCACCGACGCGTCGATGTCGCGCGCGATCTGGCGCACGGTCTCGACATTGTTGCGCGGCACGAGCTGGTCGATGCGCGCGACCATCTTGTCCCAATCGAGAAGCATGTAGAAGGCGACGACCGGGGTGACGACCAGCAGGCCGACGATGTCGACCAGCGCCTGTCCGCCGCTCCAGATCGAGGCCAGCAGTGCGGCGACCATGCCCGAGCCTTCGGAGAAGATCGAGCCGATCCCCTCTTCCAGCCCGCCTGGCTCCATCCCGATGCGCGAGGACAGCCATTCGAAGTCGAACGAGGTGACGAGTGATTGCAGCCGCGCGAAATAATCCGGCACGCGCTCGATGAAGCCGGCAAGCTGGTTGGCGAGGATCGGGACGATAACCGCCAGGCCGACGACCAGAAGAAGCACGAAGGAGATCAGGATCAGCACCGTCGCCCAGATGCGCGACAGGCCGCGCCGCTCCAGCCAGTCGGCCACCGGATCGAGGAAATAGGCGAGGATCATGCCCGCAAAAAAGGGCAGCAGGACCGACGCGAAGATGAAGAGGAACAGGACGAAGACCGCGACGGCGGCCGCCCAGAACATGGCCTGCCGGCGCAGCGACATGCGCAGCTGCACCGTGGCGGGCGTGGTGGCAGGCGTTGGCGTTTCCGTCGTCATGCGCTTCGTCATCCGCTGTTCGGGCAGGCTCACGACATAGGCGCGCGCGGTTGCGGTGGTCAAGTGGCCGGCAAGCGCGCCTTCGCCTTGCAGGATGGGCGTGCTTCGTGCCAAGAGCGGGCACGGGCATGCGAAAGTTGGATGGCCGGCGGCGAGCAAGTTTCGCCCTGGCGGTCCGAAGCGGAGTTTGGCAGATGAGCGACCAGAAGAACGGGCTCACCTACGCACAGGCCGGCGTCGACATCGATGCGGGCAATGCGCTGGTGGAGAAGATCAAGCCGATGGTGCGCTCGACGCGGCGGCCGGGCGCGGATGGCGAGATCGGCGGCTTCGGCGGCCTGTTCGACTTAAAGGCCGCCGGCTTTTCCGATCCCGTCCTCGTCGCCGCCAATGACGGCGTCGGTACCAAGCTCAAGGTCGCCATCGACGCCGGCATCCACGATACGGTCGGCATCGACCTCGTCGCCATGTGCGTCAACGACCTCGTGGTACAGGGCGCCGAGCCGCTGTTCTTCCTCGACTACTTCGCCACCGGCAGGCTCGACATCGACACCGCCGCGGCGGTGGTCGGCGGCATCGCCCGCGGCTGCGAGGAGGCCGGCTGCGCGCTGATCGGCGGCGAGACCGCGGAGATGCCGGACATGT